>JAJPIW010000046.1 GCA_021324575.1 Intrasporangiaceae bacterium | reverse complement strand
CGGTGTCGTCGACCGGTCCGACCTGTAGGTGCTTGCCGATGGTGGCGCCTTGGGGGGTGACTCCCCAGTGGACCTCACCGACACCGGGCAACGGGACCGAACCGGACCGAACGACGATCGGCGGCGAAAGCACTGGCGTTCCGGGCGCCTCGAGCCCCGGGACCGGTAGCGCAGGGGTGTCGATTCCCTCGGGAGCACCAGGCAGAGCAGGGAGCGTCGGGTGGGTGGGCACCACCGGGAGAGTCGGCGCAACCGGCATACCGGGCACCTCGAGACCGGGCTGCCCCGGTCGGACCGGTAGCACGGGCGTATCGATTCCCTCGAGTGCACCAGGCAGCTCGGGAAGCCCCGGCAGGCCCGGCAGCACCGGCAGGATTGGACGAACCGGGTGTGCAGGCGGGGTGACCGGGATCGCCACGGGTGCCAGGTGATCGGAGGCAGTTCCCGCGGCCGCCACACCTGTCATGTGGCTCACAGCAGCGTCGCTCGAACGAGCAATGCTGGCTGCGGTACGCGGTGGGACAACCGGCGTCACGGAGGTGTGCGTCGCAGCGGCGCCGCTCGCCTGAGTGGCACGCGGTGTGGTTGCCGAGCTGGCCCGAACCTTTGCCTTTGCAGGGGCGCGGCCGCCGGCGGACGTGGTGGCAGTTGTACCGGCAGCAGTCTTGGCCGGTGCGGTGGTCTTGGCCGGGGCTGGGCGGGCAGTGGCACCCACCCGTGCGGGGGTGGGGGTCTTCGGGGCGCCTGAGGCACCCGCGGTTCCACCGCCGGAGGCACTGGCCCCCGACGCCGGACGGGTCTGGCCGGTAGGTGCAGCCGTCGGGTGCGGCGCCGTCCCCGGAACCAGTCCGAAGGCCGCACCAGCGGTCTGCGTCGCGTCGGTCGTGACAGTGCCGACAAGGCTCGTCAACGACCTGAGGACCGGCGGTGCCGGGTGTTCTTCCGCCGACGCGGAGGACACCCCAAGGGCCATGGCCCCTCCCGCCAGCGCGATGGCCCATAGGCCATGTCTGACTACGTGTTTCATCGAAATCTCCCTAAGCAGAGCCCCGGGCATGGGGCATGGACGTCCATGAGTGGATGCGTCTGCGGACCAGCCAGCCGCTCAGCAGAGGGCTGTGCTTGTCCGCCTTGGGAGAATCAGTCGGGGCGGTTCCCTGGGCGCGGGTCGTCCGCGCCGAGGAGTGCAGAGGTCGTCATCGCCAGAGCGGCGGAGACCTGCGGAAGTGGGAGGCGGAAGCCGTATGCCGTGGTGGCCGGCGAGCCGCCGAAGTAGTTGGAGCCGGTCCCCGCGGAGGTGCCGCCCGCGGCACCCAGGGCCTCAGGCAGGAGTGGAGAGCCGGGCAGGGCAGGCGCACCGGGGGTTCCGTAGAACCCCGTCGACGCAGTCGCCCGGGCCGTGGTGATCAGGACCTGGGGAGCGCGGAGGGTCGTCCGAAGGAACCCGGCCGTGGCCGGTGTCGTGAGTGCCGCAGTCGCCGCGGGAGTCGCTGCAGACAGGCTGCCGACCCCCGGCACGAAGCTGCCGCCGACCGTCGCGGTGGGAGGCGCCACGGGCTGGGTGCCCGGGGCCGGGAAGTTGGTCAGGCCACCCGTGTCGCCACCTGTGATGGGTGCGACGACGCTGCCGATGGGTGCGATCACGCCGGTGACGGGGTCGATGACGCCACCGATGGGTGCGATCACGCCGGTCACGGGAGTGATGACGCTGCCGATCGGTGCGAGAACCCCCGTCACGGGGTTGGTGACCACTTCGACGGGGGCGAGGACGCCACTGTCGACGCCACCAAGGACCGGGCTTGCGGCCGCGCCGATCGCGTTCGTCACACTCGTGGTTGTCGCGACGACGACGCTCGCGGTACTCGTGAGGATCGGTGAAACCACCTGGACGACCGGCTTGGCCGGAGTTGCGCTGAGGGTGCTCGTGGCTGCAGCTGTGACTGCGCCCACCGTCTTTGCCACGCTGTCGGACAGGGCCGACGTGGTGGTGGCGACCAGCGGAGCGGTCGCAGGCGCGGCGACCGGAGCGGCGACCTTGGCGACGGGAGCGGCGACCTTGGCGACGGGAGCGGCGACCTTGGCGACGGGAGCGGCGACCTTGGCGACGGGAGCGGCGACCTTGGCGACGGGAGCGGCGACCTTGGCGACCGGAGCGGCGACCTTGGCGACGGGAGCGGCGACCTTGGCGACGGGAGCGGCGACCTTGGCGACGGGAGCGGCGACCGGTGCCACCGGGGCGACGATGTTGGTGACGGTCTTCGTCACAGGGGCGACGACGTCCTTGGTCGCCTGCGTCGTTGTCTGCCCGAGCAGGTTGGTCACAGGGGCGATGCTCTGCCCGAGTCCGGCCGCCCCATGGGGCTGGCCGTGGGCAGAGGCGCTGAAGGCGGTGAACAGGAGACCGACGAAGGCGGCGGCGACGATGACGGCAAGACGCAGGAGCACCCGAAGGCTCACTGCGCGACTGGCTTTCGCCAGTGCCGCCAACGACGTCATGACACGACCTCCCCTAATGCGTGCCCCTGAGTGTCGGCAATTGACGGACGCCCCGAATCCGTCTTTAGTGCCTCTGCGCGAACCGTAGCAGCCACCTTCCGGGTCCACCATGAGTTCTCGGAAATCCTGCCTCGAAGGAAGGGGCCGTCGGGGAGGAAGCGCCAGCGCTGGCCGGGCGCTCGGCCCAAGCGGCAGGGGGCATCTCGGCCACCCTGGGCTCGCGGTCGAGGGTGACGCCAATCGTGTTAGATATCAATGGGATTCGCTGAGTTGGACTCAAAGCTGGCGGCTCGGCACCTGAGGACATCCGGGCCTCACGGCCGCCCGGGCAGAGTGAAACTCATGGTCGGTTGGGCCCTGCGAACGGCCAAACTTTTACAATCCCTTTAATCTTTTGCAGGAAAGATTTACGCGCGCTTTAACAAGCTGAGGCGTCCTTGACCTGTCCGGCGCACGCTGGTCCCAGTTCTCGGACCCATCTTTCGGCGTTGATCGCGACGTCTCGACAGCTCCAGGTCGCCGATGCCCAAGCGCCCTGGACGGTCAGCTCACCAGGTCACGACGCCCGAACGCCACCCCGCCGTATGCCGCCAGCCCGCCGGCGATCACGACGAGGACGACCGCTCCGGCGAGGTCCGCGGGGCCGCCGGGCAGGCTGCCGAGGTGGGCGAACGGCGAGATGCCCTGGACCCAGTCGGGCAGCTTCAGCAGCGCGCCGAGCTCCCCCAGGAGGAGGAACCCGGCAAGGACGGCCCACGTCATTGCCGAACGCCGGGGCAGAAGTCCGAAGAGAAGGAGGGCGACGGCCGTGGACACCCACACGGCCGGCAGCGTCGATGCCGCGGCCCCGAGCAGGGCACCCACGCCGATCACGCCCGATCTGGCTGCACTGACCCCGGCTGCGGTTCCCACGACGGCCATGAGCAGCGTCGCGCCCCCGAGAGCCACGAGCGCATGACTGAGCAGCCATCGCCACCGGGTGGTCGCGGTCGCGAGGACGATCTCGGCCCGGCCCGGAGCCTCTTCCGAGCGCAGCCGGAGCGCCGCCGACATCCCGTATGCCGCGGCGCCCAGAGCAGCGAAGCGCAGCTCGGTCCCGAAGAAGACGTCCGTCGCGGACCCGTGTCCGCCGCTCATCTTGCGCAGCATCTCCGCCGTCTTGGGATCCGAGGCGATCGCACCGGCCGACCCGGCGAGGCTGCCGACGACAAGGCCGAGCACGGCATACCCGATCGCCCAGCCGGCCAGGGCGCCGCGCTGAAGACGCCAGGCCAGGCCGAGCGGCGTCCCCAGGCGGGGGGAGGCAGTGGCAGGTCCGGGGCGGTCCGCCCAGAGGCCGGAGCCGAGGTCGCGTCGGTGGAGGAGCCGATCGGCGACGGCGAGCAGGACGGCGAGCGCGACGACCGCCGGCGCGAGGATCCAGAGCCGGTTGGCGCCGAACGGGGAGACTCGTTCGGCCCAGCCGAGGAAGGACAGCCAGCCGAGCACGGGGATGCCGGAGGTGTCGGCCACGGCGCGGAGGATGAAGGCCAGGCCGAGGAGGGCGAGGGCGATTCCACCTGCTCCGCGCGTCGTGGTCGTGAGCTGTGCAGCCACGGCGCTGACGCCGGTCATGACCAGGCCGGCCACAGCGACGACGACGCCGAGGGCCAGTGAGCCGGCCGGGCTGACCTTGAGCGACATGAGAGATAAGGCGCAGAGCAGGCCGGTCGAGAGGACCGCGGAGGCGGCCAGGATGACGGCAGCGGCGAGGGGCGCCCGCCGGCCGACGACCCCGGCAGCGACCAGCTCGAGACGGCCTTCCTCTTCCTCGGTGCGGGTGTGCCGCCGGACGAGGGCGTGGGCGAGGAAGGCCGCACCGAGGCCGCCCATCGTGATCGTCTTGATCACGCCGACGCCTTCGGCGGTCAGGGCGGGGAGCGGGCCGTACATGGCCTTCACCGAGGAGGTGGCGCTCATCAGAGCCGCGGCCGCGCGGGCCTCGGCGTCGGTGGAGTAGAGGCTCAGGGTCGCGGCCATCGAGCTGTAGGCGAGCAGCACGATGGCGAGGACACTGGCGATGACGACCCAGCTGTCGCGGCGCCAGGCGAGCTGCAGCAGCGGTCCGGTGCCGTCCAGCTCCGTCATGGCGACACCTCGGCGAGGTCGTCCTTGTACTGGGAGAGGAACAGCTCCTCCAGGCTCGGGGGCTGACAGGTGAGAGCCCGTATGCCGTGCTCGCCGAGTGAGCGCAGCACCTCGCCGACGTGGTCGGTGTCGATCCAGAGCGTGACCCGCTGGGCGTTCGTCGGGTCGAGGTCGGCGGCGTGGACCCCGGGCCAGGCACGCGTGGCGGAAAGGTCGAGCGGCGTCCCGAGGGTCGCGACGACCGTGGACCTGGTCAGGCTGCGGAGGTCGGCGAGGGACCCGGTATCGACGACGACGCCCTTGCGGACGATGCTGACCCGCTCGGCGACGGCCTCGACCTCGCTGAGGATGTGGCTGGAGAGCAGGACGGTCCGTCCCTCGGCCCGCACCTCACGCAGGCAGTCCTGGAACACCTTCTCCATGAGCGGGTCGAGGCCGGATGTCGGTTCGTCGAGGAGCAGGAGCGGCACGTCGGAGGCGAGGGCCGCGACGAGAGCGACCTTCTGCCGGTTGCCCTTGGAGTACGACCGGCCCTTCTTGGTGGGATCGAGGTCGAAGCGTTCGAGCAGCTTGGCGCGCTTGGTCGCGTCCAGGCCGCCCCGGAGCCGGCCGAGCAGGTCGATGACCTCGCCCCCGGTGAGGTTGGGCCAGAGGACGACGTCGCCCGGCACGTAGGCCAGCCGGCAGTGGACGTCGGGCGCGTCGGTCCACGGGTCGCGGCCGAGGAGGGTGACCTCGCCGCCGTCCTTGCGGAGCAGCCCGAGCAGGATGCGGATCGTGGTGGACTTGCCCGAGCCGTTGGGGCCGAGGAAGCCGTGGACCTCGCCCTCCTCGACGGTGAGGTCGAGCCCGTCGAGGGCGGTGGTGGTGCCGAACGTCTTGCGAAGGCCGGTGGCCGTGATCGCGAGTGCCATGTTTCGCAGCATACACACTATTCAGAAAATGCTGAATGTTCTAAAGTATCCGACATGACGCATCCTGACGCCCGACCCCCGGCCGCCGCCCCACCCGCTCGAGACGAGGCCGCCGCCGCAGGCTTCGTCGAGCGACTCGGGTCAACCCTGACGGCCCTGGGCATGCAACGTGTTCCGGCTCGGGTCTTCGCGGCGCTCATGGCCGACGAGGACGGCCGGATGACGTCGGCCGAGCTCGCCGTCGCATTGCGCCTTAGCCCGGCATCGATCTCCAGCGCGGTCCGATACCTCACCCAGGTGCGGATGATCCACCGCGAGCGCGAGGCAGGCACCCGCAAGGACGTCTATGTCATCGCCGACGACCAGTGGCACGACACCCTGCTGAGCACCGATGAGGTCTATGGGCGTCTCGCGAGTGCCTTCGCTGACGGGATCGGTGCGGTGGGCGGTCCGGACAGCCCGGCCGGGCGTCGGGTCCGGACCTCGGTGGAGTTCCTCCAGTTCATCATCAAGGAGATGGCCGGCATCGCCGAGCGCTGGGACGCCAGCCAAGCGCGCAGCTGATCTGGGCTGGGCGGTGTGCACGGCTCTGTTGCACGGGCGATACACGGCTGTCACGCGAGGGTGTGACGCTGATGGTCATGGCTGATCTCCAGGACCTGCGGGTCTCCCGGCTCGGTGACCCGCGCTTTGACTCCCCGCTCGCCGGCTTCATCGGGGGGCGCCGGACCAACGAGCACTACGTCAGCGAGGACGACCGTGTCCTCTACCACGACACGGTGTCCGAGCTGGCCGGGCTCGACGGCACGGCGCCGGCCTGGCCGAGCTTCGAGCCGGGCGGACCCCGGCGCCGGCTCTTCTTCGAGCCGGGTGCGACGACGGTCGGGGTGGTCACTTGCGGCGGGTTGTGCCCAGGGCTGAACGACGTCATCCGGGGCATCGTCATGGAGCTTGCGCTCCACTACGGGATCCCCACGGTGACCGGCTTCCGCAACGGCTACCTGGGGCTGACCGCCTCCGGCCCGGAACCGGCGACCTTGACCCCGGAGTCCGTCGACCACATCAACCAGCACGGCGGAACCGTGCTCGGCAGCTCCCGCGGGTCGCAGGACCCCGTCCTGATGGTCGACCGGCTCGTCGAGCTGGGGATCGACATCCTCCTGGTCATCGGGGGCGACGGCTCGATGCGGGGGGCCTCCGGGCTGGTCGAGGAGATCGCGCGACGGGGGCTGGAGATCGGTGTCATCGGGGTACCGAAGACGATCGACAACGACATCCCGTTCATCGGCCAGAGCTTCGGGTTCGTCACGGCGTTCAGCCAGGCAGCCAAGGCGATCAGCGTCGCCATGGTCGAGGCGAAGTCCTCGATCGGCGGTGTGGGGCTCGTCAAGCTGATGGGGCGGCACTCCGGCTTCATCGCGTGCTACGCCGCGCTGGCCAACCAGGACGCCGACTTCGTCCTCATCCCCGAGGTTCCGTTCCAGCTCGATGGGCCGAGCGGTCTGCTCGCCTCCTTGCACCAGCGGGTCAAGGAGCGCGGCAGCGCCGTGGTCGTCGTCGCCGAGGGTGCCGGCCAGGGTCTCCTCGAGGGGAGCACTGAGACCGACGAGTCCGGGAACATGCGGTTCGCCGACGTCGGCCTCCACCTCCGCGAGGCGATCGGCCGGCATTTCGTCGCGATGGGCAGCCCCCTGACTCTGAAGTACATCGAACCGAGCTACTCGATCCGGTCGGTGCGGGCCGAGCCGCACGACGCAGTCTGCTGCCTGCGGCTGGCCCAGGCTGCCGTGCACGCGGGGATGGCGGGGCGGACCGACATGGTCGTCGGCCGACGGCACAACCGGGCCATCCACGTGCCGATCTCGCTCGTCACCTCCGAGCGCAACCAGGTCGCACCCGACGGGGACCTGTGGATGAGCGTGCTCGAGCAGACAAAGCAGCCTGTCCACATGTGCTGACGGCAGCCAACCTCCAGATTTATCGCTCGAGGAGGTATCTGAGCGGCCCGGGCAGCGTCTGTACCAGGTGAGGACCGCAGCACCCACCCCGAGCCGAGGAGCCGTCGTGTTCCGACCCATCCGATCTGGACCGAGACACATCACCCGCGATCGAGACGGTCGACCCCCGGTCGCGGCGTTCGTGGCAGGCGCTCTGGGTACGGGACTCGTGGCCGCAGCCGTCGTCACCGCGGTCGTCCTGCCCGGGACGCGGACCGCTGCCACGAGCGCGGCGGTCACCGGCAGCTCGGAGTGCCCGTCCTGGAGCTCGCCCCTCACCATCATGGCCAGTCCGGAGATCGCTCCTGTCGTGAGCCAGGTCGTGGAGCAGACACTCGATGTCGGGAGGGCCAGAGCGACCGACGGAGCGGCCTGTCCCGCGCCCGTCGTGCGCCCAGCCGACCTGACCGACACCCTGGCCCTCCTGACCGGAAACACGGTGAGCCGTCCGGACGTGTGGATCCCTGACTCCTCCGCATGGATCGCCCGGATGACCGCACCGAAGAACGCCGCCCCGGTGCAGGGGCGCTCGCTCGCGACCTCGCCGTACGTCCTTGCCGTGCCGCAGCGGTCGGCGGTGGCGCTCCACCCGCCCAGCACGCTGCTGCGGCTGGCCGAGCTTCTGCCCCCCAGCTCGGGCAGTGCTCCCTTGCGCTGGGCCTTCCCCGACCCTGCGAAGTCGGTGAGCTCGGCCGCGGCGGTCAGCGCACTGCTCACCGACCTGTCGGGCTCGCCGACCGCTGCCGTCTCCCTTGCCGCCCTCGTCCGCACCGCCAACGTGGACGTCGGGACCGGGCTCGAGGACGCCCTTGCCCGGACCAAGACGGTCCCCACCATCGTCCCGACGACGGAGCAACAGGCCTATCTGCACAACCGGGACAACGCCGCCTCGCCGGTGGCCGTGGCCTACGGCGACCGCACCTCCTTCGTTGCCGACTACCCGTTCGTCACCCTGACCACCGACCGCGCCAAGCGCCAGCAGGCCTCCGCGCTGCTCTCCTCGCTCACCGGCGACACGGGCCGGCGGCTGCTGGCCGCCCAGGGGTTCCGTGACGTACGCGGCATACCCGCTGCTGTCCTCACCGCGCAGAAGGGCTTCGACCACGCTCCCGTCACTCCGCAGAAGCCGGACGCTGTCGCGGTCTCGCGCGCCACGAACGCCCTGGCCACCGTCCGGCGCGGCTCCCGGCTGCTCGCCGTCCTGGACGTGTCGGGCTCGATGGCCCTGCCGGTCCCCGGCGTGCAGGGGGCGACGAGGATCGACCTCGCGCTCATGGCGCTGACGACCGGTCTCGCCGTCTATCCGGACAGCACGGTGGCTGGGCTGTGGACGTTCTCAACGAACCTCACCCGGACCACCGACTACCGCACGCTCGTCCGACCCGTCCCCCTCGGGATCGGTCCCGATGGGACGAGTGGACGAGCCCGGCTGGCCCAGGCCCTCGCCGGCGTCCGGGTCAAGCCCAACGGTGACACCGGCCTCTACGACACCGTCCTCGCCGCCGTGCGAACCATGCGCGCCACCTGGGACCCGACGCGGGTCAATTCCGTCGTCCTGGTCACCGACGGCGCCAACGACGACCCGCACGGGATCAGCATCACGACGCTCCTGCGCACCTTGACCGCCGAACGCGACGCCCACCGCCCGGTCACCGTCTTCGCCATCGCGTACGGCCCGTCCGCCGACCTCGCGTCCCTGCGCCAGATCACCGCCGCCACCGGTGGTGCCGTGTATGCCGCCAAGGACCCCCGCGCGATCGGGACCGTCCTCCAGGACGCGGTGGGGCGCCGGGTGAGCGCCCCCTGAGCGCTCGGTGAGGTTGACCACGGGACCGGAGCGGGCGGCATACGCACGGCCTATGTTGTGGCTCATGCCCGACGTCATTGCGCGCTCCGAGTCCGACCTGCCCATCAAGGCGGTGTATGCCGCAGACGACCTGGCCGGGTTCGACCCGGTCGAGCGGTTGGGGGAGCCCGGGAGGTACCCGTTCACGCGGGGCGTCTACCCGAACATGTACACCGGACGGCCGTGGACGATGCGGCAGTATGCCGGGTTCGGGACGGCCAACGAGAGCAACGAGCGCTACCTGGAGCTGGTGCGCAACGGGACCGGTGGGCTGTCCGTCGCGTTCGACCTGCCGACCCAGATGGGCTACGACTCCGACGAGCCGATCGCCAGTGGTGAGGTCGGCAAGGTCGGCGTCGCCATCGACTCGGTCGACGACATGCGCGTGCTCTTCAACGACCTGCCGCTCGGCGAGATCTCGACGTCGATGACGATCAACGCCCCCGCCGCGATGCTGCTGCTCATGTACCAGCTGGTCGCCGAGGAGCAGGGCGTCCCGGCCGACCAGCTGACCGGGACGATCCAGAACGACGTGCTCAAGGAGTACATCGCCCGGGGGACGTACATCTACCCGCCCAAGCACTCGCTGCGCCTCATCTCCGACATCTTTGCCTACTGCCACAAGGAGATTCCGCGCTGGAACACGATCTCCATCTCGGGCTACCACATGGCCGAGGCGGGGGCTACGCCCGTGCAGGAGGTGGCGTTCACCCTGGCCAACGCACGCGAGTACGTGCGGGCCGCGCTGGCGGCCGGGCTCGACGTCGACGACTTCGCGCCCCGGCTGTCGTTCTTCTTCGTCGCCCGGACGACGCTCCTGGAGGAGATCGCCAAGTTTCGCGCCGCCCGGCGGATCTGGGCCAAGATCATGCGCGACGAGTTCGGCGCGACGAACCCCAAGTCGCTGATGCTGCGCTTCCACACCCAGACCGCCGGCGTCCAGCTGACCGCCCAGCAGCCGGAGGTCAACCTCGTCCGAGTGGCGCTGCAAGGCCTCGGCGCCGTCCTCGGCGGAACCCAGTCGCTGCACACGAACTCCTACGACGAGGCGATCGCGCTGCCCACCGCCAAGGCCGCTCGGCTCGCGCTGCGGACCCAGCAGATCATCGCCTTCGAGACCGACGTGACCAAGACGGTGGACCCGTTCGCCGGGTCCTATGTCATGGAGTCGATGACCGACGACGTCGAGGCCGCGGCGCTGGAGCTGATGCAGGCCGTCGAGGACCGGGGTGGCGCGGTTGCGGCCATCGAGCAGGGGTTCCAGAAGAGCGAGATCGAGCGGTCGGCATACGCGACCCAGCTGGAGATCGACGGCGGTGAGCGGGTCGTCGTCGGAGTGAACAAGTACACCCTCGACGAGGAGGAGCCCTACGAGCCGTTGCGTGTCGACCCGCAGATCGAGGTCGACCAGCGGCAGCGGCTCGCCGCGCTGCGGGCGGGCCGCGACCAGGCCGCCGTCGAGACGGCGCTGGAGGCCGTCCGGGTGGCCGCGCGGGGGACCGACAACGTGCTGTACCCGATGCGCGACGCGCTCCGGCTCCGGGCGACGGGCGGTGAGGTCGCCCATGCGCTGCGTGAGGTGTGGGGCCTCTACGTCCCGCGCGACGCGTTCTGAGCTCCTGCGCGTGCGTCTGCGGATCTGAGGGTCAGGGCCCTCGAATCCGCAGACGCAAGGGGACCTGGGCCCGGCCTCTCCTTGTCGAGCGTCCAGAAGCGGTGGCTACGGCCCGTAGAATCGGCGCACCATGACCATCCCCGAAGCCTCCGGGCTCGCCGCTGCCCTCGGCGACACGATCGCCACGCTCGAACCCGAGCTCGTCGAGATCCGGCGTGACCTGCACACCCACCCCGAGCTGTCGGGGGAGGAGACGCGGACCACGGCGCTCGTCGCCAAGCGGCTCGCCGAGGCCGACATCCGGGTGCGGCCGTTGCCGGGCACCGGACTGATCGCCGACCTCGGAGCCGAGCAGGCGGCATACCGCGTGGCCCTGCGCGCCGACCTCGACGCCCTCCCGGTGGCCGAGCGGAGCGGTGTCCCGTGGGCCAGCGAGCGCGGCGGGGTCTGTCACGCCTGTGGCCACGACGTGCACACCGCGGCGCTCCTCGGAGCCGGCCTCGCGCTGCGCGCCCACGACGAGGAGCTGCGCGAGCGCGGCATCGGCGTGCGACTGCTCTTCCAGCCGGCCGAGGAGGTCATCCCCGGCGGTGCCCTCGGCCTCATCGCCGCCGGCGCCCTGGCCGACGTCGACGCCGTGTTCGCCCTGCACTGCGACCCCAGCCTCGAGGTGGGCCGGGTCGGCCTGCGCGACGGAGCCATCACCGCCGCCTGCGACCGGATCACCGTCCGGCTCAGCGGCCGCGGTGGGCACACCTCGCGGCCGCACCTGTCCGAGGACCTCACCTACGCCCTGGCCAAGGTCGTCACCGAGGTCCCGGCGGCACTGTCCCGCCGGCTCGACCCCCGCGCCGGCGTCGCCCTGGTCTGGGGCGCCATCAACGCCGGCCACGCAGCCAACGTCATCCCGGCCTCCGGCGAGTGCATCGGAACCCTCCGGATGCTCGATGCCGGCACCTGGGAGCACGTCGGTCCGGTCCTCGACGAGATCGTCGCCGGAGTCGTCGCACCCTATGGCGTCACCGCCCACCTCGAGCGGGTCAAGGGCGTCCCACCGGTCGTCAACCACCCTGAGGCCATCGACGCCTACCGCGAGGCGGCCACCCTGGCCGGCCTCGTCGCGACGACGACGAGCCAGAGCCTCGGCGGCGAGGACTTCGCCTGGTACCTCCAGAACGTCCCCGGCGCGATGGCCCGGCTCGGCACCCGCACACCCGGCGGACCGGCATACGACCTCCACCAGGGAGACCTCGTCATCGACGAGGATGCCATCGGCTTCGGGGCCCGGCTCCTCGCCAGCCCCGTCGTCGCCGAGCGGGTCAAGGCGTCGACACCCACGATGTGAGATCCGTATGCCGGATGCTCGGCATAGCATCGCGCCATGGCTGATGCTCCGTTGATCGACTGGGAGGCCCTGCGCGCTGAAGCGGTGCGCGTCATGGGCTGCGCCTATGCGCCGTACTCCCGGTTCCCGGTCGGGGTGGCCGGCCTCGTCGACGACGGGCGGATCGTGTCGGGCTGCAACGTCGAGAACGCCGCCTACGGCGTGACCCTGTGCGCCGAGTGCGGCATGGTCTCCCAGCTGCACGCGAGCGGGGGTGGGCGGCTCGTGGCAGTCCACTGCGTCGGCGGTGACGGCGCGCCGCTCATGCCATGCGGTCGGTGCCGGCAGCTGCTCTGGGAGAACGGCGGCGCTGACTGCCTCATCGTCACCCCGGAGGGCACGCTGACCATGGCCGACGTCCTGCCGCAGGCGTTCGGCGCGCCCGACCTGGATGCGCACGGCCGCTGACCCCGGCCCGCGGCATACGACATCATGGGCGGCATGAGCGAAGCCTTCGATGCCGTCGACGTCATCATCACCAAGCGCGACAAGGGCGAGCTGAGCGACGCCCAGATCGACTGGGTCATCGACGCGTACACGAGGGGGGCGGTCGCCGAGGAGCAGATGAGCTCGCTCAATATGGCGATCCTGCTCAACGGCATGAACCGGCGCGAGATCGCCCGCTGGACCGCCGCGATGATCGCCAGCGGCGAGCGGATGGACTTCTCCTCGCTGTCCCGGCCGACCGCCGACAAGCACTCCACCGGTGGTGTCGGGGACAAGATCACCCTGCCGCTCGCGCCGCTCGTCGCGGTGTTCGGCGTCGCGGTGCCGCAGCTCTCCGGGCGGGGGCTCGGCCACACCGGCGGCACCCTCGACAAGCTGGAGTCGATCCGCGGCTGGCAGGCGGCCCTGTCCAACGAGGCGATGCTGGCCCAGCTCGACGACGTGGGTGCCGTCATCTGCGCGGCGGGTTCGGGGCTGGCCCCTGCCGACAAGAAGCTCTACGCGCTGCGCGACGTCACCGGCACCGTCGAGGCGATCCCGCTCATCGCCTCCTCGATCATGAGCAAGAAGATCGCCGAGGGCACCGGTGCGCTCGTCCTGGACGTCAAGGTCGGCAGCGGTGCGTTCATGAAGAACCGTGATGCCGCAACGGAGCTCGCGCGCACCATGGTCGAGCTCGGCACTGATGCCGGGGTCAAGACCGTCGCGCTGCTCACCAACATGCAGACCCCGCTAGGCCTCACCGCCGGCAACGCGCTCGAGGTCCGCGAGTCGGTCGAGGTGCTCGCCGGCGGAGGACCCGAGGACGTCGTCGAGCTCACCGTCGCCCTCGCGCGCGAGATGCTCGCCTGCGCCGGCAAGGGCGACGTCGACGTCGCGCCGGCCCTCGCCGACGGGCGGGCGATGGATGCCTGGAAGCGGATGATCCGCGCCCAGGGTGGCGACCCCGACGCACCACTGCCCACCGCCCGCGAGACTCACGAGGTGCTCGCGCCCGCCGACGGAGTCCTCACCCAGCTCGACGCGTATGCCGTGGGCGTTGCCGCCTGGCGGCTGGGCGCCGGACGGGCCCGCAAGGAGGACCCGGTGCAGGCTGGGGCGGGCATCGAGCTGCACACCAAGCCGGGTGCTTCGGTGCGAGGTGGTGAGGTGCTCATGACCCTGCACACGGACACGCCCGACCGGTTCGAGCGGGCGCTGGAGGCACTCAAGGGTGGCTACACGATCGCTCCGGAGGGTTCCCGGCCCGACCTGCTGCCGCTCATCATCGACCGAATCGCCTGACCGGACAACGGAGTTGGCGTCCCTGCAGACCTGGAAGATGAGGTGCGTCACCGGACTGCACCGTGCCGTCTTCGACGTCACCCGTGGTCGGCTGCTGGGGTCGATGGTCGGTATGCCGGTCTTCGAGGTGACGACGACCGGCCGCAAGACCGGCGAGCCGAAGGTCACGATGCTCACCTCGCCCATCGTTGAGGGCGGCCGGGTCGTCTTCGTCGCCTCGTACGGCGGCTCGCCGGCGCATCCGCAGTGGTACCGGAACCTGCTCGCCGACCCGCGTGTGGTCGTCGTCGGTGCTGGCCGAAGGCGGACCATGACCGCGCGGACCGCGATGCCGGACGAACGGGCGCTGCTCTGGCCACGAGTGGTCGCGACCTACAGGGGGTATGCCGCGTACCAGGCCAAGACCGACCGGGAGATCCCGCTCGTCATCTGCGAGTAGGGCGCCGTCGACCCCGATGTCGGACCGCACGACCCGGCGGGCTTACGGGGTGATGACGGGTGCTGCGGGGCCGGCTCGCACCCCCGCGCTGGACCTATTCTCGGGTCATGTCCCGCGCCCTCGTTGTCGATGACGACCCCACGGTGGGTGACGTCGTGGGTGCCTATCTGGAGCGAGCCGGCTTCGAGGTGTTCCGGGCCGGCGACGGGGCCACCGCGCTCCATCTCGCGGGCAAGGTCTCACCCGACGTGGTCGTCCTCGACCTGATGCTTCCCGGGATCGACGGGCTCGAGGTGTGCCGTCGGCTCCGCCGCGACCGGCCCGAGCTGCCCGTGGTCATGCTGACAGCGCTCGGCGAGGAGGCCGACCGGATCCTCGGGTTGGAGGTCGGTGCCGATGACTACGTCACCAAGCCGTTCAGCCCGCGAGAGCTGGTCCTGCGGGTGCAGGCGGTCCTGCGTCGGGCCCTCGGACCAGGCGCAGATGGCGGGCCGGGCGGCCGACCCGGTAACGGTGGTACGCCGGCGCCCGTGAGCCGCGACGGCGACCTCGTGCTCGACCGCCGCGCCCACGTCGTCACCCGGGCGGGTTCCGAACTGGCGCTCACCGCAAGGGAGTTCGCGCTCCTCGACTGGTTCCTGACCCACCCCGGCGTCGCCCATCGCCGGGACGAGCTCATGCGGGCCGTGTGGGGCTGGGAGTTCGGGGACGAGTCGACGGTGACCGTCCACGTGCGCCGACTCCGGGAGAAGGTCGAGACCGAACCCTCGGCGCCACACCGGCTGGTCACCGTCTTCGGCGTGGGGTACCGCTGGGACGCCCAGCCGCCGGACGCGGGCTGATGACCCTTCATCTGCAGGCCGTCGGCCTCTCTGCCGCCGTCGCGCTCGCCGTCGGGCTGCTCGGCGTCGGCCTCGTGATGTGGCTCTCGCGGCGGTCCGTCAGCACGGCCGCGATCGCCTCTCCGGTCGTCGTGGTCCTGGCCGTCGGGGCGGGGGTCTATGCGAGCTCCCGGGCGATGTTCCTCCAGCGTGCGGACTCCGACACCGTCCTGCTCGTGCTGCTGGCCGCGGTGCCCGTCGCTGCCGTCCTCGGTGCCCTCGTCGGGCGCCGGGTGATGGCAGCCGACCGCCGTGCGGCGGCCGAGCGGATGGCCCGGGAGCAGGAGGCCCGCGCCGAGGCGGACCGGCGCGAGCTGGTCGCCTGGGTCTCGCACGACCTCCGGACGCCGCTGGCCGGCATACGGGCGATCAGTGAGGCCGTCGAGGACGGCGTGGCCACCGACATCCCGGCGGCCATGCGCCAGGTCCGTGACTCGGTCGGGCGGATGGGCGACCTCGTCGACGACCTGCTCGCCCTGTCCAGACTGCAGTCCGGCGGCCCGACCCTGCAGATGCGCGAGGTCGACGTCGGCGACCTCGTCTCGGACGCGGTCGCCGGCCTGGTGCCGATCGCCGACGCCGGCGAGGTCCGGCTCAGCGGGGCGGCCGACCCAGGGGTCCGGGCCGTCGTCGCGGCGGGGGAGGTGCAGCGCGCTGTGGGCAACCTGCTCGCCAACGCGATCCGGCACACCCCGCCCGGTGGGGAGGTCGTGACGACCGTCGCCCGGGCGCCGGGGTCGGTCGTGGTGACCGTCCAGGACGAGTGCGGGGGCATCCCGGACGAGGCGCTCCCGCGCGTCTTCGAGACCGGCTGGCGGGGGAGTACGGCGCGCACCCCCGGCGTGGGCGCCGGCTCTGGTCTTGGCCTCGCTATCGTCCGGGGTGTGGCCGACGCGCACGGTGGATCGGCCGAGGTGGCCAATGTCGGAGGCGGCTGCCGGTTCACCCTGTCTCTCCCCGTTGAGCCAGTGACGCGCGGAGCCCCCTGAGCCCACTAAAGCCGACCGACGCCTCACCGGAAGATGCCCTGCGATTGTCGGTCGCTGGTCCCCAATTTTGTTGTGGTGTTTGCGAATTCGTGGCCTGTAAGGGCTTGGCAGGGGTATCCGACAGGTGTACGATGGACATATGTCCAGGATCGATACGACCGCACCGGTCACCGCCGCGAAGCAGCTCTTCGCCGCGGTCGGTCCGTATGCCGCGGTCGCGGACCTGACCGCCGCGGACTGGGCCGACCTGGCCGGTGACTGCCAGGCCGCGATCCGGGTCCTGGAAGCCACCCAGACGGTGGCGTTGGCCCGGGTGGCCGCCACCGACGACGTCGTCGATGACCGGGACGGCTCCGTGGTCGAGGCGTTCATCGGGTTGGGTCACCAACGGCTCGACGCCCCGGCCCTGGTCTCGGCCCAGCTGGCCCAGTCCGACGCCGGCGCCGGGCGCCGGGTGGCGGCCGCGGTGGACCTGGTCACCCGGCTGCCGCGGCTGGTCGAAGCGATGGCCGCCGGGGAGCTGGACCTGTACCGGGCCACCCGGATCGCTGAAGAGCTCACCGAATGCCCCGCCGAGATCTGCGAGGAGGTCCTGGACCGGGTCAGCCCGGGACACCTGGCCGGTGACCCGGTCGGGCCGTTGGGCCGCCGGGTCCGCCGCGCCCTGGCCGCGGTCAATGTGGACCTGCTCAAGAAGCG
>JAJPIW010000024.1 GCA_021324575.1 Intrasporangiaceae bacterium | reverse complement strand
TCTTCGTAGACCGTGATCTCGACCGGGATGACGTTGCCGCGCTGGGACTCCGTCGCCGCGTTGTAGGCCTTGACGAACTCCATGATGTTGACGCCGTGCTGGCCGAGGGCCGGACCGACGGGCGGAGCCGGGGTGGCCGCACCGGCCTGGATCTGCAGCTTGATGAAGCCGGAGACCTTCTTCTTGGGGGGCATTGCTGTGTCCTAACTGGTGATGATGGGCCGACGCCGACGGGCGATGACCCGGTTGCCTGCTCTGCAGCGACTAGATCTTGGAGACCTGGCCGAAGGAGAGCTCGACCGGGGTCTCCCGGCCGAAGATGGAGACCAGAACCTTGAGCTTCTGGGTGTCGGCGTTGATCTCGGAGATCGTCGCCGGGAGGGTCTCGAACGGGCCGTCCATGACGGTGACCGACTCGCCGACCTCGAAGTCGACGATCGCCTGCTCCTTGGCCTTGCCCGCGGCACCGCCACCGGAGCCCGCGGCACCGGCCGCGGCGGGGCTGGCCAGGTCGGCCGGCTTGAGCATCGAGAAGACCTCGTCGAGGTTGAGCGGCACCGGCTGGTGGGCGTTGCCGACGAAGCCGGTCACGCCCGGCGTGTGCCGGACGGCGCCCCAGCTCTCGTCGGTGAGGTCCATCCGGACCAGGACGTAGCCGGGCATCCGGACCCGGCGGACGAGCTTCTTCTGGCCGCTCTTGATCTCCATGACCTCTTCCATGGGGACCTGCACCTCGAAGATGTGGTCCTCCATGTTGAGGCTGGTGATCCGGGACTCCAGGTTGGTCTTGACCCGGTTCTCGTAGCCCGCGTAGGAGTGGATGACGAACCAGTCGCCGAACTTGCTCGCGAGGTCGTCCTTGAACGCCTGGACCGGGTCGACGTCCGGGAGGACATCGCCATCGGCGTCGGTCTCGGGGTCGGTCTCGGTCTCGGTCTCGGTCTCGACGGCACCGCTGAACGCGACCGCGGCGTCGGACTCGGCGCGCGCCTGCACGTCGCCCTCCGGGGTCACCTCTTCGACGGCCACCGCACCGTGGTCGGTGTCCTGGACGACCTCATCGACGACCAACGCCGACGCGTCCTCGGACGACTCGTCGTCGTCAGCGGTCTCCGTGGCGACCTCGCCACCGAACGCGGCAGCCGCATCGGACTCGGCGCGCTCCTGCACGTCGGCCTCCGGGGTCACCTCTTCGACGGCCACCGCACCGTGGTCGGTGTCCTGGATGACCTCGTCGACGACCAGCGCCTGCGAGTCACCTGAGTCGTCGGAGTCAGCGTCAGCGGACTCCTCGTCGGAGTCGCCGGAAGCGACCTGGCCACCGAACGCGGCAGCAGCGTCGGACTCGGCGCGCTCCTGCAGGTCACCCTCGGGGGTGACCTCACCCTCGACGACCGGGCCGCGATCGGTGTCCGTGATCACCTCGTCGACGACCTGGGTCTCGGGGGTCGACTCGGAGTCCTGGGAGCTCCACTGGTCGGACACGTGCTGACCTACTTCCTTCAAGGCGATGTTTCAGATCTCGGCGAGATGCGAGTGGAATCCACTCGCGGCATACGTGCTGGTCAGCCGGCGAAGACCAGGGCGACGAGCTTCTGGAAGCCGTAGTCCAGGCTGGACACCACCGCCATGATGATGCAGACGAAGACGATGACGACCAACGTGTAGTTCCACAGCTCCGAGCGCGTCGGTCGGACGACCTTGCGCAGCTCGTCGAGGATCTGGCTGATGAACAGACCGAGCGAGCCGAAGAGCCGGGAGATCGGGTTGCCGCGCTGGTCGCTCTTGCGACCTTTGCGGCCCGTGCCCCGGGCCTGGGCGCCCACGTCCGTCACGTGTTGCCTTTCTGTTCATGTGCGCAGTCTCGTTGATGTGTTCAGCAGACCGGGTGGCCTGCACACGCAGGGCAGGAGGGACTCGAACCCCCAACCGCCGGTTTTGGAGACCGGTGCTCTACCAATTGAGCCACTGCCCTACGGAACGCGCCGGTGGGGCCGACAGGTTCCGGGAGGTGGTGCTGCGCACGCGCTCCGGGCACGCCGAAGCATGGTGCAAGTCCACCGAGGAGAAAGCATACGTGAGGTGCCCGGCCGGACGCGAACTCACGATCCCGCGAGCGCGAGGAGGTGGATGAGGGCCTGCTCGACCCCGTGCACGGCAGTCCGTCGGCGCAGATGGACCGTGTGAGCGGCGCGCAGACGGGTCTGGGAACATGGGCGTCGTGACCGAGCAGAGCACCCGCACCCCCCTCGCCGACCTCTCCCCCGCCGACCTGGCCGCCTTCCTCGAACGCCAGCACGCGGCATACGAGACCCTCAAGGACGCGGGCCTCAAGCTCGACCTCACCCGGGGCAAGCCCAGCACCGCCCAGCTGGACCTCTCCGACGGGCTGCTGCAGCTGCCGACGTCGACCAAGGACGCCGATGGCGTCGACGTGCGCAACTACGGCGGGCTGACCGGGATCCGGGAGATCCGGGAGATGTTCGCCGACCTGCTGTGGGTCGAACCGGAGCAGGTCGTGGCCGGCGGCAACTCGAGCCTGACGATGATGCACGACTGCCTCGTCCAGCTCCTGCTCCACGGCCCGGTCGACGGCACCCCGTGGTCGCGCGCCGACAAGGTGAAGTTCGTCTGCCCGGTGCCCGGCTACGACCGGCACTTCACCATGCTCGCGTCCTACGGGATCGAGATGGTCACCGTGCCGATGCTCGAGGACGGCCCGGACGCCGCCGCCGTCGAGGCGCTCGTCAAGGACGACCCGAGCATCAAGGGCATGTGGATCGTCCCGACCTATGCCAACCCAGCCGGCTCGGTCATCACCCAGGAGGTCGCCGCCCGGCTCGCGGCGATGCCGACGGCCGCCCCCGACTTCAAGATCTTCTGGGACAACGCCTACGCGTTCCACCACCTCACCGAGGACGAGGCCAAGAGCGCCGACATCATCTCCCTGTGCTCGGCCGCGGGGAACCCGAACCGGCCGATCATGTTCGCCTCGACGAGCAAGATCACGTATGCCGGTGCCGGCGTCGCCTTCCTCGCCGCGTCGGTGGCCAACGTCGGCTGGTACGTCAAGCACCAGACCTTCGCCTCCATCGGCCCGGACAAGGTCAACCAGCTGCGGCACGTCCAGTTCTTCGGGACGCCGCAGGGGGTGCGCGACCACATGGTCAAACACCGCGAGATCCTGGCCCCCAAGTTCGCGGCGGTCGACGAGGCGCTGACCGCCGAGCTCGCCGGTCTCGGCATCGCGACGTGGACCAAGCCCACGGGTGGCTACTTCGTCTCCCTCGACGTCATGCCCGGCACGGCGTCCCGCGTCGTGGCCCTGGCCAAGGAGGCCGGCATCGCGTTGACGCCCGCCGGCGCCTCCTTCCCGAACGGCGAGGACCCCGACGACGTCAACATCCGGCTCGCGCCGTCGTTCCCGGTGCTGGCCGAGGTCGAGACGGCGATGGCCGGCGTCGCCACCTGCGTTGCCCTGGCTGCGGCCGAGAAGCTGGCCGCCGCCGCGACGGACTGGGACGCGGCATACGTGCCCAGCGTGGGCAACCCCGAAGGCGCCTGAGCCTGCCCCTTGCGTCTGCGGATCTGAGGGCTCCCCACCGGCGCTCGCGCAGACGTTGGCAGGCGGACCGCCGGCTACTGCGGGGCGTCCTCGCCGACGAGGCCGTCGATCGACTCCCGAATGAGGTCGGCGTGCCCGGTGTGGCGGGCGTACTCCTCGATGAGGTCGACGAGAACGCGCCGCAGGTTGGGCGTCTCGGACCAGTCCGACTGCGCCAGCAGGCGATCGAACCCGCCGTCGGCCAGCGCCTGCTCGACGGCGGCATCCGAGCGTGCGACGGCCTCCAGCCACAGCCGGCGGAGGTCCTCGGGCCGGTCGTCGGCGGCCGAGGTCCAGTCCCAGTCGTCGTCGTCGGCCATCGGCGCCCACTCGGCCGGGTAGTCGCGGCCGAGCAGCTGGTGGGTGAAGTAGTGGTCCTCGACGAGGGCGAGGTGTTTGACGAGCCCGCCGAGGGTCATCGTGGACGGCCCGAGCGTCCGGCGCATCGCGTCGGTGTCCAGGCCGCCGGTCTTCCAGGCGAAGGTACGGCGGTTGCGGTTCAGCGCCCCGAGGAGCGCCTCGACCTCGTCGGGGGCGGCGGAGAACGGGCGGACGGTGAGTTCGGTCGGTTCGCTCATGTCCCGAGCGTAGGAGGGGTTCCGGACGGTCCCCTTCCGGAACGCGGACCGGGCGGCGCCGGCATACGGAACCGTAGGGATCCCATCCTGGGGGGTGGGGACCAAGACGATCCGCTCCCTACGGTCGCGGAGGTAGGGTCGGACCCGCCACCACGTCGATGACCCGCCGGCTCTCGGCGGACCTAGGGTGGGCTCATGACGGACAGCGACGATGGCGCGTACGGCGATGGGCTCCTGGACTCCAGCGAGGGCGACGACGAGACGGTGACTCCGCCCGACATGATGCCGCGCGCGACGGAGTGGGGCACGACCGCCGCGGAGCAGGAGCAGGGCGAGACGATCAACCAGCGGATCGCCCAGGAGGTGCCCGACCCCGACTCCGCCTACGGCGCGCCGGAGGACGAAGGCGGCCTGGACGACGAGCCCCTGGTCGGCGGCGACGACCCCGACGCGATCACGGCCGCGGACGACTGGCTCGGCGACGACGCCGAGGACGACGGAGCCGGGCGGCTGGTCTCCGAGGATGCGGGCGACCGCTCAGACTCCGACGCCCAGGACTGGGGCACCGACATCGGCACGGATGGGGGCGACCCGAGCCCGGAGGAGTCGGCCATGCACATCGTGGCCGATGACGGCTCGACCGACGCCGGCGACGACTCCGCGGCCGAGCTGGCAGGCTCCGACACGGAGTGAACGAGCCCGTCCGAAGCCTCGAGGCCCTCCCCAAGGCTCACCTGCACCTCCACTTCACCGGCTCGGCCCGCGTCGAGACGATCCGTGACCTCAGCGAGAAGCACGGGCTCCACCTCCCCGAAGCGCTGCGCGACGACTGGCCGCCCCGGCTGAGCGCCCGCGACGAGCGGGGCTGGTTCCGGTTCCAGCGCCTCTACGACGCGGCGCGTGCCTGTGTGCGCGACGAGGAGGACATGCGGCGGATCGTCCGCGAGGCAGCCCTCGACGACACCGCCGAGGGCTCCCGGTGGCTCGAGATCCAGGTCGACCCCACGTCGTATGCCGGGTACGTCGGGGGCATCACGCCCGCGGTCGAGATCGTCCTGGACGAGGCGCGGGTGGCGTCTGCCCTCGGTGGGACGCAGGTCGCCGTCATCATCGCCGCCAACCGGATGCGGCACCCCCTTGACGCGCGCGCGCTGGCCCGGTTGGCCGCCCAGCACGCCGGCGAGGGGGCAGGGACCGTGGTCGGCTTCGGGCTGTCCAACGACGAGCGGCGAGGCGTCACAGCCGAGTTCGCACCGGCCTTCGCGATCGCCCGGAACGCGGGCCTGGCCCTGGTGCCGCACGCCGGTGAGCTACTCGGACCGACGGCCGTGGAGACGACGCTGACATCGATCGGGCCGGATCGACTGGGCCACGGCGTGAGGTCGGTCGAGGACCCGCGCGTGCTCGAGCTGGTCGCGGAGTCCGGGGTCGCGCTGGAGGTCTGCCCCGGCAGCAACGTCGCGCTCGGGGTCTACCGGGACGACGCGGAGGTGCCGTTGCGGGAGATCGTGCGGGCCGGCATACCCGTGGCTCTCGGTGCCGATGACCCGCTCCTGTTCGGCTCCAGGCTGCTCGCCCAGTACGAGACGGCGAGGTCGGTGCACGGGTTCAGCGACGCCGAGATCGCCGACCTTGCGCGCGGGTCGATCACGGCCAGCCGGGCGCCGGCCGACCTCAGGGCCGGCTATCTCGCCGGCGTCGACTCCTGGCTCGCCGAGACGCCCACCTGACGCCACCACAGGGCGGCCACCACGGCCACGGCGGCCACGAGCAGGGCCGCGCCGAGGGTCAGCCCGCTGGTGAGCACCTGGTAGATCCGACCGGGCGGCAGGCTGGTCATCGCGCCCACCACGCACCCCGCCCCGAAGGCCAGCCCGAGCCCACCCAGCGCGGCGTGCTGCCACCGGACCCGGGAGGCGGCATACGGGCGGGGACTCCGAACGGCGAGCGCGTGCAGCTCGTATGCCGTGACGACGGCGCAGCCGACCACGCTCGTCCCGAGCTGCAGCCACTCGAACACGGGCCAGCGGCCGAGCTGCTCCTCCAGGAGCGCGCTGCGCACGACGAACCACCCGCCCGCGTGGGTGAAGTCGTCCCAGACGATGTGGGTCAGGCCGCCCACGGCGAGAGCCCCGTATGCCGCGGGGAGGTCGGCGATCCGGAGGTGCCGAGGCGCCGGCCCCAGACGCCGGCGCACCCAGGCCGGCGCCAGGTCGCGAGTGGGAGCGGAGAGGGCCCGGTCCCAGAGAACCGCGCAGGCCAGCCCGAACAGCGCCGACCAGGTGAGGACGCCGACGAGGGAGTGTGTCTGGGCGCGCGTGACCGGTGAGGGCAGGTAGGTCGGGAAGTCGGGGGCCATGGACCCGATGACCAGGAGTGGGATGAGGACCGATCCACGACGCGCCAGCCGGCGCCCCGCGGGAAGGACCGCCGCGACATGCGCCGGAGTGAACGCCATGACCGGCGCGACTCAGAGGTCGTGGCCGACGAAGACCGGCTCGTTGACGAGGGCGACCCCGAAGGCGTCCTGGACACCGTCGCGGACCTGCCTGGCGAGCGCGGCGATGTCGGACGCCGTGGCGCCGCCGCGGTTGGTGAGGGCCAGGGTGTGCTTGGTCGACAGTGCGGCCGGGCCCGGCATCCCGAAGCCCTTGCCGAAGCCGGCGTGCTCGATCAGCCAGGCCGCGCTCGTCTTGACGTAGCCGTCGGGGTCGACGAACTTCGGCGGGGGCGGCCCGTCGGGTCCGAGCAGGTTCGACGCCCGACCGGCGAGCGCCTCGTAGGCGCGGGCCGAGAGGATCGGGTTGGTGAAGAACGAGCCGCAGCTCCAGGTGTCGTGGTCCGCGGGATCCAGCACCATGCCGCGCTTGCGACGCTGGGCGAGGACGGCCTCGCGGGCGTCGGCGAGGGGTACCCGAGCGCCCGGCTCGACGCCGAGCCCGCGCGCCAGGTCGGCATACGCGACGGGTTGGGACAGGTCGGCGACCCGCAGCTGGAAGAGGACGTCGAGGACGACGTAGCGGTCGCTGCCCTTGAAGGTCGAGTGGCGGTAGCTGAAACGGCACTCGGTGTTGGCGACGGTGTGGACCCGCTGCTCACGCCGGTCCCAGACCCGGACCGAGGCGATCGTCTGGGCGACCTCCTGGCCGTAGGCGCCGACGTTCTGGACCGGGGTCGCACCGGCCAGACCCGGTATGCCGGAGAGGGCCTCGATCCCGGACCAGCCCTGGGCCACGGCCTGGGCGACGAACCCGTCCCACTCCTCCCCCGCGGCGACCCGGACGTTGGCGCCGCCGCACGAGTCGTCGGACTCCACCGCGACGCCCTTGGTCGCCACCTGCACCACGGTGCCCGGGAAGCCGGCATCGCCGATGACGACGTTGGAACCGCCGGAGAGGACGAGGAGGGGCTCGTCGGCGTCGTCGACCTCACGGATCGCGTCGACGAGCTCGTCGGTCGTCTCGGCGACGACGAGGCGGGCCGCCGGGCCACCGACCCGCATCGTCGTGAGGTCGGCGAGCGGGGCGTCGTAGAGCTCCTGCACGTGGTCGCTCAGCGTCGCTCAGTCGAGCTGCACGACGGCCGTGCAGCGGCCGAGGACCTTGGCGCCGTTGTTGGTCGTCGTCACCTCGATCGTCGCGCGCCGAGTCGCCTCGTCGAGCGACTTCACGACGCCGGTGACGACGAGCTCGGTGCCGCCGACCGGGACGACGACCATGTTGGTGAACCGGGTCCCGAACTCCACGACCCGGCCGGCGTCACCGGCCCAGTCGGCGACGACCGTGCCGGACGCGCCCATGGTCCACATGCCGTGGGCGATGACGTCGGGCAGGCCGACCTTCTTGGCGAAGGCCTCGTCCTGGTGGATCGGGTTCTGGTCACCGGAGGCGTTGGCGTAGGCGACGAGGGTCTCTCGGCGTACGGGCACACTGACCGGGCCGATCTGCTCGCCGACCGTGACGTCGGTGAAGGCGCGTGCAGCCACGGTCACTCCCCTCCCCGGACGACGATCGTCGAGGTCGTCGTGGCGACGGGCGCGCCGCCGGCGTCGGTCAGCTCGGTGCGGACCGTCACCATCGAGTGCCCGCCGGCCTGGCGGATGCTGTCGACCGTGAGCGTGCCGGTCAGCTCGTCACCGGCCGTGATCGGACGGTGGTGGACGAACGACTGCTCGCCGTGGACGACGCGGGAGTAGTCGATGCCGGCCTCGGGGTCGGCGACGTACTGGTGCGAGGTCTGCTGGTCATAGGACACGGCCATCGTCGGTGGCGCGATGACGTCGGGATAGCCGGCGGCGCGTGCCGCCTCGGCGTCGGTGTGGACCGGGTCGGTGGAGCCGACCGCGGCGGCGAAGGCCGCGATGTCGGCCGCGCTCACGGCATACGGGCCGCTCGGCGGATAGACCCGCCCCTGGAAGTCGAGGTTGACACTCATGGCCGCCACTCTATTGGCTGCCAACGACGAAACCGCCCCGACCCCGTGCGGGGTGGAGCGGTCCGGTCTAGCGGGTGCCGGGGACTCGCGTCAGCGGGTCTCGCGGTGAACCGTGTGCTTCCGGTCGCGCGGGCAGAACTTCTTCAGCTCCAGGCGGTCGGGGTCGTTGCGCCGGTTCTTCTTGGTGATGTAGTTGCGCTCCTTGCACTCCGTGCACGCAAGAGTGATCTTGGGACGGACGTCGGCGGACTTGCTGGCCACGGGGCAACCTGCACTTTCCAAAAAGGTAATGGCCGAGGAATCACGGCTTGGATGTAACGAGTTCGACGCACCAGACTACGGGAGCCGGTGGCCATCGGCGAAATCGCCGGTGGTAGCGGGGGCGGGGCACGATCCCGCGACCTCACGATTATGAGTCGTGCGCTCTAACCAACTGAGCTACCCCGCCATGGGGCTGCAACACGCGCTGGTGCTGCCCTGAGCCCCCTGTCGGAATCGAACCGACGACCTTTTCCTTACCATGGAAACGCTCTACCGACTGAGCTAAGGGGGCCTGCTCCCACCGGCACGCGGCCGTGATCGCTCGGAGAGACTACCCGATCAGATGGCGCCCCAAGAAATCGGTTCGCCGGACTCCTCGGTGGTGGCTGCGGCGGCTCACCCGGGGTCGGCGATGTGGACCACGGTGCGGCCCGCGACCGCCCCGGTGACGATCTCGCGGCATACGGTGGGGAGGTCCTCGAACCCGACGAGGTGGCCGATCTGGTCGAGGTGCTCGGGCTTGAGGTCGGTCGCCATCCGCTCCCACAGGCGGCGCCGGACGTCCTGCGGGAACCAGCCGGAGTTGATCCCGAGCAGGTTGACCCCGCGCAGGATGAACGGCATGACCGTCGTAGCCACCTTGACGCCACCGGCGTTGCCGTAAGCCGCGATCCCGCCTCCGCGCTTGGTCGTGCTGGCCAGCCAGGCAAGGGTCTGGCCGCCGACGGAGTCCATCGAGCCGGCCCAGGTCTCCGAGCCCAGCGCCCGCACGTTGTCCGTGTCGGGCCTGGTCTCGACCCGGGTCGCGCCATAGCGGCGGAGCTCGTCGTGCTGTTCGGTCTTGCCCGTGAACGCCGTGATCTCATAGCCGCGGCGGGCCAGCATCGAGACCGCCAGGCTGCCCACTCCCCCGCTCGCACCGGTGACCGCGACCGGGCCGTCGCCGGGTCGCAGCCCGTTGTGCTCGAGCTGGTGGATGCCCAGGGCGGCCGTGACCCCGGCCGTCCCGAGGGTCATCGACTGCTCGAGGGTCAGGCCGTCGGGGAGGCGGATCGCCCAGTCGCTCGGCACCCGGAGGTAGTCGGCATACCCGCCGTCGTGCTTCTCGGACAGGTCGAACCCGGTGACGACGACGTGGTCCCCCTCCTGGTGGCTGCCGGCCGCCTCGACGACGACACCGGCCGCGTCGATCCCGCCGATGAGGGGGTAGCGCCGGGCGATCGGGGCGGTGCCGGTCGCGGCCAGCCCGTCCTTGTAGTTGACGCTGCTGTGGGTCACCCGGACGAGCAGGTCGCCCTCTCCGATCCGGGCCGTCGGGACCTGGGTCATGACCGCGGCCACGGCCTTGGTCTCCGGGTCCTGCTGCAGCTGGTAGGCCCTGGCGGTGTCGGCGACGCTCATGCTGGCAACCTTGGCACATGAGTGAATCTTCGCCGCGGCGGCGTGAGCCGGTTCCCACCGTCGGGGACTTCCCGGTCGCCTGGCCGGTGCAGACCAGGTGGCTCGACAACGACATGTTCGGCCACCTCAACAACACCGTCTACTACGCACTCTTCGACACGGCGATCAACGCCTGGCTGGCGCGGGATGCGGGCGCCCTGCCGATGACCGACGCGGCGTTCGCGGTCCTCGCCGAGTCGTCGTGCCGGTTCGTCAGCGAGGTCTCCTATCCGGAGGACCTGGTCGTCGGACTGCGGGTCGACCGGCTCGGCTCGTCGTCGGTCACCCTCGGGACGGCCCTGTATGCCGCGGGCTCGGCTCCGGGCGACCCGGTCGCCGCGGTGGGCGACTGGGTGCACGTCTACGTCGACCGTGGGACCCGGCGGCCGGTGCCGATCCCGCCGGCGGCGCGGGCCCTGTACGCGCAGACGGCGAGCGCCCGAGTCGAGTGATCACGACACACGGGGCACCCGGGGGGCTCGCCCGCGTGTCGTGATCACTCGACGGCCCTACGTCCCCGATGTACCATTTGGTACATGCCGGACACCTCGTGCACCCTGCCCGTCTCCCCCGCTGCTGCCTGGTCGGCCCTCCGCGACATCGCCAGCTGGCCGGCATGGTTGCCGACCGTCACGTCGGTCACCCACGTCGCGGGTACACCGGCCACCGGTATCGGAGCCTCGTATGCCGTCGTCCAGCCACGCCTGCGCAAAGCCGTCTGGACCGTGACTTCCTGGACCGAGGGCTCCGGCTTCGTCTGGGAGTCCCGCCAGCCCGGGGTCCGGACAACAGGAACACACACCCTGACGCCGGGCCCCGACAGCACCACGGTTGTCGAGCTCGGCATCGCGTGGGCCGGGCCGGTCGCGGGACTGGTGCGGGCGGCATACGGGCGGCTGACCCGGGAGTACATCGAGACCGAGGCCGCAGCGCTCGGCGAGCGTGCCGCCTCGCTCGCATGACGGAGGCCTCCGCGCGCGACCAGCTGCTCGGGCGCGCGATCGAGTGGTTCGCGACTCACGGAGTGGGCGACTCGAGCCTGCGGACCCTGGCCGAGGGCATCGGTACGAGCCACCGGATGATCAACTACCACTTCGGGTCGCGTGACGGGCTGCTCGGCGCGGTCGTCGAGACGGTCGAGCGCAGCGAGCGCGAGGTGCTCAGCACCATGCTCGACGGGTTCGAGGACCCGTTCGAGGTGGGCGCGGCATTCTGGACGCACGTCGCGGACCGGGCCACGATCTTCGCGCCGCTCTTCTTCGAGCTGTCCGGCCAGGCCATGCAGGGCAAGCCGTATGCCGCGTCACTGCGGTCGTGGCTCGGATCCGGCTGGCTCGCCGAGCTCACCGAGGGTTTCGAGCGTGCCGGCTGGGGCGCGACCGAGGCGGCAACGGTGTCGCGGCTGTCGCTGGCGATGGCTCGCGGGCTGCTCTTCGACCTGGCCGTGACAGGGGACCGGGCTGGCGTCGACGCCGCCATGGCGCGCTGGACGCAGCTGGTGACCGAGGACCGCTGACCCAGCTCGACGTTCGACCATCGCCACCGCCTGGGGCTGCGCCTCGCACGCGCCCGACGTCAGCTGCGCCCTCGGCGACCGAGGAGGACGCCGAGGAGGACGCCGACCAGCCCCGCCACGGCATACGGGCCATAGGTCCTGAGCATGACCGGCAGGACCGTGGCACCGAGGTCGAGCGCATCGTCGCTGGTCGCGCTGGCCACCCGACTGACGGGTGGGCGGCCCGACCCGGACGCTGGGCTGCTGTCGGGGACGGCGGCCAGGGCGGGCGACCCGGCAGACTCGGAGGCCGCACCCAGCGCCTCAGGTGCTGACTTCGGAGGTGACTCGGGTGCCGGGGCTGCGTCGAACTGGCTCTCGATGCACGCGACGAACTGCTGGAGCAGCTTGTCGGACACGTCCTGCATCACTCCCCGCCCGAACTGGGCCGGCTTGCCCGTGATGGCCAGGTCGGTCGTCACGTCGGCCCGCGTCGTCTCGCCGTCGGCGGTCAGCTGGATCGTCACCGTGGCCCCGGCCGTCCCGTTGCCGCGCTTGTCCTTGCCCTTGGCCTCGATGACGGCCCGGTGGGCGCCGTCGTCACGCTCGGCGAAGGTGCCGGAACCGGCATACAGCAGGGCGATCGGGCCCAGCTTGACCTTGACCGTGCCGCTGAACCCGCTGTCGGTCACTTCGGTCACCGTGGCCCCCGGGAAGCACCCGCCGACCCGCTCGAGGTCCATGAAGGTGGCCCACGCGACGTCGACACGCGCCGGCACGGTGAAGCTGTGGCTCAGCTCCATCGGCTGTCAGCTCCCAGCGGCGGCGAGGACCGCTCTGCGGGTCAGGACGGTCGCCAGGTGCCGGCGATAGTCGGCGTCGCCGTTGAGGTCGCTCGGCGGGTTGGTGCCGTCGGCTGCGGATGCGGCCGCCTCTCTGACGGCGACATCGGTGGCCGGCTGGCCGGTGAGCGCCACCTCGGTTGCCTTGGCGCGCAACGGCGTTGCGCCCATGTTGGCGAGCGCGACCTTGGCCTCGGCGATGGTGCCTCCTTCGGCCCGGACGGTTGCCGCGACAGCCACGATCGACCACTGGTGGGAGACCCTCACGAACTTCTCGTAGTGCGCTCCCCACCCGGTGTGCTTGGGGAGGCGGATCTCGACGAGCACCTCGCCCTCGCCGACCGCGGTCTCGAAGAGGTCGGTGAAGAAGTCTGCCGCCCCGACCGTCCGTCGCCCGCCGGGACCGGCGATGACCATCTCCGCGTCCAGGGCCAGGACTGCCGGGCCGACATCGCCGGCCGGGTCCGCGTGCACGATGGCTCCGCCCACGGTGCCCCGGTGCCTGATCTGGTCGTCGGCCACCTCGGCGATCGCCTTGTGCAACAAGGCGATGTGCTCGGTGACGGTTGCGTCCGCGAGGACGTCGGCATACGTCGTCATCGCCCCGATGACGACGGTGTCGCCGTCCTCACGGATGCCCCGCAGCTCCTCGATGCGGCCGAGGTCGACGACGACCTCGGGGGCGTTGAGGCGCATCCTCAGGACCGGAAGAAGGGACTGGCCGCCGCCGAGGACCTTGGCGTCCTCACCGTGCTCGGCGAGGGCGGCGAGGGCCTCGTCGAGCGTCGTCGGAGCCAGGTAGTCGAACGACACGGGGATCATGGCGTGTCTCCCGTCGCCGCGGAGCCGGCATCTCGGATCGCCCGCCAGACGCGCTCTGGACTGAGCGGCATACGGATGTCGTTGATGCCCAGGTGCCGCACCGCGTCGACCACCGCGTTGACGACGGCGGGGGTCGAGGCGATAGTGCCCGCCTCACCAACTCCCTTTGTCCCCAAGGTGTTCGTCGTAGAGGGCGAGGTGGTGTGCTCACTCTCGTAGTTGATCGTGTCGGCGCTCGTCGGGAGGGTGTAGTCGACGAACGACCCGGTCACGAGCGTGCCGTTGTCGTCGAAGACGGCCTCCTCCCACAGCGCCTGGGCGATGCCCTGGACGAGCCCGCCGTGCACCTGCCCCTCGACGATGAGGGGGTTGATGATCTGGCCGATGTCATCGACGCAGACGTACTTGCGCATGGTGGTCGCGCCGGTCTCGGTGTCGACCTCCATGGCGCACAGGTGGGTGCCGTGCGGGAAGGAGAAGTTGACCGGATCGTAGGTCGCCTCCGCGTCGATGCTGGGCTCGACGCCCTCCGGCCAGTTGTGCGAGGTGAAGGCGGCCGTGGCGATCTCGGCGATGCCCACCCCCTTGTCGGTGCCCTTGACCCCGAACCGGCCTCCGACGAACTCCAGGTCGGCCTCGCTGGCCTCCAGGAGGTGGGCGGCGACCACCTTGGCCTTCTCGACGACCTTGTCGGCTGCTCGGACGACCGCCTCACCCCCGACGACGAGGGAGCGCGACCCGTAGGTGTCCAGACCACGGGAGCTGACCGCCGTGTCACCGTGGAGGACCTCGATGTCCTCGAAGGGGATCCCGAGGCGGTCGGCGACGATCTGGCTCCAGGCGGTCTCGTGCCCCTGCCCGTGTGGTGAGGTGCCGGTGATGACCTCGACCTTGCCGGTGGGGAGCATCCGGATGGCGGCGTTCTCCCAGCCGCCCGCGCCGTAGTTGAGGCTGCCCAGGACCCGGGACGGCGCCAGGCCGCACATCTCGGTGAAGGTGGAGATGCCGATGCCGAGCTGGACCGGGTCCAGGTCGTCGCGCCGCCGCTTCTGCTCGACACGCAGCGCGTCGTAGCCGAAGATCTCCTTGGCCCGCGCGGTGGCCGCCTCGTAGTTGCCCGAGTCGTAGGTCATCCCCGCCACGGTGGTGAACGGGAACTCCTCGTGCGTGATCCAGTTCTGCTCCCGGATCGCCAGGGGGTCCACGCCGACCGCCACGGCGAGCTCGTCCATGAGGCGTTCGATGGCATAGGTCGCCTCCGGCCGGCCGGCACCGCGGTAGGCGTCGACCCACGGGGTGTTGGTGAGGACGTTGCGGGTGGTGAACCGGTAGGAGCCGAACTTGTAGATCGAGTTGAACATCCAGGCGCCGAGCACGGGCACGCCGCCACCGACCAGCGCGACATAGGCGCCGAGATTGGCGATCAGCTCGACCTTGAGCCCGGTCACCGTGCCGTCCTTGGTGGCGGCGAGGGTGAGGTGTTGGTACTGGTCGCGCCCGTGGTGAGCGCTGACGAGCGACTCCGAGCGGGTCTCGGTGTACTTGACCGGCTTGCGGACCTGCCGGGCCGCGGCAAGGGTGATGAACTCCTCCGGGGTGGTCTGCAGCTTGCCGCCGAAGCCACCGCCCACGTCCGGGGCGATGACCCGCACCTTGGACTCCGGTATGCCGGTCGTGGCGGCAATGAGGAAGCGCAGGATGTGCGGGACCTGGGTGCTCGACCAGATGGTGATCTGCTCACCCGTGGGGTCGACGACCGTGGAGCGGGGTTCCATGAAGGCCGGGATGAGCCGCTGCTGGCGGTAGTCGCGCTCGATGACGATGCCGTCGACGCGGGCCTCGGCGATCGCGTCGTCGACGTGGCCGCCGGTCCCCTGGCCGGCCGAGTCGAGGGTCCAGACGGCCGTCGTGTTGGTGCCGAGATCGGGGTGTGCGAGAACCGTGTCGTCGACGGCCTCCTTGGCGTCCAGGACGGCGGGCAGCTCCTCGTAGGTGACGTCGACGAGCTCGGCGGCATCCCGGGCCAGGGCTGCCGTTCGGGCCACGATGGCCGCGACGATCTCGCCGGTGCAGGCGACGTGGTCGACGACCATGGGCAGGTGGGCCGGTGTCTTCTGGTCGGTGGTCACCGGCCAGGCGTTGGCGCAGGCTCCCTGGGTGGCAGCGATGTCGGCGCCGGTGATGACAGCGACGACGCCTTCGGCCTGCTTGGCCGCCTCGGTGTCGATGGCGGTGACGTTGGCGTGGGCGAACGGACTGCGCACCATGGCGAGGTGGAGCATGCCGGGGAGCTGGATGTTGTCGGTCCACCGGGTGCGCCCGGTGATGAGCCGCTGGTCCTCCTTGCGCTTGCGCGGGGCGCCGATCTCGAGGGCTGTCCGCTCGGCGACGGCGGTCACTGCGACCCACCTCCCTCACCGGCCGCGGCCAGGACCGCCCGGACGATGTTGTGGTAGCCGGTGCAGCGACAGAGGTTGCCCTCCATGCCGACCCGCACCTCGTGCTCGGTCGGTGTCGGGTTGTCCTTGAGGAAGCTGGTGGCCTGCATGATCATCCCCGGGGTGCAGTAGCCGCACTGGAGCGCGTGGCAGTCGTGGAACGCCTGCTGGACCGGATGCAGCGTGTCGCCGTCGGCCAGCCCCTCGATCGTCGTGACCTCGTGGCCGTCGGCCTGGACGGCCAGCATGTTGCACGACTTCACCGAGCGCCCGTCGAGGTGGACGGTGCAGGCGCCGCAGTTGCTCGTGTCACATCCGACGACGGTCCCGACCTTGCCCAGGCTCTCGCGCAGGTAGTGGACCAGGAGCATCCGGGCTTCGACATCGTCGGAGTAGGTCACCCCGTCGACCTTCACACTGATCTTCGCCATGCGGTCACTCCCTTGTGCCCATCGGGTGGTGTTGCCCACTTCGCATCCTCGCCGCCGCGACGACCGCAGACAAGGGCACCGAAGAGGCCATTCCTGGCGTTGGCGCGGTGTGGCGGCCGGAGCCCAGGCTTGGTGGATCCCGCTGTTGCGCAAACGAATCCACACACCAGACCGCAGGCGAAGATGACTCAGGCTCAAGACGTCCCGCACCCGCGGAACGCAACACCCCAACCGGGAAGAGCCGTCCCAGGCGGCGTGGCCGGTCACGCACACCGGGTGCCCACCTCGCTCGTCCCGCAGAGGCAGTCACTCGTCGGCAACCGGATCACGGGTGCGAGGACCTGAGGCTGGGGCTGGGCGTCGCGGGCGCGCGGCTGACCGCAGCTCATCGACCCGGCATACGGAACCGGCTCGGCGGGTAGCCGGGCAACCGTCAGCGCGTAGCCCGTCCCGTCCAGAGCCGCGACGACGTGCCCGACCCGCAGGGCGAGGGGGTCGCTCAGGATCCGGGCGAGGAACCCGAGCGTCCAGGCCCGGCGCACGGCATACGCACGAGCGGCCAGGCCCAGCTGTCGCCGGTGCTCGCCCACCGCTTCGCTGATGGCTGCAGCCAGACCCGCCCCGGCGGCATCGGACCGCGCCGAAGCGGGCGACCCGCGTGAGGCCGACGACGAACGGGATGAGGGAGCCTGATGGAGGGCCGCGCGGGCTGTCGTTTTCATGGGCGTCACCGTCCTCCTGACCACCGACGCCGAGCCATCCCCCGCCCCCCGGCCTGTGGATGACCGACCCGCTGTCACGGGTCTGTGGACAACGGCCGCGTCGGGCTGGGCGCAGCCGGGGACGCCCGCCGTGGGCTACCGGGCGGAGTCTGAGCCCAGGAGTCGACGGATCTGCCGGGTCCGGGCCTGGTCAGCCACCCCGTCGTCCTGGGGTTCCGGCTCGAACGGCCGCCCGGTCGCGAGCTCCGCGGCATACGCGACCAGCGCGTCGGCGAACCGAGGGTTCGCCGGTAGTACGGGGCCGTGGAGGTAGTGCCCGAAGACGTTCGCGGTCCGCGCTCCCCCGGTCTGGTCCTCGCCGTTGTTGCCGAACCCGTGCCGGACCACCCCGAAGGGCGACTGCCCGGCGGACAACGTCGTCGACCCCGAGTGGTTCTCGTAGCCGACGATCGTCCCGAACTCGGTCTCCAGCACCGACGGCCCGATCATCCGCTTGGCGTTGCCCTGCGTCGTGACGTCAAGGATCCCGAGCCCGGGGAGCCGCTGCCCCTCGACGGTGACGAAGGCGTTGCCGAAGAGCTGGTAGGTCCCGCAGATCATCATCATCGGCACCCCGTCGGCGGCCAGCCCGCGCAGCGTGTCGGCGTTGGCGAACAGGTCCTCCTCGACCCGTGCCTGGCCCGAGTCCTGCCCGCCTCCACCCACGACGAGGTGCGCAGAACGGTCGAGCAAGGATCCGGGGTGGTGACCGATGACGTTGGCCGTGTAGCCGTGCCGGGCGATCCGCGCAGCGAGGCAGCGGGTGTTGCCCAGGTCCCCGTAGATGCTCATCTCGCGCGGATAGAGGTGGACCAGGTTGATCGTGCCCTTGCTGGGGCGAACCGAAGGTGCGGCGGCGCCCGGCTCGTCGAAGACCGGCATACGGATCAGCCCTCCTCTCCGAAGTCCGGAAGGCCGTGTCGCGCGGCGAGGGTCCGGCGCAGCGCCATCATCGCCGTGTAGGTGCAGAAGATCCGCTTCGGCTCGCCCGCATGGGCGGCACAGAACGCGTCGAGCGCAGCAATGAGCTCCGGCTCGATCGACCCGACAGACACGTCGTCGTAGGAGAGCCGCAGGGCCATGTCATAGGCCCGTATGCCGCTCGTCGTCGCGACTCCCCGCTCCCGCAGCGACGCGAACGAGACGTCGTAGAGCCAGCTGACGTCCCGCCCGTCGGCGTCGTTGTCGTTGATCGCGATCATCGTGGCGACCGGTGTCGTCCCATACGTCCCGAGCGCCACCGTGAAGCCCGCGGGGTTCTTGACGAGGACCAGCTCGAGCGGCTGCCCGTCGACCTGGATCACCTCGCCCCGCCCGAACGGCGGCCGAACCCCTGCGAGCGCGGTCGCCGCAGTCGCGGCATCGAAGGCCTCACCGAGCAGCATGCGTGCGGTCGTCGCCGCGGCCGTCGCGTTGATCATCGCTGCCAGCCCGCGCTGCTGGAGGGTCACCGGGCCGACGCCATCCCCCGCCCCGAAGACGACGTCGAACGCCCGCTCGTCGGCCGGCTTCAACAGCCCGTCGTATGCCGCGGGCTCGGGTGCGGTGAACTCGTCACCGAAGCGCACGTCGGCTTCGAGTAGCTCCGGCAGCCGGGCAGCGATCGACTCGTGGACACCGAAGTACCTGACCTCCACGCCCGGCGCCAGGTCCGGCGCCACCCGCGCCACGAAGGAGTCGTCCCGGTTGAGCACCACCCCGGTCGTCGTCGACGACGCGAGCGAGGCCAGAAGCCTTGCGGTGTGGTCGATCTCGGCAAACCGGTCGAGCTGGTCCCGGGCCACGTTGAGGAGTAGGGAGTGGGTGGGCTTCACGGCCGCCGCGAACTTCAGCGCGTGGGCCTCGTCGAGCTCCAGGACGGCGATGTCGGCCGACAGCCGTCCCCGCCCGACGGGCAGCTCACGCAGCATCGCGGAGATGACACCGCGGGTGAAGTTGGACCCGGTGGGGTTGGTGAAGACCCGGCGACCGTGTGCGCGCAGCAGCGCGACGAGCATCTTGGTGGTGGTCGTCTTGCCGTTCGTGCCGGACACGACGACGATCCCGCCCCGGACGTCCTGCAGCGCGTGGGCGAGGAAGCCGGGGTCGACCCGCTCGGCAACGAGGCCAGGGAAAGCCGACCCACCGCCGCGCAACCGCGTCGCGACGCGCGCGGCCTTGCCGGCGACGACGGCCGCGGAGGTACGGAGGGGCACCCGCCAAAGCCTAGGCGAGCGGGTCTCTCCGCTCGGGAGGCGGTGCTGTCACAGTGAACGGAGCCTGGGTTTCGCGAGACCGCCGAGGTTTCTCACGTCTGCACTCGGCACTCACGACGACACGAGGCTGCCCCCACCCCAAGAACGTGCGACAACAGCCACTCCGGCCGGCGTCTGGACGCCTCACTGCAAGTGGTGAGTAGCCCAGAAACTCCAGTTTCGTTGTGGTGGTCGCGAATTCGTGAGGCGAATGGCTTGGCCGATGACTCCGACAGGTGTACGATGGACGTATGTCCAGGATCGATACGGCCGCACCGGTCACCGCCGCGAAGGAGCTCTTCGCCGCGGTCGGTCCGTATGCCGCGGTCGCGGACCTGACCGCCGCGGACTGGGCCGACCTGGCCGGTGACTGCCAGGCCGCGATCCGGGTCCTGGAGGCCACCCAGACGGTGGCGTTGGCCCGGGTCGTGGCCACCGACGACATCGTCCACGAGGACGGCACCGTGGGTGAAGAGTTCCTCGGGTTGGGTCACCAACGCCTGGACGCCCCGGCCCTCGGTCTCGGCCCAGCTGGCCCAGTCCGACGCCGGCGCCGGACGCCGGGTAGCGGCCGCGGTCGACCTGGTCACCCGGCTGCCGCGGCTGGTCCAGGCGATGGCCGCCGGGGAGCTGGACCTGTACCGGGCCACCCGGATCGCTGAAGAGCTCACCGAATGCCCGGTCGAGGTCTGCGACGAAGTGCTGGACCGGGTCAGCCCGGGACACCTGGCCGGTGACCCGGTCGGGCCGTTGGGCCGCCGGGTCCGCCGCGCCCTGGCCGCGGTCAATGTGGACCTGCTCAAGAAGCG
>JAJPIW010000071.1 GCA_021324575.1 Intrasporangiaceae bacterium | reverse complement strand
GCCTGCCTGTGCCGACGCCACCACCGGATCAAACAACGACCCGGCTGGCAGGTCCGCCTCAACCCCGACGCCTCGATGGACTGGACCGACCCCACCGGGACCATCCGCACGACGCACCCGGTCGACCACCTCGGCACCACCCTGCCCACCCCCAGCGATGCCACCGGCCACCGTGACCATGCCGGCTTCGGCGATGCCACCTGGACCGGCGACTACTGGAACCCCGACGCCCACACCAGTGGAACCGCGCTCTGGCTCCAGATCGAGCTCGACCTTGCCCAAGCCCGCCGGCTCCTCGAAGAGAAACGCCAGCGACACCCCCAACCCAGACGCACAAGCCCGCTCGAAGACACCATCATCGGCGTCGTCCACGCCCGACTCGACCGACCCTAGTTCCATCGCGCCGCCGCCCACTCGGAGCACGTCGACGTCAGCTGGTCCGCAGCTTGACGGGCCGATGACCGGGGCCGCGGCAACGCACCAGCCGGGAACTGGCACCGATTTCATCGACGGCCCCGCGCTCGGGTAGCCTCCTCCGTTGGAGGATTCGCATAGTGGCCTAGTGCGCACGCTTGGAAAGCGTGTTGAGTGAAAGCTCTCAGGGGTTCAAATCCCCTATCCTCCGCCACCTGGGTCAGGGCCGGAATGCGCACAGCGCATCCCCGGCACTGACCCACCTCACGGGTCCACGCCACCTGGGTCCACGCCACCCAACCCAGAACCCGAATGCGCACAGCGCATCCCCGGCACTGACCCACCTCACGGTCACGCCACACCGAACTTGAGCGATCCGCTTCCCAGAACCCCGGCGACGTCCTATGCTTCGCGCGTCATCACGAGCCCGGGGGAGAACCCACAAATGAGATTCACGAGCCTTCGCGCTGCCTGTGCAGCCGGCCTGTCCACCGTCGTCGTCGCAGCTGCGATCGCCGCAACCGCGAGCACGGCGAGCGCCGCGGCACTCCCCGACGAGCTGAGGATCGATGGCGCCTACGCGTCCGGAGCCCTCGGGCAGGGACAGCTGCTCGACGTCACCGGGTCCGGCGTCACCGTGTCGCCCGCCGACAACGCGCTGACCATCTCTGGCGGGTCCGGGGCGACCGCCGCGACGATCGCTCTGGCGGGAAGCACGGACAACGTGCTCACCGCCGGCCACAGCTACCAGACGGGGCCGGCCCCTGCCGCAGCTGACCATGTTGCCCTGACCGTCACCCTCGGAAGTTGCGTCGACGCCGAGGGTGGGCTGGCCGTCCTGGACGTGACGCGCGATGGAAGCGGCACCCTGACCTCCTTTGCGGGAACTCTGGTCTTCTCCTGCGACGGGACGACGGCCAACGTCGCTGAGCTGCGATGGAACTCCTCGGTCGGACACGTCGCGTTCGGGGGCGTCGCCGCCAACGCGACCTCCGCGGCGAAGACGGTCACCGTCACGACCGTGGCGACAACGACCTTCGGCACGGCAACCCTCGGCAACAACTCGAGCGGCCACCCGAACGCCAACGACCCGTTCTTCGCCTTCCGGACGGGCGCCGACACCTGCTCGGGCAAGACCGTGAGCGCGGGAGCCTCCTGCACGATCCAGGTGACCGCCCACCCGACCGACCGGGGCGGCAACGCCGGCGTGCTCAGCCTCCCGACAACCAGCGGCGACCCCTCGTCGGTCGTGAGCCTCACGGCGGTCGGCCTGGACAGCAAGGGCGGCTCGTACACCAGCCTGTCGCCGTCCCGCCTGCTGGACACCCGACACACCGGCGGCGCCTTCACCGCCGGCCAGACCCGGTCGCTCCAGGTCACCGGCAAGGGCGGAGTGCCGGCGACCGGCGTCTCCGCGGCGGTGCTCAACGTGACCGTCGTCTCCCCGACGAAGGCCGGCAACGTCGTGGTCTACCCGAGCGGTGCGGCCCGCCCGACCGCGTCCACGGTCAACTTCAACAAGGGCTGGACGGGCGCCTCCCTCACCACCGTCCCGGTCGGGACCGGTGGCAAGGTCGACATCCGCAACGCCACCGGCAGCGTCCAGGTTGTCGTCGACGTCGTCGGTTACTACCGCACGGACGCGAGCACCACCAGCAGCGCCTACGGCGGCTACTTCTTCGGGACGCCGTTCCGGCTCATCGACACCCGCAGGGCGAGCGACGGCCCGGCACTGCCGCCCAACGTCGGCATCGGCCTCTCAGTCGACTTCAACAGCCCCGATGACCCCTTCGACTACAACGGCCACGTGAAGGCGCTCGCCATCAACGTCACCGCCGTGGGCCCGAAGGCGGCCGGCCACTTCACGACGTGGGACGGGTCGGGCAGCTCGGTACCGAACACATCCACGCTCAACTTCACCAAGGGCGCGACGGTCCCGAACATGACGATCGTGCCGACCATGCCGTGCGGCGAGGACTGGTGCGCCCCGGGCTCGCCGATGTTCACCGTCTACAACTCCTCGACCGGCAGCACCCACCTCATCGTCGACGTCTCGGGATACTTCGATGACAACCAGACGCCTGGTTCGCTGCGCTTCGTCCCGCGCACGCCGACCCGGATCGTCGACACCCGCTCCGGCAAGGGCACGACCACGCTGGGCGCGGGCGCGACCAAGACGGTCGTCGCTCCCGCAGCCGTTGCCGGGCAGAGCACCTGGGCGCTCGTCACGACCCTGACCGCCGCGGCCCCGCAGGCCAACGCGGCGATCACCATGTGGGCCCACAGCGGCGGGGCTCGTCCCACGGCGAGCAACCTCAACCCCGCCGCCGGTCAGTACGTCTCGAACATGACCATCACCGGCGTCGGCCCCGCCAACGACTTCAACCTCTTCAACGGCAGCAAGGGGTCGACCAACCTGATCGTCGACGTCTTGGGCTCGATGGAGCACTACCCGACGCTCGCGCCGACGTCGAGTGGGTCGTCCACAACGGCCAAGGAGCGCATGAATGCCGTGACCCAGAACCCGACCAGGGGTTCGACGGCCGGTACGGCCGGGTCATTCCACCAGACCGCGATCAGCAAGACCTTCTCGGTGGGCTGACCCCCGGGGTCAGGTCTGCCGGACCGAAGTGGGGTGACGAGCCGCGGCTCGTCACCCCACTTCCGTGTGCGCCTCCATCCGTCCGTCCAGCGGCACCGCGGGGGTGCACGATGGGACCATGAGCGACGGCGCCTACTCTGCGGCATACGAGCGATCCCTGACCGATCCCGAGGGCTTCTGGGGCGAGGCGGCGGAGGCGATCGAGTGGACCGTCCCGCCGACCCGGGTACTCGACGACTCGAACCCGCCGTTCTACCGCTGGTTCACCGGCGGACGGCTGAACACCTGCTTCAACGCCCTGGACCGGCACGTCCGCGACGGTCGTGGCGAGCAGGCCGCGATCATCTACGACTCCCCCGTCACCGGCACGACCAGGACGATCACGTATGCCGGGCTCCTCGCCGAGGTGAGTACCCTCGCCGGCGCCCTCGCGAGCCTGGGCGTCGAGAAGGGCGACCGGGTCGTCATCTACCTCCCGATGATCCCCGAGGCCGTCGTCGCGATGCTGGCCTGCGCGCGGATCGGCGCGATCCACTCGGTGGTCTTCGGCGGTTTCGCCCCCGCGGAGCTGGCCGCGCGGATCGAGGACGCACAGCCGGTGGCGGTGCTCGCAGCGTCGTGCGGGATCGAGACCACCCGAGTGATCCCGTACAAGCCGATGCTCGACGCTGCCCTCGACCGCAGCAGCCACAAGCCGGAGTCGGTCATCGTCTTCCAGCGCGAGCAGTGCCGGGCGGAGATCGGCGAACGCGACACCGAGTGGGAGGAGCTGGACTGGGCCGAGCTCGTCGCCGACGCCGAGCCGGCAGACTGCGTCGACGTCGACGCGACCGACCCGCTCTACATCCTCTACACGTCCGGGACGACCGGCCGACCCAAGGGCATCGTCCGCGACAACGGCGGACACGCGGTCGCCCTGCGCTGGTCGATGGGCAACATCTACGGTATCGGCCCGGGCGACGTCTGGTTCACGGCGAGCGACGTCGGCTGGGTCGTCGGCCACTCCTACATCGTCTACGCGCCCCTCCTCACCGGCGCCACTTCCGTTCTGTACGAAGGGAAACCGGTCGGCACGCCCGATGCCGGCGCGTTCTGGCGGGTCATCTCCGACCACGGCGTGACGGCCATGTTCACCGCCCCCACGGCCTACCGTGCGATCCGGCGCGAGGACCCCGACGGAACCCTGCTCGCGGCATACGACCTCTCCTCGCTGCAGACCGTCTTCCTCGCCGGCGAACGTCTCGACCCGGACACCTGGGCGTGGGCTACCGAGCGGCTCGGCGTCCCGGTCGTCGACAACTGGTGGCAGACCGAGACCGGCTGGCCGGTCGCCGCGAACCTGCGCGGGCTCGAGCCGATGCCGATCAAGCCCGGCTCTCCCTCGGTCCCGGTCCCGGGGTATGCCGTGCACGTCCTCTCCCCGACCGGCGGGCAGGCGCCGGCCGGCGAGGAAGGTGCGATCTGCCTCAAGCTGCCGATGCCGCCCGGGACGCTGCCGACGCTGTGGAACGACGACGAGCGGTACCTGTCGGGCTACCTCTCGGCATACGACGGCTACTACCTCACCGGCGACGGCGGGCTGGTCGACGAGGACGGCTACCTCTTCGTCATGGGCCGGACCGACGACGTCCTCAACGTGGCCGGGCACCGGCTGTCGACCGGTTCGATCGAGGCCGCCCTGGCCGGGCACCCCGACGTCGCCGAGTGCGCCGTCATCGGGGTCGCCGACGACCTCAAGGGGCAGGTGCCGCGTGGGCTCGTCGTCGTCAAGGCCGGCGTCGACGCGGCGGCCGAGGGCGACCGGATCCGGCGCGAGCTGGTCCAGCGGGTTCGCGACGAGGTGGGTGCGGTGGCCTCGCTCCGGCAGGTCGACATCGTCACCGCCCTGCCCAAGACCCGCAGCGGCAAGATCCTCCGCCGGACGATGCGCGAGATGGCCGACGGCAGGACGCCGACCATCCCCGGCACCATCGAGGACGTCTCGGTCCTCGACGCCCTCGGACCGGTCCTCCGAGCCACCCCCTAGCCTGCTGGGGTGTCCGGAGTCGTCGAGGGGTTCGCGACGATCGGGCTGGTGATCGCCCTGGGCGCGGTCCTCGCGCATGTCGGATTCCTCGGGCGGACCGAGCAGCACTTCCTCTCCCGGCTGGCGTTCTTCGTCGGCAGCCCGGCCCTGCTCCTCACCACGATCGGCCACACCCCGACCCACGACGTCATCTCACGCAACCTCGTGGCGTCCTCGGTCTCGGCGCTCGTCGCCGGGGGCCTCTACCTCCTCGGGGCCCGGCTGGTCTGGCACCGTCCGCCCGGCGAGGCGGCGATCGGCGCACTCTCGAGCGGGTACGTCAACGCCGGCAACCTCGGACTCCCCATCGCGGCATACGTCCTCGGCAGTGCTTCGTATGCCGCCCCGACCCTCCTCCTGCAGCTGCTCGTCCTCCAGCCGGCCGCCCTCGCCGTGCTCGACGCCGACCGGACCGGCCGCCGGCCCTCGCTCTGGCTCCTCCTCCGGTCACCGCTGACCAACCCGTTGACGCTTGGCGCGCTCGCGGGCCTCGCCCTGTCGCTGACCGGTACGTCGTTGCCGCCGGCACTGGGCAACCCGATCTCCCTGGTGGCGGGGCTGGCCGTGCCGGCGATGCTCATCGCCTACGGGGTGGCGCTGCGGCTCGGGCCGGGCCTCGGCGGTGACGTTCCTCGCGCCGAGCTGGCGACGACGACCGTCCTGAAGTCCGCGGTCCAGCCCCTTGTCGCGTATGCCGTGGCCAGCCTCCTCGGGGTCTCCGGACACGCCCTGCTCGCGATCGTCGTGATGGCCGCGCTCCCCACCGCGCAGAACATCTTCGTCCATGCCACCCGCTACGACCGCGCGACGACGCTGGCCCGCGACACGATCCTGCTCACGACGATGCTGTCGGTCCCGGTGATCTTCGGCGTCGCGTTCCTCCTCCACTGACCCGGCGCACTCTGAGTCGGGACGGCGCGCACGCTGCGGACGTGGCATGCGGACGCGGGCGCCATACGGGCAGGATGGTGGGGTGATCTCCGTCGACCTCGCCCGCCAGCTGCTCGCGACCGGGGTGCTCTGGCAGCCTCGACCCGGCGACCGGTTCGTCATCGACAAGGAGGCGCTGACCGGCGACGTGTTCTGGGTCAGCGACCTGACCATCGAGCTGCACCACTGGGGCGACAAGTCGGTGCTCGGCTTCAACGGTACGACCGAATGGGCCCTGGACTCGGTCGACCTCGACCAGGCGCTGTGGCTCCCCCGCGAGGACCAGCTGCGTGAGCTGCTCGGCGACCGGCTCGACACCTTGCGTCGCGGTGGCGACGGCTGGACGGTGCGGCTCATCGACGGGTCGGAGACGACCGACGCCGACGTCGAGTCCGCCTATGCCCGAGCCCTCCTGGCCGCAGTCACCCCCTGACCCGTCCGCCGAGTGCCGGTTACCGAACCGGTTACCCGACCAGAAGTGTCGGGGTCACAACACCTTCGGTCCGGTAACAGGTCGGGTAACGCGTCGGGTCACACGGGTGACCCCGCCAGGGGCCGGGCCCAATCAGCGGCGGCGGCTGGCCGTCCCGAAGATCGAGCGGGTGATCTCCCGGCCGACCACGGTGCCGGCGGACCGGAGCATCGACTTGAACGCGCTGCTCCTGATGACCTGCTCGACCATCCCCGGCTGCTCCTTCTGGGCCCGTGGCTGCGGGGCCGGAGCGGCCGAGGCCGGCGGAGCTGCCGTCGGGTCAGGAGCCGGGGCGGCGTTGAGCCGGGCGTTGAGCATCTCGTATGCCGACTCGCGGTCGACCGCGGTGGAGTACTTGGCGTTGAGCGGCGAGGCGCTGATGATGCCCTTGATCGTGTCGTCGGTCGAGGGCGCCATGAGCGACTGGGGCGCCCGCATCCGGGTCCACGCGACAGGGGTCGGGGCGCCGGTCTCGGAGAGCACGGTGATGACCGCCTCGCCGATGCCGAGGGAGGTGAGTAGCGACTCCAGGTCGTAGCCGGACTTCGGGTAGGTCGACACCGCGGCCTTGAGCGCCTTCGCGTCGTCGGGGGTGAACGCCCGCAGGGCGTGCTGGACCCGGTTGGAGAGCTGGGCGAGGACGTCGGTGGGCACGTCCTTGGGCGACTGGGTGACGAAGAAGATACCGACGCCCTTGGACCGGATCAGCCGGACGGTCTGCTCGATGGCGGTCTGGAAGTCCTTGGAGGCACCGTCGAAGAGCAGGTGCGCCTCGTCGAAGAAGAACACGAGCTTGGGCTTGTCCAGGTCACCGACCTCGGGCAGGTCGTGGAACAGGTCGGCCAGCAGCCACATGAGGAACGTCGAGAAGAGCGCCGGCTTGTCCTGGACGGCGGGCAGCTCGAGGCAGGACACGATGCCCCGCCCGTCGGCCGAGGTGCGCAGCAGGTCGGCCGTGTCGAACTCCGGCTCGCCGAAGAAGACGTCGGCACCCTGGTCGGAGAATGTGATCAGCTCGCGAAGGATGACGCCGGCAGTCGACGACGACAGGCCGCCGAGGTTCTTCAGGTCCGCCTTGCCCTCATCGGAGGCGAGGTACTGGATGACCGCGCGCAGATCCTTGAGGTCCAGCAGCGAGAGGCCCTTGCTGTCGGCGTAGTGGAAGACCAGGCCGAGACTGGACTCCTGGGTGTCGTTGAGCCCGAGCACCTTGGACAGCAGGGTCGGTCCGAAGGAGGTGATGGTCGCCCTGATCGGGATGCCGTTGCCCAACCCGCCGAGGGAGTAGAACTCCGTCGGGTAGGCAGTGGCCGTCCACTCCTCGCCGATGTCCTTGGCGCGGGCCGCGATCTTGTCGTTGCTGGCCCCGGGCGAGGCGATGCCGGAGATGTCGCCCTTGATGTCGGCGAGGAACGTCGGCACCCCTGCGGCGGACAGCTGCTCGGCCATCAGCTGGAGTGTCTTAGTCTTGCCGGTGCCGGTCGCGCCGGCGACCAGGCCGTGCCGGTTGAGCACGGCGAGCGGGATCCGCACCTTGGCGGAGGGGTATGCCGTGTTGTCCACGACCGCTGCGCCGAACTCCAGCGCTGCTCCGTCGAAGGCGTAGCCCATGGCGATGTCGTCGATCTGGGCGTTCCCGGAGGAGGCGGGCGCCGTCGTGTTGTCAGTCACGGTGCCGACTCTAGTGCCGGCTCCGGCCTGAACCGGGGATCCCGATCGGCAACCTGTGCGTGCGCTTTGCAGTTGGTAACACGCTGCTAACGGCCGTGGACGTCCAGGGCGAGGGTCCGGCATACGGCATAGATTGTCGACGTGATCTTCAAGGCCGTCGGTGACACCCGTCCCTACCCGGACCACGGCCTGACGTCCACCAAGGACTGGTCGGCCGTCCCGCCGCGACTGGTGCGGCTCGACGAGCTGGTCACCACCAAGCGGACCCTCGACCTCGGCCAGCTGCTCGCCGACGACTCGACCTTCTACGGCGACCTGTTCGCGCACGTCGTCGACTTCGAGGGAACGCTCTACCTCGAGGACGGTCTGCATCGTGCGCTCCGTGCGGCGTTGCACCAGCGACCTACGCTCCATGCGCGGGTCCTCGTGCTTGACTGACCCCCACAGGGTCGCCTCGGGCTGGCGGCCGCAGCCGGGAGGACTCGAGTGAGCGATTACGTCGTGGAGTCGGGGGCGTCGGCCCGTGCCCGCGCCCGGCGGCGGCGCGCGATCGTCACCCTGCTCGTCGTCGCGCTGGCCCTGTTCGGTGCGTTCTGGTTCGCCTGGTCGTACTGGAAGAAGCCGTCGACCCCCTCCGCCGGCCCCACTCCGACCTGCACGACGAGCAAGCCGGCGGCCAAGCCCGTGAAGGTCAACGTCTACAACGCCACGACCCGGGAGGGTCTCGCGGCGTCGACGGCCGCAACGCTGCAGAAGCGCGGCTACGTCATCGGCACCGTGGCCAACGACCCATTGCGCAAGACGATCAAGGGCACCGCCGAGATCCGCTACGGCAAGACCGGGGCCACCGTCGCCGTACCCGTGCTCGCGCTGGTCACCAAACCGGTCAAGGTCGTGGACAAGCGCAAGGACACCTCGGTCGACGTCGTCCTCGGCAACGGGTTCAAGACGCTCGCGGCGGCTCCCACGGCGACCGCGACGCTCCCGCCGTGCAAGGCGACGAGCACTCCGGCTCCCAGGCCGAGCAGCACGGCCACCAAGAAGTAGTCAGGCCGTCTCGTCGGCGTTGCGCTCGGCGGGCTCGGCGGGCTCGGTCCCACCGGCTCGTCCGGCCCGATGCCGGCGGACCTGCCACCCGACGATCGCGGCGACGACAACGAGCGCGAGCACCACCGCACCGCCCGTCCCGACCCACTTCTCGATCCGGTGGTAGGACTGCCCGGCGAGGTAGCCGATGGTCACCATGGTCACGCCCCAGGCGACCCCGCCGACCGCGTTCCAGGCGAGGAACCTCGGATACGGCATCCGGCTGGTCCCGGCCAGCGCGGGCATGACGGCGCGGAAGAACGCCGTCCACCGGCCAAGGAAGACCGCCGTCCCGCCCCGCCGGCGCAGGAAGTCCTGGGCGCCCTCCAGCTGCGTGCGGCGGCTGTCGAAGAGCCGGTGACCCAGCAGCCGGGTCCCCCAGATGCGGCCGACCTCATAGCCGACCGAGTCGCCGACGATCGCCGCGAGGACGACGATGACCCCGACGACCCAGACGTTCGTGTGGCCGAGGCTGGCGGTGACCCCACCGATGATGGCGAGGGTCTCTCCGGGGATGACGAAGCCGACGAAGAGGGCGTCCTCGGTGAACACCACGAGGCCCACGACCAGGTAGACGAGCCAGGTCGGGGCCCCGAGGACGTGGTCGACGATCCAGCTCACCATGGGTCGACCGTATGCCGGTGGGCCGGCTTCACGCTCCGGCGGCTCGGGTGAACTCGGTCTCGAAGATGTCCAGCCCCTCGCTGAGCAGGTCGTCGGAGGCGGCGAGCGGCGGGAGGAACCGGAAGACGTTGCCGTAGGTGCCACAGGTCAGGGTCACCAGGCCCTGCGCGTGGCAGGCCTTGTTGACGGCGGCGGTGAGGGCGGAGTTCGGGGTGATGTCGCCGGCGCCGGTGACCAGCTCGATGGCGAGCATCGCACCGCGGCCGCGGATGTCGCCGATCTGCGGGAACTTCTCGGCCAGGGTGTGCAGACGGCCCATGAACAGGGTCTCGATCTGCTTGGCGCGGCCGCACAGGTCCTCGGCCTTCATCGTCTCGATGGCACCGATGGCTGCAGCGCACGCGACGGGGTTGCCGCCGTAGGTGCCGCCCAGGCCACTGCCGTGGACCGCGTCCATGACGTCGGCCCGACCGGTGACCCCGGCGAGCGGCAGACCCCCGGCCATGCCCTTGGCCGTCGTGATCAGGTCGGGGACCACGTCCTCGTAGTCGCAGGCGAACCAGTCACCAGTGCGACAGAACCCGGTCTGGACCTCGTCGGCGATGGGGAGGATGCCGTTGGCGGTGCACCACTCGTTGACCTGCTTGAGGAACCCGGGCGCCGGGACGATGAACCCGCCCTCACCCTGGATCGGCTCGATGATGACGGCGGCCACGTTGTCCTCGCCGACCTGCGCGTGCACCATCGAGGTGAAGACGTCGAACGACTCCTTGGCGCAGTCCGCCGGACCGCCCGGCCAGCGGTACGGGTAGCTCATCGGCGCCCGGTAGATCTCCCCCGCGAACGGCCCGAACTTGTGCTTGTAGGGCATGTTCTTGGCGGTGAGACCCATCGTCAGGTTGGTCCGCCCGTGGTAGGCGTGGTCGAACGCGACGACTGCTTGACGCCCGGTGAAGTGCCGGGCGACCTTGACGGCGTTCTCGACGGCCTCCGCACCCGAGTTGAACAGCGCGCTGCGCTTCTCGTGGGTGCCGGGCGTCAGCTCGTTGAGCGACTCCGCGACGTCGAGGTACTCGGCATACGGCGTGACCATGAAGCACGTGTGGGTGAAGTCCTGGACCTGCTCCCGGACCCGCTCGACCACTCGCGGCGCCGCGTTGCCGACCGTCGTGACGGCGATCCCGGAGCCGAAGTCGATGAGCTGGTTGCCGTCGACGTCGACGATGATCCCGCCGCCGGCGCGCTCGACGTAGACCGGCAGGCCGACGCCGACCCCGGCCGACACAGACGCCACTTTGCGCTCGTGGAGTGCCTTGCTCCGGGGGCCGGGGATCTCGGTGGTGAGGACACGTTTCTGTTCGATGCTGCTCATGGAACAGAGCGTATGCCGCGGGCCGACCCGCCCGGACGCCACCCGGTATGTGGACCTGTGGGCCCCCGGCGACGCGTCTGCCAGCTGAGGGGTCTGAGGCCGTTCGGCCCCGGGGCGGGGGACCGAACGGCCTCAGGATGTGCGCTCGCCTACCGGGTGTGTCGGCGGGTGCGACGACCCGTCAGCACGAACCATCCACCCAGGAGCAGGAGCAGGATCGATGCTCCGACGAGGGCCGTGATGTTCGCACCGGTGAAGGCCAGCGAGCCGTCGGGAGCGCTGATCCGGAACTGGACGGTGGCCTCAGGGCTGACGTTGCCCGCGGCGTCCATCTGGGTGGCGACGATCGCGTTCAGCCCGTACGGGAGGGCCGAGCTGAGCGTGAGGCTCCACTGCCCGGAGCTGTTGACGACCGCGGAGCCGAGCTTGGTTCCCTGGTCGTCGGTCACCGTGACCGTGGCCCCGGGCTCTCCGGTGCCGGTGATCGTCGGCGTGTTGTCGGTCACCGTCGACCCGTCGACCGGGCTGGTGATGACCGGCGCGGCGGGTGCCAAGGTGTCGACCGTCAGGTGCACCCGTGCCGATCGCGGTGAGGTGCGTCCCAGCGTGTCGGTCTGGGTCGCCCGCAACACGTGGACACCGTCCGCGAGCGGTGCCGACGGCACGAGGGACCAGGTGCCGTTGGACCCGACCGTGGCTGTGCCGATCGTGTTGCCGGCGGTGTCGGTGACCGTGACCGTGGCGCCGGGCTCACCGGTACCGCCGATCGTCGGGGTGTTGTCGTTGGTCGACGACCCGTCGGTCGGTGTGGTGATCACCGGTGCGGCCGGGCCGGTGGCGTCGACGGTGACCGTCACCGGTGCCGACACCGGGGAGACGTTGCCCGCCGGGTCGGTCTGGGTGGCGGTCAGGGTCGTCTGACCCTCCGGCAGCGGGGTGGTCGGGGTGAGCGACCAGGTCCCGCCAGTGCCGACCGTGGCGGTGCCGATGGTGGCTCCGTCCTGGTCGGTGACCGTGACCGTGGCGCCGGGCTCGCCGGTACCTGTGATGGTGGGCGTGTTGTCGGTCAGGGTCGACCCGTCCGTGGGTGCCGTGATGACCGGCGCGGTCGGGGCATTGG
>JAJPIW010000012.1 GCA_021324575.1 Intrasporangiaceae bacterium | reverse complement strand
CCCGCCCCGGCCCGGCACACCACCCGATCACCCTCGCCACCTCGCCCCGGCTCCCCAACCTCGCACGTGCGGGGTTATTCAGGTCAAGCCGCGCCCGCGAGCTGAACAAGCCCGCACGTGCGGGGCCATTGCCGCACCCCCACCCCCACCCCACCCCCACCCCCACCCCGGCCCCGGCCCCGGCCCGGCACACCACCCGATCACCCTCGCCACCTCGCCACCTCACCCCCGGCTCCCCAACCCCGCACGTGCGGGGTTGTTCAGGTCAAGCCGCGCCCGCGAGCTGAACAAGCCCGCACGTGCGGGGAGCAGTGGGGAGCGGGCGGGGAGGGGAGCGAACGGGGAGCGGGCCGGCTCGGCGCTCGTGAGTGGGGGCGGGCGGGGAGCGGGCCGGGAGCATGACGCGAGCCACGGTCCTCGGCTTACGTCATACGATCGCTCCTGTGAGCACCATTGCCCCCCTGCCCCTGCTCGTCCTCGGCAAGGGACGCGACTTGGCGTCCGAGCGCGGGGTCGAGTGCCCCGGCGACCTGCCGGCGCCCTCCGACCCTGGTCTCGTCGAGCGGGCGCGCGCCGCGAAGGCGGCACTCGGTGACTCGGTGTTCGTGCTGGGACACCACTACCAGCGGGACGAGGTCATCGAGTTCGCCGACGTGACGGGTGACTCGTTCAAGCTGGCCAAGGACGCTGCCGCGCGCCCGGATGCCGCCAACATCGTCTTCTGCGGCGTGCACTTCATGGCCGAGTCCGCCGACATCCTGACGTCGGACGCGCAGACCGTGATCCTCCCCGACCTGGCCGCCGGATGCTCGATGGCCGACATGGCGGCGATCAGCCAGGTCGAGGACTGTTGGGACGACCTCGTCGAGGCCGGCGTGGCCGACGACGTCGTCCCAGTGACCTACATGAACTCCTCGGCGGCGATCAAGGCGTTCACCGGGCGGCACGGCGGGACCATCTGCACCTCCTCGAACGCCAGGACGGCCCTGACCTGGGCCATGGACAAGGCCGGTGGGGGTCGGGAAGGCGCCGGCAAGGTGCTGTTCCTGCCTGACCAGCACCTCGGCCGCAACACGTGGGTCCGTGACCTCGGCGGGTCGCTCACCGACTGTGTCGTCTGGGACCCGCACAAGGAGCGCGGCGGGCTGACCGTCGACCAGCTCCAGTCGGCGCGGATGATCCTGTGGCGAGGGCACTGCTCGGTGCACGGCCGGTTCAGCGTGCAAGCCGTCGAGGCGGCGCGGCGCGAGATCCCCGGGGTGCGCGTGATCGTCCACCCGGAGTGCCAGAACGAGGTCGTCGAGCTCGCCGACGAGGTCGGGTCGACCGAGAGGATCATCAAGACGATCGCGGCAGCCCCGGCCGGCACCTCGTGGGTGGTCGGAACCGAGCTCAACCTCGTCCGGCGGCTGGCGCGCGAGTTCCCGGAGCAGCGGATCGCGTTCCTGGAGAAGAACGTCTGCTACTGCTCGACGATGAACAGGATCGACCTGCCGCACCTCGTCTGGGCGCTGGAGTCGCTCGTCGACGGCCGCGTCGTGAACCCAATCAGGGTCGACGAAACCGTTGCGGCACAGGCGCGTTCGGCCCTGGACCAGATGCTGGCACTGCCGGGAGAGACCAGCAAGGACTGACCGCCCTTCCAGGCGTGGCCCGCGACTGATCCGCCGGCTGAGCGCTCAGTCACCGGGGGTATTGCGGACAGGAACTGGCCGGAAGGGTCCCTACCGTTGACCTCAGTGGCCCGAAGCGCGGGCACCGTCTGAACGAGGAGGACTCCATGACCGACTCAGCACCCACCGGCACAACCGGTACGACCGGCGCAACCGAGCTCAGCCGTGAACGCGCCGACCTGCTGGAGGCACTCGGCGCGGCGCGCTACTTCCTGCGGCACACCGTGGGCGGCCTCACCGACGAGCAGGCCGCGCAGCGGACCACCGTGAGCGAGCTGACCCTCGGCGGCATCGTCAAGCACGTTGCCCAGACCGAGCAGGGCTGGGCCGACTTCGTCGTCCGCGGCACCGAGGCACTGGCGAACGACGGCGACTACTCCGACTATGCCGACGGCTTCCGGCTCCTCGAGGGCGAGACCCTGGCCGGCACGCTCGAGACGTATGCCGCGGTGGCGGCTGCGACCGACGAGCTGGTCAGGACCTCCGACCTGGACCACGCCTGGCCACTGCCGCCCGCGCCGTGGTTCACGCCCGGGGCGACTCGCTCGGCGCGACGGGTGTTCGCCCACATCGTCGCCGAGACCGCGCAGCATGCCGGGCACGCCGACATCATCCGCGAGTCCCTCGACGGTCAGAAGACGATGGGCTGACGCCACCGGGCGACGGCCGGCGGAGCCGGCCGTTCGTCGGGCCGAGGGTGCCCGCCGATGACCGATCCGCCGGTCGTCCGGTCAGTCGCGCGGTAGGGCGCCGAGGCGAGCAAGCAGCACGGCCTCGGCGACACACACCTTCTCGAACTCACCGAGGTGCAGCGACTCGTTGGCGCCGTGCGCGCGCGCGTCGGGGTCCTCGACGCCGGTGACGAGCAGCGCGGCGTTGGGGAACTTCTCGGCGAACGCGGCCACGAACGGGATGGATCCGCCCACACCGATGTCGACCGGCTCGACACCCCAGGCGTCGGTGAACGCGGCACGGGTCTGGTCGTAGATCGGACCCGTCGCGTCGGCGTCGAAGCCGGACCCCTTGTCGTCGAGGTGGATCTCCAGCTGGGCCCCCCACGGGACGTGGGCCTCCAGATGGGCCTTGAGTGCGGCATACGCGTCGTCGGGGTTCTCCTCCGGCGCGATCCGCATCGACAGCTTGGCCGAGGCCTGGGCGACGAGGGTGTTGGAGGACTCGGCGACCGAGGGTGCGTCGATCCCGATCGTCGTCATCGACGGCTTGTTCCACATCCGGGTGAGCAGGTCGCCGGAACCGATGAGCTGGACGCCGTCGAGCAGCCCCGACTCGCGCCGCAGCCGCGCCTCGTCATAGGGCAGGTCGGTGGCAGTGCTCTCCTTGAGCCCGGTCACGGTGAGGTTGCCGTCGGCGTCGTGGAGGGTCGAGATGAGCCGGATGAGGGTCGTGATCGCATCGGGGACGGCCCCGCCGAACATGCCCGAGTGCACGCCGTGGTCGAGGGTCCGGACCGTCACAACCACCCGGATCAGACCGCGAAGGGTCGTCGTCAGGGCCGGCTCGCCGATGTCCCAGTTGCCGGAGTCGGCGAGCACGATGGCGTCCGCCTTGAGCTTGTCGCCGTGCCGCTCGAGGATCGTCGCGAGCGAGTCCGAGCCGATCTCCTCCTCGCCCTCGACGAACACCGTCACGCCGACCGGCAGGTCGCCCTTGTGCGCGCGCAGGGCCGCGATGTGCGCCATGATCCCGGCCTTGTCGTCGGCAGCACCGCGTCCGTAGAGCCGCCCATCACGCTCGGTCGGCTCGAACGGCGGTGTGTCCCATAGGGACTCGTCCCCGACGGGCTGGACGTCGTGATGGGCGTAGAGGGTGACCGTCGGCGCGCCCTCTGGCCCGTCGATGTGGCCGATGACCGCCGGGCGGCCACCTTCGCGGACGATCTCGACCTCGAGCCCTTCGGCGCGGAGCAGCTCGGCGGTCGCTTGCGCCGACCGGTCGACCTGGGCCTGGTCGAAGGCGTCGAGGGAGATGCTCGGGATCCGGGTGAGCGCCTCCAGGTCGGCCCGTATGCCGGGCATCAGCTCGGCGACGCGGGTGCGGAGGGCGGAGATCTGGTCAGCGGAGAGCACGTCGTCGGTCACGGCTGGGAGCCTACCCACGCAGATGGCGCCGCGGCAGGGAGAGGCGCGCGGACGGCATACGATGTGGCGGTGTTCGGACGCAAAGACAAGTCGTTGAACGAGGAGCAGGCCGCGACGGTCGGCGCTCCCCCGCGCCCGGGTGCCAAGAACCGGCCCACGCCCAAGCGCCGCGAGCAGGAGGCCGCGCGCAAGCAGCCTCTGGTCGTGACCGACCGCAAGGTGGCGCGGGACAGCGACAAGCTCAAGCGGCGTGAGCAGCAGGCGCTCCAGCGGCAGGCGCTGCTCACCGGCGACGAGAAGAACCTGCCCGCTCGGGACCGCGGACCGGTCCGACGCTACGTCCGCGAGTTCGTCGACGCCCGGCGCAACCTCGGGGAGCTGATGCTGCCCATCATGCTGCTCGTCCTCGCGCTGACCTTCATCGCGCCGAAGTTCCCGGCCGCCTACACGCTCATCTTCGCGGCGGTCTACGGCCTGATCGGGCTCGCGGCGATCGACCTGTTCCTCATGTGGCGCAAGCTCAAGGGGCAGCTCGTGACGAAGTTCGGCGCCGGCCAGATCCCTCGAGGCATGCCGATGTATGCCGTGATGCGCGCCTTCCAGATGCGTCGCACCCGGATGCCGCGCCCGCAGAACAAGCGCGGCGAGTACCCCTCCTGAGGCTTACGCCTGTCCGACGACCCGAGCGGGCTTCCACCGACGGGCTCAGGTGCCTGGTTGCAGGCTCATCGGTCCGTAGACGACGGCCCCGTCGCGCCACAGGGTGACGCTGTCGACGCCCTCGTCGCCGAGGTCCTCCCAGGACTCGCTGAGCCAGGCCTCCGCGTCGGTCTGGCTCGGGAAGGCGGCTGTCGGCAGTGCCGGGCCGGACAGCTCCTCGCCGTCGGCATCGGCATACGTCCAGGTCCAGGCCTCGCTCACCTCAGGCCTCCCGCACCCCGACCTCGACGAACGGCGGCTTGACCACCTGGGCCGGCACCTCGCGGCCGCGGACGTCGATGACGACCTCGTCGCCGAGAGCGACCGACCGGTCGAGGAGAGCCAGCGCGATGCCTTGCTTGCGGGTCGGTGAGAACGTCCCGGACGTCACCTCGCCGACGACGGCGCCGCCTGCGTCCATGACCTCGCAGTGCGACCGGGGGATGCCGCGGCCGGTGACGACCAGGCCGCGCATGAGCCGGGTGCTCTTGGCGGCGCGCTCCTGGGTGAGCGCCTCCTTGCCCCAGAAGGCGTCCTTGTTCCAGCCGACCGCCCAGGCCGCGTCGGCCATGACCGGCGTGATCGTCGGGGAGAGGTCGTTGCCGTGGAGCGGGTAGCCCATCTCCGTACGGAGGGTGTCACGCGCGCCGAGACCACACGGCATACCGCCGCGCTCGCGGACCTTCTCCACGAGGGCGTCCCACAGCGTCGGGGTCGCGTCCCAGGCGGGAACCAGCTCGTAGCCGCGTTCGCCGGTGTAGCCGGTGCGGCAGACGATGACCGGCAAGCCCTCCCAGGTAGTCTCGACGAAGGACATGTAGTCGTGGTCGACGGGGAGACCGAGCTCGGCGAGCACCTCGTCGGACAGGCTCCCCTGGACCGCGATGACGCCGTACTGGTCGTGGAGGTTCTCCACGGTGATGCCCTCCGGCGCGTTGGCCTTGAGCAGCTCCACCACGGTGGCCGTGTTGGCGGCGTTGGGGATGAGGAACACGTCGTCGTCGCTGCGGACGTACTGGATGAGGTCGTCGACGACCCCGCCAGCTTCGTTGCAGCACAAGGTGTACTGCGCTTGGCCCGGCCCGATCTTGGCCAGGTCGTTGGTCAGGGAGGAATTGACGTATGCCGCGGCACCGGGCCCACTGACCCGCGCCTTGCCGAGGTGGGAGACGTCGAAGATGCCCACCTTCTCGCGGACCGCGGTGTGCTCCGCGACGACTCCCCCACCGGGGTACTCGATCGGCATCTCCCACCCGCCGAAGTCGGCCATCTTGGCACCGAGGGCGACGTGCCGGTCGTGAAGCGGTGAGTGCAGGAGGGCGGCTTCGGTCATGCTCCGCACACTAACGCGCCCGGAGTAGCCTCCGAACCGACCCCGGTACCCCAGCCACCCCGAAGGATCGCGCGTGACCACCCTCAAGCTCGCCACCCGTCCCGCCCCCGCTGTCGCTGCCGACGCCCTGGTCATGGGCCTGGCCAAGGACGCAGAGGGTCCCGTCCTCGCCGGGGCCGATGTCCTTCCTGCCGACGCGGTCGCACATCTCGCCGAGGCGGCAAAAACGTTGGGGCTCAAGGGATCTCCCGACGAGGTCGCCCGGGTCGTGGGGGTTCCGGGGGTCACCGCCAAGTCCGTGGTCCTCACCGGCCTGGGGCCGGCCGGCGACGCGGCATACGACGGGGTCGTCCTACGCCGAGCCGCAGGTGCGGCCCTGCGGTCCCTCATCGGCAAGGCGGCCACTGTGGCCGTCGCCCTCCCGGCCCCTGACCTGGCCTCGGTGACCGCCGTCGCTGACGGTGCGTATGCCGGGACCTACCAGTACGAGCGCCGCGCCTCGGCCGCCGAGCCGACGGTCACGGTGGTGAGCGGAGCGGGCCGGGGGGCGGCGGTCAAGGCCGCCGTCGAGCGCGCCGACGTCGTGGGCTCGCGACGCCGGCTCGCGATGGACCTCATCACGCTGCCGGCCAACCTGCTCACGCCCGAGCTCTTCGTCCAGCGGGTGAAGCGGGAGGTCAAGGCCAGCCCCGCGAAGCTCACCGTGTCGGTCATGGACGAGGCCGCCCTGGCCAAGGCCGGATGCGGCGGCATCATCGGCGTCGGGCAGGGCTCCGACAACCCGCCGCGCATGGTCTCGGTGACCTACCGGCCGGCGGGGGCGAAGGCGTCGATCGCGTTGGTGGGCAAGGGGATCACCTTCGACACCGGTGGTTACCGGCTCAAGCCCATCGAGGGCATGCTCACGATGAAGCACGACATGGCCGGCGCCGCGGACGTCCTGGCCGCCGTGCTCGCGGTCGCCGAGCTGGGGCTGCCCGTCGCCGTGACCGGCTGGCTCTGTCTGGCCGAGAACATGATCAGCGGCAACGCCCAGCGCCCCGGTGACGTCGTGACCATGCGGACCGGCATGACGGTGGAGATCCTCGACCCGGACGCGGAGGGCCGGATGGTCCTCGGCGACGGCATGGCCCTGGCCAGCGAGAAGAAGCCCGATGTGATGGTCGACATCGCCACCCTCACCGGCATGCAGATGACCGCCCTCGGCCGCCGGATCGCCGGTCTCATGGGCAACGACGAGGCCTTCCTGGCCCGCGTGGCGGCGGCCGCGGAGGTGGCCGGCGAGGCGATGTGGGTCATGCCACTGCCGCGGGACTACCGCTCCTCACTCGACTCTCCGGTCGCTGACATCGCGCACAAGGCCGAGGCGTGGGGAGGCATGCTCACCGCCGGCATCTTCCTCGCGGAGTTCGTCGGGGCCGGCATCCCGTGGGCGCACATCGACATGGCCGGTCCGTCGTGGAACCCGCTCGGCGCCTACGGCAACGTCCCCAAGGGTGCGACCGGCTACGGGGTCACCACCCTCGTGGAGCTGGTCGAGTCCTACGCCTGACCCGCAGGGCCTCCGGCCCGGCCCCGCCCGGAGCTGGCGCCGACCGGGTGAGGCAGCAATACGTTGTCGAGCCAGATATTTCTGCCTCATCCAGGTATTGCTGCCGCCTCGCCGGTCTCCGTCAGCCGGACTTCCTCCGGAACATCTGCTCGCGCGCTGAGGTCTCGGCGCCGTGGGCGTGGTCCACCTTGGAGTGCCCGGACCGGTCCCCCACGTCCTTGCCGCCATGAGCGTTCTTCTTGGCGAGGGCCTCACGGAACCTGGCCTTCATCTCGTCGCTCGGGCCAGGGCTCTTGGGATCTGGGCCCTTGCGGCCAGTGCTCTTGTCAGCCATGAGGTCTCCTTCGTCGGGGATGGTGGGGATGGTCGGGAATCTTCGGTCCAGCCAACCAAAGCCGGCGACGGTGCGCCAGCAGGTTGTGCGCGAGTGCGCGGGTCAGGCCTTGCCGTCTCGACGCTGCCGCGCCGTCCACTCCCTCATCCGCGCCGGATAGCCGGTCTGGTTGACGTCGTACACCGGGATCTCCAGCCGCTTGCCCAGGCCGAAGGCGTCCTCGCGGGTCGCCACCGCCCTGCGGGTCCACTCGCCGTCGTGCGCGATGAGCACAACCGTCGTGGAGGTGATGTTGGTCGAGGGTTCGACGTAGCCCTCGACGAACAGCCGGGACTCGACGAACTGCCGGAGATGCGCCTCGACGGCGTCCCGGTCGGCGCGGGTGGCCCCGGGGACGCTGGCGGACTTCCCGCGGCGGCTCCAGAACGGCATACGGCAGATCGTATGCCGTGGCGATCGGTGACAGGATGCCCTCACACCCACCGTGCGCAAAGGAGCGTCACTCGTATGCCGGCTACCGCCGACCCCACCCACGACCTGGTCATCCTCGGCGGCGGGAGCGGCGGCTACGCCTGCGCGCTGCGTGCCGCCGAGCTGGGACTGACCGTCGCCCTCGTCGAGAAGGCCAAGCTGGGTGGCACCTGCCTGCACCAGGGCTGCATCCCGACCAAGGCCTTGCTCCACGCGGCCGAGGTCGCCGACAACGCCCGCGAGGGCGCGACCTTCGGGGTGCGGTCCAGCGTCGACTCGATCGACATGGCCGGCGTGCTCTCCTACAAGGACGGAGTCGTCGGCCGCCTCTACAAGGGCCTCCAGGGGCTCATCGCCTCGCGCGCGATCGACTACGTCGAGGGTGAGGGACGCCTCAGCGCGCCCCACACAGTGACCGTCGGCGACCGCGCGCTCGTCGGCCGGCACGTCGTCCTCGCGACCGGTTCGGCGGCCAAGTCGTTGCCCGGTCTGGAGATCGGCGGGCGGATCGTCACGAGTGAACAGGCGCTGCAGCTCGACACCCTGCCGGGGTCGGTCATCGTCCTCGGCGGCGGGGTGATCGGCGTCGAGTTCGCCTCTGTCTACAGGTCGTTCGGCGCTCAGGTCACGATCGTCGAAGCGCTCCCCCGGCTCGTCGCCGCCGAGGACGAGGCGGTGTCCAAGGCCCTCGAGCGGGCCTTCCGCAAGCGCAAGATCACGGCGCTCACCGGAGCCCGGTTCGCCTCGGCCAGCCAGGACGACAGCTCGGTCACGGTCACCCTCGAGTCCGGCAAGACGCTGACGGCCGACCTGCTTCTCGTCGCGGTCGGCCGCGGCCCGGTCGCCAGCGGCCTCGGCTACGAGGAGGCCGGGGTCGCCATGGACCGCGGGTTCGTCCTCACCGACGAGCGCTGCCGGACCAACGTTGACGATGTGTACGCCGTGGGCGACATCGTGCCGGGCCTTCAGCTCGCGCACCGCGGCTTCGCCCAGGGCATCTTCGTCGCCGAGGACATCGCCGGCCTGTCCCCGCGGCCGATCGACGACCTGGGCATCCCCCGCGTCACCTACTGCGACCCCGAGATCGCCTCGATCGGGCTGACCGAGGCCCAGGCCCGGGAGACCTTCGGCGAGGTCACGGCATACGAGTACAACCTGGGCGGCAACGGCAAGTCCCAGATCCTGCAGACCCAGGGCTTCGTCAAGCTCGTCCGACAGGTCGACGGTCCGGTCGTCGGCATCCACATGATCGGCGCCCGGATGGGCGAGCAGGTCGGCGAGGCGCAGCTCATCTACAACTGGGAGGCCTTCCCCGACGACGTCGCCTCCCTCATCCATGCCCATCCGACCCAGAACGAAGCGCTCGGCGAGGCCTTTCTCGCCCTCGCTGGCAAGCCACTGCACGCCCACGCCTGAGGTTTGCAAGGATGGGCGCGAGACCACGTCAAAAGGAGCGACACTGATGTCTGAACGGGTGACCATGCCGGCCCTCGGTGAATCCGTCACGGAGGGAACCGTGACCCGCTGGCTCAAGAACGTCGGCGACCATGTCGACGTCGACGAGCCGCTGCTCGAGGTCTCCACCGACAAGGTCGACACCGAGATCCCGTCGCCCGTCGCCGGCACGCTGCAGCAGATCCTTGTCGGCGAGGACGACACGGTTCCGGTCGGCGCCGACCTCGCCGTCATCGGCGACGGCGACGCACCGGCTGCTGCCGATGGCGATGGCCAGGCGGCCGCAGCGGAGGCTTCGGCGGAAGTCGCCGAGCCCGCACCCGCCGAGGCACCCGCCCCGGAGCCGGAGGCCGCGGCTCCTGCCCCCGAACCCGCAGCTGCCGAGGGTGGTGGCGGCGACGGGACGACCGTGACGATGCCGGCTCTCGGCGAGTCGGTCACCGAAGGCACCGTCACGCGGTGGCTGAAAGCCGAGGGCGACGAGGTCGCCGTCGACGAGCCGCTGCTCGAGGTCTCCACCGACAAGGTCGACACCGAGATCCCCTCGCCGGCGGCCGGCACGCTCACCAAGATCCTCGTGAGCGAGGACGAGACGGTTCCGGTCGGTGCTGACCTGGCCGTCATCGGCGGCTCGGGCGCCGGTCAGGCCGCCTCGGCCGAGGCGCCTGCTACCGCGCCGGCACCCGCGGCTCCGGCACCGGCGCCCGCGGCGCCCGCTCCGGCACCGCCGCCCGCGGCGCCCGCTCCGGCACCGGCTCCCGCGGCGCCTGCTCCGGCACCGGCTGCACCGCCTGCGCCAGCTCCGGCTCCCGCACCGGCTCCTGCTGCGCCCGCACCGGCGGCCGACGACTCCGCGGCATACGTCACCCCACTGGTCCGCAAGCTCGCCGCCGACGGAGGCATCGACCTGACCACCGTCAAGGGGACGGGCATCGGTGGCCGGATCCGCAAGCAGGACGTCCTGGATGCCATCGAGGCGGCCAAGGCTCCCGCCCCGGCACCCGCGCAGACCGCCCCCGCCGCGACGCCTGCACCCGCCGCCAGCGCAGCGGCCGCGGCCCCCGACGGCCGCCGGGGCACGACCGAGAAGATGTCCCGGCTTCGCCAGACCATCGCCAAGCGGATGGTCGAGAGCCTGCAGACCTCGGCCCAGCTCACGACCGTCGTCGAGGTCGACGTCACCAAGATCGCCCGGCTGCGGGCCCGCGCCAAGTCCGAGTTCGAGCGGCGCGAGGGCACCAAGCTCTCGTTCCTGCCGTTCTTCGCACTCGCCGCCGTCGAGGCGCTGAAGGCCTTCCCGACGGTCAACGCGAGCATCGACGGTGACCAGGTGACCTACCACGGCGCCGAGCACCTCGGCGTCGCCGTCGACACCGAGCGCGGCCTGCTGGTCCCGGTCATCAAGAACGCTGGCGACCTCAACATCGCCGGCCTCGCCCGGGCCATCGCCGACCTCGCCGACCGGACCCGCAACAACAAGATCACACCCGACGAGCTCGGCGGCGGCACCTTCACGCTGACCAACACCGGCAGCCGTGGCGCGCTCTTCGACACCCCGATCATCAACCAGCCCCAGGTCGCGATCCTGGGCACGGGTGCCGTCGTCAAGCGGCCGATCGTCGTCACTGACACCGACGGCGGCGAGACGATCGCGATCCGGTCGATGATCTACCTCGCCCTGTCCTACGACCACCGACTCGTCGACGGCGCCGACGCCGCCCGCTTCCTCTCGGCGATGAAGACTCGCCTCGAGGAGGGCGCCTTCGAGGCCTCGCTCGGCCTCTAGGCACGACCAGCCATGACCCAGTGCGTCGCCATCACCGGCTCGTCCGGACTGATCGGCGGCGCACTGGCGTCTGCGCTGACGGCCCGCGGTGACCGGGTCGTCCGGCTCGTGCGCTCAGGGCCCCGGTCGGCCGCTGAGGTCCGGTGGGACCCCACCTCCCGGCACCTCGACCCGGTCGTCCTCGAGGATGTCGACGCGGTGGTCAACCTCGCCGGCGCCGGCATCGGCGACAAGCGATGGTCGGCCGACCGCAAGCGGGAGATCCTCACCAGTCGGGTCGATGCGACGTATGCCGTGGCCTCGGCGATCGCCGCCACCGGGCGACCGCTCCGCCTCGTGAGCGGCAGCGCCATCGGCTTCTACGGCGACCGTGGCGAGGAGGAGCTCACCGAGGACAGCCCCGCCGGGTCGGGCTTCACGACCGAGGTGGTCCTGGCCTGGGAGGGGGCGACCGAGCCGGCGCAGGCGGCCGGCGCGCCCACGGCATACGCCCGCTCCGGCATCGTCCTCGCACCCCACGGCGGTGCGATGGAGCGCGTTCTACCACTTGCCCGGCTCGGCCTCGCCGGGCCGCTCGGGTCGGGTCGGCAGTGGTGGCCGTGGATCACCCTCGCCGACGAGGTCGCCGCGCTCATCCACCTCATCGACCACCCAGAGGTCACCGGTCCGGTCAACGTGGTCGGGCCGGTGCCGGCTCGCCAACGTGACGTCATGCGGGCGCTGGGCAAGGCCCTTCGCCGACCGGCGCTGCTGCCTGCCCCCAGGCCGGCGCTGATGGTCGTGCTCGGGGAGTTCGCCCGGGAGGTGCTCGACAGTCACCGGGTTCTGCCCGAGCGGCTGTCGGCCAACGGCTTCCGGTGGCAACAGCCCGACCTGGGCTCCGCGGTCGGCTGGCTGCTCGACTCCTGATCAGACGCTGACGCGGCTCACCCGCCAGCCCGGGGTCGTGTGGACCAGGTCGAGCACGACGCGCTGACCGGTGGCAGCAGCACGCTGCTCGCGACCCCTGGGCCCGACGACGGCGTATGCCGCGCTGTCGAGGACCACCTGCACCCTCGCCGTGGTCGCCGTGTGCGCGACGACCGTCGCCGACCGCACGGTGAACCGCACGCCCTGGTAACGCCAGCCGCCGGTCGCCGCCTCGTCGACCCGTTGCGCGTCGTCGGCCCACGCGTCGGATCCGGGCGCGTCGACCGAGTCGAGGCGGGAGCTGTCGCCGGAGGTCCACACGGCAGCTCTGGCATCGGCCAGCGCCTGGGCGGTTCCTCGTGGGTCGGTGACCGCGGCGGCGGTCGACCTCAGGTCGACGTGGAGGGCCGTGGGTGCCGCCTGCGAGGTCTTGGGGGCAGCGACCCCGGCCGAGCCCGCTGACCGGGGTGTTGACGAGGGGGGTGAGTGTCGCGGCAGGACGTCGCTCGGCTCCCACCCGGCCGCGACGGCGACGAGCCCGCCGATGGTCAGGAAGACGGCGGCGAGGATCGCGATGGCCGCACCGGACAGCACGGGCCGGGCGCGGTGCCGTCCGGCGGCTGCCGGGGTCACAGCGGCCGCGGGTGTGCCCGGGGCTGGTCGCACAGGGCTCGCCGACATCGGCTCGGCCACAAACTCAGCGACCCGGGTCGGTGTCGGGTCCGGCGACGACTTGGTCGGTCGGTTGGCTCGGAGAGTTGTCGCGGGACGGGTCGGCCGGCTCGGTCTCTCCTCCCGCCGCCACCAGCGGCGCCACCTCCTGCGGTCCGACCCGACGGCAACGGCCGGTTCGGGCTGGCCCGAGGCCTGGGCGTTGGCACGGATCCGGCGGGTGAGCGACTCGACCTCGTCGGCCACGCCGGGCAGGCGCATCGCCTCCGCCGGAGCGCTCTGGAAGAGGTCGACGGACAGCTCCACGGCAGCTGGCCGGTCGGCCGGGTCGGACGCGAGACAGGAGTCGATCACAGCGACCAGGGCTGCCGGCAGGTCAGCGAGCGTCTCGGCCGAGGACTGCCGCAACCAGCCCGGCTCGGGCGCCTCTCCCGTCGCGCAGAACCACGCGAGTGCGCCCACGGCATACACGTCGCTGGCTGTCGTCGGCTGCCCTCCGACGCTGACCTCGGGCGCGACGAAACCCTTCGTGCCGAACACCTCCTCAGTGCGCTCCCCGATGAGCCGTGTGACGCCGAGGTCGCAGATGGCCGGACGCCCGGTGTCGTCGAAGAGGACGTTGCCGGGGGTGAGGTCACCGTGGACGACACCGGCCCGGTGCAGGCCGCCGAGGGCGGCGGCAACCGGGGACAACGCCGTGACGATCTCGCCGGCGGTCAGCCTGCCGCGAGCCGCGACCACGCTCCCGAGCGAGCCGCCGTCGTAGCGGTCCATGACGAGGGCGAGCGCGTCCAGCGGATCCGAGACCGGAACCGCATCGAGCAGGGACACGACATGGTCGCCGCCGAGCCCGCGCAGCAGTCCGAGCTCGCGGACGGCGACGCCGTCTCCGTCGCGCGGCATCGGGACCACCTTGATCGCGACGGCACGACCGTCTGCCGCTCGACGGCCGCTCCAGACGGCCGCGCTCGAGCCTCGACCGAGGAGCGCGCCGAGTCGGTAGCCGGCGACGGCGGGTGCCACGGAGTCGTCCATCCGGGCACTGTCGCAGAGATCGCGAAATCGACCGGAGAGTTTTCCACAGGCCCGGACAGGCCCGGGTTCATCACGCCCCAGCCAAGCCGAAGACCGCCACGTCGTCGATCACCCACTCGACCCGCGCCCGTCGAGGACTACCGTGGTAGCCATGCGCTTCGAGCACCTCGGTTTCGCTCCCGACACCGTCGACTACGAGCGGGCCTGGGCCCACCAGCGCGACGTTCACGCTGCCGTCGTCGCCCACGAGCTCCCCGACACCACCCTCCTGCTCGAGCACACAGCCGTCTACACGGCGGGCAAGCGCACCGAGCCGCACGAGCGCCCCTTCGACGGCACGCCGGTCATCGACGTCGACCGCGGCGGCAAGATCACCTGGCACGGCCCGGGCCAGCTCGTCGGCTACCCGATCGCCCACCTCCCCCAGCCGATGGACGTCGTCGCGCACGTCCGCCGCCTGGAGGAGGTCATGATCCGCGTATGCCGCGAGTTCGGCCTGACCGTCGAGCGGGTGGACGGGCGCTCCGGGGTCTGGGTCCGCGCCGACGACCGGGGCCGTGACCGCAAGCTCGGCGCCATCGGCGTCCGCGTCAGCCAGGGTGTGACGATGCACGGGTTCGCCCTCAACTGCGACGCCGACCTGTCCTGGGCCGACGCGATCGTGCCGTGCGGCATACCCGATGCCGACGTGGGCTCGGTCACCCGCGAGCTGGGCCGGACCGTCACGGTCCAGGAGGCTCTTCCGTATGCCGAGAAGCACCTGACCGACGTCCTGGGCTGAGCGCAGGGCTCAGGCAGAACGCCGGGCGCCGAAATCGAGTGTGCAGTAGGTGCAGGTCTACGCCTCGGGAACGGCAGCTACTGCACACTCGTGCGCCGGTCCGGGTGTGCGACAAGGGCCGACGACCCCGGGCGTAGGCTTGGCGGCACCATGACGATCGCACCAGAGGGCCGCAGGCTGCTGCGCGTCGAGGCCCGCAACGCCGAGACCCCCATCGAGCGCAAGCCGGAGTGGATCCGCACCACGGCCCGGATGGGGCCCGAGTACACCGCCCTCCATTCGATGGTGAAGACCGAGGGTCTGCACACCGTCTGCCAAGAGGCCGGCTGCCCCAACATCTTCGAGTGCTGGGAGGACAAGGAAGCCACCTTCCTCATCGGTGGTGACACCTGCACCCGCCGCTGCGACTTCTGCGACATCGCCACCGGCCGCCCCCAGCCGCTCGACCGCGACGAGCCTCGGCGGGTCGCCGAGTCGGTCCGGCAGATGGGTCTGCGCTACTCGACGGTCACCGGCGTGGCCCGCGACGACCAGCCCGACGGCGCCGCATGGCTCTATGCCGAGACGATCCGCCAGATCCACACCCTCAACCCCAACACCGGCGTCGAGATCCTCCCGCCCGACTTCGGCGCCGTGCCCGAGCTCGTCGGCCAGGTCTTCGAGGCGCGGCCCGAGGTCTTCGCCCACAACCTGGAGACGGTCCCCAGGATCTTCAAGCGGATCCGCCCAGCGTTCTCCTACGACAAGTCGCTCCGGGTCCTGTCGATGGCCCGTGACGCCGAGTTGGTCACCAAGTCCAACCTCATCCTCGGCATGGGCGAGGAGGACCACGAGATCGAGGCCGCGATCGCCGACCTGCACGACGCCGGCTGCGACATCCTCACCATCACCCAGTACCTCCGCCCCTCCAAGCTCCATCACCCGATCGACCGCTGGGTCAAGCCCGAGGAGTTCGTCCACTGGAGCGACGTCGCGACGGCGATGGGGTTCAGGGGCGTCATGGCCGGCCCGCTCGTCCGCTCCTCCTACCGCGCCGGCCGGCTCTGGGCACAGGCCATGACCGCCTGGGGCCGCCCCGTTCCCGAGCACCTCGCCCACCTCGCGACCGCGGCGGCCGACCCGGCCCGGCAGGAGGCGTCATCGATCCTCGCCCGCAGCGCGGGCGCCGTATCCTAGGAAGTCGATCACCCGGCATACGACCTCTTCTCCGTATGCCGCGGCCGCACCTTCGCCAGAAAGGCCCACCGTGGCGCTGTTCAACCGCAAGTCCTCCGACGATGCCGCTGCGCCCGCGGTCGAGAAGGAGCCGGGGCGGCTCGCGAGCATCCGCCAGGGCTACCAGGCCATCAAGCAGCTCGACCCGCAGGTCACCTGGTGGATGATCGGCGCGGCGCTCCTCACGATCGTGGTGATCGTCGGGATCGGTTCGATCTTCGGCGGCTTCTGGACGATCTACGCGGCGATCCTGTCGATCCCGACTGCCTTCCTGGCGGCGACGTTCGTGCTCAACCGGCGCGGCAACACAGCGATGTACAACTCGTTGGACGGCAAGCCCGGCGCGGTCGGCGCGGCGCTGCAGGGGATCGGCAAGCGCGGCTGGTACGCCGACCCGCAGCCGATCGCGATGGACGCCCAGCGTGGGACCAAGCCGTCGGACATGAGCAACGCCGCGATGGTCTACCGCGCGCTGGGTCGCCCCGGGATCGTCCTGCTCGGCGAGGGCCCGCGTTCGCGGGCCCAGGCGCTGCTCAAGGCCGAGGCCAAGAAGGTCTCCCGGGTGACACCCGGCGTCCCGCTGCAGACCTTCTACGTCGGCGAGGACGAGTCGGCCGGCGACCTGTCACTGCGCAAGGTGTCCGGCAAGCTGACCCGGATGAAGCCGGTGCTCACCAAGGAGGAGGCCGCGACGGTCAACAAGCGGCTGAAGTCGCTCGGCGGCCTGCGTCCCCCGATCCCCGCCGGCATCGACCCCACTCGGGCCCGCGTCGACCGCAAGGCCATGCGCGGCAAGTAGCCGTGACGAAGTGACCCAATTGTTCCGGTGGTCACGCCTTGGTCGTGACCACCGGAACAATTGGGTCACTCTGTCACGTCGTGCACCTGCTTGCGTTTGCCCCACTCGCGATATAACGTGTCTCAACAGACGCGATATAGCGCGACTTCACCCTTTCACGGAAGGCATGCGCATGGCACAGAACTGGACCATCGAGGGACCCAAGGTCCTCGACATCGGTGGTGACGGAGAGAGCGTCACCGCCCTGGACGTCGCCCTCATCGGCGGGCACGTCGACGTCGTGACCCACGACGACTCCCCGACGGCCCGCCTCGAGGTGACCGAGGTGAGCGGCAAGCCGCTGGAGGTGACCTGGGACGGCAGCCGGCTGCAGATCAGCCACTCCCCGATCGCCGGCGGCCTCGCGGCTCTGGGCAACCTCTCCGAGCTGTTCGGGAGCGGCTCGGCCGCCTTCCTCGCGGGTCTGGGGGAGAAGTTCGCGGGCCTGGACCACAACCACGCCCGACTGTCGGTGTCGGTCCCGGTCGGCACCCGTGTCGACGTCAAGACGGTCAGCGCCACTGCCCTCGTCTCCGGCGTCTCCGCCGACGTCGCGGTCAAGACGGTGTCCGGGGCCCTCACCGTCGACGACGTCATCGGCCGAACGTCGATCACGACGGTGAGCGGCGAGGTCGAGGCGCGTCGCCTCGACGGCGTCACGGCGGTCAAGTCGGTCTCCGGCGCGGTGACGGTCCAGGCTTCGGCCCTCCCCACCGCTGACGTCAAGACCGTCAGTGGTGACATCACCCTCGACCTCACCAACGGCTCGGCCGCCATCAACGCCACCTCGGTCTCGGGAGACCTCACCGTCCGGGCGCCGTATGCCGGGTTCGACGTCACCGCGTCGTCGGTCAGCGGGCCGGTTGTCGCCGGCGGCCAACGTCTCGGCGACGGGTCGAGACCGGCCGCCAAGGGCCACCTGCGCGAGGGCGACGGCGCGCTGAAGATCACCGCCAAGACCGTCTCCGGTGCGGTGACCCTCCTGCACTCCGGACCTGGCGCCGAAACCGGCGACGGCATCGCCGCCGTCGCGCCGACGGGTGGCTCCTGGTGAGCCCGGTCTTCGCCCACGGCCAGCTGCGGCTCTACCTGCTCGCCCTCCTCGCCGACGGCCCGCGGCACGGCTACGAGGTGATCCAGGACCTCGAGACCCGCTTCAACGGCCTGTACTCCCCGTCGGCCGGCACCGTCTACCCGCGCCTCGGCAAGCTCGAGGAGGAGGGCCTCGTCGAGCGCACCGACGAGGGCCGCAAGGCGATCTACCGGATCACCGACGCCGGTCGCCGCGAGGTGGCCGAACGCGCCGGCGACCTGGCCGCGCTCGAGGCCGACCTCGACCACTCGGTCCGCCAGCTGGCCGAGGAGGTCCGCGCCAACGTCAGCGCGCAGAGCCGTGACCTGCGCGCCGAGCTCAAGGCCGCCGCGCGCTCGGCCCGCGCCCACGCCACCCCCGCAGGCGGACACGAAACCCCTTGGACGGCATACGAGTCCGGCAGTATCGGCGACCTCGAACACGCCGTTGCCGATCTTCGGATCGAGGCCCGACAGGCGTGGAAGCGCAAGGGCCTCACCTCAGCCCAGGTGGCCGAGATCGTGCGGATCGTCACCGAGGCGACCCGACAGATCCGCGAGGTCGTCGCCGGAGGGCGCTGAGCTCAGCGACGGACGAGGACGGTGCCGGCGGCCCGGTCGTGCAGGCCCCGGCCGTCCTTGCCCCAGATCACCGCGGGGATGAACAGGCAGAGCAGCACGGTCCGGACGAGCACCTGCACCGGGGTGAGCGTCGGCCGACCGAGGGCCCCCACCCGCATCCCGAGCAGCCGGTGGCCGACCGTCGCGCCGAGCGTGGAGACGAGGACCAGGTTCTCCACGGCGAAGATCGCGAGCGGGGCGAAGGCTCCCGGCCCGGTCGCGCCGTAGGGCACCTTGAAGAGGAACGTCGCGACGAGGACGCAGAGCACCCAGTCGATGACCACGGCGACCAGCCGCCGACCGAGCCCAGCGAGTGAGCCGGGGCCTTCGTCGGGCAGTCCGAGGCCGGGCGGCTGGGGGTGGGTCGCGCTCACGGAGTGCAGCGTATGCCGCGGTGGGCGCAGCGCGGACGAGCGGGCTCCAGCCGGTGCTCGCGGGCTAGGGTGTGAGCCGCCCGTCCGGCATACGGGCAGGTCGTCTCACCCAGAGAACACCCATGGTCTCGTTACATGCCCGAAACACACGAGTCATGACCGAGTAATGGCGGACCCCTAGCCTCATCGGCAACGCACTTGGGCCGGCGTCACGCGCCCAACCACATCAGGAGGTTTGGATTGTTCAGCAACGCTGACGATGTCCTCGCGTTCATCAAGGACGAGGACGTCAAGTTCGTCGACATCCGGTTCTGCGACTTGCCCGGCGTGATGCAGCACTTCAACGTGCCCGCGCAGTCGGTTGACGCGGACTTCTTCAAGAACGGCCAGATGTTCGACGGGTCCTCGATCCGCGGCTTCCAGGCCATCCACGAGTCCGACATGAAGCTCATCCCCGACCCGACGACGGCCTACCTCGACCCGTTCCGTGTCGAGAAGACGCTCATCATGAACTTCTCCATCGTCGACCCGTTCACCGGTGAGGAGTACTCCCGCGACCCGCGCAACATCGCGTCCAAGGCCGAGGCCTACCTGAAGTCGACCGGCATCGGCGACACGGCGTTCTTCGGTGCCGAGGCCGAGTTCTACGTGTTCGACGACGTGCGCTTCGAGACCAAGGCCAACGCCTCGTACTACTACATCGACTCCATCGAGGCCGCGTGGAACACCGGCCGGGTCGAAGAGGGCGGCAACCGCGGCTACAAGACGCGCTACAAGGGCGGCTACTTCCCGGTCCCGCCGGTCGACCACTTCGCCGACGTCCGCGACAAGATCTGCCTCAACCTCGCCGAGGTCGGCCTGATCGTCGAGCGGTCGCACCACGAGGTGGGCACGGCCGGTCAGCAGGAGATCAACTACCGGTTCAACACCCTGCTCCAGTCCGGCGACGACATCATGAAGTTCAAGTACGTCGTCAAGAACACCGTCTGGGAGTACGGCAAGACGGCCACCTTCATGCCCAAGCCGATCTTCGGGGACAACGGCTCCGGCATGCACACCCACCAGTCGCTCTGGAAGGACGGCGAGCCGCTCTTCTACGACGAGCGCGGCTACGGCGGCCTGTCCGACATCGCGCGCTGGTACATCGGCGGCCTGCTCAAGCACGCCCCGGCGCTGCTCGCCTTCACCAACCCGACGGTGAACTCCTACCACCGCCTGGTCCCCGGCTACGAGGCCCCGGTCAACCTGGTCTACTCGGCCCGCAACCGCTCCGCCTGCGTGCGCATCCCGATCACGGGGGACAACCCCAAGGCCAAGCGCATCGAGTTCCGCGTGCCGGACCCGTCGGCGAACCCCTACCTGTGCTTCGCGGCCCAGCTGATGGCGGGCCTGGACGGCATCAAGAACCGGATCGAGCCCCCGGAGCCGGTCGACAAGGACCTCTACGAGCTCCCGCCCGAGGAGCACGAGTCGATCCAGCAGGTTCCCGGGTCGCTGCCGGAGGTGCTGGACGCCCTGGAGGCCGACCACGACTTCCTGCTCGAGGGCGACGTGTTCACCGAGGACCTCATCGCCACCTGGGTCGACTGGAAGCGCAAGAACGAGGTGGACCCGATCCGCTTCCGCCCGCACCCGCACGAGTTCGAGATGTACTACGACCTCTGAGATTCACCCGGTCTGACCGACGGCTTTGTCGTGTCAGAGCCGAACGAGTCCGCCCGTGCTGCCAGCACAACCCAACGGCAGCGCGGGCGGACTCGTCTGCGTCGGACCACAGCTGCCCGGGTGATCACCAGCCCAGCGGGGACCTGGTGGAGGCCTAGGGGCGGGGGCCGCCGAGCATCGTGTTCAGGACGAGGTCGGTGTGCTCCCCCAGGTCCGGTCCGACGTTTCGCACCCGCACCGAGACACCGTTGAGCACGGGGACGACCCCGGGGAAGCTGACCAGCCGGGTCTCGCCGGCGACATCCACGGGCAGGTCCTGCACCATCCCCCGTGCACGGAACTGGGCGTCGTGGACGATGTCCTCGGCCGTGTGGATCGGCCCCGCGGGCACCTGGGCCGCGTGCAGGCGGGAGAGCACCTCCTCACGCGACAACGTGCTCGTCCACGCGCCGATGGCCTCATCGAGCTCGACCCGACGCTCCCAGCGGCCCGCGTTCCCGGCCAGCTCGGTGTCGGTCGCGAGGTCCGGGCGCCCGATCACGGTCATGTACCGAGCGAAGATCGAGTCCCCGTTGCCGGCGATGACCACGCTCGACCCGTCACCGCAGGTGTAGCCATTGGACGGGGAGATCCCCTCCATGCGGCCGCCAGCGCGCTCGCGGCGCACGCCGTGGGCCGAGAAGTCCGGGACCAGTGACTCCATCATCGAGAAGACGGCCTCGTGGAGCGCGACGTCGATCTCCCGCTCGGTCGGCGGCACCGGCTCAAGGCCTTGGCCACGTCGCGCCTCACGGTCGAAGAGCGACATCATCACGCCGAACGCGGCATACAGGCCGGCGATCGAGTCCCCGATCGAGACTCCGGTCCGGGACGGCGGTCGGTCCGGTTCACCGACCAGCTCACGCAGGCCGCCATAGGCCTCTGCGACTGCGGCGAAGCCCGCGCGGTCAGCCAGCGGCCCGGTCTGCCCGAACGCTGACACGCGCGCCACGACCAGGGCCGGGTTGGCCGCCGCCAAGGTCTGCACATCCAGCCCCCACCGGTCGAGGGTTCCGGGACGGAAGTTCTCGAGCAGGACGTCGGCGCCGGCAATCAGCTCGAGCACCGTATGCCGCCCGGTGTCGGACCGCAGATCCAGCTCGATGGACAGCTTGTTGCGGTTGATGGTGCGGTAGAGCAGCGACGTGTCGCCCTCGTACAGCCGCCAGCTGCGCAGCTCGTCACCGGTTCGGGGGCGCTCCACCTTGATCACCTCGGCGCCGAAGTCCGCGAGAAGCCGCCCCGCCATGGGCGCGGCAATGTAGTTGCCGAGCTCGATGACACGGATCCCGGCAAGTGGCTGCTCGGTCGATGTTGTTGACGTCCCGACGTCGTCAGGCACGGGCCCTCCGCCCGGCGCCGGTCGGCGTCGCGGTCCCGAAGCCGCCGGATCGGCCGAGGAGTGCCTGCACGGGACTGCCCAGCTCGGCGGCGAGCCACTCGGCGTCCTGGAGGAGGTCGGCCAGGTCCAGGTCGACCTCGAGACCCTCGCCGATCATCAGGTAGGCGAGATCCTCGGTGGCGATGTTGCCGGTCGCTCGAGGTGCGAAGGGGCAGCCCCCGAAGCCGCCGACCGAGGCATCGAGCGCGATCCGGTCCCGGGTCGTCGCCTCCCACGCCGCCATGGCGTTCGCATAGCCCGTGTTGCGAGTGTTGTGGAAATGAAAGCGGAGGTCCGGCACGCGGCCGTCAGCCTCGACGAGCCGGACCAGCTCCCGGACCTGTCGTGGGACTCCCACGCCGACCGTGTCGGCGAAGGCGATCTCATCCAGGCCGAGATCGGCCACCCGGTCGTAGATCTCGGGAACGCGGTCGTCCACGACGCCCGAGAACGGACAGCCGAACGCCACGGCAAGGGTGACCGAGACTCGTGCTCCCCCCTGGCGGGCGAGCGCGATCGCGGACCCCGCGTGGCCAAGCATCTCCGCGACGCCCATGCCCTGGTTGCGCCGGGAGAACTCCTCCGAGACCGGTACGACCACGTTGATCTCGTCGCAGCCCGCGTCGACCGCGCGCTGAGCGCCACGACCGTTCAGCACCAGCCCGATGTAGCTGACGTCGGCCGGACGCGGCACACCGGCAAGCACCTCCTCGGCGCTGGCCATCTGCGGGACCCGATCTGGCCGGACGAAGCTGGCAGCCTCGATCCGGTGCGCCCCGCGCTCCACCATCCTGCGGATGAGCTCGATGCGCGTGTCGACCTCGAGGACCCGGCGCTCGTTCTGTAGACCGTCACGCGGCCCGACTTCGACGATGTCGACCGCGACCATGCTCAGAACCGCTGGGCGAGCCAAGGAGCGAGCACCGTCATCGCGTTGTCGTACCCGGTCGGCTCCCCCGGACGAATCGGCCCACCGAAGTGCGTGCCGTCAACGGCATCGACGGTGAGGTCCGACGCGCCGAGTGCGTCTGCGAAGGCAGCGGTGTCCGAGGGGTACGACGCCTGGTCACCGGTGAGCTCGACCAGCAACGTCGGCACGGTGACTCCTGGGGCACACCCGAGGAAGCTGGCATTCGTGGTGTTCGGACTCCACGTCGACATCCACGCCTCCGCGGTCGAGAGCCGACCGAAGCCCACGAGCCCATAGTTCGTCAGGTCCGGTCGCCTACCGAACACCGAGCCGTACGGCCGCTTGCTCGGATCCATGGACAGGTCGACGCTGCGCAGGTCCGCGTCCGTCCGGTAGACGGTGACCAGCGAGGGGGCGATGGCGCGGCGGCGGTCCTGGGCGAGACCATCACGTTTGAAGGCACGGTTGGCCACCCCGGACGCCGCGACAAGGGCTTGGGCCCGTGCGTCGATCCGCGCCACTCGCTCCTCCTGGGCGAAGCGGTAGCGGTCGACGAACGCCTGGTCGTAGGTCGTCGACTCCGGCGCATCCCGGAAGCCGTGGTCCGGGTTGAACGGGTCGAGCGCGGGGTCGACCGACATCGGGTCGCTCTCGTCGACCACGGACGGGTCGATCATCCGCCGGATGAGCTCGCCCTGGCCGGGATGGGGCGCGACGAACATGACGCCGTCTGGCAGCGGCATGTCGGTGTCGGCCAGCCCCACTCCGCGCCCCGAGGGGGCGGTGCCGAGCCGTTGTGCGGGCGCCAGTGCGGCCTGTTGGCAGTAGAACGCGGAGAGGGTACCGCCGCCGGAGTGACCGAGCTGTACGACGTGTTCGAAGCCCGCCTGGCGCAAGAACACCTGACCAGCCGCGTAGTCGATGATGGCTTGCTCGTGAATCAGGTTGAGGTCGTTGTTCGGCGAACGGGAACCCTGCGTCCACACCGCGTAGCTCGAGCGAACAAGACGCGGCACCAGCCCGTGGTCGGTCAGGTCCGCTCGAGGATGCATGAGGGTGACCACCGTGCGCGCACCCGGCGGCACCCGCAGGACCCCGGTGACCTTCGCGCCGTCGGAGGTCGTGAGGTGATGGATGGTGGTCGTCGTCGACTCGGGGAGCTCCTCGACCTCCAGGTAGCGACCCTCCCCGAGCCGGTGGGCTGCCTGGCTCACCGGTCGGCCACTGTCAGAGCGTCCTTGTCCCACTGCGAGATTCGCCAGCCGCTGAGACCTGCGACCCAGCTGTACCAAACGGCGTGCCGCACGCCGGTGGCACGCCGATCGATGGAGATCGGGTCCGACGAGCAGATCGCGAAGTACGGGCCGACCTCGATGACCTCGGCACCCGCGATGGTGCGCGCGACAGCCAGGATCGGCTCGTTCTCGGGGATGTCGAGCAGGTAGAGGCGACTCATCGCCGGACCTCGTCGGACACGGCGGCCTGCTGTGCCTCCTGCCACTTCTCGGCACGCTGGACGATCAGCTCGGCCTTGCGCACCAGGAGCTTGTCCATGGTGGGGTGAGGCTGCTGGACGACCTCCACGAGGGCGTCGATCGTCAGGTTGGCATCGAGGTCCTCCTGGGGTTCGACGGGGCGCAGTGCGCGGGTGAACTCGATCATGTAGCCGTTGGGGTCGTGGGTGTAGATCGACTCGATCGTCTCGTGCTGGATCTGCATCTCCACCGGCCAGTCGCTGGCGTCAAGACGACGTCGGTACTCCATCAGCTCTTCGGAGGAGGCGACGTGCAGCGCCAGGTGGCGCGAGCGCACGAACCAGTCCGCCGTGCCCTCGGGGAACCGGGCGTAGACGTCGCCGGCGCCCTGGGTGAGGTCCGGCCCTTCGAGGCCGAAGTAGTAGAAGAACGCAATGCGGTCCTCATTGCCGATGTCGAAGAAGAAGTGGATGAAGTCGGGGTGGTCCTTGGCCCCCCACCCTGCGGCGCAGATCGAGTGGACGACGGGGAACCCGAGCGTGTCCCGGTAGAACCGGACGGTGCCGGCCGGGTCGAACGTGGGGAAGGCTGCGTGGTCGACTCCGGCCACCAGGTGCTCGTCGTGGAGTGATGTCATCGTGGGCCGTCCTTTCGTGGGTGGGCGTGGCTCATTGGCTGCCTGAGCGGAGCTCGGCGTGGTGAAGTGCGTCGATGCGCAGCAGCGAGCCGGCATACGGGATGTCGACCGGGAGACCGCAGGCCCGCAGGATGCTGTAGGCCCCCGCCGTCGCGGCCGAGAGCACCGGCAGCCCGAGCTCCTGCTCGGCCGTCTCGACCAGGTCCAGTGACGGCATCTGCACGCAGCAGGAGATCACCAGGGCGTCGACGCCTTCGCGGTCCAGCGACCGTGCTGCCCCCATCACGTCGGCAGCCGGGATTCGGGCGACAGCGTGGTTGTCCTCGACCTCCAGCGCCCTCCAGTCGTGCACGTCGAAACCCTCGTGCTCCAGGTATGCGACGACCCGCTCCGCGAGCGGACGCGCGTAGGGCATCACGAGCGCGATCCGCTGGGCGCCCAGGGCGCGCAGAGCCTCCAGGAGTGCACCGGCGCTCGAGCGCACCTTGGCTGCTGAGCCACCGGTGGCGAGCTGCTCGGCGACGAGGCCCTCGACCCGCCGGTGCTCAGCGAGGCCCGCCGACATCAGCGCGACCAGGCACCCGTACAGGATGACGTCCGGACCGGCGTCGGCGATCTCGATGATGCAGCGCTCCCGTTGGGCGTTCATGGCGGCGAGCTGTTCCGGCGAGACCTTCGACATCCGCATCCGGGTCGAGTGGTAGGAGAAGCGCGCGGCCGTATGCCGGCCCAGGATCTGCGGGATCTCGGTCTCCACCGTGACGTTGGAGCTCGGGACCACCAGCCCGATGCGGTGTCTGCTGACGGCGACCGCGCTCATGACAACCATTCTTGGACGTCGAAGACGAAAAGTCAACACTTCTGTCGATCCGCGACACCGAGCTACATGCGTTCGCGCCGGTCCCCTCCATCGGGACCGGCGCGAACGAACGTCTGCCTCAGACGGTGAGGTAGCGATCGAGGTCCAGCACGTGGTCCACGTGCGAGGACGGCACCACGCCGGAGTAGACGGCGGTGAAGCAGCTCGGGCAGCACAGCTGCCGGAAGACGACCGTCTCATCGACGTACAGCTCGGGTTGCGCCGTCACGTGTGGTCCGGCCAACGCGGTCGGGCCCTCGAAGAAGGCCAGGTTGAGGGACGCGCCGGTGCGGGGGTTGCCCAGCTCGTGGCCGCAGTGCGCGCACGCGACGACGTCGACGCCACCGGAGTCGACGGCGACCAGGTTGTCGTCGATCCGCTTGCCCGAGCCCGGCTCATAGCTGTTGCCCGAGTCGCGCGCGGGCGCCGTCGAGCGCGACATCCGCTCCTGCTTGACCTCGGCCCGCAGCGCCTCGGTGGCCGCCACGTCCACCTGCCCGTCATCGATGACCACACCGTATGAACCCGAGGCCCCGGCGAGGGTCACCTTGCCCTCAGCCAGGTCGTGCGCAACCAGCTGCGGGTCACGCAACAACGGGTCGCCGTAGCCGCCACCACTCTGCCAGTGCAGGTAGAGAGCGTCCCCAGGAGCGATGTAGGTCTCCCCGTAGCACTGCTGGAGCTCCTGGTCACCGGCCAGCGAGGCGAGGTCGAACGGCAGCTTGCCCTGGGCGAACCCGTCCTTGACGCCGGTGTTCCGCGCCACGATGCCGACCGCGGTGTTGCCCGGGTAGCCGCCGGCGAGCCCGCCGTTCTGCGAGACACCCTTGCCTGCCGAGGCCACCACGAGTCCCACCGGGAAGTCAGTTCCGTAGGTGATCAATGCAGCCGAGCCGCTCAGTCCGCCGCGCCGTCGCCCGGGTCCACCGGTGTCGGGCTCCTCGCGCCTCCACACCGTCATGAGCGGGTACAGGTACTCGGTCATCTCGACGTCCGGGAGACGGCCCATCGGGATCGGGAACACTCCACCGGTGTCCATGCCGTCGGTCTTCGGGCGCGCACCGTAGCCGGCGGCGACCGAGTCCATGACGATGTTGAGGAACGGCACCGGGAACGGTCCGCGCTGGTCCAGGCCGGCCACCACGGCCGTGTCGAAGGTGCCGCAGCAGGCTGCCTGCACCCGGTCGCGGAACTCGACGGTCCGGTCCATCATCTGGCTCAGGCACTCGGCGACCAGCTGCCCGAGCGCCCACGCAGGCCCGATCGGCGCGCGACTGACGGCGGCCGGATAGGTGGCGTTGACGATGGAGCCTTCGTCGGCGACCAGGTCGAAGCAGCGCATCAGACCGCCGGCCGCCCACGGGATGTCGTCGGCGAGCATGGGCATGATGGCGAGCATCGCTCCGCCGCGCATACCGGCATACGTGCAGTTGATGACACCGCTCTGCTCGTCGGTTCCGGTGAAGTCGAAGGTCAGGTGGTCCTCGACCTTGGTCATCTTCAGCTGGATCTTGTGGACGCCCCGATCGCCCGTGTGCGACTGGTCCTGGTAGCCGGACGTGGACCAGGTGCCGTCGGGCAGGCTCCGGAGCTTGCCCCGCAGGCGGCCCTCGGCGTCGTTCATCATCCGCTTCATCACCGCCTTGACGGTGTCCGCGCCGTAGATCTCGATGACCTCGAGCAGCCGCTTGCGACCCACCGTGTTGGCGCCGACCTTGGCGCGCATGTCCAAGCCCACCAACAGCGGGACCCGGGAACGACGCACCCAGGCGTCAGCGACGTCCTCCTGGACCTCGAAGTCGCGCACCACCTTGATGGGTGGTGTGGGGAGTGCCTCGGAGAACACGTCCGTGGCGGACGGGCTGAACGAACCCAGTCCGACGCCGCCCAGGTCGGGCTCGTGACAGACCGCCGACGTCCAACCGAACAGCAATCCGTCGTGGAAGATCGGCTGGAACACGATCACGTCGTTCTGGTGCATGCCGCCGCCGACCCACGGGTCATTCGCGAGGAACATGTCCCCCTCGTGGACGCCCGGGTTCTTCACCCTGTTCTGCAGCGTCCAGTAGATGGCCAGGTCGATGGCGCCCGCGAGCATGCAGTTGTACAGACCGACCTGGACCTCCTGCCCCACCTCGTCGCAGATCGCGAAGTCGAAGTCGTTCGCGTCGGTGACGATCGGCGAACCCGACATGCGCTTGAGGGTCTCGCCCATCTCGTTGGTCACCGACCACAGGCGGTGGCGGATCACCTCGTAGGTGAGGGGGTCAAGATCGTCGATCTGCTCCTGGGTGACCGTGTGGACCGGCAGGATGCCGTCGAGGCCCTTGATCAGGACGTCGGGGTCGACCGGCCGACTCGAGAAGCGTTCCGAGCCCGGGATGGTCATAGCTGGCATGAATGGTTCCTCACTTGTGGGTTCAGCCGCGGGTGACGATGTTGAGGTTGCCGAGGTGGTCGACAGTGCCAGTCATCTTCGGGGGGACGACCACGGTCGTGGTCTCCACCTCGATGACCGCGGGGCCCGTGATCACGTGGCCGGAGAGCAGCTTGCGGTAGTCGTAGATCGAGGTATCCACGTAGCCCACCCGGGAGTCCAGGCACACGCGTCGGGTAGCGACCTGGGCGTCGCACGGGTCGGCGCCCGATGCCTTGTCCAGCTCGGGCATCTTGGGCTCGAAGGGCAGCACGCCGGTGGCCTGCACCCGGAGGGTGATCGACTGGATGCCAGCCGCCGAGAACCCCGTGCCCTCGCCGTACAGGCCGGCGTACTTGCGCTCGAACTCGTTCATCGCGTTGGCCATGTCGGCCGGCGTCAGGGAGCCCGAGGGAACGGTGACGCTGACCTCGGCCAGCTGGGCGGTGTACCGCAGGTCCATCTCGCGCAGGAAGTGGACCTCGCTGAAGGTGAGGCCCTGACGTTCCAGGGCCTTGCCGAGCTGCCGTTCGAGCTCCTCGAAGTGCTGTTGGGTCACCTCCGATGACACCGGCATCAGTCCCGGGTCCGAGAGCTCCTGCGCCAGGACGACGTCGGAGGATGCGAGGCCGAAGGCCGAGAAGCCGGAGGCGACCGGGCCGAGCGGCACGATCACCTCACGGATGCCGACCTCCGCCGCGTATGCCGCGCAGTACGCCGGGCCGGCACCACCGAATGCGTAGAGCACGAAGTCGCGAGGGTCCCGCCCGGCCTCGACCACGGTCTTGCGCAGGAGGTCGCCGGTCTGCGCGTTCTGGATCGCGTAGATGGCCGCCGCCGCGTCTTCGACGGAGAGCCCGAGGGGCTCGGCGATGTGGGTTCGGATCGCCTCCCGCGCGGCCTCGACATCGAGCTGCTTTCGTCCGCCGACCAGACCGGTCTCGGGAAGGATGCCCAGCACCAGGTTGGCGTCGGTGTTCGTCGGCTCCAGGCCGCCCGCGCCGTAGCAGGCGGGGCCGGGGACCGACTGCGCCGAACGCGGACCCACCTGCAGGTTCCCGCCGCGGTCGATCCAGGCGATGGCGCCGCCTCCGGACCCGATGGCGTGCACCTCGAGCGTCGGCACGTTGATCGGGTGGTGGTTGATGATGGTCTGGCTGGCGCGCACCGGCTCGCCGCCGACGATGAGCCCGACGAGGAAGGTGGTGCCGCCGACGTCGGTCGAGATGATGTTCTTGTGCCCGAGCTGGTTGCCGAGGTTCACCGCCCCGATGACACCGCCGGTGAGCACTGAGCCGATGGTGCTGATCGCTGTCGCCGGCGCCTCCGCCGCGGCGATGGCCCCGCCGTTGCTCTGCATCACGAGCAGGGGCCCCCGCAGACCAGCATCAGCGAGTCGGGCCTCGAGCTCACCGAGGTAGTCGCGCAGACCAGGGCCGATCTGGGCGCTCATGATCGTGGTCGAGGAGCGCGCGAACTCGCGAATTCGAGGACTCACCTCGTGGGAGAGCGCCACGAAGACGTCCGGGTCCATCTCGTGGATGATCTCGCGCACGCGCAGCTCGTGGACCGGGTTGCGGAACGACCACAGCAGCGAGACGGCCATCGACCGGATCCCCTGCGCGAGCAGCGCGCCGACCGAGTCGCGCACCGACTGCTCGTCCAGCCCGACGACGACCTTGCCCGCGTGGTCGATCCGCTCAGCGATCTCGAACGCCTGGCTCTTGGGGATCAGGTGGGTCTTGGTCTGACCCATGACGTCCTGCAGCTCGTGCGGCGCCGAACCCAGGTAGCGCCCCTCCACGTTCATGATGTAGATCGAGTCGCGGTGGCCGAAGGTCGTCAGGAAGCCGACGGGAGGCACCTTCCCCATCACCAGCGCGTTGAGCGACGACGTCGTCCCGTGGGCGATGTGGTGGGTGTTTCCCAACATGACGTCGAGTGGCTCGCCCAGGTTCTCCGCCAGCTGGGCGATGGCGTCCATGACGCCCTGGGAGTAGTCGGGCGGGGTGGACGGTGACTTCGCGGCGACGACCCTTCCGTCGCCGTCATCCAGGACCGCGTCCGTGAAGGTGCCTCCGACGTCAACGCCAATGACGTACGCCATTGCCGACTCCTTTGTCTGCTGGGTGGTGTGGGTCACAACATACAAACGTGATTACTCAGTCGTCAATAGGTAGACACCTCCGTCAAACTTTGGCGCCCGGTGCGCTCACCGCCGGCGCAGGACGTAGAGCTCGTTGACGGTCGCGAGAATGACCGTGCCGCCCGCGGTCAGGGTGCTGCTGACGGTGACCAATGCCCTCTCGTCGTCGCGGAAGTCGACGCGGTCGATGACCAGGCAGGCGCGCAGCGTCATGCCGGGCCGGGCCGGAGCGAGGAAGCTGGCCTCACGGATCCGACGACCGGCGAGCACCGCCCAGTCGCAGTAGGCATTGAGCACCGAGAGCCTTTGCAGGACGGCCATGGAGTGCAGACCACTGGCGACCACTCCCCCGAAGAAGCCGGTCGTCGACTCGTCCGTGTGGAACTCCTGGGGGTCCCACTGACGGGCGAACCCGACAATGTCGGCAGTGGTGAGGACGTACTCCCCGAGGTCGTATGCCGTACCCGGAATGAGGTCCTCGGCGAACATGAGCTCGCTCAAGCCCGCCGCCCGGATCGCCGCGCCACCCCCGAGACGTGTCCACGCGCGGCCGCCGGGCTCACCCCCTGCAAGGCCGCATCCACGAGCTGCCGGGTGGCAGCCGCCGAGAGTGGTTGGCCGGTGACCAACAGGCGAAAATAGAGGGGTCCGGTGAGCATGTCGATGAGCGTGTCGTGATCCAGGTCCGCCCGGACGTCGCCCTCCTTCGCCGCCGCCGTCAGCAGCTCACCGGTCAGCTCGAGCAGTGGTCCCAGGAACCGCTGCCGGAACGCTCGGGCGATCTCCGGGTCATGCTGGGCGTCTCCGAGCAAGCCGGCGACGATCGTGCCGCGCGGTCCACCGAGGAAGTCCGAGGCGACGGACAGCTGGTTGCGCAGGCTGTCGATCGCCGGGCCCTCACCGACGAACCAGCCCTCCGGGTCGCGCTCCTCGAGCAGAGCGTCCATCGCGACGTCGGCGCGGTTGTTCCACCATCGGTAGATGGTGGCCTTGCCGACGCCACTCCGCTCGGCGATCGCGTCCACCGTCAGGCGGGCGAAGCCGACCTCCTCCAGCAGCGCCTTGGTCGCCTCCATCACCGCTCGACGGACGCGCACCCGAGGGCCGAGCGCGGTGGTGCCGCCTCCCTGGCCCCGGGCCCCGGTCGGCTCGTTCATGGCGCGAGGCTACACCCGCACTAGACGAAACGTATCGTTCTGTTTTACCGTGACCTGAGTCACCCACATCGAGTCGGAGGAGCGTCCCATGCAGGCAGTCCCCCAGTGCCCGTTCGACCACCACGCGATCACCGACGCCGAGGCCGCGTGGGGCACCTACGACCAGCTGCGTGACCAGGGCGTGACGCACTCGCGGGAGCACGGTGGCTTCTACGTGCTGTCGCGGTACGAGCACGTCCTCGCCGCGCTGCGCGACCCTGACACGTTCGCCTCCGGGCAGGGCACGCGCATCCCGGCGATTGGCGACGGAATGATCATTCCGCTCGACTTCGACCCACCCGGGCACACGGCGTACCGTGCGCTGATCACTGAGCACGTCACGCCCGAGTCGGTGCGCGGAATGGTCCCCGGGCTGCGCGAGATGATCGACGGGCTCATCGACGGCTTCCACGCCAAAGGGGGTGGCGACTGGGTCGCCGAGGTGGGACTACCGCTTCCGCTCAACGTGTTGGTCCAGGTGGTCGGGTTCGCCCCGGAAACGGTCGCCCAGTTCCGTGATCTCACCGCGCAGTCCTGGAAGCAGATCAGCGAGCAGGATCTGTTCGCGGCGCGCGCCGGTCTGTTCGAGCTGGTTCGTCGCGAGCTGCAACGGCACCGAGAGACCCGTCCCGACGACTACATCACGTCGTTGATCGGGAAGGAGATCGACGGTCGGCCGATCACCGACGACGAGCTGCAGCGGCTCCTGCTGGCGTTCGCCGTCGCCGGCCACGAGACCACCATGAACGCCTCGGGCTCGATGCTCCGCTACCTCGTGGAAGATCCGGCCCGTCAGGGTCGGCTGCGCGAGAAGCCCGAGCTGATCCCGGCGTTCGTCGAAGAGGTCCTGCGCTACAGCTCACCCGTGCAGTGCATCGGTCGCTGCACGACCCGCGACGTCGAGATCGGCGGAGTGCGCATCCCGGCCGGCTCGCGGGTCCTGCTCGTGTACGCGGGCGCCAACCGGGACACGGCGAGGTTCGACCACGCCGACGCGTTCGACGTGGACCGGGGCGCGGCAGGCCACCTGGCCTTCGGTTTCGGTCGTCACCAATGTGCGGGCGCACTGTTGGCGCGCACCGAGCTGCGCTTGGTCCTCGAGAAGCTCGTGACGATGCCGGAGGTCGAGTACGCGGGCGCGCCAGATTTCGGCGGTCTTGAGGGGGGTGCCATGAGCGGCCCCTCGTACCTCCCACTGCGCTTCACGTCGAACCGTTCCCCCGACGGCGCCGGAGCCTGGAGATGACCGATCCGATCACCGTGTCCTCCCCCAGCGAGGTGCTCGAGCTCGACCTCGACAAGTGCAACGGCTACGGCAACTGCGTGTTCGCAGCGCCCGAGATGTTCGAGCTCGATCTGGCATCCAACGTCCCGATCCTCCTCAAGGCGGAGTGGTCGGACGGCGAGCGGGAGGCCCTGGCCGCAGCCGTCGCGGACTGCCCGGCCGGCGCCCTCCGACTGCGCAAGCGGGATGCACTCGGGTGAACGCCGCTGCCGGATCCGACCGCACGGTCGTCATCGTCGGCGCCTCGGTCGCCGGCGTGCGATGCGCCACCTCGCTGCGCAACGCCGGATTCGAGGGCACGGTGGTGCTGCTCGACAGCGACGCCGGAGCCCCGTACGACAAGCCGCAGCTGTCCAAGCGCATCGACAGTGCCGCCCGGCTGGACCTGATCGTCGAGGAGTCCACCCTGCGGGAGCTGCGGATCGACTTTCGCCCCGCTGTCGCTGCTACCGGGCTCGACCTGGCGACTGGCGTCGTAGAGACCGCGGGCGGTCCGGTCCCGTTCGACGAGCTGGTCATCGCCACCGGCTGCCGACCCAGGCCGTTGGCTCACCCCCTGCCGGCGCAGGCGGGGTACCTGCGGACCAGGGACGACTGGCGGCAACTGAAGGAGGCGGTGACCCGCGGCGGACGACTGGTCGTCGTGGGTGCGGGCTTCCTCGGGCTGGAGGCGGCCGCTGCGGCCGTCAGCCTGGGCATGGAGGTCACGGTCGTCGACGTTGCGCCACGGGTGCTCATGCGCGGCATACCAACGACTGTTGCCGAACGCGTTGCCGCACGGCACGTCGACGCAGGGGTGGAGCTGCGGCTCGGCGCGCAGGGTCCGGTGCTGGACGGCGACGATCAAACGGTCCGGGTCGACGGCGCTCGGGGGGACTATGCGCTGGTGTCGGTCGGCGCCCTGCCCAACGTGGAGTGGCTGGCCGGCTCGGGGCTGACCATCGAGGACGGCGTCGTGTGCGATGCGAACCTCGCGGCAGCGCCCGGCGTGTGGGCCGTCGGTGACTGCGCGCGGTGGGTCAACGCCCGCTATGGGCGACTCGAGCGTCACGAGCACTGGACAACGGCCGGTCGGCACGCCCAACACGTCGCGAGATCCATCGCCACCGCATCGACCTCACCGATGGCGGAGGTCCCCTACGTATGGTCCGACCAGCTCGGCTGGAGGTTGCAGGCCATCGGACGGGTCGGGACCGAAGAGCTGCACTTCGCGTCAGGCAACGGTGTGCACCTGGCCATCTCGGCCACCGACCAGCTGGTGACCGGCGTGACCACGATCAACGCCCAGGCGCTCTGCGTAGCGGCCCGGAGACTCCTCCAGCAGGGCGACCCCACGGTCGAGGAGGTCGTCGAGGCGCTCGCGCCCGCGACGCGCGACTTCGCGCGGATCAGCTGACCGCGGACGACTTGCTCGACACCGTGTCGGTGTCGTAGCCGGCCACCTTCTGGTAGCCCTTGCTGATCGCCTCGATCTCCTCGCGTGAGATGACGTCCTCGATCCGGTCGAAGGTGCCGCCGCCGGTCCGCTCCTCCACCGTCTCGATGAGGACATCGGGCGGGGTGGAGCGGTTGGTGAGGACGATCCTGTTGACAACCGGCAGGCGCTCCCGTTCGTAGTCGGCCAGGGCGGCCGTCAGATCCCGAGTGCGCGACAGGTGAGTGGCGAGTGCCTCGGCGTCGAGGATCGCCTGCGCAGCACCGTTGCCACCCCGCGGATACATCGGGTGAGCGGCATCCCCGAGCAGGGCCACCCGGCCGAACGCCCACTGGTCCACCGGGTCACGGTCGACCATCGGGTAGGACAGGATGATCTCGGCGTCGCGGATCAGAGCGTCGCAGTCCAACCAGTCGAACTTCCAGTCCTCGAAGTGGCCGATGAAGTCCTCGATCCGTCCCGGGGCACTCCAGTCCGTCGGGGACACCTCGTCGGTCATGATCTCGGCAACCCAGTTGATCAGCTGTGTGCCCTCGCCGTCGATGTCGTTGCGCATCGGGTAGACCACGAGCTTGCCGGTCCTGCTGAGCGCACCGATGCGGGTAGCGCTCGCGCCCGTGAGGAACGGCTTGGCCTTGGTGACACCGCGCCACATGTTGATGCCGTGGAAGACCGGGTCACCCTGATCGGGGTAGAACTTCTTCCGCACCGCAGAGTGCAGACCGTCGGCTCCGATGAGCACGTCGCCCGTGGCCGGGTCGGTCGGCAGGCCCAAGTGGTCGACGAACTCGACGGTGACACCGTCGTCGATCTGAGCCAGGTCCACCAGCCTGTGATCGGTGTGGAAGTGACCTGCGCCGATTCGCTCCACCACCGCATCGACCAGCACCCGATGCAGGTCGCCACGGTGGATCGAGAGATGGGGGTAGGCGTGGCCGGAGAGTATGCCGGTCGGCTCGCTGTAGATGTGCTGGCCCTTGGAGCTGTAGAAGGCGAACTCCTTGGCCTCGACGGCCAGCTCCGACAGACGCTCCAGCAGTCCCAGCTCCGCGAGCACGCGGATGGCGTGCGGCATCAGGTTGATTCCGAGCCCGAGTGCCCTGAACTCAGGTGCCGCCTCGTAGACGTGGACCTGGGCGTCGTCGAGGCGCTGATGCAGCGACAGGGCGAGGGTGAGGCCGCCGATCCCGCCACCGCTGACCACTACCTTCATCGCCAGGTCTCCTGCTCGTTGTTTTGTCAGGCGTTCGCTGTGCTGGGCCGGATGACGATGCTCTTCGCCTCGAGGTAGTCCTTGATGGCCTCTTTCCCGTTCTCCCGGCCGATGCCTGAGTCCTTGAACCCCCCGAACGGGGCCATCACGCTGACCGTGCGGTAGGTGTTGACCCAGACCGTGCCGGCCTGCAGGCGACGCGGGATCTCCAGGGCGCGCCGCAGACTGGAGGTCCACAGCCCGGCCGCCAGACCGAAGTCGGAGTCGTTCGCGATCTGAACTGCCTCCTCGTCGGTGTCGAACGGAATCGCGACCAGCACGGGGCCGAAGATCTCCTCGCGGGCGATCGGCATGTCATTGGTGACATCGGTGAGGATCGTGGGTTCCACGAACAGCCCGTTCTCGCCTCCCAGAGGCCGGCCCCGGCCGCCTCCCAGGACGGCCGTGGCGCCCTGTTCCTTGGCAACCTGGAGATGGGTGAGGACGTTCTCGAACTGCGGCCGGGTGGCGAGCGGTCCGATGTCGGTGTCCAGCTCGGTCGGGTCGCCCAGCTTGGCGCCGCTCATGTGGTCGACGAGCTTCTTGACGAAGGTGTCGGCGACCGAACGTTGCACCAGCAGTCGTGAGCCTGCGAGGCACGCCTGGCCGGAGGTGTTGAAGATCGCCATGCTGACGCCTTCGACCGCCGCCTCCTGGTCGGCGTCCTCGAAGACGATGTTGGGTGACTTTCCGCCGAGCTCCAGCGTGACGTGCTTGAACCCCTGGGCTGCCGACTGTGCGACGGCCCGGCCGCCGACGTGTCCGCCGGTGAAGGCAACCTTGCGGACGAGCGGATGCGAGGTCAGTGTTCCGCCGATCTCCGCGCCGTACCCCGTCACCACGTTGAGGACGCCCGGCGGGAAGCCGGCTTCCTCGGCCAGCTCGGCGAGGTGGATGATCGAGGCCGAGGCGAACTCGGAGGGCTTCACCACGACGGTGCAACCGGCGGCGAGGGCCGGCGCGATCTTCGTCGTCGCGAGCAGCAGGGGTCCGTTCCACGGCACGATGCAGACCACCACGCCCATGGGCTCGTAGACCGTGTAGTGCAAGAACCCCGGCTTGTCGAAGGGCGTCACGGAGCCCTCGATCTTGTCGGCCAGCCCCGCGTAGTACTCGTAGTAGCCGGCGAGGTGCTCAACGACGCCTAGCGCTTCCTTGCGCCGCCGACCGACATCGGTGACCTCCAGGTCGGCCAGGCGCTGGCCCTTCTCGCGGATGAGCCGCGCGAGGTTGAAGAGCAACCGGCCGCGTTGGGTCGCCGTCAGGGACTTCCACTCACCCTGGCCCGCCTCGTATGCGGCGTCGACCGCAGACACGGCGTCGGTTTCGCCGCCTCGCGGGATGCGTGCCCACTCCTCACCGGTAAAGGGGTTCTCGGAAGCGATCCACTCACCGGATGCGGCTTCACGCCACTCGCCACCGATTCGCATCTTGAACGTCTCCATCGCGTGCTCAGCCTTTCAATCTGTACGTGACCGGATCAGGGCAGGTAGATGCCGCCGTTGACGTGGATCGTCTGGCCGGTGATGTAGCGGGCCCCCGGACTCAGCAGGAACAGCGTGGGGGCGACGATGTCGTCGGGGTTGGCCAACCGGCCTTGCAGGATCATCGCCAGGCGCTTCCGGTAGGCCTCCTCACCGAACCAGCTCTCACCTGAGAAGGTCTGTCCGCCGCCGTGACCCTGGCCCGCCCCGCCCGCCAGGAAGGCCGTCTCGGTGATGCCGGGGCAGATCACGTTCACCCGGATGTCCGGAGCGAGCTCCTTCGCGACCGACTTGGCGAAGGCCACCATGCCAGCCTTGGACGCACTGTAGGCACCGAGCTTCGGCGGCGGCTGGAGCGCGACTGTCGAGCTGATGAAGATCAACGTGCCGGACCCCGTGGTGATCAGGGGTACGAATGCCTGGGTGGCCAGGAAGGCTCCCCGCAGGTTGACCCCGTGGACCTTGTCCCACCGCTCAACCGAGTACTCCAGCGTCGGGGTGTCCTGGTCGCCGATGCCGCTCACGTAGATGACCGCGTCCACCCCTCCCCAAAGCTGCCGGACCGCCTCGGCGGCCGCTGTGACGGAGTCTTCGTGAAGGACGTCGATCTCCCGAGTGAGGACTCCTGCGATCTCACCGTGCTCCTCGATGGCTGCCGGAGTGTCGAAGGCGATGACCTCGGCGCCGGCCTCGCGAGCCCGCGACGTCATGGCGGCGCCGATGCCGCCATGGCTCCCGATGATGGCAACCCTGGTGCCCTTGCGTGGGCCCAGGTTCGTGAAGTCGATCTCCAGCATTGGCGATGCGCCCTTTCCGAGGTCCCTGGCATTCATCTCGTTCGTTGCTCCGCGGTGACCAGTGCCCCGATCTCGGCGCTGAGCCGTTTCTTGTCCAGCTTGCCGACCGGGGTCAGGGGCAGGGCCGTGCGCCACTCCAGCCGCTCGGGCCACTTGAACTTGGCGACGCCGAGAATGTCCAGATGGCGGCGGAGCTCGACCAGGTCGATGGGCTGGTCGGTGGCCACCAGGTACGCGCACGCGCGCTCACCCAGCCGCTCGTCGGGCATCGCGACCACAGCAGCGGACTGGATCCCGGGGTGCTGGAGCAGCAGGAGCTCGACCTCTTCGGCGCTGATCTTCTCGCCGCCTCGGTTGATCAGGTCCTTGATGCGACCCTCGACCGACACGTGGCACCCGCCCTCGATGGTGCGGATCGCCACGAGATCGCCAGTGCGGTAGAAGCCGTCGGAGGTGAACGCCACGGCGTTGTGTCCGGGGAGGTCGTAGTAGCCGTGCAACGTGTAGGGCCCCCGACAGGCCAGCTCGCCGACCTCCCCCTTGGCCACCTCGTCCTCCGTCCCGGGCTCGAGCACCCGGATCTCGTCGAGCGGGGAGATGGGAGCGCCGACGGTGCTGAGCCGGGCCTGACGCGGTGCGCTTCTCCCGGTGACCATGCACAGCCCCTCCCCCATCCCGAAGAGCTGCCCCGGCACGGCGCCCGCCGACTCGACGGCCTCGAAGAGGGCTGGTGGCACCTTTGCGCCGGAGAAGATGACGGTGCGCAGTCTCTCGGCGACGGGACGGAACTCGGGCTGCGAGGCCCAGGTGTAGTGGCTGTGTCCGATGAGGATGTCGGTCGGATGCTCGGCAACGAGGAGGGGCAGGGCTTCGGACGGGGCAGCTGTGCCCACGATCAGACAACCACCGACGGAGTGGACGGCGTGCATTCCGCACACCACTCCCGCGTTGTGCACCAAAGGGATCAAGTGGGCGTCGCGGGTCGTCTCGTCCCACTCCCACGCCTCGGCAAAGGCACGTGCGTTGTACCAGTACTCGGCATGGAGCCGCGGGATCACCTTCGGGACGCCCGTCGTGCCGCCCGACAGCTGGAAGACGGCCACGTCGTCCGGGTCGACGTGTGACTGCCTCGCCCTCACGGCGGCGCGGGCCGCGGCGGCCGTGTCGACGTCGTACAGGTCCTCGATCCGGACGCCCTTGGCGTCCGGATCAGCACCGACCGTGAGTATGTGACGCAGGGTCGGATGGTCGTGCTGCTGCTCCACTGCGAACGAGACCAGGTCGAACGACGTGCCGCCGTCGACCAGGTGCCCGACCGCCTCGGCCAGGCGGCTTATCGCGCCGATCTCGTGCGCGCGGTGGGCAGCGAGGGTGCACACCGGGATCAGTCCAGCCTTCAGCAGGCCGTACCAGGCGAGGACGGTCTCCGGGCGGTTCGTGAGCTGCAGGACCACCCGGTTGCCCGGCTCGAACCCGAGACGGATCAGACCCAGGGCGACCTGGTCAGTGCGCTCGTCGAGCTCGCGGTACGTATACCGGCCGGCGCTGGCGACGACTGCCTCGCGGTCGGGGAACCGGCTGGCGGTCCGATGGAGCTCGGTCGCGATGGTGTTGTCACCCCAGAGGCCTTCGGCCCGGTAACGCGTGACGAGCTCGGCCGGAAAGGGGACGACACGTCCCGCCCAATCGATCATGCTCGTCAGACTCCTCTGTCTCCGGTGTGGCCCACAGCATAGCGAGTCGACTTACCGAAGTGTCCAATCATTGACACTCGGGTAGAGCGATTGCCTTGGAGTGGCGCGTAGCCGTGCGAGGCCCGCGAACCGGGCGGCGGCGGGCGCAAGCCGCAGTGGCGGCGGCGCGTCGAGCTTGTCGCCCTGGCGGATGTCCGGCACGGCGTCGGCGGCCGAGCCGGGCTTGGCGGATAAAGTCGGGTCATGACCGAGAGCCGTGCGCGCCGAGCTGCCGCGTCGAAGGACGGTGCCCGTCCTCCTCGGAAGAACGCAGCGGCCGAGGCGCGTACGTCCAAAGATCGGGTCAGCATGCGCCGGGGCCTGATCGAGCAGGAGATCTACGAGCAGGCGATCCAGCTCTTCGCCGAGCGTGGCTTTGCCGGCACGAACTTCCAGGACATCGCGGACGCGGTCGGACTGACACGACCTGCTCTCTACCACTACGTGAGCAGCAAGGAGGACCTTCTCGCCCGCTTGGTCGCGGAGAACACCCAGGACGCCGCCACGAGCATTCGGGCGATCGCCCAGCGCGAGGACATGGACGCCGTGGAGAAGATCCACCAGATCGTCCGCGCCAATGTTCGTCGGCAGGGTGAGCACAGCGCTCGCTTCCAGCTCCTGGTCCGTTCCGAGGCCAGCTTGCCCGAGTCGGTCGCGGCCACCCACTTCGAGAGCCGGCGGATGGTGCTGCGCGCCCTCACCGCCGTGGTTGAGGAGGGCATCACGGCGAGAGCCTTCCGGCCGATGGATGCCCGGGTCGCGGCCCTGGGGTTGCTGGGGATGACGAACTGGGTTGCGTGGTGGTTCCGAGCCGACCATGGCGATGACCTCGATGCGATCAGCCGCCAGCTGGCAGACCTGGCGGTGGCCGGCTTGACCGCAGGGACCGACGGCCGGGGACCGGCGAACAGCCCGACGTCGGCGATCAAGATGATCAGGGCCGACCTGCTCCTGCTCGAGGAGATGCTGCAGAAGGAGTAGTCAGCACTCCTTCGCCTCGCACCGGCGACGGTTGCCATCGGCGACAGATCCTGGGTGGTGCGGCCTCTGGCTCAGCCGGGTGCCAGGAGAAGTGGGGCGGCAACCAGGTCGACGAGGTCGACCCGGCCGCTCACGACCGCCGTGGCCAACAGCTCTCCCCACCGGGACCCAGCCCGCACGCACACCATCACGCCCGCCTCACGGCGGAGTCGCTCGGCGAGGTCGCACGCGGTCAGGACCGAGTCGAGGTCGTCATCGGACGTCACGATGACCACGCCGTCCGTCGCGGCAACCCGCGCTCTCACGGCAGCAAGGAGCTGCTCCGCCTCGGCGCCCCAGGCGTGCGGTGCCTTCAGCGCCACCTCGAGGGCACCGGCCGTCTCCGCCATGATCCGGTCGCTGCGACGCCGGCCGGCGCGTTCCCAGGGCTGTGTGAAGACCCAGTCGACACGACCGTCCTCAGGCACCAGTTCCGGCATACAGCCGGCGAAGTCGGCGAGTCCCTGCCGGACGACGTCCGGCGCCATCGCGGCGAACCGGGACAACAGCACCTTGCCGGCGCGACTCATGAACGAGATCAGCAGCCGCTCGACGCTCAGGTCGAGTCGGCCCGGGAACGAGTCCCACCACAGCATGCTGCGGTGGGCGATCGACTGGAAGTACTCGACGCCGGGACGCCGTGCGGCCTCATAGGCGGCCAGTGCTTCATCAAGCGTCCCGGCCGCAGCGATCGCCCGGTCGAGCTCGATGGCTGACTCCATCGCCAGCTTGGTGCCCGAGCCGATGGAGTAGTGCGCTGTGTGCGCCGCGTCGCCGAGGAGCACCAGGTTGCCACGCGACCACCGGTCACAGGAGACCGAGCGGAAGCGCATCCAGCGGGTGCGGTTGCCGATCAGGCGCCGACCTTGGAGGTCCTCGGCGAAGACCTCGGAGAGGTACTCCAGTGCCGCCTCGTCGCTGGCGCCGAATGACTGGTCGTCGAGCGGGCGGTCAAAGCCGGCGCGACGCCAGGTGTCTTCGTCGGTCTCGACGAGGAACGTGCTGCGGTCCGCCGCGTAGGGGTACCCGTGCACCACGAAGACCCCGTGCTCGGTCTCGATCGGTCGAAAGAGCGCATGCGGCAGCGCGAAGTCAGCGCCGCACCACAGGTAGAGCGCCTGCTCCGTCTGGACACGTGCGCCGAAGTCCACCGCGTACTTCTCGCGAGTGGCGCTGCCGACACCATCAGCAGCGATGACGAGCTCGGCGTCGAGGTCATCGATGTCGACGCGCTGGCCGTAGTGGACCTCGACGCCCACCTCCTCGGCGTGGGTCCGCAGGATGTCGAGCAGCGTCGATCGTCCGATGGCGAGAAGCTCGTCGGTAGGCAGCAACACCCGACGGTCCTCCACCGCCATGGACATGTCGTGCCCCCAGGCATGTTCGACCATCGAAGCCAGGCTCGCTGCATCCGCCCCCTCCAGGTTGCGCTGGGTCCGGGTCGCTATGCCGACACCGAAGCCGAAGGTCTCCCCCGGCACGGCTTGCTCGTACACCGCCACCCTGCACTGTGGACTGCGCAGCTTGAGCAGGCGAGCGGCATACAGGCCACCAGGTCCACCACCGAGAACGGCGACGGTCGACAGTTCCACGCAGCCTCCTCCAGGTAGCCCGACGCGAGTGTCTCACTGACTCTAGCGTCAATCATTCGACGCCTGGGTCGAGAGACTACCGTGCCGACCTGGTCGCCCGCCCACCAGGCGAAGGCCGCGACCTCGATCGACAGACGGGCCGGGAGTCCCGAGATCGTGGTGGAGGTCGTCGTATGCCGGGCGCCGGCCTCTCCCCCCAGGTCGGGGTCCACGGCCGGCGCCGCGGACCCCGACTCGCGGTGCCGACCCGGGGTCCGGGGATGCGCCGGAAGAGCACCCAGAACGGGTCAGAGCGGTGTGGGCCCTTGGGGGACGGCCGGTGCGGCGGACTCGATGCGCTGGAGCTGACGCGCCGCGGCTTCGCGCCCACCGAACCCGAAGGCAATGGCGGCGGCCACGGCCGCGCCGACGACGACGGCGCCGAAGGCGAGGTTGACGATCGAGTCGGCAACCCCCATGTACTTGAGTCCCATCGCGACGAACAGGGCGATGGTTGCCCAGCGGACGACCTGACCTGAGCGACCTTCCCCGATCGTGCGGGCCAGCAGGCCGGCCAGGAAGATTCCGGCGACGATGACGACTGCCCCGAAGAGGACCCGACCGCCGAGGGCCAGGACCGCGTTGAGCATCTCCGTGACCTGGGGGAAGCCGAGCATCCTGGTCGCCGCAACGGCGAAGAAGAGCACGATGGCGATCTGCACCACCCGGGTGAGAATGCCGGCGGCGTTCTTGTCGCGGGTGGCGATGCCGGCCTGCTCCAGGGCACGTTCGATGCCAAGACCCCGCAGCGCGGACTCGACGAGGCCGCCGATGAGTCGGGCGATGACCACGCCGATGGCCAGGAGGATCCCCGCACCGATGACGAGCGGGACGGCGTCCAGGATGGTGCTGAGCATCTGGGTCGCGGGGTCCGAGATCGCGTGGACCCCCAGAACCTGCAGCGCCGAGATGCCGACGACGAGCACGATCAGGGCGAAGAGCAGCTGGCCGACGATCGAGGAGACCTTCAGGGTGCTGCCGGTGGAGGCGGCCTCCGGCCCTGAAGCGGGGGCCGACTGGGGGTCGGTGGCCACATCGGCGGCGACCCGACTGCTCAGACGCTGGAGGTGCCGGTCGACGTTGGCGGCCTGGAGCGCGGTGACCACCAGCTCCCGCACGATGCGCGCGAGCACGACACCGATCACGAGGATGAAGGCCGCACCGGCCACCCGTGGCAGGGCACCGAAGAGTCCGCTCAGCAGATCGCGGATCGGCGTCAGCACCTCGTTGAGCGCGAACAGGTTCAGGATGGCCATGAGACCGAACAGCCATACCAGGAGCGCGCCGATCGAGCCCAGCGACGCCGACAGGGGTTGGCCGCTCTCTGTCTGGCGGTCAAGAGCCTTGATCTTGGCCAGGTATTTCGTCAGGAGACTCTTGACGACCTTGGCAATGACCCAGGTGACGATGAGGACGATGACCGCAGTTCCGGCTTTCACGGCGATGTTCGACCAGTTGATGGCGTTCAGATTCATGTCGCGCCCTTCCTGATTCGGAAATCATGACCGCCCCGCCCCGGCAGATGACCGGACGTCACGAGCGGCCGGAGGGTCGGTTGCGGACCCTCCGTACAGGCACAACGCCGCGATGTCCGGCACGGTCACGTTTTGGTGGAGTCCGGCAAGGTGGTGGACGACGACCTTCTGGAAGCCAAGCGCGGGCGGGGACGGGTTCTCGGGGGTGCTCGCTTGTCGCAAGCGTGGTCGAACGTTCGGCCACTCTCGCGACAAACGGCCACTCGGCCGTAGCGAAACGCGGCAGGCGCCGCGTCACCTGGACGAAGCGTCGCGCCGGCCAGCGGGTGCTCAGCCCAGGACGACGCCCTCGAACCGGCCGAGCGCCTCGTGCCACCGCGCCTCGTCGGCCGCCACGTCACCGCTCACCGGGTCGTGCGCGAGGTCGACCCGCGTGCCGCCGGCATCAGCGGCGAGGTCGATGGCGACGACCGAGCGGGGCGCGTCGGGGGTCTCGTGCCAGGAGACCCGGACCTGCTCGACCGGATGGAGACTTCGCACCATGCCGAAGGCGCCGTCGTCGTTGTGCCACGACTGACCCTTGCTGCCGATGCTCGCCCCGTGACCGAGCAGCGCCTCAGCGCCGGCCGGACTGACGAGGACCTCCCAGACATGAAGAGGCGGTGCCGCGATCGTGCGCGACACCGCCGCCTTTGCGTCTGCGGACTGCTCCACCTGGACTTCGGTCATCTGCGCGCTCCCTTGCGTTGGGGGATGGTCTGCGATGGTGCGCACTCGCCATCATGGCACTGCATCCGGACGGGCGACAGGGGCGCGAGCCATTGGCTGCGTGGAACCGGCAGGATGGGCAGGTGACCGTCACCGACCTCATCGACCAGCTGATCGACGCCGGCTCCTATGCCGTGCAGCGGGGTCTGGTCAACGCTTCCGGCGGCAACCTGTCGGCTCGCCTGCCGGACGGCGCGGGCTTCGTTGTCACCGGCACCGGAACGTGGCTGGACCGGCTGACGGCCGGGGACTTCGCGACGATCGACCTCGAAGGCCGGCACGTCGACGGACCACGGCCGAGCGTCGAGTGGCAGCTGCACAGCCGCACGTATGCCGGCCGCCCCGACGTCGGTGCCATCGTCCACCTGCATCCCCAGTACGCCGTCCTCGTCGACGCGCTGGGCCACGGCATCCGGCTCATCACCCTGGACCACGCCTACTACCTGCGCGAGGTGGTCCGCATACCGTTCCTGCCGTCAGGGTCGGAGGCCCTCGCCGAAGCCGCCGCCGCGGCCGTCGCCGACGGTCACGATGCGCTCGTCCTCGCCCACCACGGCTGCAGCGCGCTCGGCGAGACGGTCCGGATGGCGCTGCGGCGGGCCGCCAACCTCGAGGAGGCGGCCACGATGACCTACCGGCTGCTCCTCCTCGGCGACACGTCGGTGCAGTTCCCGCCGGAGTACCGCGACCGGATCATCGAGGTCTGACCGGTCAGAACCCGCCGCCGAAGTCACCGCCCCCGAAGTCCGACCCGCCCCCGTCGAAGCCGCCGAAGTCCGACCCACCGCTGTCGTAGCCACCGGCGTCACCGGCCGCGTCGTAGCCTCCCGGGTCCGAGCCCGCGCTTCCGGAGTCCGAGGAGCCGTCCGCGTCGGCGGCATCGGTCGATCCGCTGTCATCGCCGGCCGCGGAAGCCTCCGGTGAGGAGTCGAACCCGTCGAAGAGCGCGTCGGCGATCGCCGACCCGATGATCACGCCACCGATCGTGCCCATCATCGAGCCCATGATGGTGCCGCCCATCCCCATCCCGCCGTACCCGCCGCCGAACGACGACCGGCCGAGGGTGCCCTGCAGGAAGCCGGGCTGACGCATCTCCGCGCGAGTGGCCGCGCGCGCCAGGTCCGCGGGCTGGTCCGATGCCACCTGCTCGCCGGCGGGAAGGTTCGTGCTCAGCTCGCGCAGCAGCTGCTGCCGCTGCGCGGGTGTCAACCGGGCGAACGCCTCGGCGTGGACCTGCTCGAGCTGGTCGGGGGTCGCAGTTCGCAGGAGGTACTTGTAGCGGGCCACGGCCCGCTCGTCCTCGCTCTGCTCGCTGGTGCGAGGACCCGCGCCGGCAGGCTCGCTCCCGGCATACGACGGACGGCCGTATGCCGTGGGCTGCGGGTTGGTCGTGGAGGTGCGGCCGAGGAGCCGGTCGAGGAGTCCCATGCCCGCCCAACGCGGGGGCGATCGGGTCAGGTTCCCGAGAGGTCCCGCGGGGTTGTCCCCCGGGCGGGTTCGACCAGCCCGCGCTCGGTCGCGACCGCACTCACCCAGCGCGCGGGGGTGACGTCGAACGCCGGGTTGAACCCGGCCGTCCCCGGCGGGGCCGTCCGTTCCCCGGCCCAGGTGACCACCTCCTCCGAGGCGCGCTTCTCGATGACGATCCCGGACCCGTCCTCGGTCGTCAGGTCGACGGTCGACCACGGTGCGGCGACGACGAGTGGGATGCCGGCCGCGTCGCAGGCCAGAGCCACGCCGAGCGTCCCCACCTTGTTGGCCGTGTCGCCGTTGGCCGCGATCCGGTCGGCACCGACGACGGCGAAGTCGACGAGCCCACGGAGGATCGTCGAGGCCGCGGCCGAGTCGACCTGGACGACGTGCGGGATGCCCATCGCAGCGAGCTCGTATGCCGTCAGCCGGGCTCCCTGCAGGAGCGGGCGGGTCTCGTCGGTATACACGAGCTCGAGTCGGCCGCGTTCGTGCAGCTCCCGGAGCACACCGAGGGCAGTGCCCCAGCCGGAGGTCGCGAGGGCGCCGGCATTGCAGTGCGTGAGGGCACGCAGACGCGGCCGGTCGATCCGCTCGAGCAGCCAGTCGGCCGCCCGACGGCTCAGCTCACGGTTGGCGGCCGTGTCGGCCGTGGCCAGGGCGCGGGCGGCGGCCAGGACGGCGTCGCTGCCCTGCCCGATGAGCGGACGGACCTGGTCAACGCCCCACGCGAGGTTCACTGCCGTCGGTCGGGCATCGCGGACGGCATCGATGGCGGCGTCGCGCCGGGTGTCGCCCCAGCCCTCGCGCGCGGCTTCGTCGAGGGCGAGGACGACCCCCAGTGCACCGGCCACGCCGAGCGCCGGCGCGCCGCGCACGGCGAGCTCGGCGATGGCCCGGACGAGCTCGGCGGTGCTGCGGACGACACGCGTCCGGGTCTGCCCGGGTAGGAGGGTCTGGTCGAGGAGCCGGACCGCACCGGCCGCGTCGTCCCAACCGATCGCCACGATCTCTTCGGGCCGGCCCGTGTCCGGGGGCGCTGGGTCATCGGTCACGGGAACACCCAAGCACATTCCCAGCGACCTCCCAGAGGCCGGTTCTAGCGTGGAGGGACGGACCAAAGACGGCCCGCGACGGCGGTTGACGCCCGCGGAGCCATCCCTCTCCCCCAGGACGCCACCGCCGCCGGACATCGTCAAGAGGAAGTGTCGCTCCATGGATCTGGTCACCACCCGCGGAAGCATCGTCGTAGGCGTCGACGGCTCTGCCATCAGCAATGCGGCCCTGGACTGGGCAGCCCGCCGCGCGAGTGCTCGCGGGGTTCCGCTCGTGCTCATCCACGCGTTCTCGGCCGACCTGCCGATGTTGGGCTTCGGGTCGCTGGACAGCGACGACGCCATCCGCTCCTCCGGTGAGCAGCTGTTGGCGACCGCCGCCACCCGCGCCCACGCCGTCGACCCCGCGCTGGAGGTCGCCACCGCGTGCGTGGGCGGCTTCGCCGCACCGTCCCTCATCCGGGCGTCGGCGGGAGCGGTCTACACCGTCGTCGGGTCGGTCGGGCACGGGCTGCTCGCCAACCTCTCGCTCGGCGCCGTGACCGGCCAGGTGGCGTCGCACGCGAAGTCCCCGGTCGTCATCGTCGGCCGGGACAACGGGACGTCGACGCCCTTCGGCCGGGTGCTCGTCGGTGTCGACGGCTCGGACCCCAGCATGCTCGCACTGCGCGAGGCCTTCGAGCAGGCTGCCGAGCGCGGCGCCCAGCTCGACGTCGTCACGGCCTGGCAGGCACGCGGTCGGCGCGACCCGAGTCTTGCCCAGGGTTCGGAGTGGGAGCGCTACGTGGAGACGTCCCAGGCGAAGGTGTCCGGCGAGCTGGCGAGCGCCGTCGCCGCACACCCGGAGGTCAAGGTCACCCACGAAGTCGTCCGGGCCGACCCGCTGCGCACGCTGATCGAACGCAGCCGGTCAGCGGACCTCGTGGCAGCCGGCAACCGCGGCATCGGCGGCTTCGAGGGCCTGCACATCGGCTCGGTCACCCGAGGTCTGATGGGACACACGAGCTGTCCGCTGCTCATCACCAGGATTCCCCCGGCCAAGCGCTGACCGGCAGTCAGCCGAGGCGCCCGCGAAGCCACTGGATGTCGGCGGACTGGCCGTCGACGCCACCGGGCGTCTCGCAGACGGCGGGGGCACCGGCGGCACGCACCACGTCGGCCAGCTCGGCCGCGTCGATGAACCCCGACCCGAAGTTCGTATGCCGGTCGGCTCCTGAGTCGAACTCGTCGCGCGAGTCGTTGGCGTGGACGAGGTCGATCCGACCGGTGATGGCGAGCACCTGGTCGACGATCGTCGACAGGTCGTTGCCACCGGCGTGGGCATGGCAGGTGTCCAGGCAGAAGCCGACGTCGTCACTGCCCGACGCGGACCCGATGGCATCCCAGAGCCGGGCGATCGCATCGACCCGGCGGGCCATCGCGTTGTCTCCGCCTGCGGTGTTCTCGATGAGCAGCGGGATGGGCAGGTCGAGCCCGTCGACGCACTTGCGCCAGTTGTCGAAGCCGATCGAGGCGTCCTCGTCCTTGCCCAGGTGACCACCGTGCACGATGACCCCCTTGGCACCGATCTCGGCGGCTGCGAGGAGGTGCTGCTGGAGCAGCTTGCGGCCGGGGATCCGGATCCGGTTGTTGGTGGCGGCGACGTTGATCGGGTACGGAGCGTGGACGTAGAGCGAGATCCCGGCCGCCTCGGCGTCGGCCCGCAGCCCGGCCGCGCCCCCGGCATACCGGACGACCGGGCCCTTGTAGCTCTGCGGGTCGCCGAGGAAGAACTGGACCACCGTGGTGTCGCGGGCGCGCGCCTCGGCGACCGGGTCCTCCTGCTCGACGTGTGCTCCGATGTCCGTCATGTCGCCTCCAGCTGGTCCAGCACGAACGCCCATTCCCAGGCGACCTGCTCCCACGCGGCATACCGGCCGCTTCGTCCACCATGACCCGCGGCCATCTCGGTGCGCAACAGGATCGGCCGGGTGGCCGGGTCGTTGGTCACGGTCGCCCGCAGCTGGGCCACCCACTTGGCCGGCTCGGTGAAGAAGACGCGGGTGTCGTTGAGCGATGTCGTCGCCAGGATCGCGGGGTACGGGCGGGCGGCGACGTTCTCGTAGGGGCTGTAGGCCTTCATGGCCGCATAGATCTCGGGGTCAGCCAGTGGGTTGCCCCACTCGTCCCACTCCCCCACCGTGAGCGGCAGGTCAGGCCGCAGGATCGTCGTCAGTGCGTCGACGAACGGGACCGACGCGTGGACCACCCGGAACCGGTCGGGGGCAAGGTTGGTGATGGCTCCCATGAGCAGCCCTCCGGCCGAACCGCCCTCTGCCGCAAGGCGATCGGGCGCCGACCAGCCGAGCTCGACGACCCGGTCGGCGCACGCCACGAAGTCGGTGAAGGTGTTGGCCTTGCGCCCGTAGCGGCCGGCTTCGTACCAGGATCGTCCCATCTCCCCGCCTCCACGCACGTGCGCGACGGCATACACGACCCCGCGCTCGAGCAGCGACAGCCGCGCCACCGAGAAGTACGGGTCGCTGGAGATCTCATAGGCGCCGTATGCGGTGAGGAGACAAGGGTGCCCGCCGTCGGGTGCCGCGTCCGCGGCTGCCACCACCGAGATCGGGACCCTGGCCCCGTCGCTCGCCGAGGCCCATTCGCGCCGCTGGACGTATGCCGTGGGGTCGTAGCCGCCGCGGACCGGCTGCCGCTTGAGCAGGGTCCGCTCACCGGTCGCCACGTCGAGGTCGTAGACCGACCGCGGCGTGACGAAGGACTCGTAGCCGAGCTGGATGGTCGAGCTGTCGGACTCCGGGTTGTCGCCGAGGCCGACGGTGTAGAGCTCCTCCTCGAACGAGATCTGTTGCGGCACACCGAACCCGGTCGGGCTCGCCGCGTCGCGCGGCAGGATCCGCAGGGCGGTGATGCCGTCGCTGCGCAGCGAGAGGACGGCGAAGTCGTCGAAGGCGTCGGCTCCGAGGAACCGCTCGCCCGGGGCTGCCGCGGCGATCGGCTCCCACTGGCTGTCGCTCGTCGCGGCGAGCGGCGCCCAGGCGAGGTCGAAGTCCTGGCTGTCCCGGTTGTGGACGACGAGCAGCCGGTCTGCGGCCGGCTCGACGTCGTACTCGACCCCCTCACGGCGCGGAGCGACGACCCGGAACTCGCCCTCGGGGTCGGCGGCGGACAGGATGCGCACCTCGCTCGTCGTGCGTGACCCGAGGCCGAGCAGCAGCCACCGGTCGTCGCGGGACGCGCCGAGGCCGAGCCAGAAGCGCTCGTCCTCCTCGCGGTGGACGAGCACGTCGTCGGCGACCGGTCCACCGATGCGGTGCCGCCACACCTCGTGCGGACGCCACGCCTCGTCGACCCGGGTGTAGAACAGCCACCGTCCGTCGAGGGAGAACTCGACCCCGTAGCCGATGCCGGTGATGGCGTCGTCGAGCAGCTCCCCGGTCGCGATGTCACGAATGGTCACGTCGAAGCGCTCGTCGCCGACGACGTCGATCCCGTAGGCGACGCGCGCGTGGTCGGGCGAGACGGCCAGAGCCCCGACCGAGAAGAAGTCGTGGCCCGCGCCGAGCTTGTTGCCGTCGAGCAGCACCTGCTCCCCCGCGATCGGTCCAGTCGCGTCCAGGTCGGGGCGCACGGACCGGTCGGTGAGCGGGGCCCGCGCGTGCACGGCATACTCACCGCCTTCGACGGTCCGCGAGTAGTACCACCACGGTCCGCTGGCCGCCGGGACCGAGACGTCGGTCTCCTGAACGCGAGCCTTGATCTCGCCGAACAGCTTGCGCCGCAACGGTTCCAGGCCGGCCGTGACCGCGTCGGCGTAGGCGTTCTCGGCCTCGAGGTAGGCGATGACCTCCGGGTTGTCCTTGTCGCGGAGCCACTCGTAGGCGTCGACGAACCGGTCGCCATGGTGCTCGCGCACGTGCTCCAGGCGCCGCGCCACCGGAGGCACGGAGGTTGTCGGGTCGCCCATCAGCCGGCCAGGCACCGCGGCCCGAGCAACGCCTTGAGGTCACCGAAGAGGGCCTCGGTGGCGTTGACCCGGTAGGCGTTGTCGAGGGTCATGAGCATCGAGCGACCGGGCCGGGTGAGGCGCAGGCGCACCTCGGTCGAGCCCGGGTGCGCCGACAGCACGCCCTTGAGCGCGTTGATCCGCGGCATCGTGGCCCGGGTCTGCTCCATGACGAGGACGACCGGCCCGCGTGGGCCGTCGGTCGTGTCGGGCAGCGTCATCTCGCTCGCGTACAGGGCCACGCCGTCGTCGCGACGGCTGACCCGACCGCGCACGACGACGACGGCGTCCTGGGTGAGCAGACCGGCGACGGTGAGGTAGGTCTTGGGGAAGAAGAACACCTCCAGGGCGCCCTCGAGGTCCTCAACCTGTGCCACGGCATACAGGTCGCCCTTCTTGTTGCGCTTGATCGCCAGACCCGTGACGAGGCCGGCGATGGTGACCTGGGCGCCGTCGGCCGGGCCCTCCTCGGAGGAGACGACCGCGATCGAGTGGTCGGCGCGCTGGGTGAGGATGTGCTCGATCCCGAAGAGCGGGTGGTCCGAGACGTAGAGGCCGAGCATCTCCCGCTCCTGGGTGAGCAGGGTCTGCTTGTCCCACTCGGTGTTGGGCACCGGCGGCAGTCCCATCGCGGCATCGCCCATGTCGCTGTCGTCGTCACCGAACCCGCCGAAGAGCGAGTCCTGCCCGATCGCCTCCTGCCGCTTGATCGCGACGAACGCGTCGACGTAGTCCTCGTGGATCCGCACCAGCCCGGCCCGCGGCTCGCCCAGCCCGTCGAAGGCGCCACCCTTGATGAGCGACTCGATGGTCCGCTTGTTGGCGACGACGGGCGGACACTTGGACAGGAAGTCCTTGAACGAGGTGAACCGACCCTTGGTCTCGCGGGCCTCGATGATCGCCGAGACGACATGCGTCCCGACGTTGCGGATGGCCTCCAGACCGAAGCGGATGTCGGTCCCGACAGCGGCGAACCGGGCGACCGACTCGTTGACGTCGGGCAGGAGGACCTTGATCCCCATCCGGCGGCACTCGCCGAGGTAGAGGGCCGACTTGTCCTTGTCGTCATGGACGCTCGTGAGCAGGGCGGCCATGTACTCGGCCGGGTAGTTGGCCTTGAGGTAGCCGGTCCAGTACGAGACGAGCCCGTATGCCGCGGTGTGGGCCTTGTTGAACGCGTAGTCCGAGAACGGGACCAGGACACCCCACAGGGCGGCGATCGAGGCGGGGTTGAAGCCCTGGGCCTTCATGCCGGCCTCGAAGTTGACGAACTCGGCGTCCAGGACCTCCTTCTTCTTCTTGCCCATGGCGCGACGGAGCAGGTCGGCGGTACCGAGGGTGTAGCCGGCCAGCTTCTGGGCGATCTCCATGACCTGCTCCTGGTAGATCACCAGGCCATGGGTGGTGCCGAGGATCGGCTCGAGGGCGTCGATCATCTCCTGCTGGAGCTTGCCCTTGAGCTGGGGGTCGAGCGGGACGGCCTCCTGCTTTCCGTTCTTGCGCAGGGCGAAGTTGGTGTGCGCGTTGACCCCCATCGGGCCGGGGCGGTAGAGCGCGAGGGCGGCGGAGATGTCCTCGAAGTTGTCCGGCTGCATGAGCCGCAGCAAGGTCCGCATGCCGCCGCCGTCGAGCTGGAAGACGCCGAGGGTGTCACCGCGCGCGAGCAGGTCGTAGGTGGCCTGGTCGTCGAGGGTCTTGGACAGCTCGTCCAGGTCGATCGTCTCGCCGCGGTTGGCCACGATGTTGTCGATGGCGTCGTCCAGGATGGTCAGGTTGCGCAACCCGAGGAAGTCCATCTTGACCAGGCCGAGGTTCTCGCAGCTCGGGTAGTCGAACTGGGTGATGATCTGGCCGTCCTGCTCCCGGCGCATGATCGGGATCAGGTCGATGAGCGGCTCACTGGACATGATGACGCCGGCGGCGTGCACGCCCCACTGCCGCTTGAGCCCCTCCAGGCCGAGCGCGGTGGCCACGATCTCCTTGGTGAGCGGGTCGTCGTCGTGCAGCGAGCGGAACTCGGTGCCGTCGGCATACCGGGGGTGTTCCTTGTCGAAGATCCCCGAGAGGGGCACGCCCTTGCCCATGACGTCGGCCGGCATCGCCTTGGTGAGCTTCTCCCCGACGACGAAGGGGTGCCCCATGACCCGGGCGGCGTCCTTGACCGCCTGCTTGGCCTTGATCGTGCCGTAGGTGACGATCTGGGCGACCCGCTCCTCGCCGTACTTCTCGGTGACGTAGCGGATCACCTCACCGCGCCGGCGCTCGTCGAAGTCCACGTCGAAGTCGGGCATCGAGGGACGCTCGGGGTTGAGGAACCGCTCGAAGATCAGGCCGTGCGGGACCGGGTCGAGGTCGGTGATCTTCATGGCATACGCGCACATCGACCCGGCGCCCGAGCCACGGCCCGGTCCGACCCGGATCCCGTTGTTCTTGGCCCAGTTGATGAAGTCGGCGACGACGAGGAAGTAGCCGCCGTAGGACTTGGCGAGGATCACGTCGGTCTCGTATGCCGCCTGCTTGCGGGCGTAGTCGGGCACTCCGCCGGGGAACCGCTCCTGCAGGCCCTTCTCGACCTCCTTGATGAACCAGCTGCTCTCGTCCTCGCCCGGCGGGGTCGGGAAGCGCGGCATGAACCGGCCCTCGCCCTCGGTGAAGGAGACCTCGCACCGCTCGGCGATGAGCAGGCTGTTGTCGCACGCCTCGGGCAGCTCGCGGAAGAGGTGCCTCATCTCGGCCGGGGTCTTGAGGTAGAACTCGTCGGCGTCGAACTTGAACCGGCCCGGGTCCATCAGGGTCGACCCGGACTGGACGCACAGCAGGGCCGCGTGGGCCTGGGCGTCGTGGGCGTTGGTGTAGTGCAGGTCGTTGGTCGCGAGCAGCGGCAGGCCCAGGTCCTTGGCCAGCCGGAGCAGCTCCTTGCTGGACTGCCGCTCGATGGCGATCCCGTGGTCCATGATCTCGGCGTAGAAGTTCTCGGCCCCGAAGATGTCGCGAAGCTCGGCCGCCGCCTCGCGGGCCTCCTTGTACTGGCCGAGCCGGAGCCGGGTCTGCACCTCGCCACCGACGCAGCCGGTCGTCGCGATGAGCCCCTCGCCGTAGAGGTTGAGCAGCTCGCGGTCGATGCGCGGCTTGAAGTACTGGCCTTCGAGGGAGGCGAGCGAGCTCATCCGGAACAGGTTGTGCATCCCGGTGTTGTTGCGCGCCAGCAAGGTCATGTGGGTGTAGGCGCCCGAGCCTCCCACGTCGTCGCGCCCGCCATCGCCGAAGTTGACCCGGACCTTGTCCTGGCGGCGGGTACCCGGCGTGAGGTAGGCCTCGACACCGATGATCGGCTTGATGCCGTACTTCTTGGCCTTGGACCAGAACTCGTAGGCCCCGAAGACATAGCCGTGGTCGGTGGTCGCGATGGCCGGCATCCCCATCGCCGAGGCCGACTTGAGCAGCTCGTCGATCCGGGCCGCACCGTCGAGCATGGAGTACTCGGTGTGCACGTGGAGGTGGACGAAGCTGTCCTTCGATCCGGTCGGGGCGGGGGGCTGATCTGACATCGTCTGGAGAGTCTAAAGGCCCGCTCCGACAGCCCCGGATGGGGCACGCCGAGGTCTATGTCCCCCTGCACCCCACCCGTCACACCTTTCCCGCCCCAACCGGGAAACCCAGCTTCGCAAGGGTTGTCAACCCGGGCGAGGCGGGCGTTTGTCCTGCGAAGGTGGGTGCCCTCAGAGCAGGTCGAGCGCCCGCTCGAGGTCCTCGGGGTACTCGCTGGTGAACGACACGTACTCCCCCGTCCCCGGGTGCTCGAAGCCGAGCCCGACCGCGTGCAGCCACTGCCGCTCCAGCCCGACCCGCTTGGCGAGGACCGGGTCGGCGCCGTAGGTGAGGTCGCCGACGCACGGGTGGTGCAGGGCCGAGAAGTGCACCCGGATCTGGTGCGTCCGACCGGTCTCGAGGTGGATGTCGAGCAGCGACGCGGCCCGGAACGCCTCCATCACCTCGTAGTGGGTGACCGACGGGCGCCCGCTCTCCATGACGGCGAACTTGTAGTCGTGCCCCGGATGCCGCCCGATGGGGGCGTCGATGGTGCCGACGACCGGGTCGGGCAGCCCCTGCACGAGCGCGTGGTAGGTCTTGTCGACCGTGCGCGAGCGGAAGGCCTGTTTGAGCCGGCTGTAGGCGTACTCGCTCTTGGCCACGACCATCAGCCCCGATGTACCCACGTCGAGCCGGGAGACGACCCCCTGGCGCTCGCTCGCCCCGGACGTCGAGATCCGGTAGCCGGCGGCGGCCAGACCACCCACGACGGTCGGCCCGGTCCAGCCGACACTCGCGTGGGCCGCGACCCCGACCGGCTTGTCGACGACGACGATGTCGTCGTCGTCGTGGATGATCTTCATCCCCGGCACAGGCTCGGCGATGACCTGCAGGGTCGGGCTGGTCGGGGCATCCGGCAGGCTCACCTCGAGCAGGTCGCCGGCGGTCACCCGGTGCGACTTGCCCACGGTCTGACCGGCACTCACGACCAGGCCCTCGGCGGCGAGGTCGGCGGCCTTGGTGCGTGACAACCCGAAGAGGCGCGCGATCGCGGCGTCGACCCGCTCCCCGTCCAGGCCGTCGGGGACGAGGACTGCGCGCTGCTCGCTCACGCGCCGTGCCCCACGGCGTCCTGGGTATGCCGGCCCGCCGGCTTTCCGCTCGCGGGGACGCCGCGCAGCGACAGAACCGCAATATAGGCGGCGGCCCCCACGATGGCGATGTCCGCGACGTTGCCGATGAACAGGCCGAAGTAGTCGATGAAGTCGACGACCTGCCCCCGACCGGGTCCGGGTGCCCGGAAGAAGCGGTCGACGAGGTTGCCCAGAGCGCCACCCAGGATGAGCCCGAGCGCGACGGCCCAGGCGCGCGAACCGAGCCGACGGGCCATCGTGCCGATCGCGATGAGGACCCCGATGGCGATGATGGTGAGCAGCCAGGTCGCCCGGTCACCGAGGGAGAACGCTGCGCCGGGGTTGCGAATCAAGGTGAGCCGCAACCACGAACCCACGAGGTCGACCGGCCGGCCCGGCGTGAGGTGGGCCAGGGCAAGTACCTTGGTCAGCTGGTCGGCAGCAAGGGCCATGGCAGCCACGACGAGGAGCAGAGCCCGAATGCCACGCCGGCGGCCTGGGTGGAGGTCGACGACGGAAGAGGTTGTCCTGCGACTGCTCAGCGCCGTTCCTGCTTCTTCTTGCAGTCCAGGCAGAGGGTCGCTCGGGGCGCGGCCTGGAGCCGGAGCTTGCCGATCGGCCGGCCACAGGACTCGCACAGGCCGTAGGTGCCGTTGGCGATCCGCTCGAGCGCGTGCTCGTTCTGGAGGAACATCTCCCGAGCGTTGGCGGCGACCGACATCTCCTGCTCCCGCTCGTAGGTCTTGGTGCCGGCATCGGCCTGGTCGTCCCCGGCCCCGTCCCCGGAGTCGCGCATGAGGCCGACGAGCTCGGACTCGGCCTGCTCGATCTCGGCGCGCAGGCGCTCCATGTCGGCCTCGATCTCGGCCCGGACCCCCTTGAGCTCCGCGGCGGTCCACGGCTGCTCGTCGCCACGGACGGGCAAGGTCACCTTCGCAGCGGCGCGCGTCGCCCGGACCGGAGCGGCCTTCGCCGGAGCCGCTTTCGCCGGAGCGGCCTTGGTGGCCTTCGCCGGAGCAGCCTTCGCCGGAGCGGCCTTCGCCGGAGCAGCCTTCGCCGGAGCAGCCTTCGCCGGAGCAGCCTTCGCCGGAGCAGCCTTGGTGGCTTTCGCCGGGGCGACCTTGGTGGCCGTGGCCGTCGCGGCCTTCGTCGATACAGCCTTCGTCGTCGCGGCCTTCGTGGTTGCCACCTTCGAAGCCCGTGAGGGAGCGCTCGTCGTCGGCGCCGCCGGGCTGCTCTTGGCCACCTTGGCCGGAGCAGTTTTGGCGGCCTTCGCAGGTGTGGCCCTGCTCGCTGCCGGCGGTTTGGAGGTCGCGGCCTTGGTCGCGCTCGACGTGCGTCGGGTAGACACCGCTCGCTGTGCCGCCATGACCGTCCTTGTCTCGCCTGCCTCGTGACCGCCCGCGCTCAGGCAGTGCTGCGAAGGATATGACCCCCACACCCCCGAGCCAAACCGGGCCCCCTGTCGGCGCGCCGCGTGACCACGCACGGACGTCCGCACCCGTGCCCGGGTGCGGGCGTCCGTGAGCGGCGCAGCCGGCCCTCAGGCCTGCTGTGCTTCGTGCTCGGGGCTGGGCGCGTCGGCAGCCTCGGCGTCAGCAGACGACTTGGGAAGGTCGACTGCGGTCTGGTCGAGCTGGTCGAGCTGGTCGGTGATGTAGCTCTTCAGCTGCGAGCGGTAGGAGCTCTCGAAGGACTTCAGCTGCTCGATGTGGCCCTCGAGCGTCTCCTGCTCAGCGGCGAGCTCGGCGAGGATGGCCGCCTTCTTCTGCTGGGCCTCGGCCACCATGCCGGTCGAACGCTCGCGCGCCTCGGTCAGCATCTCGTCGCGCTTGGCCGATGCGGTGTTGAGCATCTCGTCGCGCTGGGAGGTGGCCGTGCTGAGCATCTCGTCGCGCTGGGAGGTCGCCGTCGCGATGAGGTCGTCGTGCTGGGAGGTCGCCGTCGCAATGAGGTCGTCGTGCTGGGAGGTCGCCGTCGCAATGAGGTCATCGTGCTGGGAGGTCGCTGTCGCGATGAGGTCGTCGTGGTGTGACTGGCCCTTGGCGACGAGCTCGTCATGGCGGCTCTGGCCCTCGTCGATGAGCTGCTGGCGCTGGGAGGTACCCGCCGCGACGTGCTCGTCGTGGAGGCGCTGGGCCAGGGCCAGGACGCCGGCGGCACCCAGGCCCCCGGCAGCCGCGGCACCGGCGAGCTCGGCACCGTTGCCGCTGTCAGAGCCGGTGGCCGTTTCCTCGGGCTGGCGCGACTGGGCAGCGGCAATCCGCTCGTCGGCCTCCTGCTCGGCTGCCTTGGCGCGCTCCTGTGCCGCCTGAGCCTCCTGCTCGGCCGCCCGGGCCTCGTCGTTGGCCTTGGCGATCCGCTCCTGGGCGTCGCGCTCGGCCTCCTCGACGCGCGAGGCGAGTGTGGACACGTGCGTGTCGGCGTTCTCCTCGGCGGCCGAGTCGTCGGCGGCCCGCTGGTCGAGGGTGGACCGGAGGCTGTCGTGCTGACCGCGCAGGGTGTCGTGGTCGCCGCGGAGGCTGTCGAGCTGGCCGGTGACGTTGGCGTGCTCGTCGGTCAGCGAGGCGAGCCTGCCCTGGACGTCCTCGTGGGCCGAGCGGAGGTCGGCGTGCTCGGTCTGGAGCTGTCCGTGCTCGCCCTCGAGCTGGGCGATGCGCTCCTGGTACTCGGCAGCGAGCTTCTCCAGCTCGGCGTTGCGCGCCTGCACCTCGGCCAAGGCCGCGCCTGAGTCCTCGGCATCGGCCTTCTCGAGCGAGACGGGGGCGACGGCGACCGGATCCAGCCCGCGGCCCTCCCTGCACTCGTTGAGCTGGGTGCGCGTGTCCTCGGTGTCCTTGGCCAGGCGTCGCATCTCGGCGACCACCTCGTCGAGGAAGTCGTCGACCTCGCGCTCGTCGTAGCCACGACGGAACTGGGTCTGGGTGAAGGTCTTGTTGAGGACCTCTTCGGGCGTGAGCGCCATGTGTCACCTCGAGGGGATCGGATCACCATCAGCCGCGACCGGATGGCGCAGGCTCGAGAGCCAACCCTAGACGATGGCTCGGAGGATGTAGATCGCCAGGAGGAGAACCATGAACGCCAGATCGATGCTCATTCCACCGATCCGCAAGGGCGGGATGACACGCCGGATCGCCTTGATCGGCGGATCGGTCACGGTATAGACGCCCTCGGCGACGACGAGGACCGGCCCTCGGGGCCGCCAGTCGCGTGCGAACACCTGGATCCAGTCCAGGACGAGCCGGCCCAGCAGCACGATGAGGGCGAGCAGAAGGACGAGGTCGACGACCTCACGGATGGCGGTCATGGATGGTTCACCATGGCTCCAGCATCACCCACGCAGTCCGGGAACTGGCTGTGGGGTGGCTGTGAGACCGGTCAGGACTGGTTGAACAGGGCGCGGGCCGGCTCCGGGCCGGCCTCCTCGGCCGACACCTCGACGTGCGAGGGCGAAAGGAGGAAGACCTTGGCGGTGACCCGCTCGATGGCGCCGTGCAGGCCGAAGACCAGACCGGCGGCGAAGTCGACGAGACGCTTGGCGTCGGAGTCGTCCATGTCGGTGAGGTTCATGATGACCGGGGTGCCGGCGCGGAAGTTCTCGCCGATCGTCTTGGCCTCGTTGTAGGTCCGCGGGTGGATCGTCGTGATCCGGTTCAGGGCACCGACCTCCGGGTCGCGGACGACGTGAGCCATCGGCGTGCGCCGGATCGGTGTGACCTCGGCCGTGTGCTCCTCGTGGTGGCCGGCCGGCTCGTCGTCGTAGGCGTAGTCGTCGTAGCCGTCGTAGCGCTGGTCCTCCTCGGCCAAACCCAGGTAGACCATCGTCTTGCGCAGCGCGCCAGCCATGCCGAACTCCCTCATTCCCGTGCGTACGACCAGGGGTGGCCTGACCGATCCGTTCGTGAATGAAGTTACCGAAGTGACAGGCGAGTTCCGAGGATTGCCGTGCCGACACGCAGGTGTGTCGCACCGGCGCCGATCGCTGCTTCCAGGTCCCCGCTCATCCCGGCCGAGACCCAGGAGGCCTCCGGATGGTCAGCCCGTATGCCGGTCGCGACCTCTCGCAGTCGGGTGAACGCAGCCGCGGGGTCGGCTCCGAGCGGGGCCACCGCCATGACGCCACCGAGGTCGAGGTGCGACGCCTCGGCCACGGCGTCGGCGACAGCTCGCGCCGAGCCGGCCGGTACGCCGCCACGCCCCACCTCGTCGTCGAGAGCTATCTGGACAAGGCACCGAACCCGACGCCCGGCCCGTTCGGCGCCGCGGTCGAGCGCCGTCACGAGGCGCTGCCGGTCGACCGAGTGGACGACATCGGCATACGACGCGACGTGGCCGGCCTTGTTGGTCTGCACCTGACCCACGAAGTGCAGGGTGAGGTCCTCGCGGTCGCGCAGGTGGGCGAACTTCTCGGCGGCCTCCTGGTCCCGGTTCTCCCCGACGTCGGTGACGCCGAGACCTCGGAGCAGCTCGACGTCGGCGGACGGGAAGTGCTTGGTCACGACGACGAGGGTGATCTCAGAGCGGTCCCGTCCGGCAGCTGCGCAGGCAGCGAGGATCCGGTTCTCCACCGCCTCAAGGCCTGCGGACAGCTCCTCGCGCCGGTCGGTCATGGGCGGCGGACGATGACGCCGGCGAAGCGCCCGGTGCTGCCGTCGCGGCGGTAGGAGTAGAGACGCTCGGTCTCCCGCGTGCACCCCGCGACCCAGCCGACCTCGACACCGGCCGACACGAGCTGGTCCACGACTCCCGTGGCGATGTCGATGGCCGTCGTGCCGGTCCACGAGCGGGCCCGGCTGCTCGGTGCGACGCGGGCCGCGTCGGCCTGCATCTGCTCGGGCACCTCGTAGCACCGGCCGCAGACCGAGGGGCCGACGACGCCGCGGATCTGCCCTGCACCGAGATCCCTCATCGCCGTGACGGCGGCCGGGACCACGCCGGCGATGAGCCCAGGGCGGCCCGAGTGCACTGCTGCAATGACGCCAGACTCGTTGTCCCACAACAGGACCGGCGTGCAGTCCGCGACGAGTGCGGCCAGGGCCAGGCCCGGTCTCGCCGTGACGAGCGCGTCGACGCGTGGCACCGCACCACCGACATACGGCCCGTCGACCACCGCGACCTGCGCGCCGTGGCACTGGTCCATGAACAGGAGGTGGTCGCGCTCGACGCCGACCTGGGCCGCCAGGTCGTGACGGTTCTCCTCGACGACCGCGGGGTCGTCGCCGACCTTGCCCCCGAGGTTGAGCCCGGCATACGGCCCGACGCTGTGGCCTGCCGACCGGTCGGTGAAGGACCGGTCGATCCCGTCGTCAGCCTCGCGCCAGAAGAACACAGGACGACCGTATGCCATCGGCCCGGACACGCCGCAGCCCCGGCGCCGTGTCGGCGCCGAGGCTGCGGGGAGAGTCGTGGTCGACCTACTTGAGGAAGTCGGGCACGTCCAGGTCGTCACCGTCGTCGAAGGTGACCGTGCGCGGCGGCTGCTGGGCGGGCGCCGCCGGGCTGGGGCGCTGCGCGGCCTCGGGACGAGCGCCTGACTGGCCGTCGGCCGGCTGCGCCGCGGCGGGCTCGGCCCGCTCGGGAGCCGGCCGCTGGGCTGCGGCAGCCTGCGGAGGAGCCGACTGCGCCGGACGCCCGCCGGCATGGACGGTGCCGAGCGCGCGGTCGTCGCCACGACGGACCGGGGCGCCGCCGTCGAAACCGGCCGCGATGACAGTGACCCGGACCTCGTCGCCCAGCGCGTCGTCGATGACCGCACCGAAGATGATGTTGGCCTCGGGGTGGGCGGCCTCCTGGACCAGGCGGGCGGCCTCGTTGATCTCGAAGAGACCCAGGTCGCTGCCGCCCTGGATGGACAGCAGCACGCCGTGGGCCCCGTCGATGCTCGCCTCGAGCAGCGGGCTGGAGATGGCCAGCTCGGCCGCCTGGACGGCACGGTCCTCGCCGCGGGAGGAGCCGATGCCCATGAGTGCCGAGCCGGCGCCCTGCATGACCGACTTGACGTCGGCGAAGTCCAGGTTGATCAGGCCCGGCGTGGTGATCAGGTCGGTGATGCCCTGGACGCCGGAGAGGAGGACCTGGTCGGCGCTGCGGAACGCGTCCAGCATGGACACCCCGCGGTCGCTGATGGAGAGCAACCGGTCGTTGGGGATCACGATGAGGGTGTCGACCTCCTCGCGCAGGCCGCCGATGCCGGACTCGGCCTGGTTGGCCCGCCGGCGGCCCTCGAAAGTGAAGGGTCGGGTGACCACGCCGATGGTGAGGGCGCCCAGGCCCCTGGCGATGCGCGCCACCACCGGCGCACCACCGGTGCCCGTGCCGCCGCCCTCGCCGGCGGTGACGAAGACCATGTCGGCGCCCTTGAGCACCTCCTCGATCTCCTCCGCGTGGTCCTCGGCGGCCTTCTTGCCGACCTCCGGGTCGGCGCCGGCGCCGAGACCGCGGGTCAGCTCCCGGCCGACGTCGAGCTTGACGTCGGCGTCGCTCATGAGCAGCGCCTGGGCGTCGGTGTTGATGGCGATGAACTCGACGCCCTTGAGCCCGACCTCGATCATCCGGTTGATGGCGTTGACGCCACCGCCGCCGATACCGACGACCTTGATGACGGCGAGGTAGTTCTGGGGTGATGCCACGGTGGCGCCTCTCGTGTGGAGCAGGGTGTTGAGTGAGATGTACAGGGTGGGTGCGGGACCGACAAACGCTTGACGTGAAGTTCACGGTTATGCTTTTGTGATCCTCGCGCGTGAGCGACGCTAGGCGTTCAGGTCACGTCAAGCAACGACAGGCCGGGCGTGTCGTGCGGTTCGTCGGCCGATTTCGCCACGGTGAGATCACGTCCGCCCCATCAGGCACAACTGTCTCAGGAACCCCGCGTCATCTGCTCACCGGGGTCTGCGGCGCCGACACGTCGATGAGCTTGGGGTGGGTGCGCAACAGCGTCGTCACGATCCGGACCTTGAGGTCCTCCTGCCCGGCGCCGCCCCACACGACCTCGGTCGACCCGGTGGTGAAGGTGACCAGGTTGGCACCGCCGACCGTGATGCCGGACACCGTCCTGGCCAGGTCCGGCGGGAGCGCCCCGACGACGCTGAGTGCAGCGGTCAGCGCGCCGGGCGTGACCGCGTCCGCCGAGGTGGCCGTGACGAGTGGTACACCCGCAGGTCGCGTCTGGACGATGCCGAACCGGACACCTCCCGCGTCCACGACCTCCAGTTGACCCTGAGGGTTGCGCAGGACGAGGGCGGCCGTTCGGGGGACGGCCTTGATCGTCAGGGTGTGGGGCCAGGACCGGACCACCTTGACCTCGGCGATCTCCGCGCGGGTGAGCACTCGAGCGCTGACCGCCCCGGTGTCGACCCGCGCGAGCGGGGTGCCGATCTGGTCGGTCGCCACGGCCCGGACGGCTGCCACTTCGCCGGTGGGCAGGCCGTCGACCGCCACGTCTCGGACCGAGAGCAGGGTCGAGCCCCAGAAGGTCCAGCCGACGAGGACGGCCAGGGCGAGGGTCAGGATCGCGTATGCCGCGCGGCGCAGCGGCCGTCGACGCACCGCTCTGGCGCGGTCCTCGAACCGGTCCTTCGCCGACCGGACGCCTCGCCGCTCGGTCAGCCCGGTCACTGCGCGCCGCCGATCGCGGCGAGGATCTCCGGTGCGAGCGTCGTGACGTCGCCCGCACCGACGACGAGGACGAGGTCGCCCGGCCGCGCTCGCTCCGCGAGACGGCGGACCAGCTCCGTGCGGTCAGTCTCAACGTCCACCTGAGCCTTGGGGTTGTGCCGGCGGACGGCGTCGGCGACCAGCTCGCTCGTGACACCGGGCATCGGCTCCTCGCGGGCACCGTAGATCGGCAGGAGCACCACGTCGTCGGCCGCCGCCAAGCCGGCCCCGAAGCCATCGGCGAAGTCACGGGTCCGTGAGTACAGATGGGGCTGGAAGATCACGCGCACCCGGTCAGAGCCCACGAGGCCCACCGCGGTGTGCACGAGCGCGGTGACCTTGCCGGCGTTGTGGGCGTAGTCGTCGACGACGGTCACTCCCCCGGCCGTCCCGATCACCTCGAACCGGCGACGGGCACCGGTGAAGTCGGCCAGGCCGGCCAGGACCGCGTCGGCATCCACGCCAAGACCCAGCACCGAAGCGGCATACGCGGCAGCTGCGTTCTGCAGGTTGTGCCTGCCCGGCATGGCCACCCGGAGCGGCCGGGAGACTCCGTCGGGTCCGGTGACCGTCGCTGAGGCGCTGAAGCCACCCTCGTCACGGACTGCGGCCACGGCGTCGGACAGCACCACGTCTGCGGCCGGGTCGAAACCGTAGGTCACGACCCGCCGGTCGGCTCCGGCATCGCGACGGGCGAGGGCCAGCGACCCCGCATCGTCGTGGCAGGCGACGAGCAAGCCGCCCTCGGCACGGGTCGCGACGAAGGCGTCATAGGCCGCCTGGACCCGCTCGAAGGTGCCGTAGAAGTCGAGGTGGTCGGGCTGGACGTTGGTCACGACGGCCACCTCGGGGCGGTAGACGAGGAACGACCCGTCGCTCTCGTCGGCCTCGATGACGAAACCCTCCCCCGCCCCGATCCGGGCGTTGGTGTCATGGCCGGGCAGGTCGCTGCCGGAGGCGAAAGACGGATCGGCCCCCGCGGCAAGGAGCGCCACCGCGATCATCGAGGTGGTCGTCGTCTTACCGTTGGCGCCGGCGACCGCAACCCGTCGGAAGCCCTGGGCGGCGACGGTGAGGGCCTGGGAGCGGTGCAGGACCGGCAGGCCCAGCTCCCGGGCCCGGGCCAGCTCAGGGTTGGTCTCGGGGATCGCCGAGGAGACGACGACGGTGTCTACGCCGTCCAGGAGCGCCGGGTCGTGCCCGACGTGCACCGCCGCACCCTCGGCGGCCAGGGCCTGCAGGGTCGCCGAGTCCTTCGCATCGGAGCCGGACACCGCCACCCCGCGACCGAGCAGGAGGCGGGCCACCGCCGACATCCCCGAGCCGCCGATGGCGACGAAGTGCACCCGGCCCAGGTCCGCGAGTCGCGGCAGGGGTGCAGCGAAGTCGAACCGCGGGTTGGTGCCGTCAGCCACGACCGCTCCTGCTGGCGAAGGCCTCGTCCACGAGGTCGGCCAGGTGCTCGTCGCCGTGGGCCTCTCCCACCGAGGCCGCGGCGTGGGCCAGCTGTTGCAACCGCGCAGGGTCGCCCAGGAGGGGGATGAGCCGGCTGTCGATCCACGCCGGGTCGAAGGCGGCGTCGTCGACCAGCAGCCCGCCGCCCGCCGCGACCACGTCCCGTGCGTTGAGCCGTTGCTCGCCGTTGCCGATGGGGAGGGGGACGTAGACGCCGGGCAACCCGACGGCGGTGAGCTCACAGACGGTGTTGGCCCCGGCGCGGGCAACGACCAGGTCGGCCGCGGCATACGCGAGATCCATCCGATCGGCATACGGGACAACGACATACGCAGGACCGTCTCCGGTCGGGACGTCGAACTCCTTGCCGCGACCGGTCACGTGGATGACCTGGATGCCGGCCGCCCGCAGAGCCTCGACGCACTGCTCGAAGGCTTCGTTCAGACGCTGGGCGCCGAGTGAGCCACCGGTCACGAGCAGGGTCGGCGGACCGTCCTGGAGGCCGTGTGCCGCGAGGCCCTCGGCCCGGCGCGCGGCCCGGTCGAGCGTGGCGATCTCGCGGCGGAGCGGCATCCCGACGACCCTGGAGTGGACCAGCTCGGTCGAGGCGAACGTGGTGCCGACGAACCGGGTGAGCCGCGCCCCGACCCGGTTGGCGATGCCCGGGCGGGCGTTCTGCTCGTGGACGACGACCGGTATGCCGCGACGCCGGGCCGCGAGGTAGGCCGGGGTCGACACATAGCCGCCGAAGCCCACCACCACCTCGGCTCCGCTCGTCGCGATCGCCTCGTCGGCGGCGCGGACGGCAGCCGCCAGATTGCGCGGAAGGCGGACCAGGTCGGCGTTCGGGCGTCGCGGCAACGGCACCTTGGGAACGGTGAGCAGGTCGTAGCCGCGGTCGGGGACCAGCCGCGCCTCCAGGCCCTCGGCCGTCCCGAGCGCGGTGACCCGGACCTCGGGGTCACGCCGACGCAGGCAGTCGGCGAGGGCGAGCAGCGGGGAGACGTGTCCAGCCGTGCCACCACCCGCGAGCAGCACCGACGACGGGGAGCCGCCTGCCATCAGGAGCGACCGCGGCGCCGCGCCGGCACGACGGCCACCGTGCGCCGGACCACGGAGGCGCGCGTGGCCAACGCCTCACGACACCCGGGTTCGGCGCGGGCGAAGGAGATGAGCACTCCCAACGCGAGCATGGTCGTGATGAGTGAGGAGCCACCGGAGGACACGAGCGGCAACGGCACCCCGATGACGGGGAGCAGGCCGATGACCGAGCCGATGTTGATCATGGCCTGGATGACGATCCAGGCCATGATCCCGGCCGAGACGATCCGCACGAAGTCGTCGGTGGTCCGGGTGACCAGCCGGAAGCAGGCGAAGGCGAGCAGGCTGAACAGCCCGAGGATGACGAGGGTGCCGGGCAGGCCGAGCTCCTCGCCGATGATCGCGAAGATGAAGTCGTTGTGCGGCTCGGAGAGGTAGCGCCACTTCTCCCGGCTGCCGCCCAGGCCGAGCCCGAACCACCCTCCGTCGGCGAGGGCATAGCGGCCGTGGATCGGCTGGCGGGCGGCGTCGGTGTTGCTGGCGGGGTCGAGCCAGATGCTCAGACGGCCCAGCCGGTTGCTGCTGGTGAGGACGAACACCGTGACCACGGCCGCGGCGCCGGCGAAGGCGACGGCGAAGAACCGCCCGGGAACGCCTGCGGTGTAGAGCATTCCCCCGATGAGCGCGCCCATGATGAGGGCAGTGCCCAGGTCGTGGCCGACGAGAACGAGGCCCACAGCGACGGCGACGATCGGCACGAGGAAAGGCACGGCGATGTCGACGACCCGGTTGAGCCGATGGCGGCGGGCCGCGAGGACCAGTCCGCCGACGAGGACGAGGCCCACCTTGATCAGCTCCGACGGCTGGATCGTGATCGGCCCGGCCTTGATCCAGTTGACGTTGCCGTTGACGGCGACGCCGACGCCGGGGATGAAGACGAGCAGCTGGAGGGCGATCGCGCCGAGGAGCGCCGGGAAGGCCAGCCGCTTCCAGGCGGTGATGCCCAGCCGGCTGGCGACGACCAGGGCGGCCGCACCGATCGCGGCGAAGATGGCCTGACTCTGGAAGATGGAGTAGGCCGAGGACGCCTTGGTGTCCTCCAGCGACATCACCGACGACGCGGAGAGGACCATGACCAGGCCGATGGCGACGAGGGCTCCGGTCACGGCGAGCAGGAGGTAGTAGGTCGCGGTGGGTGAGTCCAGTCGCCGGGCCCAGCCGGCCAGCCGGTCACGCGCCGCCCCGGCCTCCCCGGAGGCTGCGTGGCTCGTCATCGATCAGCCCTCGGCCGGCCCGGCGTACCGCAGGACCGCCGCCGCGAACGCGTCCCCACGGGCCGCGTAGTTGGTGAACATGTCCATCGAAGCGGCGGCCGGCGCGAGCAGCACCACATCGCCGGGCTCTGCGAGACCGGCGGCACGCGCGACGACGACATCCATCGCCCCAGTGTCGGTCCGTTCGATGTCGACGACCGGGACATCGGGGGCGTGTCGTGCAAGTGCCTCGGCAACCTGGGCTCGGTCCCGGCCGATGAGGACCACCCCGCGCAGCCGGCCCGCCACGGCCGCCACCAGGCCGTCGACATCGGCGCCCTTGAGCAGCCCGCCGGCCACCCAGACGACGTGCTCGTATGCCGTGAGGCTGGCCTGCGCGGCGTGCGGGTTGGTCGCCTTGGAGTCGTTGACGAACCGGACGCCGTCGACGGTGGCCACCTCGGCGATCCGGTGCGGGTCGGGTCGGAATGCCCGCAACCCCTCGCGGACGGCTGCCGCCGGCACGCCATGGGCTCGCGCCAGAGCGGCCGCGGCCAGCGCATTGGCGACCACGTGGGGTGCCACCGGCGGCCCCTCGCCGCGGAGGTCGGCGAGCGTGCAGAGCTCGGCGGCACTCGTCCGCCGCTCCTCGACGAAGGCCCGGTCGGCGAGCACGTCGTCGACGAGCCCGAGCATCGAGGGACCGGGCACGCCCAGGGTGAACCCGATGGCGCGGCAGCCCTCCTGGACCTCCGCCTCCTCGACCAGGTGCATCGTCTGCTCGTCCTCGACGTTGTAGACGCAGGCGATCTCGGTGTTGGCGTAGACCTTGCCCTTGGCCCGGGCGTACTCCCCGACCGAGCCGTGCCAGTCGACGTGGTCCGGGGCGATGTTGAGGCACGCCGAGGCCTGCGGCTCGAGGGAGCTGGACCAGTGCAGCTGGAAGCTCGACAGCTCCACGGCGATGACGTCGTAGGGCTGGGGGTGGAGGACGGCCTCGATGATCGGCGTGCCGACGTTGCCTGCCGCCGTGGTCCGCAGTCCTGCGGCCCGCAGGATGGACTCGAGCATCTTCACCGTCGTCGTCTTGCCGTTGGTGCCAGTGATCGTCAGCCATGGCGCCGCCCCAACGGCCGGCCGCATCCGCCAGGCCAGCTCGACCTCGCCCCAGATCGGGATGCCGGCAACCGCCGCCTGGGCGAGCAGCGGCTGTGCCGGTGACCACCCCGGCGAGGTGACGACGACGTCGGGGACCGGGCCCTCCGGCATACGGTCGGAGGCTCCGGGCCCAAGGACCAGGCGGGCTCCCAGGATGTCCAGGATCTTGGCCCGCTCCGCAGCCGTCGACCCCGGCGCCGGTTGGGCCCCGTCCACGACGGTCACCTCGGCGCCGCGCTCCAGGAGCGCGTCAGCCGCCGCGAAGCCGCTCACCCCGACCCCGCCGACGACGACCCGCAAGCCCTGCCAGTCGGCGTCGCGATGGGTGAGCCCGGCGAGACGCTCGGCCGTCACTGGCCGCCCACCACCCATTCGGCGTAGAAGAGCCCCAGCGCCAGGGCGACGAACAGGCCGGCGATGATCCAGAACCGGATGACGATGGTGACCTCGGCCCACCCGAGCAGCTCGAAGTGATGTTGGAGCGGCGCCATCCGGAAGACCCGTTTGCCGGTCGTCTTGTAGGAGGCGACCTGGATGATGACCGACAAGGTGATCGCCACGAAGAGCCCGCCGAGGACGACCATCAGCAGCTCGGTCCGGGTCGTGATCGCGAGCCCGGCGATGCCACCGCCGAGCGCGAGCGACCCGGTGTCGCCCATGAAGATCTTGGCGGGTGAGGCGTTCCACCACAGGAAGCCGAAGCAGGCGCCCATGACGCACGCCGCGACGACGGCCAGGTCGTGCGGGTCGCGGACCTCGTAGCACTTGGTGCTGGCGACCCGTTGGCAGGACTGGTTGAACTCCCAGATCCCGATGAGGACGTAGGAGGCGAACACCATCGTGCTCGCGCCGGTCGCCAGGCCGTCGAGGCCATCAGTGAGGTTCACCCCGTTGCTCGCGCCGGAGATCATGATGTTGGCCCAGATGATGAACAGGATGAGGCCGGCGATCGTCCCAGCGAAGGCCAGGTCGAGGCGCGTGTCGCGGACGAAGGAGATGTGCGTCGAGGCCGGGGTGCGGAAGTTCCTGTTGGGGAACTGCAGGGCCAGGACCGCGAAGAGCACGGCGACGAGGGCCTGCCCGGCGAGCTTCTGTCCCGAGCGCAGGCCGAGGCTGCGCTGCTTGGAGATCTTGAGGAAGTCGTCGAGGAACCCGACCAGCCCGAGCCCGCCCATGAGGAAGAGGACGAGCATCCCGCTCCACGTCGGTGGGGTGAGGGTGAGCAGGTGGGCCATCGCGTATGCCGCGAACGTCGCCCCGATGATGATGGCGCCGCCCATGGTCGGCGTGCCGCGCTTGGTGTGGTGCGAGGTGGGTCCGTCGTCGCGGATGAACTGGCCGTAGCCCTTGCGCACGAGGAACTTGATGAACGCCGGCGTGCCGAGCAGACCGACGACGAGGGCGACGACGGCTCCGATGAGGACGGCCTTCACCGGGCTACCACCGCCTGGGTCGAGGACACCTCGGGGTTCTCCGATCCGGTCGCGATCCGCTCTCCGAGCCACCGTAGCCCCGCATCGCGGCTGGACTTGAGCAACACGACGTCACCGGCGCGCATCTCCGCGGTGAGCAGCTCGTATGCCGCGTCAGCGTCGGCCACGTGCCGGACCTGGGTGACGGCTCGGGCGCTGGCATCGCCGGCTCGGGTCTCGGCGAGGGCACCAGCCACCATCGGTGCCGCGACCTCTCCCACGACGACGAGCTCGTCGATGCCGGAGCGCACCGCCTCGCGGCCGATGTCTGCGTGGTCGGCCTCGGCCTCCTCGCCGAGCTCGAGCATCGAGCCGAGGACGGCCCAGCGCCGGGCGGTGACCCGCATCGCGCGGACGGCGTGGAGGGCGGCGCGCATCGAGTCGGGGTTGGCGTTGTAGGCGTCGTTGACGACGACGACCCCGTCGGGCCGGCGGGTCACCTCCATCCGCCAGCGGCTGGTGGGTCGTGCGGCGGACAGCCGGGCCGCGACGTCGGCGAGGCCGACGCCGCAGGCCAGCGCGACGGCCGCGACGGAGAGGGCGTTTCCCACGTGGTGCCGGCCGACCAGACCGAGCCGCACGTCGGCAGCACCGACGGGCGTCACCAGCCGGAACCGGGCCCGGCCCTCGTCGTCGAGGTCGACGTCGACGGCCCGCACGGTGGCGTCCTCCGCCTCACCGACGAGCACGACGTCGGCGTCGGTACGCTCGGCCATGGCTCGCACGGCGACGTCGTCGGCGTTGAGCACCGCCACTCCCCCGGCCGGCAGCGCCTCGACGAGCTCGGCCTTGGCGGTGGCGATGGCCTCCCGGGAGCCGAACTCCCCGACGTGGGCCACGCCCACGTTGAGGACGGCACCGATGCGCGGGGGCACGATCTGGGTGAGGTAGCGGATGTGGCCGATGCCGCGGGCTCCCATCTCGACGACGAGGAAACGGGTCGACGGCGTGATCCGGCACACCGTGAGCGGAACGCCGACCTCGGAGTTGAGCGACCCGACCGGGGCCACCGTCTCGCCTTCACCACGCAGCACGTCGGCCACGAGGTCCTTGGTACTCGTCTTGCCCGAGGAGCCGGTGATCCCTATGACCGTGAGGTCGGGCGAGATGTCGACCAGGTGGCGGGCGAGGGCGACGAAGGCGCGCTGGTCGTCGTCGACGACCACGCAGGCGAACCCCTCGACCGGGCGGGTGACCAGGGCCGCCACCGCTCCCGCGGCTGCGGCGGCCGGGACGAAGGCGTGGCCGTCCATGGACTCCCCGATGCGTGCGATGTAGAGACTGCCCGGGCCTGCCTCTCGCGAGTCGGTGACGACCGGACCGTCGATGACGACATCGGCTGCATCAGCTGCAGGTATGCCGGCCAGCTCACCACCGGTGATGGCGGCCACCTCGGCCAGGGACAACGGGATCACGACGGCTGCTCCGCCGAGCTCGGCGTCGGGGTGAGTCCGCGGGCGGTCTCGTCGAGGGCTGCGCGCAACGCGACACGGTCATCGAAGGGGTGGACGACGCCGGCGATCTCCTGCCCGGTCTCATGGCCCTTGCCGACGACGGCCACCGTGGCCCCGGGGCCGCTGGCCACGGCCTGCTCGACGGCTCGGCGGATGGCGTGGGACCGGTCGGCGATCTCTTCGACCGACAGCGCATTGACCGGGTAGGCGGCCCGGGCACCGGCCAGGATCGCGGACCGGATCGCCGCTGGGTCCTCGGTGCGCGGGTTGTCGTCGGTGACGATGACGATGTCGGCGCCCTGGGCCGCTGCCCGGCCCATGGCGGCCCGCTTGCCGCGGTCGCGGTCACCGCCGGCGCCGAGGACGACGACGAGGCCCCCGACCGTCGTGGGGCGCAAGGCGGTCAGCGCGGCCTCCACCGCCTCGGGTGTGTGTGCGTAGTCGACGACGGCCAGCGGTAGCGCTTCGATCGTCCCGCACGTCGGGTCGACCCTCTCCATCCGCCCTGGCACGTGCGGGTCGGCGAGGATCGCCTGCTCGACCTCGGCGTTCGACCGGCCGAGCAGGAGCAGGGTGAGCGCGGCCATCGCCGTGTTGACCCGGTTGAACTCCCCCGGAAGCGCCGAGCGCAGGTGCAGGGTGGTGTCCGTGCCGGCGAGGGTGAACAGTGAGACGTCGGCATCGTCCGGCGTCACCCGCCAGTCGGCGGGAACGGCCGGGTCCGAGCTCAGTGTCGTCACGGGAACCGTTGCGGCAGAGGCCAGCTCGCGGCCCCACTCGTCGTCGACGCAGACGATGCCCTGGCGACACCGTACTGGTGTGAAGAGCGAGGCCTTGGCCTCGAAGTAGTCGCGCATCGTCGGGTGGAAGTCGAGGTGGTCCTGGGACAGGTTGGTGAAGAGGGCGACGTCGTAGACCACCCCGTCGACCCGGTGGAGGCTCAGCGCGTGGCTGGACACCTCCATGACGCAGGTGTGCAGGCCGCGCTCGGCCATGACGGCGAGCAGGGCGTGGAGGTCGGTGGCCTCCGGGGTGGTTCGCACGCTCTTGATCCGCTCGGCGCCGACCCGGGTCTCGACGGTGCCGATCAGGCCGGTCTCCTCGCCGAGCGCCTCGAGGGCGGAGGTGATGAGGTATGCCGTCGTCGTCTTGCCGTTGGTCCCCGTCACCCCGACGAGCTTCAGCCCGGTCCCGACGGTGCCGTAGAGGTGGCTGGCGACCTCGCCGAGGACGGCGCGGGGGTCCTCGACGACGACGACGGGCACCTGGACGCCCGCGCCCCGCACCAGGGCCAGGCCGGCCGGGTCGGTGAGCACCGCAACGGCTCCGGCGGCGACGGCGGCGGCGGCGAACGAGGCGCCGTGCGCGTGGGCGCCCGGGAGGGCGGCATACAGGTCGCCCGGCTGGACCCCACGGGAGTCGAGGCTGACGCCACCGACCACGGAGGAGGCGTCGCCGTCGACCGTTGGCGACACCAGGGCGGGCACGCCGGCGAGGAGTTCGTGGAGCGAGAGCTGGAGGGCAGGGCTGGGCCGAGGAAGGGACATCGGAGTGGGAGCCTACCCGCCGGACTTCTGCCGCTTGTCGCGCAGCACGGTGGGGTCGTCGGCCGCCGGGGCGCCGTCGAGCTTGGTCTTCAGCTGGGGCGCCGTCGTGCCCGTCGGGGGGATCTTCAGCTCCTGCAGCGCGTAGGTCATGACGTCGTGGAAGACAGGGGCGGCGACGATGCCACCGAAGTAGCCCTTGATCGGCTTCTGGAGGATGACCGCGACGACGATCTGCGGCTTGTCGGCGGGGGCATAGCCGATGAAGCTCGCCGTCTTGCCCGAGTAGTGGCCATTGGGGCCGGGCCGGTCCGCGGTGCCCGTCTTGCCGGCCACCCGGTAGCCGGCGATCTGGGCCGCGGGAGCCGTGCCCTGGGCGCTCACGACGCCCTCGAGCATCTGGGACAGGTTGTTGGCCACCCCCGGCGAGACGACGCGGATGCCGGTCGGGAGCGGCTGCGGCACGAGCGTCCCGGAGTCGTCGCCGATCGACTGGACGAGGCTGGGCGGCATCCGCAGGCCGCCGTTGGCGATGGTCTGGTAGACGCCGGCGGCCTGGATCGCGGTGACCGACAGGCCCTGGCCGTACATCACCGTGTAGCGCTGGGTGCCGTTCCACTTGTCGCTGGGGGCGAGCAGACCCTCGGACTCCCCCGGGAACTTCGAGCCGGACAGCGAGCCCAGCCCGAACTTGCGCATGTAGCTGTACAGGACCGAGGACGGGACCGTCTCGCCGACGAGCATGGTGCCCATGTTGCTGGACTCGGCGAGGGCGCCGGCGACCGTGCGGTACTCCGTGCCGTGGGTCTCGGCGTCGTGGAAGACACCGTCGGAGCGGTGCATCTCGCTGGGGATGACCACGGGCGTCGACGGGGTGACCTTCCCCTCGGAGAGTGCCGAGGCCATGGTGATGACCTTCTGGGTCGACCCGGGCTCGAAGACGTCGGTGAAGGCGGTGTTGGACAGGCTCCCGGTGGCCTTGCCCACGTGGTTGGGGTCGAAGGTCGGGTACGACGCGACGGCGAGCAGCCGGCCGGTCCTCACGTCCTGGACGACCACGGTGCCGGAGAGCGCCTCGGTCCTCTGGACCGCCTGGGCCAGGGCGTTCTGGGCGTACCACTGGATGTTGGAGTTGATCGTCAGCTGGACGTCATGGCCGGGGACGGCCGGGGTGATCGACGAGTTCCCGTCCGGGATGGCTCCACCGCCGGCAGCCTGTTCATAGGTCTCGACCCCTGGGCGACCTGCCAGGGCGGCGTTCTCCAGGCCCTCGATCCCGGCGGCCCGCTGCTTGCCTTCGCTGTTCTTGTACAGGTACCCGACGAGTGAGGCTGCGGTCGTCGACTGCGGGTAGTTGCGCACCGCGCTGCGGTCGCTGCCGGAGACGCCGATGCCCGGTATGCCCTTGGCGGCCACCTGACGCCAGGTGAGGGGCGTGACGTCCTTGACGAGCACGTTGTAGCGGGCGTTGCCGGTCATAAGTGGTACGAGCTGGTCGGGCGGAACCTTGACGATGGGCGACAGCACCGCTGCCGCCTTGGCGACGGCGGTCGCCGAGGTGGCCGGGTCACACTTGGGCTTGCGGGTCCCGTAGGTGCACACCGCCGTCTGGTTGACGCTGATGGTGAACCGCTCCTGGCTGGAGGCCAGGACCACGCCGTTGGTATCGAGGATCTGCCCGCGCAGCGCGGGGATGAGCGCCTCGGTGGTCCGCTCCTTGAGCGCGGCGGCGGACACTCCGGAGGCGTTGATCCCCTGGACCCAGAACAGCTGCGCGCCGAAGATGCTGAAGATGAACAGGGTGGCGATGAGCATCGCCCGCATCCGCCGGCGCGGGTTGCCGACCTTGGTCCGCCGGATCTTGCCGCGCGAAGGACGTCGGGGGCCTCCCGGCGCGGGCTGACGCTGGGCCCGGCGTGAGTCCCCGGGCCGCCGGGTCGAAGGGCCGGTCGGGGAGGCGCCGACTGTGGCGCGGGGGGTCGCCGGTCGGGGCGCAGGGGTGCGGGCCGTGACCGGGCGCGGGGCGGCCGACCGCGGGGAAGCCTGGCGGGGGGCAGCCGGTCGAGCGCCGGCTCGGCTGGAGGCTGGACGTGCCTGCCCGGGCGCTCCCGGACGACCAGTGCCGTGGCGACGGCTCGCCGGGCTGGACGTCGGGGGGGTGGGCCTGCGGGGGGTCACGGTGGGTCTACCTCGTAGTCGCGTGGGTGCCGGTCGCAGTCGCGGGCTTGGTCGCCGGCTTGGCTGTGGCCGGCTTGACGGTGGCCGGCTTGGCCGTGGTCCCCGTCGCCGCGGGCTTGGCCACCGGCGTGGTCGTCCTGGTGGTGGTCGTCGTCGTACCCGTCGCCGAGTCGACGCTGGTCACGGTCGTCTCCACCACCCCGTTCGCCTTCGTCGTCACCACGGTCGTCGTCGTCACCGTTCCCTTGTGAACCACGGTCGTCGTGGGCGCGGCCGGCTTCGGCTTCGCCGGGAGCACCGGAACCGGCGAGGTGATCACCGTAAATCCGGAGACCTTCTCGGCCGGCTTCGCCACGCCGAGGACCTTGCCGGTCGACAGGTCGAGGAAGGCTGCGGTCGAGGACGGGACCATCCCGAGCTTCAGGGCGCGCTGGGCCAGCTCGGCCGGTGCGCTCTGGGCATCGATGGCGTGCTGCAGGGACTCCTGGGTGTCGGCGAGCTGCCCCGACTGCCCTTCCAGGTCGTCCAGGACGAACGCTCCCTTGGCCATCGAGGTGTTGAGCACCAGCACGGCGAGGAAGCCGCTCACGAGCACGGCGAGGCAGATGGCGACGAACACCCCGCCGCGCGGCCGGTCCACGGTGCCGCGGATGACCCGGAGCGCGCTGCGCTGCGGTGACCGCGTCTGGATGTGCGGCCGGCCTGCGACGCGTGCGGTGGCACTGAGCTGGCTCATCGGGTGGTTCCCTTCGTGGTGGTGCGGATGCGTTCGACGGCCCGGAGCCGGACCGAGGCGGATCGGGGGTTGGCGGCCTGCTCGGCCTGGTCGGCGAGCTCGGCGCCACGGGTGAGGGAGCGCAGGTATGCCGCGCGCTCGGGCAGGTCGACCGGCAGCCCGGCCGGGGTGGAGCTGGTCAGCCCGGCTGCGAAGGCGCGCTTGGTGATCCGGTCCTCCAGCGAGTGGTACGACAGCACGGCCAGCCGCCCGCCGACGGCCAGCCGCTCGACGGCGACGTCGACGGCCCGGGCCCAGACCGACAGCTCGGCGTTGACCTCGATCCGCAGCGCCTGGAAGGTGCGCTTTGCCGGGTTGCCGCCGGTCCGCTGGCTCTGCGCCGGCACCGCCCGGCGGAGCAGCTCGACGAGCCGCGCGGAGCTGCTGAACGGCTCGGCCTCTCGCTCCCGGACGATGGTCACAGCGATCTTGCGGGCGAACCGCTCCTCCCCGAAGTCGCGCAGCACGCGCTCCAGGTCGGGCGCGGCATACGTGTTGAGGACCTCGGCGGCGGTCGGCCCGGTGGTCTGGTCCATCCGCATGTCCAGCGGTGCGTCCTGGCTGTAGGCGAACCCACGGTCCGCCTCGTCCAGCTGCAAGGAGGAGACGCCGAGGTCGAAGAGCCCGGCGTCGTATGCCGGGTGCCCCAGGTCGTCGAGTACGTCGCCGACCTCGTCGTAGACGGCGTGGACGAGGTGGAGGCGACCGGCATACGGAGCCAGCCGCTCGGCCGCGAGCTGCAGCGCCTCGGTGTCGCGGTCGATGCCCACGACCACCGCTTCGGGGAACCGCTGGAGGACGGCCTCGGCGTGGCCGCCCATGCCCAGGGTGCCGTCGACGTAGACCGCCCCCGCCGTGGTGAGGGCGGGGGCGAGGAGGTCCAGGACGCGGTCGCGAAGCACCGGGACGTGCCGCTCGGCGGCCGCTCCGCGTGAGGTCATCGCGCTGGTCCTTCGGTGCTCGTGGTCTTCGGGGTGGTCGGTCTCGGCGAGTCGGGCCAGGGGTGTCCCTGCGGGCTGGTCCCCATCCGCGCCGGGCCCGGCACGGGGGAAGTCGTGTCGGGATCGGGCGGCTGGAGGCCGGTCGGCAGGGCGGGGCTGGACGGGTTCGGGTGGGACGGGAGCGGCGGACGGCGTCGGTCAGAACAGGCCTGGGATGACCTCCTCGGACTGCTCGGAGTAGGACTCCTCGTGGGCAGCCAGGTACTCCTCCCACTTGGTGGAGTCCCAGAGCTCGATGCGCGAGCCCTGGCCGATGACGGTGCAGTCGCGGTCGAGGCCGGCGTAGTGGCGCAGTGCGGCGGGGATGGTGATCCGGCCCTGCTTGTCGGGGATCTCGTCGGAGGCACCGGAGAGGAACACCCGGATGTGGTCGCGGGCGATCTTGCTGGTGACGGGGGCGGACTGCATGGCGGTTGCGACGGTGACGAACTCGTCCATCGGGTAGATGAGCAGGCACCGCTCCTGGCCGCGGGTGACGACGAGCCCCGGCGCGAGCCGCTCGCGGAACTTGGCCGGCAGGAAGAGCCGGCCCTTGTCGTCCAGGCGAGGCGTGTGCGTCCCGAGGAACACCGGCACTCACCTCCACCCATCGACCCGATCCCGTCGCGCGGCTCCCGTCTGATCCGCGTTCCTCCACTTTACCCCACCACCCGTCACCATCGGCCACCTCAGAGGGCTTTTTTCGAGTTTTTCTCACTGTTTTCGCAGGTCAGTGGCCGTGGTGCGAAGTGGGGCAAATCCTCGCCGTATGCCGCTCGAGTCGCCTCTCCCCGGCTGGGTCGCAGCCCTCACCCGGGGGTGGACCGCGGCCACCGAGGGGCCGCGGGAGCCCGGTGGAGCGAAGTGGGAATGGCCCGGTGACCTGCCGCCCGGGACGCTCGGCGGCGGCCCAGGACGGTTCGATGTCGATTTGTTGCCCGAGTCCGGCCCGACGTTCGGCTTGGGTGAGGCAAGATCAAGATCCGGGGACCACGGCATACGAGGGCGTGCGACCCCGGCCACGACGAGGAGGCAGACAGCGGTGGACCCGTTCGAGCAGCAGATCCGGGGCACGACCTTCGACGCAGGCGACACCCGGGGAGAGCCGCCGAGAGTCCCCAACCTCGATGAGGTCCTGGAGGTCGCGGCGCGCCTCGCCGGAGCGATGAACTCGGTCATCGAGGGCAAGAAGGGCGTCGTCCGGATCGCGATCACCGTGCTCCTCGCCGAGGGCCACCTCCTCGTCGAGGACGTACCCGGCGTCGGCAAGACGATGCTGGCCAAGACCCTCGCGCGCTCGATCGACTGCTCGGTCCGCCGCATCCAGTTCACGCCCGACCTGCTGCCGAGCGACATCACCGGCGTCAGTGTCTACAACCAGGACATCCGCTCCTTCGAGTTCCGGCCCGGCGCGATCTTCGCCAACGTGGTCGTCGGCGACGAGATCAACCGGGCCTCGCCCAAGACCCAGTCCGCGCTGCTGGAGTCGATGGAGGAGGGGCAGGTCACCGTCGACGGCACGACGTACCAGCTCCAGCACCCGTTCATCGTCATGGCGACCCAGAACCCCATCGAGATGGAGGGCACCTACCCGCTGCCCGAGGCCCAGCGCGACCGTTTCATGGCGCGCATCTCGATGGGCTACCCGGCCGGGCACAGCGAGGTCGACCTACTCCTGCACCACGGGGGCCGGTCACCGCTGGACGACCTCAGGCCGGTCACCGACGCGGCGACGATCAGCGGCCTGATCCACGCCGTCCGCACCGTGCACGCGTCCTCCTCGATCGCCCAGTACATCGTCGACCTCGCCTCGGCGACCCGCGAGAGTCCCGCCCTGCGTCTTGGTGCCTCACCCCGTGCTGCCCTCCATCTCCTGCGGGCCAGCCGCGCCCACGCCGCCCTGGCCGGCCGCGACCACGTGCTGCCCGATGACGTCCAGGCGATGGTGGTCCCCGTCCTGGCCCACCGGCTGCACCCCACGGGCGAGACCCAGATGGCACGCCGGTCGACGTCCGATGTGCTCACCGACCTCCTCCAGCGGGTGCGCGTCCCGGCACCCCGCTCCTGACCGCGGCACCCGACCGTGGGCCGGCTCACCGACTTCCTCACGACACGCGGCAAGGCGTTCCTCGCCGCAGGTGTGGTCATGCTGCTCGCCGGGCTCGCCCTCGGGGTCCTCGACCTGACCCGCATCGGGGTGCTGGCCATGACCTTGCCGCTCATCGCCGCCGCCCTCACCAGGCGGCACCGCCTGGCCCTCGTCGTCGATCGTCAGGTGATGCCGGCGCGGGTGCACATCGACGAGCCGTGCCTGGTCACCCTCGCGGTCGAGAACCCGGACCGACAGCGGACGCCGCTCATCATGGCCGAGGAGTTCGTCGACTACCCCCTCGGTGACCGGCCCCGCTTCGTCATCCCCTCGATGCGCGAGGGTGAGCGTCGGGTCATGCGCTACACGGTCCGATCGCACACCCGGGGCCGACACCGCCTCGGGCCACTCGGGATCCGCGTCCGCGACCCGTTCGGGCTCACGACGCGGACGGCCGCCCACACCGGCCACATCGAGATCATCGTCCTCCCCCGGGTCGTGCCGTTGTCGGCCGCCCGGGCCAAGGGGTCCGAGCTGGGCGCCGAGGGCAACATCCCGCACATGGTCGCCCTCCACGGCGAGGACGACGTGTCGATCCGTGAGTACCGCGACGGTGACGATCTGCGGCGCATCCACTGGCCGGCGACCGCACGCACCGGGGAGCTCATGGTCCGCCAGGAGGACCGCCCGGCAACCCGCCGGGCCACCGTCCTGCTCGACACCCGCGCCAGCGGCCACCAGGGCCATGGCGCCTCGGCGACCTTTGAGTGGTCGGTGACGGCCGCGGCCTCGGTCGTCAGTCACCTCCTCGACCTCGGGTATGCCGTGCACCTCCTCACCGCCCAGCCCCGGTCCGAGGCGCACGTCCACCAGGACGTCGACCTGGACTCGGCCCTGGACACCCTCGCCGAGGCCGCCCCCACGCGGGACGAGTCGTTCACCGACGTACTGCGCTCGGCCAGTGTGGTCACTGCCTCCGGCGGACTCGTCGTCGCCATCACCTCGGCCATGGACGAGGAGTCGGCGCGGTCGATGTCGGCCCTGCGCCAGCCCGGGTCCAACGCGCTCGCCTTCGTCATGGAACCGGCTCGTACGCGAAGGGCCAGCTCCCAGCAGGGCCTGGACCGGGCCGGAGCCACCACCGCTGCGCTGCTGGGTGCCGGCTGGTCGGTCCTCCAGGTGACGCCCGACCAGCCGATCGGCGATGCGTGGCGACGGCTCACCGGCGGCGAGCGGCTGGTGGTCGCGTCATGAGGCGGGCCCGCCCGGTCGACGCAGCGCTGGCCGCCCTGGCGACGGCCGCGGCGCTGCTCCCCCTCACCAGCCTGTTCACGCCCATCGACTTCGTCCGGCCCTGCCTGCTCATGCTGCTCGTCGTCGCGGCGACCGGCGCTGCGGTCCGGGCGGCCACCCCGCTGCGCTGGCCGGTGCCGATGGTCCAGCTGGTCGTCGGGATGCTCGTCGTCTCCTGGCTCCACGGCCGCGGGCACCTGTGGCACGCCCTGCCCACCTTCGAGATGTTCCAGGGCTGGGCGAACCTCCTCTCCGATGCCCTGGGCACCATCCAGAGCTACTCGGCACCGGCCCCCGCCACGCGGGGCGTCGTCCTCGGCGTCACCCTCATCGTGACCCTGGTCGCGGTCGTCGTGGACACCATCGGGGTGACCCGCCGCTCCCCTGCCGCCGCCGGCCTGCCGCTGCTCACGGCATACCTGCTCTCCGCGGCCAACTCCGGGACCGGCCTGGCCATCTGGTACTTCCTCTTCGCCGCCGGGTTCTGGGTGCTGCTCGTCGGGCGACAGGGCACCACCGCGTTCCGGGGTTGGGGCACCCCCATCCCCCTCGACGGCGCCGAACGCCGGACCACGGAGGACGCGCTCGCGCTGCGCTTCGTCTCGGCCGGGCGTCGCCTGGCCGTCGCCTCCCTCGCGCTCGCCGTCGTCCTGCCCATGGTGCTCCCGCACCTCCCGGCCCGCTTCCTGCTCTCCGGGCTGGGCCGCGCGCCCGGCGGGGTGGGTGTCGGCGGTACCAGCCGCCTGAACAGCAGCCTGGACATCGCCCGGAGCCTGCACAGCCAGAGCCAGGGCGTGGTCCTCAGCTATCGCAGCAACGCCGGCGCGGTGGACCCGCTTCGGGTGGCGGTGCTCACCGACTACTCCCAGGGTGAGTGGACCGACACCGCGGTCGACCCGGACACCGCCCAGCTGGACAACCCGCCCCTCGGCGTGTCGGCGGGCGTGACCCTCTCCACGGCCCAGATCACGGTGACCGGCAACCGGGTCGACCCGCCGCAGCTGGCCGCGCCCGCACCGGCCGTGGCGGCGGACCTGGGCAAGGTGAAATGGTCGGCAACGCTCAACGGCAGCATCCGGCCCGACCGTCGACCGGACAAGTACACGATCCGCTACGTGCGGGTCCAACCCACCGAGCAGCAGCTGCAGAACGCCCAGACCGACCCGGTCACCCTGGCCGACTCCGGTGTGACCCAGAACGACCTGGACATCGACGAGTCCTCACGTCCGACGCTGGAGGCCACCCTGGCCAAGATCATCCCCAAGGGGTCCAGCGCGATAGACACGGCCCGAGCCATCCAGGGCTACCTGCGCAGCGCGCAGTTCATCTACTCCCTCACCCTTGCCAAGCCGGTTCCCGCGGACAACAACGACCCGCTCGTGTCGTTCCTGCGGACCAAGCAGGGCTACTGCATCCAGTTCGCGACGGCGATGATCATGATGGCCCGCAACCGCGGCATACCGGCCCGGATGGCGATCGGCTTCCTGCCCGGGCACCTCGAGCCGGACACGTCGTGGACCGTCCGGGGCACCGACGCCCACGCCTGGCCCGAGCTGTGGTTCCCGGGTCTGGGCTGGCTGCGCTTCGAGCCGACCCCGAGCGGCCGGTCCGGCGCCGCCCCTATCTACACGACAGCACCCATCGCGGACGGCCCGTCGGGTCCGTCCACCACCGCTACCGGCGGCGCCACGAGCACCCCCACGCCGAGCCGTCGCCCGATCGACAACCAGCAGGACAACCCCGGCGCACTGGCCCCCACCGCGTCGGCGCCCGCGCGGCTGTGGCACGGGATCAGCACCTTGCCGGCCTGGGCCTGGCTGCTCGTCATCCTCGTACTCGGTGTGCTCGGGTCGCTCGCGCTCCCCACCGCCGCGGTCCTGCGCCGTCGACGGGCACTCGCCGCGGCCGACGACGAGGCGGCCGTCGCGGAGGCCCACTGGCAGGCCTTTCTTCGCCAGATCGACGACCTCGGCGTGCGGCCACCGACCGGGAGCACGCCCCGGCAGACCGGCAGGTTCGTGGCTGTGAGCGCACACCTGGCACCCGACGACGTCGAGCGGATGCGGTCGGTGGTCGACACCATCGAGCGGGCCCGGTATGCCCCACCGGGCACCGCCGTGGGTGACCTCGCCGAGCCGATGCGCCTCGTGGTCACCAGCGTCGGCCGGACCCGCCCTCGCACCGCCCGGCTGCGGGCCTTCCTCAACCCGACCGACGGGCGCAGCCAGGTCCACGAGGCAGTCAACGGAGCCCTCGACGCGCCCCGGCGCGCTTGGGCTCGGCTCCGCTCCCTCCGGCCCCGGTGAACCAACCTCTGCTAGCAAAGGTTAGGCCACTCAGCAGAGGTTGCACCCTGCGCTGAGCGAGCCAGGCTCTGCTGGCAAAGGTTAGGAACGGGGGGCGTCTGGCTCCCACAGCGGACGCGAGCCGGCGCGGCATACGACAGGGCCCCCCCCTTTGATGACGGGGGCCCTGTCGTATGCCGGTCAGTCCAGGTAGTCGCGAAGCGCCTGGCTGCGGCTCGGGTGGCGCAGCTTGCTCATCGTCTTGGACTCGATCTGACGGATCCGCTCACGGGTCACGCCGTAGACCTTGCCGATCTCGTCGAGGGTCTTGGGCTGGCCGTCGGTGAGACCGAAGCGCATCGACACCACACCCGCCTCGCGCTCGGAGAGCGTGTCGAGAACCGAGTGCAGCTGCTCCTGGAGGAGCGTGAAGCTCACGGCGTCGGCGGGGACGACGGCCTCGGAGTCCTCGATGAGGTCACCGAACTCGGAGTCGCCGTCCTCACCGAGGGGCGTGTGCAGCGAGATCGGCTCACGGCCGTACTTCTGGACCTCGACGACCTTCTCGGGCGTCATGTCCAGCTCGCGGGCCAGCTCCTCCGGGGTGGGCTCGCGGCCAAGGTCCTGGAGCATCTGGCGCTGGACCCGGGCCAGCTTGTTGATGACCTCGACCATGTGCACCGGGATCCGGATGGTGCGGGCCTGGTCGGCCAT
>JAJPIW010000021.1 GCA_021324575.1 Intrasporangiaceae bacterium | reverse complement strand
CCGACCCCGCAAACGCCACGCCTGGGCCACCCCCGCCCAACGCCTCGATACCCTCCTGGCACAAGCAGAACCACCAGGTGTTGCACTAGCACCCTGAATCCGCCCAACCCCGAGAACCCGATAACTTCAACGGGAGGCGGCGGGGGGAGGGGAGGGGAGGGGAGGCGGCGGGATTAGGCGGGGTCGATGTGCCGGCTGACGACGTAGGCGTGCTTGCCGACCTGCCGACCTCGAGTGAACCCGTAGTCCTCGAACAGCTCGACGGTGGCGCTGAACAGGAAGCGTCCGGGGGCGTCCCGTCCGTCGGTGACTTCGGGGATCGCCTCGACGAGCCCTCCTCCGCGCTGGGCGATCTGGTCGAGAGCCCCCTCGAGTGATGCCCGGGCCACGCCTTGGCGGCGGTGCTTGGGGTCGACGTAGAAGCAGGTGATCCGCCAGTTGGGGAGCGGCGGGGCGTCCTTGTCGTACTCCCGCCGGTGCTTGATGCCGGGTAGCTCGGCCGGGCTGCCGAACTGGCACCACCCTTGGGCCAGTCCGTGGTCATCGAGGACGAGTGCAGCATGCGCCCGGTCGCTTCGTACCTGCTCCTCCTTGGCGGACCGGTAGTCGATCGTCCAGTCCTTGCGCTCCAGGTGGAAGCCGATGCACCAGCAGCCGCCGAAGATGCCGTTGTTGCGCTCCACGAGCTCGGCGAAGGCGTCCCACGTGGAGGCGTCCAGCGGCTTCGTCGTGAACGTCATCAGCTCGTGCTCCTTGTCGGCACTCGGGGAGTGGTGGGCTACGTCGCCCTCCACCCTAGGGATCGCGGCCGTCGGCACTCGGCTCGACGGGGGTTCAAGGTGCTGGCGGGACGCCACGACTTGGGGTCAGCTCGTTGACGGGGGAGGGAAGACGTCTGGCATCCCAGACGGATAACGGCCTGGAGGGTCCAGGGGTAGGAGTGGGCCGCGGTTCCATGGTGGACATGGACACCGAAGCCGTCGTCACCGTGGGATCCGCCCCGCTCACCGTCGAGGAGGTCGTCGCGGTCGCCCGTGACGGCGCCCGGGTCGAGCTGAGCCAGCCGGCCCTCGAGCGGGTGCGCGAGACCCGGTCGGTCATCGAGGCGCTCGCCAGCGACACGGTCCCGCACTACGGCGTCTCGACCGGCTTCGGCGCTCTCGCGACCCGGCACATCCCGGTCGAGCTCCGCACCCAGCTGCAGCGCTCCCTCGTCCGGTCCCATGCCGCAGGCACCGGGCCGGAGGTGGAGCGTGAGGTCGTCCGGGCCCTCATGCTCCTGCGGATCCAGACGCTCGCGACCGGGCGGACCGGCATACGGGAGCAGACGCTCTCGACGTATGCCGCGCTGCTCAACGCGGGCATCACCCCCGTGGTCCACGAGTTCGGCAGCCTCGGCTGCTCCGGCGACCTGGCCCCCCTGGCGCACTGCGCGCTGGCGCTCATGGGCGAGGGGACCGTGCGTGATGCCAAGGGCCAGATCGGTGACGCCGCAACGGTTCTCGCCGCCGCGGGCATCATGCCGGTCACCCTGGAGGAGAAGGAGGGCCTGGCCCTCATCAACGGCACCGACGGCATGCTCGGCATGCTCTGCCTCGCGATCCACGACCTGCGCCAGCTGGTGACCACCGCCGACATCAGCGCGGCGATGAGCGTCGAAGGGCTGATGGGCAGCGACGACGTGTTCGCCGCCGATCTGCAGGCCCTCCGTCCTCAGCCGGGCCAGGCGAAGAGCGCCGCAAACATGCGGAAGGTGTTGCAGGACAGTCCGATTCGCGACTCTCACCGCGACAAGGCGACCGACACCAAGGTGCAGGACGCCTACTCGTTGCGCTGCGCCCCCCAGGTCGCCGGCGCCGTCCGCGACACCATCGACCACGCCGAGCGGGTCGCCGGCTGGGAGCTCGCGTCGGCCGTCGACAACCCCGTGGTCACCCTCGACGGCCGCGTCGAGTCCAACGGCAACTTCCACGGAGCGCCCGTCGCCTACGTCCTGGACTTCCTCGCCATCGCCGCCGCCGACCTGGCGAGCATCAGCGAGCGGCGCACCGACCGGTTCCTCGACAAGGCGCGCAACCACGGGCTGCCGCCCTTCCTCGCTGACGACCCGGGCGTGGACTCGGGCCTGATGATCGCCCAGTACACCGCCGCCGGTCTCGTCTCGGAGATGAAGCGGCTCGCCGCCCCGGCCTCGGTCGACTCGATCCCCAGCAGCGCGATGCAGGAGGACCACGTCTCGATGGGCTGGTCGGCGGCCCGCAAGCTGCGCCGCTCGGTCGACGCCCTCGCGCACGTCCTGGCCATCGAGCTGGTCACCGCCGCCCGCGGCATCCAGCTCCGTATGCCGCTCGCCCCCTCTCCCGCGACCGCTGCGGTCATCGCCGCGCTCAACGGGGTCACGCGGACCCAGCCCGGGCCGGACCGGTGGCTCGCGCCTGACCTGCACGCGGCATACGAGGCCGTGCTCGACGGACTCCCCGTCCGCGCGGCGGAGGAGCAGACCGGCCCGCTCGCCTAGCCCGCACCGCAGTCGCCGCGACGGGAGTCCTCGCGGCGACGCCTGTGGTTCAGGGCGCGGAGCAGAATGGCTCGATGGCGACATACAGCGTCAACGAGGCCGGGGTCGAGCACATTCGGTCCCTCATCGACAAGAAGCAGTACATCCTGGACAGCACCTGGTCCGACGTCCAGCCCGACGCGCAGGCCCAGAACGCCTATCTGGACAGGCACTCGTGGAGTGACTACTCAGGGTGGCACCTGGGCCTCACGGAGGGCCCGGCCGAGGATACGAAGGCGCGCTACGCCTTCTGTGTCGGCGACTTCCGGCGAGTTCATCGCAGCGCCGTCATCGCGTGCGTCCATCGCGCCGCCGAGTGGCGCCACAAGGCGGTAGAGCGTGCGGCATACGACCTGCTCCAGCATCTCGACGAGACGGCCGGAATCACCAAGGAGTAGCAGGCGACGCCGGACGGATCCCACGCCAGCGGCCTAGAGTGGACGCACTGCAGTGGACCTCCACCCCCTCGCACTAAGGATGGGTTTGCATGGCACCTTCCGAGCCGCAGCCGATGGCACTTGGCGATGAGGCCGCCCGCACGCTCGCCACCGTGACCAAGAGCGTCCCCATGATGGAGACGATCACCCCACGCTGGCTGGCCCACATGCTCAGCTGGATCCCTGTCGAGGCCGGTGTCTACCGCAGGAACCGGGTGTCCCACCCCGAGTCGGTCGACATCCTGTGTGACAACTTCGACGAGTCGCCGCTGCCGGAGACCTTCGTCGACTACGAGACCGAGCCGCGGGAGTACCGGCTCAAGGCGGTCCACACGATCCTCGACGTGCACACCCGCGTGTCGGACCTCTACTCCAGCCCGCACGACCAGGTCGCCCAGCAGCTCCGACTCACGATCGAAGCGATCAAGGAGCACCAAGAGGGCGAGCTCATCAACAGCCCCGACTACGGGCTGATCGCCAACACCGCTGACAAGCAACGGATCTCGCCGCTTGTGGGACCGCCGACACCCGATGACCTCGATGCGCTCATCGCCAAGGTCTGGAAGGAGCCGGCGTTCTTCCTCGCCCACCCGCTCGGCATCGCCGCCTTCGGCAGGGAGTGCACCCGGCGCGGTGTGCCGCCGCCGACCGTGAGCCTCTTCGGGTCGCAGTTCATCACCTGGCGCGGCATCCCGATCATCCCCTCGGACAAGATCTCGGTCGAGGGAAACAAGACCACGTTCATCCTGCTGCGCACCGGGGAGTCCCGTCAGGGCGTCATCGGGCTGTTCCAGCCGGGCCTGGCCGGCGAGCAGAGCCCCGGGCTCTCGGTGAAGTTCATGGGCATCAACCGCAGCGCGATCTCCTCCTACCTCGTCTCCCTCTACTGCTCGCTCGCGATCCTCACCGACGACGCGGTGGCCGTGCTCGAGGGCGCCGAGATCGACAAGTTCCATGACTACGGACACACCTATCGCAAGCGGTCCTGACGACGGACCGCAGGTGACCGGACTCCCCGACGAGGCGACGATGAACCGCCTCGCCGGCGAGTTCTTCGCCGCCCTGCCTGCATCGTCGCTGCCCTCAACGCCGTCGACGCCCTCCAGCCCGTATGCCGGTCTGCCGGGTCGGCCGACCCTGCGCGCCGATTCGGTTGTCCCGCATGCGGATTCCCTCCTTCCGTCGGTGCCGGACCTCGCGCGGATCGTGGCCGCGCCGCCCGTCCCCGGGCCGACGACCGCGTCCTACTACTTCCTCGAGCGACCCGACCCCAGCCTGCTGACTGCTCGCGGCACCCCGGGAGCGGCCCCCGCATTGCCAGGCGCCTCCGGCCAGGGCTTCCCGGGCTTCCCAGCGGCGCCGACCTTCCCGGAGATCCCGGCAGTCCCGGCATACGACCGCTCGCCGGCCCCTCCGAACGGCCGGCCGAGCCTGGCCGGGCAGCCGCGCTTCTACGTGACCGACCCGGAGGCGGCCCTGCGCCCGGAGGCGCACCCCATCGAGCCAGACCGGCACCCCCCTTTCGACGTGGAGACGATCCGCCGGGACTTCCCGATCCTGCGCGAGCAGGTCAACGGCCACCAGCTGATCTGGCTCGACAACGCAGCGACCACCCAGAAGCCGCAGGCCGTCATCGACCGGCTGAGCTACTACTACGAGCACGAGAACTCCAACATCCACCGTGCTGCCCACGAGCTGGCGGCTCGCTCGACCGATGCCTACGAGGGGGCCCGCGACACCGTCGCGCGCTTCCTCGGCGCGAGCTCGTCGGAGGAGATCATCTTCGTCCGCGGGGCGACCGAGGCGATCAACCTCGTCGCGAACACCTGGGGACGGGTCCATCTGCGCCGGGGCGACGAGATCGTCATCTCGCACCTGGAGCACCACGCCAACATCGTGCCGTGGCAGATGCTGGCGGCGGAGACCGGCGCGGTCATCAAGGTCATCCCGGTCGACGACACCGGCGCGCTGCTCATGGGCGAGTACACCCGACTGCTGTCGGACCGGACCAAGCTGGTCTCGGTCACCCAGGTGTCCAACGCGCTCGGCACGATCACGCCGGCCCGGGAGATCGTCGAGCAGGGCCACCGGGCCGGCGCCCGCGTGCTCATCGACGGGGCCCAGTCGGTGCCGCACACGCGCGTCGACCTACAGGAGCTGGGCGCCGACTTCTTCGTCTTCTCCGGACACAAGATCTTCGGCCCGACCGGGATCGGCGCCCTCTACGGTCGCTCGGAGGTCCTGCGGGACATGCCGCCGTGGCAGGGCGGGGGCAACATGATCGCCGATGTGACCCTCGAGCGGTCGGTCTACCAGCCGCCACCGAGCCGGTTCGAGGCGGGCACGGGCAACATCGCCGACGCCGTCGGCCTCGGCACCGCTCTGGAGTATGTCGAGCGGATCGGCATCGACGCGATCGCGGCATACGAGCACGACCTGCTCGACTATGCGACGCCTCGGCTCGAGGACGTCCCTGGCCTGCACCTCGTGGGTACGGCGCCGGCAAAGGCGAGCGTCATGTCGTTCGTGCTGGACGGCTACGAACCGATCGAGGTCGGTCGCGCCCTCAACGAGCGGGGCATCGCCGTGCGGGCCGGCCACCACTGCGCCCAGCCGATCCTGCGGCGGCTCGGCTTGGAGGCCACGGTGCGACCGTCGATCGCCTTCTACAACACCTGCGCCGAGATCGACGTCCTCGTCGGCGAGCTGCACCGCCTGGCTGCTGACCGCGGCAACCGCTGACCTCGGTCGGCTGGCAGCCCGACCGCTCGGCCTGACCGGTCAGCCGGCGGGAAGGTGGTAGCCCAGGGAGAGGTCCAGGGTGGTCGACACAAACAGGTAGATCAGCCACACCCCGGTGACCACACGGAACAACCCCATGGCCTTCAGACCGGGGTTGACCGGTTCCCCGGCCGCGTTCACCCGGGAGCCGAGGCCCAGGGTGGCTGGGATCTTTGCGACGTAGACCCCGACCAGTCCGACGAACAACACGCCGACCGCCCAGATCCCGACCTTGAAGAAGACGAATGCGCCGAGCAGTCCGAGGAAGACGAACGGGACGGCCATGACCGCATCGGGCCGGGTGTCGTTTCCCTGATAGCGGTTCCACCCGATGACGAACCAGTGGATTCCGTATGCGGAGAAGGCGAGTGCCGCGGTGTAGAGAGCGGGTGCCTTGAAGGTGCCGAACCAGGCCAGACCGGCAAAGAGGTAGGCGCCGACGAAGAACTGGCAGAACCCGGACATCCAGATCGCCCACATCCCGGTGGACCGGTCGACCGAGGCGTCTCGATGCGGGAAGCCGAAGAGCTCTTCCACCCCCCAGATGAGGTATCCGGTTGCGAGCCCAAGGAATCCGAGGGCCACCGGCGCGAACGCCGAGGTTGCGAAGGTCACGTCGGTCACGGTGCCACTTCCTCAATCTTCACTGACGCCGAGCCTCCACGCGAGGGCGGGAAGGCCCGGTGGTCATCGTTGACGAGCGGTGACCATACAAGGCGGACCTTGAAGAACACCCGGAGTGACGCTGCCAAGACCCCGATGGTGAACGTGCGGGGTCGCGGGCCTTTCTGCGGGCGACTGCTGGGTTCGCCGCAAGAATCGACCGGCTCAGAACCGGGTTCGCGCAAGGACGTCGAGGTGGGTGGTCACATCTCCCCGACCCTCCACAGGGGTGGTTCTTGGGGTGATCTCCACCGCGCCCCTCAAACTGCTCGGCGGTCAGTCTGGGATCCGAGACGAGATCGGCCACCGGCGGGTGACGTCACAGGCACGGGACGCGGTCCAATGGGAGACGAGACAGCACGGCATACGACCTCGACACCCAGGAGAGAAACCATGGAAGGCGCCCGCCCCGTCCGCGCAGCCCGCGGCACCACCCTCACCGCCCGCTCGTGGGCGACGGAGGCACCGCTGCGGATGCTCCAGAACAACCTCGACCCCGAGGTGGCCGAGCGGCCCGACGACCTCGTCGTCTACGGCGGCACCGGGCGCGCGGCGCGCGACTGGCGCAGCTTCGACGCGATGGTCCGCACCCTCACCACCCTGCGCCCGGACGAGACGATGCTCGTCCAGAGCGGCCGGCCGGTAGGCGTCTTCCAGACCCACGAGTGGGCTCCCCGCGTCCTCATCGCGAACTCCAATCTCGTTCCGGACTGGGCGAACTGGCCCGAGTTCCGCCGGCTGGAGCACCTCGGGCTGACGATGTACGGGCAGATGACGGCCGGGTCGTGGATCTACATCGGCACCCAGGGCATCGTCCAGGGCACCTACGAGACGTTCGCCGCCGTCGCCGAGAAGCGGTTCAACGGAACCCTCGCCGGGACGCTCACCCTCACCGGCGGCTGCGGCGGCATGGGTGGCGCGCAGCCGCTGGCCGTCACCCTCAACGACGGCGCCTGCCTCATCGTGGACGTCGACCGCGCCCGGCTGGACCGGCGGGTCGAGCACCGCTACCTCGACGAGGTCGCCGACAGCCTCGACGGGGCCGTCGAGAAGGCCGTCAAGGCCAAGAACGAGCGCCGCGGCTGGTCCGTCGGTGTCGTCGGCAACGCCGCCGAGATCTTCCCCGAGCTGCTCCGCCGCGGGGTCCCGATCGACATCGTCACCGACCAGACGAGCGCCCACGACCCGTTGTCCTACCTGCCGATCGGCATCTCGGTCGAGGAGTGGGCCGACTACGCCGAGAAGAAGCCCGAGGAGTTCACCGACCGGGCACGCGAGTCGATGGCGCGGCACGTGGAGGCGATGGTCGAGTTCCAGGACGGCGGCGCCGAGGTCTTCGACTACGGCAACTCGATCCGCGACGAGGCCCGGCTCGGCGGCTATGACCGGGCGTTCGCGTTCCCCGGCTTCGTCCCGGCATACATCCGGCCGCTCTTCTGCGAGGGCAAGGGCCCGTTCCGCTGGGTGGCGCTCTCCGGCGACCCGAAGGACATCTACGAGACCGACAAGGCCGTGATGGACCTCTTCCCCGACAACGACCGCCTTCAGAAGTGGATGCGTGGCGCCAAGGAGAAGATCGCCTTCCAGGGCCTGCCGGCCCGGATCTGCTGGCTCGGCTACGGCGAGCGCGACCGTGCGGGCCTGGCCTTCAACGACCTCGTCGCGTCCGGCAAGGTGTCGGCGCCGATCGTCATCGGCCGCGACCACCTGGACAGCGGCTCGGTCGCCTCCCCGTACCGCGAGACCGAGGCGATGCTGGACGGCTCCGACGCGATCGCCGACTGGCCGCTGCTCAACGCCATGGTCAACACCGCGTCCGGAGCGTCGTGGGTCTCGCTGCACCACGGCGGCGGCGTCGGCATCGGCCGCTCGATCCACGCCGGCCAGGTGTCTCTCGCCGACGGCACCGCGCTGGCAGCCGAGAAGCTCGCGCGGGTGCTGACCAACGACCCCGGCATGGGCGTCATCCGGCACGTCGACGCGGGCTACGAGCTGGCCGAGGAAGCTGCCGACGAGCGCGGCGTGCGTGTGCCGATGCGCGAGAGCTGAGCCTCAGTCGTGTTGTCCCGCAACGGGTTCGGTGACGTCCTCGACCTCGGCTCCGAGGGCGCGGACCACGTCGTCCCCGTATGCCGTGGCCGCGACTCCGTGGGCACCGGCACCGATCGAGATGGTGCGTCCCACGACGGTCGCGTCGGCAACCACCGGCCACGCGGTCGTCGACCCGAAGGGCGTGATCGTCCCGCGCTCGTAGCCGGTGACGTCGCGGGCGGTGTCCTTGTCCGGCATCGACAGGCGGTTGACGCCGAGGTGGGCCCGCAGCTTGGGCCAGGAGATCTCCCGGTCGCCGGGCACGAGCACGAAGAGGTAGTCGTCGTCGGCTCTGCGGACGACGAGCGTCTTGATGATGTCGCGCGGCTCGACGCCACGGGCGGCAGCCGCCTCCTCGAGGGACCGCACCGGGCCGTGGGTCGTCAGGGTGTGCCGTATGCCGCTCGCGGCCAGCGCCTCAGCGGCCCGCGACGCCCCGTCGGACCCGACCGACCCGACCGACCCGTCCGGAAGCTCACTCATGCCGACAGCCTAGGTTGGCCGTCGTGACGTTCTCCTCGATGTGGTCCGATCTGGCCCCGGTCGGCCGGTCGGCGGACACCGGCGGCTACCGGCGCTATGCGTGGACCCGGGAGGACCATGACCTGCGCGAGTGGTTCGCCGCCGAGTGCGGCCGTCGCGGGCTCGACCTCGCCACGGACCGGATGGGCAACCAGTGGGCCTGGTGGGGAGACCCGGACGCGGCCGTCGCGGCAGGAGAGCTGCCGGTGGTCACCGGCAGCCACCTCGACTCGGTCCCCGACGGCGGCGCCTTCGACGGGCCGCTCGGGGTGGTCAGTGCACTGGCGGCGCTCGATGCTTTGCGTGACAAGGGGTTTCGGCCCGCGCGGCCGCTCGGCGTCGTCAACTTCGTCGACGAGGAGGGGGCCCGCTTCGGCGTCGCCTGCGCCGGGTCCCGTGTCATCACCGGCGCCATGTCCGCCGACCGCGCCCGGTCGCTCACCGACGCCGAGGGCACCACGATGGCCGATGCCTGGCGGGCGGCGGGACGCGACCCCGACACCATGGGCGAGGACCCCGAGACGCTCGCCCGGATCGGGACCTTCGTCGAGCTGCACGTGGAGCAGGGCCGGCTCCTCGCCGACCTCGACGACGACACTCCGGTCGCGGTGGGCTCGGACATCTGGCCGCACGGCCGGTGGCGGATCGACACCCCCGGCGAGGCCAACCACGCCGGCACGACCCGGCTGCCGGACCGCCGTGACGCGATGCTCGGCCACGCCGCGACCGTCATCGCCGCGCGGCGCGCCGCCCAGCAGCACGGCTGCGTGGCCACCATCGGCAAGGTGCGGGTCACCCCGGGCGGCGTCAACGCGATCCCGAGCGAGGTCACCGGCTGGCTCGACGCCCGCGGGGCCGACGCCGAGGCCGTCCGCCGGGTCGTCGCCGAGGTGAGCGAGGTGGCCGCCGAGTTCGACGCGGTCGTCACCGAGGAGTCCTGGACGCCGACGACCGCCTTCGACCCCGGACTGGCGCGTCGGATCGCGACCCGGCTCGGCGGCATACCGGTCATCGGCACCGGCGCCGGTCACGACGCCGGCATCCTCGCCAACCACGGCGTCCGGACAGCCATGCTGTTCGTCCGCAACCCCACCGGCGTCTCGCACTCGCCGGCGGAGTGGGCTGAAGCTGACGACTGCCACGCCGGCGTCGCCGCGCTGGCGACGGTTCTCGAGGACCTCGCCGGACCCTCAGCCGGCTGACCCCGAGGACCGGTCGGCCATGCCCATCCGGGCCAGGGTGACGCCTTCGACGAGCTGGACCAGTAGGTAGAGAGCGACCGATACGAGGGTCACGACCGCGACCGACGCCCAGAGCGCGGTGAACTGGGCCTGCGGGATCATCTGGTTGATCTCACCGCCTATCCCGTCGCCGGTGGACAGCCACTCGGCGAGCAACGCCCCCGTGATCGCTCCCGGGACCGAGATCCGGACTGCGGCGAACAGCGACGGCAGCGACCCGGGGAAGGCCACCTTGCGGATGGCGGCCCAGGTCCCGCCACCGCTCACGGTCACCACGTCGAGCATCGCGGGCGAGGCGTTCTGCAGGCCGAACGCGATGGTGACGAGGGCGGGGAAGAGCACGACGATCCCGCCGATCACGGCGACCGACCAGACACTGCCGAGCCCGAAGACCAGGATGATCAGCGGCGTCATGGCGATGAGCGGTACCGACCGCAGAAGCAGAGCGAAGGGCATCATCGCGTGCTCGACCGCCCGCGACAGGCGGAACAGCACGGCGCCGGCCGTCGCGGCGAGCAGCCCGGCGACGAACCCGATGAGCGCGTGGCCGAGGGTCGTCCAGAGCAGCGACAGCAGGGCCGAGCGGTTGTCGGAGGCGTCGTCGACCTGGAACAGGTAGGCCCACACCTTGGCCGGAGTCTTGGCGACGTAGGGCGAGACGCCCGCGTACTTGGCGGCGTAGATCCACGCGGCCAGGATGATGCACACGGTGACGACGGCCGTGACCACGGTGCGGCCGAGCGCGCGCAGGACCGCCATCGTCGTCTCGGCCCGGACCTGCCGTCGCCGCAGTGCGACGTCGGCCGTGGTCACGAGGCCCTCCGGCTGCCGGCCGCCCAGGGGGCGACCAGCCGCGCGACGACACCCAGCACGGCATACCCGATGACGGCGACGACCGCGCAGACGATGAACAGGGCCCACACCTGGGGGGACTTCAGCTGCACCTGGGCGGCCACGAGCGAGGGCCCGATGCCGACCTCGATCTTGCCGAAGTACTCCCCGAGGATGGCACCGAGGAAGGCGGCGGGGACGGCGATCTGCAGGGCGTTGAGGATGCCGGGCAGCGCGGCGACCAGGCGCACCTTCACCAGCTGGGTCAGCCGCGAACCGCCATAGACCGCAACGAGATCCAGCGCTGACCGGTCGGCGGCCTTGAGGCCGAGGATGGTCCCCACGACCGTCGTGAAGACCACCGACAGCGCGGCGAGGAACACTGCCGTCGGCGAGCTCTGCCCCGCCGTGTCCGCGCCCCCGAAGATGATGATGGCCAGCGAGCCGACCGCCACGACGGGCACGCAGTAGGTCACGACCGCGACCTGCATGAGCACCGGCTCGAGGCGGGGGACGACGAGCACCAGTGCCGACAACAGCAGGGCCAGCCCGTTGCCCCAGAGGTAGCCGGTGCCAGCCTCCTTGAGGGTCACCCAGAGGTTGGTCCAGTAGAAGTGCGCGCCCGCGTCGGCGGCGGCACGCACGACGGCGGCGGGCGTCGGGACCGGCGTGTACGTGCCGGTGGTCGGAGAGAACACGGTCACGGCAAGCAGCCACCAGAGGATGACCACGCCGACGACACCCAGCACCCCGAGGGCCGGCGCGGGCAGGCGGCGCAGGGCGCGCGGCATACGGGTCAGTCCTCCGTCGCTGCGCCACCGGCACCGAAGAGCAGCTCGGAGGCATGGTCGACGTAGGCGTGGAACTCGGGGGTCCGCTGCATCTCCGGGGTCCGCGGACGGGGCAGGGCGACGTCGATGACCTCCTTGATGCGCCCCGGCCGAGGGCTCATCACCGCGACCTGGTCGGAGAGGAAGATCGCCTCGGTGATGCCGTGCGTGACGAGCAGGGTCGTGGCCGGCTTCTCGGTCCAGATCCGCAGCAGCTCCAGGTTGAGCCGCTGCCGGGTCATGTCGTCCAGGGCGCCGAACGGCTCGTCGAGGAGCAGCACCGACGGCTTGAGGACGAGCGCTCGGGCGATCGAGACCCGTTGGCGCATACCGCCGCTCAGCTGCGCAGGCTTGGCCTTCTCGAAGCCGCGCAGACCCACGAGGTCGATCAGCTCCTCGACGTATGCCGTGTCGGCCGGGATGCGAGCGACCTCGAAGGGCAGCCGGATGTTTGCGGCGACGCTGCGCCAGGGCAGGAGGGCGTGGTCCTGGAAGGCGATGCCGAGCTCGTGGTGCCGGCGCAGCTCGTGCGGGGTCTGGCCGTCGACGAGTGCGGTGCCCGAGGTCGGGGTCTCCAGGCCGGCGAGGATGCGCAGGATCGTCGACTTGCCGCAGCCGGAGGGCCCGAGCAGGGCCAGGAAGCTGCCGCGGTCGGTCCGCAGGCTCGTGTCGTCGAGTGCGACGACGGACGAGCGGCCGAGCGAGAAGGTCTTGCTGAGCCCGGAGACGTTGACGCCGGTGCCGAGGGAGGCTCCCTCGGCACCGACGTCGACGGCGGTGTGCGTCATGGTGCGAGCGTGCCTCAGCCGCCGTAGCTCTTCAGGCCCGGGTTGGCCTTGTAGACGTCGTCGAGCAGCGACATGTCGAACAGCTTGTCGGCTGTGACCGTGATGCCCGCGCCGGCCAGCGACTTGATGGTCTCGGCCTGGAGCGCACTGCTGATGGTGAACAGGCCGTTGGTCTTGGTCTCGTCGGAGACGACGAGGTCGGTGACCTGCTTCTTGTTGCCGGCCAGGGAGTTCGCCGGGTTGAGCTTGAGGTCCTTGCCGTAGGTCTTCACCGCGAGGTCGGTGCCTGCGGCCGGGTCCTTGATGTTGTCCGTCCAGCCCTTGATCTCGGCCGTGAGGAAGGCCTCCAGCATGGCCCGCTTGGACTTGATCGTGTCCTCGGTGGTCGTGACCGTCTCGGCGACGAAGGGCAGCCCGTTGTCGGCGAAGGGCAGGTTGGTGACCTTGTGGCCCTGGGAGGCGACGGTGATCGCCTCGTTGGTGAGGTAGGCGACGAAGCCGTCGACCTGGCCGTTGACGAGGACCGACGGGTCGTACTGCACCGGGACGATCGTCACCTGCTTGTCGGTGAGGCCGTTGGCCGCGAGCAACGCCTTGAACAGGGCTGTGTTGGAGTCCTGGACACCGATCTTCTTGCCGACCATGTCCTTGGGGGTGGCGATGTTGCCCTTGTCCGTGAGCGACAGGATGGTGAACGGGTTCTTCTGGTAGGTCGCCCCGATGACCTTCAGCGGCGCGTCCTCCTTGCCGACGACCGAGCCGATGGAGACGGCGTCTGACAGGGCGATGTCGGTCTTGCCGGAGAGCAGCTCGGCGGCACCGGTCGAGGGACCGGGGGTGAGGGTCACGCCGCTGAAGCCGGCAGTCTTGAAGTAGCCCTTGGAGTCGGCGAAGAACTCGCCGGCGAACTCCTCGTTCTTGATCCACGAGAGCTGGACCTTGACGGTGCCGTAGTCGGCTGGGCCTGCGCTCGTCGTGCCGCCGGTGCTCGTGCTGGACGTGCCGCTCCCGCTGTCGCTGCCACAGGCCGCGAGGCTGAGCGCGGCCAGCGCTGCCGTCGCGGCGACGACGCCGGCCCGTGCCCCGGCCGACGCGCGACCCGCGCGGCGCCCGGTCCGGTGATCACCAGTTGTCATGTCGTGCCCTCCGATGGGTGAAGAAGATGGCGCCGTTGGGGGCGGCGCCGCGCCGTCAACCTAGGATCCGGTTGTTGTCGCCGCGTATGCGGCGTGTTTCCGGTCGGTAACGTCTCCGGTCTGACCAGGTGTCCGGCCAGACGTCCGGCCAGACGTCCGGCCTGGTGTCTGGCTCGGTGTCTGGCCCACGGGACACTCCTGCCACCAGTCGGAGACTCCTGGGCCACGTCGCGCGGCAGAATGGCGTGGGTCACCATGTCTGGGGCCGACGGGGGCCGTGGCGCCCGTCCGAGCCATCCCCCATCCGTCGGCGAGGAGTGCGCGAGATGACCACCTACTGGGCGCCGCACGCCTACCTCCCCAGCGGTCCTGCCGCCGGTGTCCGGCTCGCCGTCGAGGACGGCCGGTTCGTCCGGGTCACCCCCAGGCAGCGGGCCCACGACGACGACATCCGGCTGGACGGGATCGTCCTGCCCGGCCTGGCCAACGGTCACAGTCACGCCTTCCACCGGGCCCTGCGCGGGCGGACCCATGCCGACGGCGGCAACTTCTGGACCTGGCGAGAGGTCATGTATGCCGTGGCGCGCCGGCTCAACCCCGACACCTACCTCGCACTCGCCCGGGCGGTGTTCGCCGAGATGCTGCTCGCCGGCTACACCGTCGTCGGTGAGTTCCACTACCTCCACCACGCCCCGGGCGGCGTCCCCTACGACGACCCGAACGCGATGGGCGAGGCGCTCATCCAGGCTGCCCATGACATCGGGATCCGGCTCACGCTGCTGGACACCTGCTACCTCGCCGGCGGGCTGACCGGTCACGGTCACAGCGACCTGGACGAGGTGCAGGTCCGCTTCAGCGACGGCGACGTCGAGTCCTGGCAGTCCCGCGTGGACCTGCTCCACGACACCGACACGGTCCGCATCGGCGCCGCCGCCCACTCGGTTCGGGCCCTGCCCCAGGCGGCCCTCAAGGAGTTCGGAGAGGCTGTCGGCCAGCGGGTGGTCCATGCCCACGTCAGCGAACAGATGGCCGAAGACGTTGCGGCACAGGCGTTCTACGGACTGACACCGACTGGGCTGCTCAGCGAGACGGGGCTCGTCACGGACCGCTTCACCGCCGTTCACGGCACCAACGTCGGCGACGCCGACATCGGGATCCTCGCGCGTGCCGGCTCCACGGTCTGCTTCTGCCCCACCACCGAACGCGACCTGGCCGACGGGATCGGCCCGGCCCGGCAACTGCACGACGCCCGGGTGCACCTCTCGCTCGGCTCGGACCAGAACGCCGTCATCGACCCGTTCGAGGAGATCCGCGGGCTGGAGATGCACGAGCGGCTCACGACTAACGAGCGGGTCCGGTTCACGACGGGCGAGCTCGTGACCGCGGCCAGCGCCGCGGGCTACGCCTCGCTCGGCTGGTACGACGGCGGCGCCCTCGCCCCCGGCGCCCTCGCCGACTTCGTCACCGTCCGGCTGGACAGCCTGCGGACCGCCGGCAGCCGCCCGGGTCAGGTCCTGTATGCCGCGGGCGCACCGGACGTGACCGACGTCGTCATCGGCGGCCGGCGAGTGCTGACCGACCGGCAGCACCGCTTCGACCCGATCGAGCCGCTGCTCGTCGAGGCCCTCGACCTGCTCCGAGGAGCGTGACCACGTTGTCGACCACCCTCTTCACCGGGATCTCCGAGCTCGTCACGAGTGACGGCGATCCCTCCGGCGGTGACGTCGAGCGCCTCGGCATCCTCACCGACGCGGCCGTCGTCGTCGACGACGGCCGGGTCGCCTGGCTCGGGCCGGCCGCCCAGGCGCCGGCCGCCGACGTCCGCCGCGACCTCGGAGGGCGCAGCGTGATCCCCGGCTTCGTCGACAGCCACTCCCACCTCGTCTTCGCCGGCGACCGGGCGGCCGAGTTCGTCGCCCGGATGACCGGCGCGGCATACGACGGGGGTGGCATCAAGAACACCGTCGACGCGACGCGCGCCGCTACCGACGACGCGCTGCGGGCCCTCGTCCGGCACCGGGTCGAGGAGATGCGGGCCCAGGGCACGACGACGGTCGAGATCAAGAGCGGCTACGGCCTCACCGTCGAGGACGAGGCGCGGATCCTGCGGATCGCCGCCGAGGTCACCCCGGAGGTCACCTTCCTCGGGGCCCACGTCGTGCCGCCGGCGTATGCCGGGGATCGCGCGGCATACGTCGACCTCGTGACCGGACCGATGCTGCAGGCCTGCGCGCCGCACGCGCGATGGGTCGACGTCTTCTGCGAGCCCAACTCGGCCCACGCCTTCGACGGCGAGGAGTCGCGGGTCGTGCTCGAGGCCGGCCGCGCCGCCGGGCTCGACCTGAGGGTGCACGGCAACCAGCTCGGCCCCGGCCCCGGCGTGCAGCTGGCCGTCGAGCTCGGCGCCGCGAGCGTCGACCACTGCACGTTCCTGTCCGACGACGACGTCGCGGCGCTCGCCGGGAGCGACACGGTCGCGGGGCTGCTGCCGGGCGTGGAGTACTCCACCCGGATGCCCTATGTCGACGCCCGCCGGCTGCTCGCCGCGGGTGTCCAGGTCGCTCTCGCCACCGACTGCAACCCCGGGACGTGCAACACGTCGTCCATGCCGTTCGTCATCGCGCTCGCCGTGCGGGAGATGGGGATGACCCCGGCCGAGGCGCTGTATGCCGCGACCGTCATGTCGGCGAAGTCGTTGCGCCGGGCCGACATCGGCCGGGTCCGGGTCGGCGGGCCGGCCGACCTCGCGGTCCTCGACGCGCCGTCCTACTTGCACCTGGCCTACCGCCCGGGCGTCCCGATCGCCAGCGTCCTGCCTACGCACTGATACGACGTTTGGGGCCCTGATTTCAGTCGCGTCATCTACGAAGTCCTTCGAGCAAAGGTCTTGACGAGGTGTGTCTGTCGGCACCAACATGACCGCTTGACGGCATCGACGCCGCGACGGTTCACCAGGCAGGAGCGAACATGACAACCAGGCCCTCGGGAAAGAGTCGACTAGGGCATCGGGTCGGACGCCAGTGGAGACGGCGAATGCTGCTCCCCGCCCTCGCTGCAGTACTCGGGGTGGGCCTGCTGCCGCTGAGCGGCAGCGGGGCCGTCGCCAGCGCCCACACGGATCGACGGCCGCTTGCCACCGGCGAATTCGGCATCCTTCGCGGCGTCGCTCGTGAGGGTGTGGACAGCTTCCTCGGGATCCCGTATGCCGCGCCACCGGTCGGGAACCTCCGTTGGGCACCGCCGCAGTCGGTCAGCCGTTGGCGCGGAGTCCGTGCGGCCGACGCCTACGGCAACCGTTGCCCAGCAGCCGCAAGTTCCAACGGCCCCCGCTCGGAGACCGAGGACTGCCTCTTCGTAAATGTTCAACGGCCTTCGGGAACGCATCCGGGTGAGCGGCTCCCGGTGTATGTCTTCATTCACGGAGGCGGCCTCGTCAACGGGAGCTCCAACCAAGCCGACGGAGTCGCTCTCGTCCGGTCGTCCGGTGCCCTCGTGGTGACCCTGAACTACCGCCTTGGTGTATTCGGGTTCCTGGCGCACCCGGAGTTGACGAGCGAGCAGGGTGAGTCCGGCAACTACGGGCTGATGGACCAGCAGGCTGCCTTGCGATGGGTACAGCGCAACATCGGTCGATTCGGTGGAGACCCTCGTGAGGTCACGATCGGGGGCGAATCCGCGGGTGGCTGGTCGGTGTGCGCCCACCTGGTGGCTCCCGGCTCGCGCGGGCTGTTCTCCCGTGCCGTCATCGAGAGCGGCAGCTGCCCCAGCACGACCGAGGGCGCCGCCGAGACTGCGGGGATGGCTCTGGGAAGTGCCGTGAGCTGTCCTGGCAACGACTCTGCCGCCTTGGACTGCCTGCGCCGCACGTCGGTTGGCGCTCTGCTTGACGCACCTTCCAACGGATTCCCCGCGCCCGTCCGCGGAACGCGCTTCCTGCCCCAGGATCCGCGGGTAGCGGTCGCGAGCGGCCACTTCCAGCGAGTACCGATCCTGATCGGGGCCAACAGGGATGAGGGCAGGACGTTCAGCTCCGGAAACGTCGGGTGGACTGAGGGTCAGTACACCGCTTGGGTCCGTCGGACGTTCGCTGGCACCGCCGATGCCGTGCTTGCTCGCTACCCATGGCCCGCAGCGTCCGACGAGTTCACCGGTGCGTACCTGTCCGGAGCGATCCTCACCGACGCCGGACTCGTCGTCGGGATCGGAGGCTGCCCCAACCGCGAGCTGATCCATGACTTCGCTGCCCACACGAGGACGTTTGCCTTTGAGTTCGCCGCCCGTACGGGCCCCGGCCTGATGCCGACGCCTGTCGGCTACCAGTGGGGTGCCGGCCACGCAGCAGAGCTCGCCTACCTGTTCCCGAGCTTCGACAACGGCACCCCGATCGCGCCGACGTTCGACGCGGGCGAGCGACGGCTCGCTGCCGAGATGAAGCAGGCCTGGGGGAGCTTCGTTGAAGATGGCCGGCCGACCAGCAAGGGGCTGCCCGCGTGGCAGAGGTTCGATCGCACGGGCCAGGTGATGTACCTCAATGTCGGTGACACCAGCGAGGTGGTCACTGATCCGAAAGTCGCGGCCGAGCACCAGTGCGATTTCTGGGGGGCAAGCCACTGAGTCGGAGCGAGCGAGCCACCTCGATCCGGTACCTCCCCGGGTGACCCCGCCCAGGGATGTACCGGATCGGAGTCGACTGGTGTCAGACCGGCACACCTCGGCTCAGAACCTCGGCGGGTCCCGACGGCGGCAGCGGGCGGCGCGCGCCTAGGCCCCAGATAGGCTTGAAGCGCATCGTCTTCAACGTTGCGTACCTTTCCGAGGAAGCCAGTGAAGAGCCCGACGATCTATGACGTTGCCAACCGGGCGGGAGTGAGTATCTCGACGGTCTCGTTGGCTCTCAACCACCCTCAGCGGGTGAGTGCTGCTTCGCGACAGCGGGTGTTGGCGGCGGTCGACGCGCTGGGCTTCCAGCCAAAGAGTGAGTCGGTCAGTCGAGCCCGTCGTGGGGTGGGCAGGGTAGGGGTCATTGCCGCGTTCACGAACTACTCCTCCTTTCACGCGCGGCTCGACGGGATCCTGGAGGGAGCAGCCGAGCACCGATCGCCGGTCGAAGTGGTGTTGTTCGACCACCCGAAGTCCGCTGGCTCGGCTGATCCGTTGGTGGACACCGTTCCGGTGAAAGGTCAGGTTGACGGACTCATCGTGATGGGTGCGCCAGTCACCGAGTCTGCCGCGCAGCGGATCGGCGATCTACAGATGCCTTGTGTGCTCGTGGATTCAGGCACCCTCGACCCGCGTTTTCCCACGGTGGAGGTCGATGACTACCGCGGTGGAGTGCTGGCAGCGGAGCATCTGCTGACGCGGGGCATGGAGCGCTTCATCTTTCTGGGCGAGGCCCAAGGCTCGGAGCAGTATGTGTCGCAGTCACAGCTGCGGTTTCAGGGTTTCAGCCAGGAACTGGCTCGTTGTGGGTTTCCGATCCCTGATACGCAGGTCGCCCTCATCGCGCACACCGTCGACGAGGCCCGTCGCGCGGTCGAGGGGCTCTTGATGACTGTCGCCGTTCCCTTTGGGCTGTTTGCTCACAGTGACGTGCTGGCCGCAGGAGCCATTCGCGCAGTCGGGGATCGAGGGCTTCTGCCCGGACGCGATGTCGCCGTGGTCGGCTACGACGACAGCGAACTGGCGGAGGCACTCGACCTCACCTCCGTACGGCAGCCGCTGCGCGAGTCCGGCCGGGTGGCAGTCCGTCTCCTCCTGGACGAACTACAGCAGGAGGAGACGACCGCCGTCCGCAACGTGCAGCTCAAGGTGAGCCTGGTCCCGCGCGGGTCGACCGTTGGCACCGAAACGGCCTGAGCCCGCTCGTACGCGGCAACGGTGCTTGTGAGTCGCCCAGGGAGCCGACTCCTCACGCTCCGTTGAGCGGCATCTAACAGACAAGGCCCTCGTCGAAGGACGCAGCAGGGGGTCGGGGTCGGGGTTGCGGTCTGCGGATCGAAGTGCTTTACACGAAGGTCTTGACACGAAGACGCTGCGACTTCTACGCTGAGGTCGCTCGCTTCGGGCAGTGTCTTTCGATGTGGAGGGATATGGATGCCCGCTTTTGACTTGGCGCCGGCTCAGTTGCGTAGGTACCGCTCAGCGGTCGAGCAGCCCAGTGACTTCATCGCGTTCTGGGACAAGACCCTCAGCCAGTCACGGCGGGCGGGCTCAGCCCCACGGATCGCACCGGTTGACTCGCGATTGACACTCGTCGACACCTTCGATGTCACGTTCAGCGGCTTTGATGGCGAACCGGTCCGAGGCTGGCTCCATCGACCGGCCGGGTCGGCCGTGGCGCCCGTGGTCGTCCGCTACTTCGGATACAACTGCGGACGCGGCCTCTCCCATGTTGTGAGCCCCTTGGTGCTCGCCGGCTACGCGGTGCTGTCGATGGACAACCGTGGGCAGGGAGCCCTGGCGGCGTTTAGAGGCGACACCCCTGACTCGGGTGGGCTCTTCCGCGAGTTGGGCGGCCACGTCTCCCGTGGGATCTGGTCACCGACGTCCTACTACTACCGGCGCCTGTTCACCGATGCCGTGCTTGCAGTCGACGCGGTCCGCCAGCTCCCCGGCATCGACTCGGCGCGCATCGCCGTGCAGGGCGCCAGCCAAGGCGGTGGCATCGCTCTGGCGGTGACCGCCCTCGCCGAAGGGCTGAGCGGCGCGATGATCGATGTCCCTTTCCTCGCCGACCTTCCGCGGGCGCTCGACCTCGCTTCGGAGCCGCCCTACACCGAGACCGCCAGGCTTCTCGCCAGCTACCCGGACAAGGTCGCGGAAGCACTCCGCACTCTGGCCTATTTCGATGGCAGCGTGCTCGCGAAGCATGCTCGCGTCCCCGCACTGTTCTCCGTCGGGCTCATGGATCCGGTCTGCCCGCCTTCGACGGTCTACGCGGCATACAACGCCTACGCCGGGACGAAAGAGATGCGCGAGTACCCGTACAACGAGCATGAGGGCGGGTCCTTCAACCACGAAGCGGTGCAGCTCGAATGGCTCGCCACCGTCATGCCGGTCCACCGTCCACCAGGGTGACCGACTGCTGACCGGGACGCGAACCCGGCTCCTGACCTTCTACCTGGCCACCAAGACAGACCCCGAACCAAAGGAAAACCCATGCACCTCAAATCGACCAACGACATCGCAACTCGCGCTAGGCGCCTCGCAGCGATCGCTCTTGCCACAGCAACAGCCGGAATCATGGCGGCTTGCTCCGCGCCTGGATCGAGCGCGGTGCAGGTCGCTGCGTCACCGGTGTCCACGGACCTTGGCACGGCGCCCATCACTTTGAACCTCGTCTCCGACACGCCTGGCGTGGACGCGTTCAAGAAGATGGCCGATGGCTTCAAGAAGCTGCACCCGAACGTGACGATCAACGTGACGGGCCAGGACTTCAACACGCTGATCTCGAACGCCCCACGGATGCTCGCGAGCGGCAATGTTCCCGACCTGGTGAGGCTCGCCTCGTTCGGCAACCTCGTCAAGGACAAGCTGATCTCCCCGCTCGACGGCTACGCGAAGGCCTACGGATGGGACAAGTGGCCCCAGTCGCAGTTCGCCTCCCTGAGGTCGAACCAGGAAGGCACGGTCCGTGGCAAGGGCAGCCTCTACGGAGCGGGGCCCGGATACGGGCTCACAGGCGTCTACTACAACAAGACGATCCTGACCAAGCTGAGCGGCACTGTCCCGACCACCCTGGACGAGTTCGAGGCCCTGCTGAAGAAGGCTCACGGTGCGGGCTACACAGGACTTCTGACCAACGGCAAGGACGGCGGCCTCACCTATCCGCTGCAGAACCTGATCATGGACTACGGCGGTGCCGCTCCCGTCCAAGCGTGGAACTACAACCAGCCGGGAGCGAACATCAACACGCCGGCGACGGTCAAGGCGGCCACCACGCTGCAGTCCTGGTTCACCAACGGCTACATCAACGCGAACACCAACAGCGTCGACTTCACCAGCGCCCCGGCAGAGTGGCAGAAGGGGCAGTCGCTCTTCTGGACATCGGGCAACTGGAGCGCACCTGCTGCCGACAAGGCCCTTCCCGGCAAGGTGGGCTTCTTCCTCTTCCCGTCCATCAAGGACACCGACACCCGTTACGCGATGTCGGCATCCCTGCTTCTTGCCATCCCGTCGAAGTCCACCCACAAGGACGCCGCGGCGGCGTTCATCGACTATGTGCAGACGAACGCCGCGGCTCGCCAGATCACGTTCGACCAGCTTGGTCTGCTGCCTGCGGGGCCCGAGGGAGCCTCGGTCCCCACTGTCGCCCCGGGTGCCCAGGCTGACACCGAGACCCAGTTCGCCAAAGCCTCCGGCAGCGACGGCCTCGTGGAGTTCATGCCCAACGCGACTGCGTCGATGTCGGTGAGCACTCTGATCCCGCAGACGCAGCTCCTGGTGTCGGGAAAGGTCACACCGGCGGCGTTCGCGGCCAAGGTGCAGTCCGACTACACGTCGAGCCTGGGGAAGTGAGATGACGGCCGTAACCAGCCCCGAGACGTCCGAGGCGGGGGCGCCCGGCACGCGGCGTCCCCGGGCCCGCGGGCGGAATCGAGGTCTCAACTGGAATGCGCTCCTGTGGGTGCTGCCTGCGCTTGTCGCCTACGCGTTCTTCGACCTCTATCCGCTGACGCAGACCATCCGGTACTCGTTCTACAACTGGGACGGGATTGGGGCCGCGACCAGTGCCGGGTTCGGCAACTACGTCGCCGTGTTCACGAACCCCGAGCAGTTCGCGTCCATTCTCCATGCGTTCGTGCTCATCTTCTTCTTCACCGTGATACCCGTTGGTTTGGGGCTCGTCGTCGCAGCGATTATCCGAGACCAGAAGGCTGGACCGTTTGCTACGTTCACCAAAACGGTTCTCTTCCTTCCCCAGGTGCTCCCTCTCGCCGCGGCCGGGCTCATCTGGACGTGGATCTTTTCTCCGAATGGCATGCTGAACGGTTTTCTTCGTGCCGTTGGTCTGGGCTCCCTTGCCCAGGATTGGCTCGGCGGCTTCCACACGGCCTTGCCGGCTGTTGGAATCATCGGTTCCTGGGTCAGCCTCGGATTCTGCACCGTCCTGCTGCTCGCGGGGATCGGCAAGATCGACGGGTCGTTGTACGAAGCCGTTCGCTTGGACGGCGCCAATCGCATTCAGGAGTTCTTCGCGATCACTTTGCCGGGCCTGCGTAGCGAGATCATCGTGGCATCCACGGTCACCACGATCGCAGCCCTGTCAAGTTTCGACGTGATCTACATCTCGACCTCCGGGGGCCCCGGCTACGCGACCACGGTGCCGGGCCTGGAGATCTATCGCCTCACATTCGTCAGTCAGCAGGTCGGGTCCGCATCCGCGCTGGCGGTTGTGCTCAGCATTCTGATCCTTGCGATCGTCCTTCCGCTCCAACGCCTGGGAAAGCAGTCCTGAGATGCGTTCATCACTCAGCGCTCGAAGCACGAACGTAGCCTTGCTTCTCTCCCTGATCATTTTCACCCTTATCCCATTCTTTGGGATCGTCGCCACGGCCCTTCAGCCCCGGGGAAAGGCCCCGTCGGGGTTCTCGATCCCACTCCACCCCGCATTGGGCAACTTCGCCGAGGCCTGGAGCCAGGCAAGCATCCTGCCCCTGATCGGCTCAAGCACGCTCATTGTCCTAGGGGTGGTCCCAGTCGCTCTGCTCCTATCAGCTCTCGCGGGATTTGGCCTCGCACAGCCGGGCCTGCCCGGCGGTTCATTCCTTGGCCTCCTTTTTGTCGCAGGCCTGACGATTCCTGCCGAAGCGCTGATCTCACCGCTCTACTACCAAGTGCAGGCCATGGGCCTTCTCGATAGTCGCTGGGCCATAATCCTGCCGTTGATTGCCCTCTACATGCCGTTCGGGGTGTTCTGGATGCGGACACATTTCTTGAGCATCCCAGAGGAGCTCAGCGAAGCGGCTCGTGTCGATGGCGCATCCACATTCCGCACCTTCGTAAGCATTCAGCTCCCCCTGGCGCGCTCCGCGATATCTGCCCTCCTGATCCTGTTCTTCCTTTGGACCTGGAACCAGTTTCTCCTAGCCATCGTGTTGGTGAACGACCCCCTCAAACGAACAGTCGCCGGTGCCCTCGGGGCGTTTCAGGGCCAGTACGGGACCGACATCGTTCTCCTCTGCGCGGGAGCCCTACTGATCATCGCCCCGTCCCTGATCGTGTTCTTCATCTTCCAGCGCCAGTTCGTCGGGGCGCTCTTGCAAGGATCCAGCAAGTGAGCTCATGGCGGTTCTATGCAACATCGCCGAACCGATGGCCTACTTCTTGGCGGCCTTCTTGTCCACCTTCGGCAGCATCGCGGCGGGCAGGTGCCCGGCCGACTTCTGGTAGTAGCCAGCCGCCTTGCGGGTGGCCATGGTCCTGGCCGTGCCGGCCACGAGGCCGGTGAGCGCGGCATACGCGAAGGCCTGTCGGAACGGGACGTTCGGGTTGCGCGGGTCGACCCCACCACCCTGCCCGGACCGCTTCCAGATCTGGTCCACGATCTTGCTCGCGCCGATGCCCGCGACCAGTGCCGAGCCCGTGCCGAGGATGCGCCACACCATCGATCCCATGGGCCAACTGTGCCACAGCGAAGGGAGTAGGATGCCGTTGTCAACGACAGGGGAGCGCGCGAGCGCTGAGAGTGCGGGCAACCGCAGACCCTCGCACCTGATCCGGTTCGCACCGGCGTAGGGAGTCGGGATCTCAGGGTCCGTGGTCGGCATACGGATCTCGTATGCGGTGCGCGGCCCCTCCCCGAGGTTTCCATCGGAATCCACGGGAAAGAAGTGAACATGAGCACCAACACCAAGGCCCAGGCGAGCGTCCCGCTCGGCCGTGGGCGCAGCATCCTCGCGACCCGCCCGCTCATGGGCTGGCGGACCGTCGACCTGCTCACCGTCGCGTTCCTCGGGGTCGCGTTCGGCATCCTCTACTGGGCCTGGGCGCTTGCCTACCAGGCACCGTCCAACGGCCTGGCGGCGATCTTCCCGCCGCTCCAGGGCATCACCGGGGCGCCCTGGCTGATGGCCGGTGTCGTCGGCGGGCTCGTCGTGCGCCGCCCCGGCGCCGCCCTGTTCTGCGAGCTCATCGCGGCCGTCGTCGAGGCCATCCCGGGCTCCACCTGGGGCGCGGCGACGCTCGTCTCCGGCGCGTTGCAGGGGCTCGGGGCCGAGATCGGCTTCGCGGTTCTCGGGTACGCCGCGTTCGGTCTCGGCGCCGCCGTCCTCGCCGGCGCGTTGTCGGCGCCGCTCGAGGCGATCTACGAGTGGTCTGCGTACTGGACCGACTGGGGCATGGGCTACAAGGTCGCGTATGCCGTGATCCTCACCGCCGCAGGTGCCGTCATCGCCGGGGGTGTGGGGTGGCTGCTGACCCGTGCCCTGGCCGCCGGGGGCGCGCTCAACGCCTTCCCGCCGGGCCAAGAGGTGCGCGAGGCTCGCGCTGTCTGAGCCCCGCGTGCCCCCAGGTCCCACGCCCCCTGGCGCAGCCTCGGCTGCGGCGCCCCCCGGCGCAACCTCGGCTGCCGCGCCCCCCGACGCAACCTCGGCTACCCCACCCCCCGACGCAACCTCTGCTAGCAGAACCTACGTCACTCAGCAGAGGGTGCAACCTGTGCTGAGTGACGTAAGTTCTGCTAGCAGAGGTTGGGTCAGCGGGGCGGCAGTGACCGGCGAGCCGGCAGGGGGCCGCGCCGCGGAGGCGTGGGACGTCGGGGCGGCGGGGAGGGTGGTCGTCGAGGGGCTGCGCTGGCGGCCGTTCGGGCGGCGTGAACCGGTCCTCGACGGCCTCCACCTCACCATCCCGGCCGGCCAGCGCGTCCTGCTTGCCGGCCCCTCGGGATCGGGCAAGTCGACACTGCTGCGCGCCCTCGGCGGCCTGCTGGAGGTGGCCGACGCCGGTGAGCTCTCCGGGACGGTGACCATCGACGGCGTCGTCGCGGGTAGCCGACCCGGTGCGGTCGGCCTCGTCCTCCAGGAGCCGGGCGCGGGGATCGTGGCCGCCACCGTCGGTCGCGATGTCGCCTTCGGTCCCGAGAACGTCGGCCTCCCGCGCACGGAGATGCCGGCTCGGGTCGACGCGGCCCTGGCAGCGGTCCGGCTCGGCAAGCCGCTCGACACACCCACCGGCGCGCTGTCCGGCGGCCAGACCCAACGCCTCGCCATCGCCGGTGCGCTGGCTCTCGAGCCGTCCGTCCTGCTCCTCGACGAGCCGACGGCGATGCTCGACCCGGACAACGCGGCTGCGGTCCGGGCCACGGTCGAGGAGGTGGCCGACCGGCACCACCTGACGACAGTCGTGGTCGAGCACGTCCTCGGGCCCTGGGTCGACTTCGCCGACCGTCTCCTCGTACTGGACGCCGGCGGTCAGATCGTCGCCGACGGGCCTCCCCGCGACGTGCTGGCCGAGCACGGCGACTCGCTGGCCGCTCAGGGCATCTGGGTTCCCGGCGCCGCCGCACCGACCCCGGTTCCGTTGCCCCGCACCGCCTTCGGCTCTGACCTCACTATGGAGAAATCCGCGGGATCCAGAGATATTTCTCCGGATGTCCGGCATTTCTCCGTCACCGCCGACCCGGGCCAGGGCGCACCGGTCCTCGCGGCCGAACATGTTCGGGTCGAGCGCCGGGAGTCCCTCCTGGGCGGGGAGACCCGGGCCACGCTGGCGCTCGAGGACGCCACGGCATACGGACGATCCGGTGAGCTCACCGCCATCGTCGGCCCGAGCGGTTCGGGCAAGTCGACCCTTCTCCTCGCTCTCGCCGGCCTCATCCCGACCGTGGCGGGGCGCACCACCGACCGCGGACTCTCCAGTCCCGACCTGGCCCGCCTGCTCGCCTGGGTTCCGCAGTGGTCGTCCTCGACCATCGTGGCGCGGACCGTGTTGGACGAGGCCCTTGTCACCTCGCGGGCGCTCGGCCTCGACGAGGCCGTATGCCGGGCGCGCGCCGAGACGCTGCTCCGCGCGGTCGGCCTGTGGGACCTGCGGAACGCCGACCCGCGCCATCTGTCCGGAGGTGAACAGCGGCGGCTGGCCGTGGTCGGCGCCCTCGTCCACCAGCCGCGGGCACTGCTCGCCGACGAGCCGACGGTCGGTCAGGACCGGCTCACCTGGGCGTCGGTCATGGGCGTCGTCGAGGCCTACCGCGAGACGGGCGGCGCGGTCGTCGTCTCGACCCACGACCAGGCCGTCGTCGACCGTGCCCACGCGGTCGTGCGCCTCGCGACGCCGGACTCCCCACCGCCAGAACCGATCTCCCGTCGACCTCTCGTCTCGCGGGCCGGCCCGCTGTCCCTGCTCGCCGGGGCCTTGCTCTCGATCCCGGCCGGCATCGCATCGCCTGGATGGCGCTGGTCGCTCGTCGTGCTCGCGGTCCAGGCCGTCCTCGCCGTCGTCGGACTCAGCACCGTCGGTGGCGAGGGAGGGCGACCCGCGGGCCGGATCAAGCGCGTTGCCCTCCGGATGGTCCCCGGCCTCATCGGGTCCCTGTCCGTCGGCTGGTCCACGTGGCTGCTCGGCGGCCACGACCTCGGGCTCGCAGCGACCGGTGTCCTGCGCGTGCTCGTCATCGTCTTCCCGTCGGCGGTGCTCGTCCCGTACGTCGACCCGGACGCCCTCGGTGACCAGCTGGCGCAACGGCTCCACCTTCCGGCGCGCCCGGTCGTCGCGATGTCGGCCGCGCTGCAGCGGCTGCACACCTTCGGCGCCATCCGGGCCGAGATCACCGGCTCGCGTCGGGTGCGTGGCCTGGGAGGCCGTCGCGGGCCCGGCGCGATCGCCGCGGCGCTCTCCGCACTCACCATCGGGCTGCTCGTCCGGTCACTCGGCGCCGCGGCCGAGCTCGCCGTCGCCATGGACGCCCGTGGCTTCGCAACTGCGACCCGACGGACCTGGTGGGCGTCGGCCCCCTGGCGCACGGCCGACACCGTTGTCGTCATCAGCGCGGCCGTGCCCGCCCTGGTCGCCGTCCTCGCGGCGGCCGGCGTGCTCTGATGTGACCATGCCGCGCCGGTCGCCCACCCCGCTGGCGCTCGCCGCTGTCACCGCGGTCGTCTCGACAGGGCTGCTCTGGGCGGCGATCGTGCACGGCTGGCTCGGCCCGGATGTCGGTCGTGGTGACGGCTTCTGCGAGGCGGCCCGCGACGCCTTGGTCGAGCAGCCGGCCAACACCTTCAGCAACCTCGGGTTCGTCGTCGCTGGTCTCGTCATCGCGTGGCAGGCCGGGGACCCGAGGCGGACGTTGGCCGAAAACCCACGTCTGGCAACGGCATACGCGACGATCGTCGTACTCCTCGGGCCGGCGAGCGCCGCCATGCACGCCACCCAGTCCGCGGCCGGCGGACACCTCGACCTGCTGAGCATGTACCTCGTCGCCGCGTTCGCCGTCGCGTATGCCGCGACCCGGCTGCTCCGGGGCGGCACCACGACCTTCGCGTTGCTGTGGGCTACCGCCATCGTCGGGTGCGAGGTGGTGGAGCGCATCCCGGGCGAGGTCCCCGTTGTCATGGTGTGGGCCAACCTGGCGTTCGGTCTGCTGCTCGTCACCGCGCTCGTCGGGGAGGCGCTGCTCTGGCGTCGCGGCGAGTCGAGCCGCGACCCCCGCTGGGGGCTGGCCGCGGTCGGGGCACTCGGTCTGGCCTTCGCGATCTGGACGCAGGCCAAGACCGGCGGCGCCTGGTGTCGTCCCTACTCGCTCCTGCAGGGGCACGCGATCTGGCACCTGCTCGACGCGGTCGCCGCCTACGCGCTCTATCGCCTCTATGCGAGCGAGCACCCGCGGGCCGCCCCCCGGGGCTAGGTTGGCGCCCATGGCCGTCGTCGACATCCGGCAGAAGCTGTCCCTCTTCTCCGACCACTGGGCGCCGCGCGTCGTGGCCCGGGTCAACGACTACGAGATCAAGCTGGCGAAGCTCAAGGGGGAGTTCGTCTGGCACACCCACGACGAGACCGACGAGCTCTTCCTCGTCATCGACGGCACCCTCACCATCCAGCTCCGCGACGGTGACGTCACGCTCGGCCCGGGCCAGCTCTATGTCGTCCCTCGGGGCGTCGAACACTGCCCGATCACCGACGGCGACGTCAGCGTCATGCTCATCGAGCCGGCCGGGGTGGTCAACACCGGCGACGCCGGTGGCGAGCTGACCGCGGCATACGACACCTCCCTGCTCGACGAGAGCTGATCCCGTATGCCGCGCACCTGGCTCCTCCTGGACGCGTCGGGAAAGCCATACGCGTCAACGGTTCCCGGCACGCTCGGCGGACATCGGCGGTCCAGGATCTACGGTCGGCTCGACTGTCCAGGAGCCCTGCGCTGGCTGGCGCGCGGGCACTACGTGGAGCACCGGGTGTTCTTCCTCGACGAGGCGACCGCAGTGGCGGCCGGCTACCGGCCGTGCGCGCGGTGTCTGCCCGCGGCATACGCCGTCTGGAGTGCGGCACAGGTCAGCTGAGGATGTCCTTGCGGCCGAACCGGCGGAAGCCGAGCGCGAGGAAGATGATGGCGTAGAGGACCGCCCAGAGGGCGCCGTGACGCATGTCGGACCAGTCGACCTCGGAGCCGCTGAGCAGGTCGAGCCAGGCACGGGCGTAGTGGCCCGGCAGGGCGTTGCGCCACCTCCCGAGCGCCTTGATGGTGTCCAGGATCCCGGACACGATGAAGACGATGAGCGCGCCGCCCACTGCGGCCAGCGGCGTGTCCGTCCCCACGCCGACCCAGAACGAGATCGCCCCGATCGGCAGGACCGAGACGAAGAGGTAGGCGACGGCGACGGCGAGCCGCCAGAGCAGGGTGCTCCACGGGATCGATCCGCCGCCGGGGATTGTGAAGGCGTCGGTGCCGTAGAACAGTGACCCGACGAGGAACGCCCAGACGGGCAGGACGACCAGCGCGACCGCCACCGAGGTGTAGCCGACGACGAGCTTGCTCGCGAGCAGCCGGGTCCGGGTGACCGGTGCGGTGAGCAGGTAGCGCAGCGACGACCAGGACGCCTCGGCCGGGACCGGGTCGCCGGCGAAGAGGGCGGCAAGGACGTAGAGGAGCAGCTCGCCGGAGACGAGGAGCGCGAAGACGGTGAAGTTGGCGCTCCCGCTCGTCGCGACGTCGACCATCCGACTGCCTGCGACCGGCCCGCCGTCAGCCGGCCCGCCTCCACCAGCGCCGGACGAGGATCCGGAGTCCAGGGCGAACGCCCCCACGAAGATCAGGGGTAGCGCAAGGAGGATCCCGAACACCCACTTGGTGCGGCGGCGTCCAAGCTGTCGCGCAGCCTCGGTGCGCCAGGACAGGGGTGTACTCATCGCGCTCTCACCTGCCGCAGCCTCTCGATCAGGGAGCTGCTCGTCGTCGGTCCGTCACCGTTCTGGGCCGAGGCGATGACGCCGAGGAAGACCTCCTCGAGGTGCCGTTTGGAGCCGACTCCGACGACGTCCAGGCCTGCGTCGACGGCCGCTCGGACGACCTCGGCCCGGGGCAGGTCGGCGATGACAGTGGACCGACGGCCGCTGTCCTCCTCGACCAGGTCGACCGACCGTATGCCGGTCGCTCGCCTCAGCCGGTCGGCAGCGGCCTCGTGACCGGGGGCACTGCCGAGCTCGAAGACGGTCGTGTCGGTCGAGTCGACGAGGTCGGCGACGGTGCCGCTCGTCACGACCTTGCCGGCGTGCATGACGACGACGTGGCTGCAGGTCTGCTCGACCTCGGCGAGCAGGTGGCTGGAGACGACGACGGTCCGGCCGCTCGCGGCATACGACTGGAGGATCGGACGCATCGCCGCGATCTGGGGTGGGTCGAGTCCGTTGGTGGGCTCGTCGAGGAAGAGCAGCTCGGGGCACCCGAGCATGGCCTGGGCGATCCCGAGGCGCTGCTTCATGCCGTGGCTGTAGGTGCGGACCGGCCGGTCGAGAGCGCCGCCGAGAGCAGCCACAGCCAGAGCGTCCTCGAAGCCGGCCTCCTCCTCCGGGCGGCCGGTGGCCTGCCAGTACGCGTGCAGGTTGTCCCGGCCGGACAGGTGCGGCAGGAAGCCGGGTCCCTCGACGAGCGCGCCGACGTGGCCGAGGACCGCCGCCCCCGAGGTCACCGGCTGGCCGAGGACGTGCACCGTGCCGCTGTCCGGGCGGATCAGGCCGAGGAGCATCCGCATCGTCGTGGTCTTGCCGGCACCGTTGGGGCCGAGCAGCCCGACGACCTGGCCGCGCTCGGCGCGCCACGATACGTCGCCCACGGCGCGGTGGCCGTCCTTGAACGTCTTGACGAGGTGGTCGACGACGAGCGGCACGTCGGTGAGGTCCTCGCGGACGGGGACGTGGGCGCGCCGGTTCCGTCGCCACAGGGCGCTGCCGGTCAGGGCGAGGAGGAGCGCGGCAATGGCGGCGGCCACGCCGATCGACTCGGTGTCCCGGGTGGCTTCGGTGGTCGCCGGGTCCGCCGTGGTGGCGGGCAGCTCGAGGCCGGCGCCTGCGAGCGAGACGACGTCCGCGCGGGCCTGACGAGGGTTGGCGAACGAGGAGTCCGTGGTCGTCACGAGAACCCGCCAGCTGCTCCCGGCGGCCATCCGGTAGGTGCCTGGCGGCAGCGCGACGGCGACATCGGTGATCGTGCCCGGGGCCGCCGTGACCCGGACCGGCGCGACGAGCGGTCGGGGCTGGGTGGCCGAGCTGCCCTGCACCTGCCAGAGCGAGACGAAGAAGGTGGAGGTCGCGCCGGTCGACTGGACGTCGAGGTGGACGCGAGGTGAGCCGATGACTGTGAGCTGGTGGGTCATTGGCGTGGTGTCGAACGCCGTCGACTCGCCCGGCAGGGCGGCGAGCCGGTAGGTCGGCAGGGTGGCGGTCAGTCCGGCCAGGCCGGGAATCGTTGTGACAGAGGCGGGTTGGCCGCCCGGGGGGTTGAGGATGCGCCCGTTGCCGCTGGCCCCCGCGCTGGCAGCGAGCGGGACCGTCGTGTCGGTCACGCCCGCCGTTCCACCGGTGAGCCCGGGATAGGCGGGCAGCGTGGCGAGCCGGGTGGTCGTCTGCAGCCGGGCGAGGGGGAGTGCGTACGTGAAGGCGGGAACCGGGAGCCCACTGCGTGAGCCCTTGTCGCGGACGTACCGGTCCAGCCACGCGCGGGCCGCGTCATTGTCGGCGGTGGCCGTCGTCGACGGCGCGTCATGGCCACCGTCGGTCCAGCGGACGGCGAGCGGGACGCCTTGTGCGGCAAGGGTTCGGGCCGTCGCGTCGGCCTGGTCGAGGCCGAAGAGCGAGTCGGTCATGCCCTGCACGAGCAGCGTCGGCGCGTTGACCTTGGCCAGGGTGGGGGCAGGGGAGTGCGCGCGCAGCAGGGCGAGCAGATCGGCGCTGGGCGAACCGGTCTCGGCCGCCGCCAGGAAGAGCCGGCACACGGTCGGGTCGAAGCGGCCGCACAACGGGTTCGCGCCCTTGGCCGGGTCACCGCCTGCACCCGCGCCCCCGCCGAGCGTCGAGGCGAAGAAGCGCGAGGCCCACAGCTGCTTGAACGGGCCCGGCACGGCCGGCTCGGCCGCGTTGGGGAAGAACGCGGTGGCCAGGTCGTTCCACGTGATGAGCGAGACGACGCCGTCGACGCGTGGGTCCGCGGCGGCGGTCATCAACGCCAGCGCTCCACCGTAGGAGCCGCCGACGACGCCGACCCGCGGGTCGCCCGGGGCGTCGAGCTCGACGTCGGGTCGGGTCGCGAGGAGGTCGACGAGGTGGCGTGCATCGGCGATCTCGTATGCCGGGTCGTCCAGGTGCACGAGCCCTCCCGACGCACCGAACCCCCTTGCGGTGTAGGCGATCACGACGTATCCGTCGCCGGCGAGCTCGGTCGCCTGGCTGGCCAGGTCGGCCTTCGAGCCGCCGAAGCCGTGTGCCAGGATGACGGCTGGGTGCTTGGTGCCGGGGCCGTCCGCGGGTCTGTAGACCGTGGCGTCGAGGGTGACCGCGGCACCGCCGGGTTCGGCCGCGACCGGCACCCGGATGACGCTGGAGGCCACCGACGGTGAGGTCGCGGCGGCGGCCGGGCTCGCGGCATACGCGATCGGTCCGGCCAGCCCCAGGAGCGACACGGCGACCCCGGCGCCGGCCGTGCGGCAGCGCCGCCGGACGGCTCGATGTGCGCGGGTCACCGGCCCATCCTCACCCACCGCGACCGGCTGGCCGAAAACGGGTCCGATGGGGCCTCAGCCGGCGGTGACTCCGACCGGGCGGACCGTGAGCAGCTTGACCGACGCCTTGGCGCAGCCGGTCACTCCCTTGTCGGCGAGGAAGAGCGCCTCGGTGCTGCCGGGCGGGTAGATCCGCAGGCCGTCACCGACGACCGGCGAACAGGTGGCAGCCGGGTAGTTGGCGGCCTGGGTGATGCGAAGGATGAAGGTGGTCCCGTGGCCCACGGGGAGGGTCACGGCCACCGGCGGTGTCGTGGTGTCGCGCACCGCGTCGGCCCCGATCTGGGTGCCGTTGCCGTGGCCGACGATCGAGACCCCGGGGTAGCCGCGCAGCGTGCAGGAAGCCTTGCCCGTGTTGGTGAGGCCGATCGTCAGGTAGGTCGAACCCGCGGCACCGCCCGTGGACTGGATCGCGGGCCGGAGGGCCGTGGCGAGGCACCGCTGTCCGGCCGTCGCCGAGCTCGTCGAGGTCGAGGTCGGCGGCGCGGTGGAGGATGTCGACGACTCGGTGGTGGAGGACGAGGTCGTTGGGGAGGTCGTCGAGCTCGTCACGCCGGACCCGGTGGTGGTGGACGACGAGGTCGCCGTGCCGTGGTTGCACCCGGCGAGGACCAGGGCGATGAGCACTGTCCCCAGAGCGCCGCCGGCGGCTGCCCGGGTGGTTGGGCGGTGAGTGTTCATGTCTCCTGTGACGCCGCAGAGGCCGCCGGGGTTGATGTGAATGTCCTGAGAACGGGGAGTCGCAGGAGACAAATGTGACAGATGAGGCCGTAGAGTCGCACGTCGACGTCTGCGGAAGGAGGACCGCGTGGTCAGGTCTCGCCGGGCGATCGGCCTTGCCCTGGCCGCTCTCCTCGCCGTCTCAGCGACCTCGCTGGCCACAACGGCCCCCGCGGTGGCGGCCTCCCATCCCAAGCCGGGACCCCACGTCTACCCGAGCCAGCAGGAGGTCAACGAGGCCAAGGCCCGGGCCGCGGCCGCCGCGCGCGAGGTCTCCGCCGTGCAGGCCCGCTTCGATGCCGCCTCGGCTCAGCTCGTCGTCATCGAGCAGTCGCTGTCCGCCGCCGTGGCCGCCTACGGCGAGGCGCAGGACCGTCTCGACGACGCGACCGCTCGGGCCGGCCAGGCCGCCGACCTCGCCACGGCTGCCACCGCGCGCGCCGACGCCGCGGAGCGGGTGGTCCGTCGCAGTGCCGCCCTCGTCTACGAGCAGGCGACCCCGAACCCGATGCTCGACGCCTTCTTCAACAGCGGTGGACCGCAGGACCTGGCCGACCTCGACACCGGCCTCGCGGCCATCGGAGCCCGCCAGGCCGACGCCTACGCGACGGCGACGGCGACGGCCAACGAGGCGGCGGCCGACCGTGCCCTCGCCGAGCGCGCCCGGGTCCAGCAGGCCGATGCGACGAACGCCGCGCACCTGGCCGAGCAGGCCGTCGCGGCCAAGGCGGCGGCGGCCCAGCAGCAGGTGGCCGAGCTGACCGCGCAGCAGAACGCCGACGTGGCTCGGCTGGCGCAGCTGCGCAAGACCTCGGCCTCGGTGGAGAAGGCACGTCAGGAAGGCCTCGCCGCAGAGGCCGCTCGGCGGGCTGCCGCGGCCCGGGCGGCGGCAGCGGCTCGCGCGGCGCGTGCCCGGGCGGCTGCCGCCGCACGCCACTCCTCCGCTCACCTCTACGCCAGCGGCGGGAGTGCCGGTCTGACGTCGGCCCAGCTGAACCCGAAGTCCGTCGCCCGTTCGCTCATGGGCACCTATGGCTTCGGGGCGTCCCAGTGGGGTTGCCTGGACAACCTGTGGACCGGCGAGAGCGGCTGGAGCTGGAGCGCGACGAACCCGTCCTCGGGTGCCTACGGCATTCCCCAGGCGCTTCCGGCCTACAAGATGGGTGCCGTCGCCGGCGACTGGCTGGTCAACCCGACCACCCAGATCGCATGGGGCCTGGGCTACATCCGCAGCTCCTACGGCTCGCCGTGTGCAGCGTGGTCGACCTGGCTGAGTCGGTCACCGCACTGGTACTGATCCGCGCCCGCGCCCGCGCCCGCGCCCGCGAAACGGGTTGCAGGGTCAGGGTTTTGGCGTGAGCACCACGACCGGGATGGGCCGGGAGGTGAGCCGCTGGTACGCGGCATACCGCTGCTTGTTGTTGTCGTTGACGATCTTCCAGAGCCGCTCGTAGTCGGCATCCCCGGGCAGGACGCTGTGGGCGGTGACGGGCACGCGGCGGCGGCCGATCTGTGCGACGGCGTCGGGGTGCTTGCGCAGGTTGTGGAACCACGCGGGGTTCTTCGGCCCGCCACCGGTCGAGGCGACGACGAGATAGCTCGCCCCGTCCATCGCGTAGGTGAGCGAGTTCGCCCGTGGCGCACCGGACTTGGCGCCTACGCTGCGCATGATGAGGCAGGGGACGCCCAGGAGGCGGTGCCCGATGAGTCCGTCCGTGGCGAGATAGAGCTTGCCGTGACCGGTGATGACGGCGGACGTGATGCGGGTCGCGAGGGAAGGGGCCATGGCCGGATCGTATGCCGGGTGGTCGGGTCGCGCATCAACCGGACATCGCGGAGCGCACCAGGGCGAGCTGGACCCCGGCGACGGCCTCGTAGGGCGCCATGGACCGGGCGGCCCGGGCCAGGACGACGCCACCCTCGCACGCGGCGATGAGGCTCGTGGCCAGGGCGGTGGACTGCTCGGCGGGCACGCCCCCGGCGGCCAGGAGCTCGCCGACCCGTTCGGTCCAGGCGGCGAAGATCTCGCCGGCACGGTCCAGCAGCGGCTCGGAGTCGGCGGCGACGGTCACGGCGAGCAGGCTGCACCCGGCGGTGAGGTCCGACCGGGTGAGGACGGCGCGCCAGAGGCCGATGAACCGCTCGGCGACGAGGTCGGCGGGTTGCCCGGCGAGCCCGTCGAGGACGGTGGCGGCACGGTCGCCCGCGGCGCCGAGGGCCGCGAGCACGAGCTCGTCCTTGCCACCCGGGAAGTGGTGGTAGAGCGATCCTCGGGGAGCACCCGATGCCTTGAGCACCTCGGCGAACGACGTCGCCTGTAGCCCGTGCTTGGCAAGGAGCACCGCGGCGGTGTCCACCATCTGCTGACGCACCCCAGCGGCCATGAACGCCCTCCCTCCACTCAACCCTTGACTATGACGACCGTCATAGCCTACCGTCTATGACGGTCGTCATAGTCGACGACTCGCCCACAGATCTTCGTCCCGAGAGGCACCTCCCATGCCCATGATCGACATCACCGCCGCCGCCGGGACGTTCGCCGACCCGCACCAGCTCGCCATCAAGGCCGCCGCCACCGTCAAGGACGTCGAGCAGGTCCCCGACATCCCGATGTTCCGCAAGAACACTGCGGCCTTCGTCCACGAGCTGCCCGCCACGTCTCTCGCCAACGTCGACGGCGACAGCACCTACGTCAGGGTCCAGGTCCTCACCAACGCAGGAGCGCTCAACCGTGACCAGCAGCTCGCCGTCGTCGAGCGGCTCACCGCCCTGGTCGCCATGGCCGCCGGTGACCAGACCCTCAAGGACCGCACGTGGGTGCTTCTCGCCGAGGCGGCGCCCGGCGGCTGGGGCCTGTGGGGTCATGCCCACACCAACGAGGAGCTCGTCGGCGCCGCCCGCGCCGAGATCGGCCGGCTGCAGCAGGGCTGACGCCGCTTGGTCCGGCGGGCCGGCATACGAAGTCCTAGGTTCGACCGAACCTCGTGACAGGCCGGTGACAGGTCACGCGCCGAACGTGACCGGACATCAGGTGGCGACCTTCGCCACCTCTCCCGACGAAGGAGACTCCATGTCCCGCAAGACATTCGGCATCGCCGCAGGTTCGGTCGTCGCTGCCGGCGCCATCATCGCCGGCGGTGCCGCGATCGCGAACGCAGCCAGCACGCCGACCCCCTCCTCGACCTCGTCCGGCGGTCGCGCCCCTGACGGCGCGGGCGACGGTCACGGCCACGGCGGCCAGCACACGGCTGCCACGGCGGACCAGACGGCCAAGGTCAAGGCCGCGGTCACGGCCAAGGACTCTGCCGTCACGGTCACCGAGGTCGTCAAGGACGCCGACGGCTCCTTTGACGCCTCAGGCACCAAAGCGGGCGCGCCCGTCAGGTTCGACGTGAGCGCCGACTACAGGACCGTGACCGAGGCACAGGGCGGTCCCGGCGGGCCGGGCAAGTCCGCGGACACGCCGGTCACAGGGGCCGAGGCCGCCAAGGTCACTGCCGCAGTCAAGGCCAAGGACTCCGCGGTCACCGTGACGACCGTCCGCAAGGACCCGGACGGCTCCTATGACGTCCTCGGCACCAAGGCCGCAGCCAACGTCTTCTACGACGTGAGCAAGGACCTGTCGACGATCACCCTGCACACCGGCGGACCCGACGACCACGGTGGCCCCGGTGCACCGGGTGGGCCGGCGGGTGCCCACGGCACGGCGGTACCTTCGCCGTCCGCGAGCACTCTGAGCCGATAACACCCAGCTCAGAGTGCTCGGTCGACGGCGGCGATGCAGTGCAGCCGCGTGGTCGGGAACACCGGCACGGCATACGAGGCGTCGGGGTCGAGGAGCAGCTCGATCTCGGTACAGCCGAGGATGACCCCCTCGGCGCCGTCGGCGACGAGCCGGTCGAGAACCTCGACGTATGCCGCGCGCGAGGTCTCGAGGATCCGGCCGAGGCAGAGCTCGTCATAGATGACCCGGTGGATGAGGTTCTGGTCGGCCGGTGACGGGACGACGACGTCGAGGCCGTGCGCGACGAGCCGGTCGCGGTAGAAGTCCTGCTGCATCGTGAACGCGGTACCCAGCAGCCCGACCCGGTGGACCCCGGCGCCGACGACGGCCCCCGCGGTCGCGTCCCCGATGTGGAGCAGGTCGATGCCGACGGCAGTCTCGATGGCGTCGGCGACCTTGTGCATCGTGTTCGTCGCGAGGACGAGGAAGTCGGCGCCAGCAGCCTCGAGCCGGCGTGCTTCGTCGGCGAGGAGGGTGCCGGCATCGTCCCACCGGCCCTCGACCTGGAGTCGCTCGACCTCGGCGAAGTCGACCGAGCCGACGACGAGTCGTGCCGAGTGCAGGCCGCCGAGCCGACGCGCGACCTCCTCGTTGAGGATCCGGTAGTACTCGGCCGTCGACTCCCAGCTCATCCCGCCCAGCACACCGATCCGCAGCATGCCGTCCATTCTCACCCGCTCTGTCCCGTGCGCATCTGTCGGATCGATGCCCTCAGGACGCTTTCACGACGCTCTCATGACGCGAGCCATCGGACCTCAGTGCGCTGCCGTGGCCATACCTCTATCGTACACCTGTACACGAACATACGTCCAGTCCCGGAACCAACCAATTTCGCTGCAGCACAATGGAACTCCTTCACAAGCGGCCGGAGGACAGGACCAGGACTGAGCGGCGTGAGGAGGAAATCCAGGGGTGGCTACAGGCCCTCCACCCGCCACGGGCATCACACCGGACTCAATAGCCCGAGGGCAGTCCCTTGCTGCTGAGGTACCAGCCGGCTGAGGTCAAGACAATGAGGACCAACAGAGTGAAGACGGTGCCGCCCGCCACCGGCACCAGCCAGCCCGGACCGCGCGTGTGCAGGCCGGCCACCTTGACGACGAACGCCCCATAGAGCAGGCACCCGGCGGCCGAGTGCAGGATCACCCGCAGGTCGCCGGTGTAGAAGCCGATCCCGTAGAGGCAGGCGAACGCGACGGGCAGGCTGACGAGCAGCGCCGCCAAGCCGGTCACTCGGTGGACGGTTCCCAGCCAGGGCGGCGCCGGCCGTCCCAGCTTCCCGTACATCCAGAGCGCGCTCACCAGCTGGCACAACGCGAGGACCCCGACGACGAGCGCCAGCCACACCTTCATCCGGATGACGTTGCCGAAGCCCAGAGTCGGGACGTTCGCGATGTCCGGGTCGTGCGCGAACCCGAAGACACCGAGCCCGACCGACAGCAGTCCGCCTCCCACGGCTGCCAGCAGGAGGGCCCGTTCCGGTCTCCGGATCTGCTCCACCCCTCCATGGTGACCCCGGATCCGTCGCCCGGCGAGGCCGATCCGGCCGATCCGTCCGAGACTGGCCGGACAGATGACTGCCGAGAGCAGCCGATCGGCCCGACCTGGGGGCATCCGGCTCTACCTGCTCTACCGTCGAGGGGTGGCCGAGTCCGTCAGTCCCGCCGTCGTGTCGGCGATGGAGCGTCTGTATGCCGTGGAGCCCGATGAGTTCATGGGCGAGCGCAGGCGACTGGCGGGCGAGGCGAAGGCGGCGGGTGACAAGACGGCATACGCCGAGATCGGCAAGCTCCGGAAGCCGAGCCTCGCGGGCTGGGCCGTCAACCTCGTCGCGCGCGAGGCGCCGGACGAGCTGGCCATCCTCCTGGGGGTCGGCGAGAAGCTGCGCGATGCGCAGTCGCGCCTGGACATGGCGACCCTGCAGGCCCTACGTCCGGCGCGGGACAGCGCGGTCGACGGGTTCGTGGCGGCAGCGGTTCGCGTTCTCGCGGGACGCGACCGAGATCTCAAGGGTGCTGCCCAGCAGGAGGTGCGAGACACGGCCATCGCCGCGATCGCCGATGCCGGTGCCGCCCGGGTCGTGACGTCGGGGCAGCTCGTGAAGGCGTTGTCCTACAGCGGTTTCGGCGAGGTCGACGTCTCTGACGCGGTGGCTCGGACGAGCTCCGGCGCCATCCTCACCGTGCTGGAGGGTCGGGACGCCGGGTCCGGATCGGAGACGCCCGACGTCGAGGGGTCAGTGACGTCAGAGACCTCAGGGACGTCAGCGGCGACCCAAGCTTCCCCGGCGGCCGACGCTGCCAAGGCTGCGGAGCGCGCGGCGAAGGCCCGTCTTGATGCCGAACAGGCGGCAGCGGCGCGTGCCGAACGTCTCGCCCGGGCCGAGGGCTCATTGGCCGACGCCGAGCAGTCCCTCGCCGATGCTGAGGCCGCCATGACCCAGGCCCGACGGACACTCAAGGCTGCGGAGCGGGCCCGCGACAGCGCGGTGAAGGAGCTGGCCGCTGCCCGTCACGCCTGACCGACGCCGGCAGCCGGGCAGCAGGTCGTCACTCGGGCGGCACGCCTTCAGCCGGCGTGGGCCGTCACCTCGACCGCCGCGTAGTTCCACTGGTCGGTGGTCGGCGCGGTGTCGGCGATCGTGACGAGCCCCATGGCGGTGTTGGGGGCCGCGGTCGACTGGACCCAGAACGTGTCGCCGGCGGCGGTGTCGACCCACTGGGTCCGGACCACCTGGCCGGCGTGGGGCGTGCGGGCCACGGCGTTGTCCCAGTCGTTGCCCACCGCGAAGACCCAGGACCCGGTGGCCACTCCGGGCAGGTAGATCGACGGTGCCCCGTTCGGGCCGCCCCCCGCACCGGCCACGCCGGTCCCGGCCGCACCGGTCAGGGCCAAGACGGAGAGCAGCCCGTCGAACCCGGTCTCCTGCGGGGTCGCCGTGACGACCGCGTTGGACAGCAGGCCGGTTGACCGCGCCGCCCAGATCTCCGACGTCCCGCCCTGGGTGTTGGCTCGCTTCACCAAGGTCCAGGTCAGGCCGCCCCCCGTGACCGTCGAGGTCTGGGTGCGCGGTGCCGAGCCGTCCATGGCGACAAAGGCGACGAGGACGTCACCGGCATGGGTGGTGGTGAACGCAGGTGTGGCGAGAGTCCCGCGTGCCTGCCGGCTGACGGTCTGCTCCACGACGATCTTCGCGGGGGGTGGTGCGGAGTTGTCCACGGTGACGACGACCCCGGCGGAGGTTCCGACGTTTCCGGCCGCGTCCACGGCCGACGCGGCGAGCGTGTGCTTCCCGGCGGCCACCGAGGTCGAGTTCCACGAGACCATGAACGGCGGGGTGGTGGACTTCCCGATGGCCTTGCCGTCGGCGGTGAACGTCACCGACGTGACACCGACGTTGTCGGCAGCCGTGGCTGCAACAGCCACAGTGCCGCCGACCGTAGACCCGGCGGCCGGGTCGGTCAGATGCACGGTGGGCGGCGTCACGTCCGGGGGCGGCGGGGTGTAGTTGACGGCGAGTACCTCGGCCGACACCAGGTTCCACCGGTGGTTGGTCGGTGCCGTGTCGTTGACCGCCACGGTCTTGCCGGCGGTCGGGACCTGGGCCGTGACGGACTGGGTCCAGAACGTGTCCCCGACAGTGCTGTCGACCCATTGGTGGTTCAGCGCCTGACCGGCACCGACCGTCCGTGCGACCGCTCCGTCCCAGTCGTTGCCCGCCCCGACCACGAAGGACCCGGCCCGGGTCGTCGTCAGAGACGTCGTCGGCGCCCCGGTAGCGGCATTCGCCGCGGAGCTGGCGCCGATCCCGGCCGACCCCCGGAAGGCGCTGACGGTCAACGACTGGTCCAGCCCGGTCTGTGCTGGCGTCGAGGTGACCGAGACCGTCGTCGCCGTCGAGGGGAGCACGGCCTTCCAGATCTCACTCGAACCAGCCTGGCCGTTGGACCGCGTGACAAGGGTCCAGGAGAGCCCACTGCCCGTCACGGACACCGTCTGGGAAGACGTGCTCGACCCGTCGGTTCCGACGGCGGCCAGGAGCAGGTCTCCGCCGTGCAGACCGGACAGCACGGCCGACTGGGCGCCCGTCCCGTCCTTGCTGGCCCGTCCGTCGAGCGTCAAGGTGGTCCCCGGCGGCGGGGGCGGAGGCGTCACGTTGTTGACGTAGACCTGGTTGACCGGCGTGGTTCCGGTGCGGCCGAGGGAGTCGGTGACCCTCGCAGCGAGCCAGTGCGCTCCGTCGACCACGCCGGTCGTGGCCCAGCTCATCGAGTACGGGCTGGTCGTGTCGCTGCCCACGACCTTGCCGTCGACGAGGAAGTCGACCTTGAGGGCTCCGGTCGCGGTCGACGTGGCCGTCAGCGTCGTCGTCCCATGGACCACCCCGCCGTCCGGGGGCACGGTCAGGGTGCCGGTGGGTGGGGTGGTGTTGGGGTGGACGACCGACCCCGCGGTGACCGCGCTGCCGGCGATCGTCACCTTCACGTCGGTCTCGTTGTTGGCCTCGTTGGCCTCGACGAAGTCGTTGTTCGGGTCGGTCATCGCCCGGAACCAGTAGGTGCCGTCCTTCAGCCCGGGGATGGGGATCGCCTGACCCGGGTCTCGATAGTCGTACTCGTCCGCGCCGCCCACCGAGATGCCCCGGAGCCCGGAGGGGTCGGAGCACGAGCTGCGGCTCCCGATGAACTCGCCGCTGTGCTCGATCGTCGTGTTCTCGATGTAGGAGTCGTCGATGCAGAAGCCGTTCTTGGGCGAGAGCGCCACGGGTGCGCCGACCCCGCCGGTGGCCGTCACGGCATACAGACCGAAGCTGGCCATCGGGAAGTGGAAGTGCCCGTGCTCGGCGTGGAACGTGAAGGTGTCCGGGACGCGGACCTGCCGGACCATGGACCACACGCCCGCCGCGTTGTGGGTGAACAGCTGTTGCATGCCGCGGTATCCGCCGGATGCCTGGTCGTACGACGGCTGGATCTCCAGTGGCCCGGGCCCGTTGTTGTAGATGAGGTGCGTGTAGCGGAACTCCCGGCCGGTCGCAGTCGTGACGACCGAGAAGGAGTCGCTCGGGATCAACGTCTGCAGGTCGGGCCGATGCTCGGTCCCGGCCGGGGCGGCCGTCGCAGGAGGGGATGGAGCCAGGGCGAGCTGCCCCACGCCCAGCAGGGCGACACCCATCATGACCAGCACACGCGATCGACGCTTCATGGTGAACTCCGGCTCGAGGTGTCTCGAAGGTAGCCCGGCACGTCGAGGAGAGCATCGGGTTTCGGGCAAACCGACGGGACAAACCGGACGTATGCGGCATGGGCCCGGTTCGTGGGACGGTGACGCCATGGCTGTCCACCGGTTTTGCCTCGAGGACCTGCGTGCGACCCCGTGGCGGAACGGCGGTGGCACGACGCGGGAGGTCGTCTCAATGCCCGTCGGGGCCGGCTTCGACACCTTCGACTGGCGCGTCAGCGTGGCGACGATTGCGGCTGACGGGCCGTTCTCGGCGTTCCCGGGGATCGACCGGACCATCATGCTGCTCGACGGTGACGGAGTCCGTCTTCGCTCGGCGTCTCCGGTCGGGTCGCTGGACCATCTGCTCGACAGAACCCTTGTCCCGTATACGTTCTCGGGCGATGCGCCCATCGACTGCACTCTCCTGGGCGGGCAGTCGACGGACTTCAACCTGATGGTGCGTCGTGGCCGGGGGAGCGGTCTGGTCACCGTTCACCGGGCCTGCGGCGAGGTCTCGGCCGAGGCGGGCCTGCTCCTGGCGGTCGGTGGGGGAGTCGACGTCGGTCAGGACGGCTCGGTGGAGCGTATGCCGGCCGGTGCCGGCCGCTGGTGGGACGCGTCGGCCACGTTCGACATCGGAGTCTTCGAGGCGGACGCTGTCCTGGCAGTCGTCACCTGGAGCCGTCAGACCTGACGCCCCGCAAGGGCGGCGATCGGCCCGTGGGCATCGGCGCCGTCCGGAGCGGCGAGCGAGGCGAGCTCGCCGAGCACCGCGTGAACCGCTGGGCTGGCCTCCGCGCTCCGCCGCCACGCGGCATACACCTGCCGTTTCGGCGGCCGCCGAAGTGGCCGAGAGACGACCCCTCTTCCCAGCGCTGGGCGCGCCAGCCGCGGGATCAGCGCGATGACGTCGCCGGACGCGACCAGGGCGATCTGGCTGGCGAAGTCGTCCACCAGGTGGCGTACGTCCGGTTCCTCCGGAACGTCGGCCACCAACCGCCGAAACCATTGGTAGCAAACGGTTCCCGGTGGGCTGGTGACCCAGGCATGGCCAGCCAGGTCGGCACTGGTGAGCGGTCTCTCGAGGCGCGCGAGCGGGTGGTTGCGCCTCATGACGACGTCGCCGAGGTCGGTGTGCAGATGCCGTTGGGTCAGCGACGTGGGCGACGAGGCAGGCAGCCCGTCCGCGTCGTGGAGGAGAGCCAGGTCCGCTGTTCCGGCCTCGACGCTGTGCAGGGCATCGTCGGGGTCCTGCTCGGTGACGTGGACGCGCAGGTCGGGGCACCGGGTCGACAGCGGCCGGAGAGTGGGCGCCAGCAGCCCGCGGACTGCCGTCGAGAAGGCAACGACGCGGAGTATGCCGCGCGCCTCGCCGTCCGCCACGGAACGCGCCGCTTCGGCGCAGCGTTCCAGCGCCTGGAACACGTCGGGCGCACCGTCGACGACCGCCTGACCGGCCGGCGTGAGGACGACCCCGCGACCGGCCGGCGCGAGCACCGGCATACCGACCTGGCGCTCCAGCCGTTTGATCTGCTGGGACACGGCCGAGGCGGTGAACCCGAGCTCGTCGGCGGCCCGCGCAAGGGAGCCGAGGGCGGCCACCGACTGCAGGGCGCGCAGGGCAGCGACATCGATCATGAAGGCAGGCTACGGAATACCGGCAAAAAAGCATCGCTGGACCACAGGTGTTGACCAAGGCAGGCTCGGCCCATGACTGACCCGCAGCTGCCTGCCAACCGACTGTTCGGCTCCAACCTGGTCGCCATGGTGACCCCGATGAACCCCGACGGGACGATCAGCGAGCCTGGGCTCGCCACCCTTGTCGACCACCTGCTGGCCACCGGGTGTGACGGCATCGTCGTCGGCGGGACCACCGGTGAGTCCCCCACCGTGACCATCGCCGAGACGGCTCGGCTGGTCCGTGCCGTCGCCGCTCAGTCCGGGAGCCGGGCTCGGGTCATCGCCGGAGTCGGGACCTACGACACGGCCGACAGCATCCGGCGGGCGCGCGAGGCCGAGGCCGCCGGGGCGGATGCGCTGCTCCTCGTCTGCCCCTACTACTCGCGGCCGACCCAGGCCGGCGTCGTCGCCCACTGCGAGGCCGTGGCCGACGCCACTGAGCTGCCGGTGATGCTCTACGACGTCCCCGCGCGCGCCGGTACCGCGCTCGAGAAGACCACTCTTGTCCGGCTCGCCGGCCACCCGCGGATCCGGGCGGTCAAGGACGCCAAGGGCGACCTGTTCGAGGCGATGTCGGTCATGGCCGACACGTCGCTGGCCTACTACTGCGGCATCGACGAGCTCAACCTCGCCTACCTCGCCTGCGGCGCTACCGGCGTGGTGAGCGTCGTCGGCAACCTCGTCGCCGACCGCAACGCCGACCTCATCGGAGCCGTGGGCGCGGGTGACCTCGACTCAGCCCGGGCGATCCAGACCTCACTATTGGCGTTGACGGACGTCGTCATGCGCGCGTCCCAGGGGGCCGTCATGGCCAAGGCCGCGCTGGCTGCGCTGGGAGTCATCCCGTATGCCGCAGTGCGCCTTCCGCTCGTGGAGTCGCCTACGGCTCACCTCCAGCCTGGCTTCCGGTGAGGAACGCCGCATCGGAGTGCCGAGTGCGTCCGCGACGCGGTTCGGATGGCACGCCGATGGCGCACAGCTCGTGATCACCGTGATGTTCCCGGATCAGCGCAGCACCGCGGATGATCCGGGCTACGTCGTCGTCTCCGCGGAGGCCGACGGCCCCCAGCCAAGGTCGGTGGTCCGGCGGGCTCCCGAGAACGGATGCGTTGTCGTGGGTGCGGTGTTCGCCGGCCCCGGCATTCAGCTCGTGGAGGGATGCCCGGACGCCGTGACCGCACCGGCGCGCCTGGTGCAGCTTCTCGGCGCTGGCCCGCGAGTCCAGTGGAGCGTGGACACCGGGCTGTGTCCCAACGGGATGACCCTCGCACACGACCCGGACGGCAAGCTGCTGCTGACCGCGACGACGACGTGCGGCGGTGAGGGCGGGCCTTTTGATGTCGTGCAGTCGTGGAGCGGTCAGAGCGTCCGCGAGGTCGCAAGGTACGTCAACCCGGCGCAGCTCGTCGCCTCGGCGGGGTGACCCACCCGCGATCCCGCCAACAGGCAATGGCCTCCGTCGGGGGCGCCGGATCCCGTATGCCGTGCTCGACGGGCTCCCGCTGAGGGCGGGTGGGTGCGGCCGGGTCGGCCCAGTGCCTGTTGCCCGACACGGGGGCCGGTGGGTGGCGGTCGGCTCGCGCGGCCACTTGCCAGATTTTCTTGGCAACACCGGGAACATCAGGCCGACGCCCAGAGTTGAGCCAAGTGAACGCAAGTTTGGAGCGGCCCCGGTTGCTCACGGCATACGGCCGCTCTAACTTGTGTGCCAAGTACTCAACAACAAGGAGACAAAACCATGGCACGTGCCGTCGGCATCGACCTCGGTACCACCAACTCTGCTGTCGCCGTCCTCGAAGGCGGCGAGCCCACCATCATCGCGAACGCCGAGGGCGGGCGGACCACCCCGTCGGTCGTCGCCTTCAGCAAGAACGGCGAGGTGCTCGTCGGCGAGATCGCCAAGCGCCAGGCCGTCACCAACGTCGACCGCACGATCCGCTCGGTCAAGCGCCACATGGGCACCGACTGGAAGTCCGCCGACATCGACGGCAAGCAGTACACCGCCCAGGAGATCAGCGCCCGCATCCTGCAGAAGCTCAAGCGCGACGCGGAGTCCTACCTCGGCGAGCCGGTGACCGACGCGGTCATCACAGTTCCCGCCTACTTCGACGACCACGAGCGCCAGGCCACCAAGGAGGCCGGTGAGATCGCGGGCCTCAACGTCCTGCGCATCATCAACGAGCCCACCGCCGCGGCCCTGGCCTACGGTCTGGACAAGGGCAAGGAGGACGAGCTCATCCTCGTCTTCGACCTCGGTGGCGGCACCTTCGACGTGTCCCTCCTCGAGGTCGGCAAGGACCCGGAGGACGGGTTCTCCACCATCCAGGTCCGCGCGACGAGCGGTGACAACCAGCTCGGTGGCGACGACTGGGACGACGCGATCGTCCAGCACCTGCTCACCACCGTGAAGAACACGACCGGCACCGACCTGTCCAAGGACAAGATCGCCATGCAGCGTCTGCGCGACGCCGCCGAGCAGGCCAAGAAGGAGCTGTCGTCCTCGACGAGCACGAACATCTCCCTCCAGTACCTCTCGATGGGTGAGAACGGCCCGATCCACCTCGACGAGACGCTGACCCGCGCCCAGTTCGAGCAGATGACCAAGTCCCTCCTCGAGCGCACCCGTCAGCCGTTCCTCAACGTCATCAAGGACGCGGGCATCAAGGTCTCCGACATCGACCACGTGGTCCTCGTCGGTGGCTCGACCCGTATGCCGGCCGTGACGGCTCTCGTCAAGGAGCTCACCGGCGGCAAGGACCCCAACAAGGGCGTCAACCCCGACGAGGTCGTCGCCGTCGGCGCGGCCCTGCAGGCCGGCGTCCTCAAGGGCGAGCGCAAGGACGTCCTGCTCATCGACGTCACGCCGCTGTCGCTCGGCATCGAGACCAAGGGTGGGCTGTTCACCAAGCTCATCGAGCGCAACACCGCCATCCCGACCAAGCGGTCGGAGGTGTTCTCCACGGCCGAGGACAACCAGCCCAGCGTGCTGATCCAGGTCTTCCAGGGTGAGCGCGAGATGGCCCAGCAGAACAAGGCTCTCGGCACCTTCGACCTGTCCGGCATCGCGCCGGCGCCCCGTGGCGTGCCGCAGATCGAGGTCACCTTCGACATCGACGCCAACGGCATCGTCAACGTGTCCGCCAAGGACCGTGGCACCGGCAAGGAGCAGAAGATCACCATCTCCGGCGGCAGCGCGCTGTCCAAGGAGGAGATCGAGCGGATGGTCAAGGAGGCCGAGGCACACGCCGAGGAGGACAAGCAGCGGCGCGAGGACACCGAGGCGCGCAACAACGCCGAGAACCTCGTCTACTCCACCGAGAAGTTCCTCTCCGACAGCGGCGACAAGCTCACCGACGAGGCCCGCAAGCCGGTCGACGAGGCGCTCGCCGACCTCAAGGACGCCCTCAAGCCCGAGGCCAACACCTCCGCGGCCGACTTGTCCCCCAAGGTCGACAAGCTCAACGAGGAGTCCCAGAAGATGGGCGCCGCCCTGTATGCCGCCGCCGCAGCTGAGGGCGAGGGCGCCGGCCACGCCGGCGCCGAGTCCGACGACCCGACTGCCGACCCCTCGCCGCACACCGGTGACGACGACGTGGTCGACGCCGAGGTCGTCGACGACGAGGACACCAAGTGACCTGGGCCCACGACTCCGGGGAGGAACTCCCCGGAGACGGGGACACCCCTCACCAGGGTGCCGACTCCGGCGCCGGGGCCAATACCCCCGGTGCCGGGGGTGGGCCCGACCCCGAGATCGTCGACGGCGAGATCGTCGACGACGCCGTCAACACCGAAGCCGTCAACGACGAACCCGTTGCGTCTGCGAATGTGGGGGCTCCGACCCCCGGATCCGCAGACGCTGTGAGTGCCGACGCGGCCCTGGCCGCCGAGCGGCTCGGCGACCTGCAGCGGCTCCAGGCCGAGTACGTCAACTACAAGCGGCGGGTCGACCGTGACCGGGCCGTCGTCCAGGAGCACGCGGTGCACTCGGTCATCGAGGCTCTGCTTCCGGTGCTCGACGACATCCACGCCGCGCGTGAGCACGGCGACCTCGTCGACGGGCCGTTCGCGGCCATCGCCGACAAGCTGGAGACGACCCTCGCCAAGTTCGGCCTGACCCGCTTCGGTGCGGTCGGCGAGGAGTTCGACCCCAACGTGCACGAGGCCCTCATGCACGCCGCCTGGGACTCCAGCAACGCGGCGCTCCCCCCGGACGCGCAGTCGACGACGGTGGTCCAGGTGCTCCAGCCGGGCTACCGCGCCGGCGACCGGGTCATCCGTCCCGCCCGCGTTGCCGTTGCGGATCCCGAGTGACCACAACGTTGCTCGCGACCACGCGGCATACGACCGACGACTGAGAGGAGGCGCACATGGCCAGTCAGGACTGGTTCGAGAAGGACTTCTACGCGATCCTCGGCGTCTCCAGCGACGCCGACGAGACGACGATCAAGAAGACGTACCGCAAGCTCGCGCGCAAGCTGCACCCCGACCACAACGGTGGTGACAAGGCCGCCGAGCAGCGCTTCAAGGAGGTCGGGGAGGCGTATGCCGTGCTTTCCGACCCCGAGCAGCGGCGCGAGTACGACGCCGTCCGGCAGATGTCGCGGGGTGGCGCGCGCTTCACGGCGGGTGGCCCCGGCGGCGGCACGGGCGGCTTCGAGGACATCTTCAGCGCCTTCGGTGGTGGGCAGGGCGGCAACGTCCGGTTCTCCACTGGCGGAACGGGATTCCGTGGCGCCGGCGGTGGAGGCGGTGCCGGCGAGCCGGACATCAACGACATCCTGTCGCAGATGTTCGGCGGCGGCGGCGGTGCGGCCGGCGGCGCCTTCGGTGGTGACCCCTACGGCAGTGACCCGTTCTCCGGCTACGGCGCGCCCGCCGGTCCCCGCAAGGGCCGCGACGTCCAGGCCCGGACGACCCTGGCGTTCCGGGATGCCATCGAGGGCTCGACCGTGACCCTCCAGACGGCCGAGGGTCGCGAGATCAAGACGCGGATCCCGGCCGGGGTCAAGGACGGCCAGAAGATCCGCCTCCGTGGCAAGGGTGAGCCGGGCGAGCGAGGTGCGAGCGCCGGCGACCTCATCCTCACCGTCTCGGTCGACAAGCACTCCGTCTTCGGCCGCGACGGCAAGAACCTCACGGTCGACCTGCCGGTCACCTTCGCCGAGGCAGCACTGGGGGCGACCGTCGCCGTGCCGACGCTTGACGGGTCTCGGGTTCGGGTCAAGGTCGCGCCGGGCACCCCCAGCGGACGAGTGCTCCGCGTCAAGGGCCGTGGCGTCCCCGCCAAGGACGGTGCCGGTGACCTGTTGGCCAAGGTCAACGTCGTGGTGCCGCAACGCCTTTCCGACGAGGCCAAGGCCGCCGTGGAGGCGCTCAAGGCCCAGGAGGACGGCGTGGACCCGCGAGCAGAGCTGTTCGCCAAAGCCGGCGAGTGACCGTGGCCGGTCCGTCGCAGCGGCGCGCACCGAGGTTCGGTGTCGACGACTCGACCCCGGTCTTCGTCATCTCGGTGGCCGCCGAGATGGCCGGCATGCACGCCCAGACGCTGCGCCAGTACGACCGCCTCGGGCTCGTGACGCCGTCACGGACCCGGGGCGGTGGCCGCCGGTACTCGGCGCGCGACGTGGAGCTGCTCCGCCAGGTGCAGCGACTCTCCCAGGAGGAGGGCGTGAGCCTGGCCGGCATCCAGCGGATCCTCGACCTGGAGAACCAGGTGACAGCCCTGCGCAGCCGGGTCGCCGAGCTGACCGCCGAGGTCGCCCGCGCCGCGGGCTCGAGCTCGAGCGCGGCCGACCGACGCCAGCTGGACCGCTTCTTCGCCGTCGGTCCGACGGGGGACACGGTGGCCCTGCGACCGGGACAGCGTCCCGGCCAACGCCCTCCCGCCAGCCGGGCGCAGTCGCTCGTGGTCTGGGGTCCGAAGCCCTGACGCGGGCGTCCCTGGGCCTTGCGTCCAGATGCAACTCAGTTGCAATAATGGCCCAATGCGACGACACCTCGGCCGTGACCAGTGGATCACCATCGCGGCCATGGGTGCGTTCGTCCTCGCCCTGCACCTCATCGGGTTCGGGCTGCTCGTCGGGGTCGTGGCCCCGCACAACTACGCGCTCGGTGGCCAGGTGTTCGGCATCGGACTGGGCGTGACGGCATACGTCCTAGGTATGCGGCATGCCTTCGACGCCGACCACATCGCGGCCATCGACAACACCACCCGCAAGCTCATCGAGGACGGACAGAAGCCGGTCTCGGTCGGCTTCTGGTTCTCCCTCGGCCACTCCTCGGTCGTGTTCGGGATGTGCGCGCTGCTCGCCGTCGGCATCCGCTCCCTTGTCGGGCAGGTCGAGGCCGGCAACTCCACGCTCCACCAGATCACCAGACTCATCGGTCCCAGCGTGTCCGGTGTCTTCCTCGTCGTCCTCGGCATCCTCAACCTGATGACCCTCGTCACCATCGTGCGGATCTTCCGGAACATGCGCCGCGGCGACTTCGACGAGGCCGAGCTGGAGCGCCGCCTGGCGAGCCGCGGCGGGATCAACAAGATCTTCGGCGGCCTCACCAAGATCGTGCGCAAGCCGTGGAACATCTACCCGATCGGGGTGCTCTTCGGCTTCGGCTTCGACACGGCCACCGAGATCAGCCTGCTCGTCCTCGCCGGCGGCGCCGCGGCCGTGGCCCTGCCCTGGTACGCGATCATGACGCTCCCGATCCTCTTCGCCGCCGGAATGAGCCTCCTGGACACGATCGACGGTGCGTTCATGAACGTCGCCTACGGCTGGGCCTTCGCCCGCCCGATCCGCAAGATCTACTACAACATCACGATCACCGCGCTGTCCGTGGCGGTGGCCCTCATCATCGGCGTCATCGAGCTGATCTCGGTGCTCGACGACCGCCTCGGCATCACCTCCGGCCCGTTGGCCGCGATCGGCGGCATCAGCCTGGACCACGTCGGCTACGGCATCGTCGGGCTGTTCGTCCTCACCTGGGTCGTCGCCGTGGCGATCTGGCGGGTGGGGCGGGTGGAGGAGCGCTGGGCGCCCGTGGCGATGCCGGCGCCGGCCGCCGGTGCGGCCGCCGCACCGGCCGCGGCACCGGCCGACCGGTGCACGCCGTCGGCCCGCTGAAACCGTCCACGGCGTCCGCCCGGGCGCTTATCTCACCCCGCGAATCACCCCAACCGGCTAGGCGGCATACCGGACAAGCACCGGGGTGGGACGGCATAGTGTGACCGTGCCGACGACGCCTCTGCCCTCAGACCTGGAGATCGCGCGTGCCGCGACTCTGCTGCCCATCACCGAGGTCGCCGAGGCGGCCGGGCTTCCTCTGGAGCGGATCGAGCCCTACGGGCGCAATGTCGCCAAGATCGACCTGGCGGTCATCGACGATCTCGCGGATCGCCCGCGCGCCAAGTACGTCGTCATCACGGCGGTCACCCCGACCCCGCTCGGCGAGGGCAAGACGACGACGAGTGTCGGTCTGGCCCAGGGCCTCCAGCAGATCGGGAAACGGGCCATCCTCGCCCTGCGACAGCCCTCGATGGGCCCGACGTTCGGGGTCAAGGGGGGTGCCGCCGGGGCCGGCTACAGCCAGGTCGTGCCGATGGAGACGCTCAACCTGCACCTCACCGGCGACTTCCACGCCGTGACCGCGGCGCACAACCTGCTCGCGGCGATCCTGGACAACCACCTCCACTTCGGCAACGAGCTGGGCATCGACCCGCGGAGCATCGCCTGGCGGCGGGTGCTCGACATGAACGACCGGTCGCTGCGCAACGTCGTCACCGGCCTCGGACAGCGCCAGGACGGCATCCCGCAGCAGACCGGCTTCGACATCACCGCCGCCTCCGAGGTCATGGTCATCCTGGCCCTCGCCACCTCGCTGCAGGACATGCGCGAGCGGCTCGGCCGGATCGTCGTCGGCTACACGTATGCCGGGGCGCCGGTGACCGCCGAGGACCTCAAGGCGGCGGGGGCGATGGCGGTCGTCATGAAGGACGCGATCAAGCCCAACCTGATGCAGACGATCGAGAACGGTCCGGTGCTCATCCACGCCGGCCCGTTCGGCAACATCGCGACCGGCAACTCCTCGGTCATCGCCGACCGGGTCGGGGTCCACGCGGCCGACTACCTGCTCACCGAGGCCGGCTTCGGCGCCGACATGGGAGCCGAGCGGTTCTTCAACATCAAGTGCACGACAGCCGGGCTGACCCCGGACGCCGCGGTCCTCGTCGTGACCGTTCGTGCCCTGAAGACCCACAGCGGGAGATACAAGGTCGCCTCGGGACAACCGCTTCCGCCGGAGATGATCGCCGAGAACCCTGACGACGTCCGGGCCGGCCTGCCCAACCTGCTCAAGCACATCGCCATCGTCCGCGACTTCGGGGTGTCGCCCGTGGTCGCCATCAACCGCTTCCCCACCGACCACGAGTCGGAGATCGACGTGATCCGGGCAGCGGCGGAGGTGGCCGGGGCCCACGTCGCCGTCGCCACCCACGTCGTGGACGGAGGGGCCGGGGCCGTCGAGCTCGCCGAGGTCCTCGTGGCGGCATGCGAGGAGAAGCACGAGTTCACCCCGACGTATGCCGCGGACGACCACATCGTCGACAAGATCATCGCCGTCGCCACCAAGGTCTACGGCGCCGACGGGGTCGACTTCTCCCCGACCGCGGCCAAGGACCTGGCTCGCTTCGAGTCCCTCGGCTACGCGGGGCTGCCCGTCGTCATCGCCAAGACCCACCTGTCGATCAGCCACGACCCCAGCCTCAAGGGCGCGCCTACCGGTTGGCGGCTGCCGGTGCGAGAGGTGCGGCTGGCGGCCGGCGCCGGCTACGTCTATGCGATCTGCGGTGAGATGCGCACCCTGCCTGGTCTGTCCCGCCACCCTGCCGCCGAGACCATCGACATCGACGCCGACGGCCAGATCGTGGGCCTGTTCTGAGCGAAGGGCCTCCAGCCGCCGGATCCAGTCGGCATTCGGCCGACATGGAGGCGCGGCACAGGTTCCTCGGGAATACTGTCCCGGACAATCTGTGCTCGGAACGAGGAGTTGCGCGGGTTTGACTGGTCGTGACGTAGATCGACGGACCCGACGTGAGACGAAGAACCGGGAGCTGAGGCGGTTCTATCTCCTGACGTCCGGGAGCACGGTCGTGCCTGGGCTCGGACTGATCCCGACCCGCAGGCGGGCCGTGGGCGTGGGCGTGCTCGGCCTCTTCGTCATCGCCGCAGGGGTGGCACTCGCCAAGGTCGGGTCACAGGGCATCGTGCGGACGGCGCTCAACATCGGCGTCGATCGGGGCAAGCTGCTCATCGTCCTCATCGGTCTGGTGGTCGGCGCGGTTGTGTGGTGTGCGGCCATCGTCGCGACGGCCCTCACCGCCCAACCGGCCGGTCTGTCCGGGGTCGACCGGTGGACCACCCGCCTGTTCACTGCCCTGTGCTGCGTCCTGGTCGTCTTCCCGACTCTCATCGGCGCGCGCACGATCGCCACCCAGCGCGACCTGGTCAGGGCAGTCTTCAACGACCCCACCAGCGGCGCCCTCTCGACCGAGGGTGTCAACCCGGCCATGACCAAGTCAGACCCGTGGGCCCACATCCCGCGCGTCAACATCATGCTGATCGGCGCCGACTCCGGCCATGGCCGGATCGGGATCCGCTCGGACTCGATGATGGTGGCCAGCGTCGACACCAAGACGGGCGACACGGTCCTCGTCGGGCTGCCCCGCAACCTGGACCGGGTGCCCTTCGCCACCAATGACCCCCTGCACGCGCTGTACCCCGACGGGTTCCACTGCATCGACCCCGCTGCCGGCGTCAACACCAACTGTCTGCTCAACGGCATCTGGACCGAGGCGGAGAACCACGCGGACCTCTTCCCCGGTGATGCCACACCTGGCTACACCGAGACCCGCAGAGCGTTGGGCCGGATCACGGGTCTGACGATCAACCAGAGCGTCATCATCGACCTGGCTGGCTTCCAGCAGCTCGTCGACGCGATGGGCGGGGTGACCCTGGACGTCAAGTCCAAGATCTGCATGGACTGCAAGAGCAACGGCGCCGGCGGCATCACGTGGACCAAGAACGGGCAGGAGGAGTGGATCGAGCCGGGCCGCCAGCACCTCGACGGCAAGCAGGCCCTCTGGTACGCGCGGTCGCGCGCACAGTCCGATGACTTCAGCCGGATGCGCCGGCAGCGCTGCGTGGTCGGTGCCCTGCTCGACCAGTCCAACCCGGTCAAGCTGCTGGCCAACTACGCGTCACTCGCCGAGGTCCTGAAGAAGAACGTCAGCATCGACATCCCCCAGGCTGACCTGCCCGCCTGGGTGGACCTGGTCCAACGGATCCAGACGGGCACGATCCGGAGCCTGCCGATCACCGACCGGGTGGTCGACGTCAACAACCCCGACTACGACAAGATCCGGTCACTCGTCCGGGCCGCGATCAACCCGGCAGCCACGCCGACCACGCCCAGCACCGCCACGAGTACCCCGACCCACAAGGCGACCACCACCCCGGGCGGGACCTCGACGACGACCGAGAACGACGAGCTGTCCACCCTCGCGGCAGCCTGCTGAGACTCCCCGCGGCTGCGGTCCGTGGGTATGGTCTCCCCATGCCTGGTCTGCCGTATGCCGGTGAGCCGAGCGACCGGCATACGGCATCTCAACCGACTCAGAGTTGAGCGGAATAGGCTCAACTCTGAGTCGGTTGCACCTCGTGAACCCTGACTCCTCACCCGAAGGATGACCACACACGATGGAACTCAAGCCGACCTCCAAGGTCGCCGAAGCGCTCGCGATCGCCCAGCGCACCGCCCAGTCCGATGGCAACGCCGAGATCACCCCCGACCACATCGCGAGCGCGCTGATCCAGCTCGACACTCCCCAGGCCGACACCCTGCTGCAGGCCGCCGGGACGGGCGCCGCCCATGTCCTGGCGCAGGCCGACGCCCGGATCCGCGCGCTGCCGCGCACCTCCGGCGCGACGGCCGCCTCGCCCACCTTCGGGCGCGAGGCGTTGGCGGTGCTGCAGCGCGCCGATACCCTCATGCGGGCCAAGGGCGACAGCTTCCTCGCCCTGGACCTGCTCCTCCTCGCCCTCGCCGAGACCGGCCACCTCGCGGCCGTCGAGAAGCGCGGCGCCAAGGACATGGAGAAGGCCATCGACACCCTGCGCGGCGGCCGGCGCGTCGACACCGAGACACCGGCCGAGGGCGGCGACGCCCTGGAGAAGTACGGCACCGACCTCACCGCCATGGCGCGCGAGGGACGTCTCGACCCGGTCATCGGCCGTGACTCGGAGATCCGGCGCGTCGTCCAGGTGCTGTCCCGGCGGACGAAGAACAACCCCGTCCTCATCGGCGAGCCCGGCGTCGGCAAGACCGCCGTCGTAGAGGGCCTGGCCCAGCGGATCGTGGACGGCGACGTCCCGGAGTCGCTCCGGGGCAAGCGCCTGATCAGCCTCGACCTCGGCGCGATGGTCGCCGGCGCGAAGTACCGCGGCGAGTTCGAGGAGCGGCTCAAGGCCGTGCTCACCGAGATCGCCGACTCCGACGGCCAGGTCGTCACCTTCATCGACGAGCTGCACACCGTCGTCGGGGCCGGTGCGACCGGCGACTCGGCGATGGACGCCGGCAACATGCTCAAGCCACTCCTCGCCCGCGGCGAGCTGCGGCTCGTGGGCGCGACGACGCTCGACGAGTACCGCCAGCACATCGAGAAGGACCCGGCCCTCGAGCGCCGCTTCCAGCAGGTCTTCGTGGGGGAGCCGTCGGTCATCGACACGATCGCGATCCTCCGCGGGCTCAAGGAGCGCTACGAGGCGCACCACAAGGTCGAGATCGAGGACGCGGCGCTCGTCGCGGCCGCCTCGCTGTCCGACCGGTACATCACCGGCCGCCAGCTGCCCGACAAGGCGATCGACCTCGTCGACGAGGCGGCGTCGCGGCTCCGCATGGAGATCGACTCCTCCCCGGTCGAGATCGACGAGCTGCGTCGCGCCGTCGACCGGCTCAAGATGGAGGAGCTGCACCTCGCCCGCGAGACCGACGAGGCATCGGTCGCCCGGCTGGAGCGGCTGCGCGCCGACCTCGCCGACAAGTCCGAGGAGCTCGCCGGGCTGACCGCGCGCTGGGAGGCCGAGAAGACCGGCCTCAACAAGGTCGGTGAGCTCAAGGCCCGCGTCGACGACCTGCGGACCCAAGCCGAGCGTATGCAGCGTGAAGGCGACTACGAGAAGGCCTCGCGTCTGCTCTACGGCGAGATCCCCGCGCTGGAGAAGGAGCTGGCCGAGGCCAACGCGGCCGAGGTCGCGGCCGGGCTCAACTCCAAGGACCTCATGGTCAAGGAGCGGGTCGGCGCCGACGACATCGCCGAGGTGATCTCGTCGTGGACCGGCATACCGGCTGGTCGGCTGCTCCAGGGCGAGACCGAGAAGCTGCTCTCGATGGAGTCGATCATCGGGTCGCGACTGATCGGCCAGACGGCCGCTGTCGAGGCGGTGTCGGACGCCGTGCGTCGGACACGTGCCGGGCTCGCCGACCCGGACCGCCCGGCCGGGTCGTTCCTCTTCCTCGGGCCGACCGGTGTCGGCAAGACCGAGCTGGCCAAGTCGCTCGCCGACTTCCTCTTCGACGACGAGCGGGCGATGGTCCGGATCGACATGTCGGAGTACTCCGAGCGGCACGCGGTCGCCCGCCTGATCGGTGCCCCTCCCGGCTACGTCGGCTACGAGTCGGGCGGTCAGCTGACCGAGGCGGTGCGTCGTCGCCCGTACTCCGTCGTGCTGCTCGACGAGGTGGAGAAGGCCCACCCGGAGACCTTCGACATCCTCCTTCAGGTCCTCGACGACGGCCGGCTGACCGACGGTCAGGGCCGCACCGTCGACTTCCGCAACGTCATCCTCGTCATGACCTCCAACCTCGGGTCGCAGTTCCTCATCGACCCGACCCTGTCCGACGCCGAGAAGCGGGATGCGGTGATGAGCGTGGTCCGGTCGGCGTTCAAGCCGGAGTTCCTCAACCGGCTCGACGAGATCATCCTGTTCGATGCCCTGTCGACCGACGAGCTGGGACACATCGTCGACCTCCAGGTCCGCGCCCTGGCCAACCGGTTGGCCGACCGGCGGATCGACCTGGACGTGACTCCAGCGGCGCGGGAGTGGCTGGCGCTCACCGGCTACGACCCGGCATACGGGGCGCGACCGCTGCGTCGCCTGGTGCAGAAGGAGATCGGCGACCGGCTCGCGCGGGCCGTCCTCTCCGGCCAGGTCGCGGACGGGTCGACCGTCGTCGTCGACCGCGACGAGGACGCCGACTCCCTCGTGCTGCGCTGAGCCCGGCTTGCCAGACCTGCAGGGCGAGCCGGTCACGACGCTCAGCGTCCGGAGCGCCACCAACCGCCTCGTCCAGTAGTCGGCGGCCGGTTCGAGCGCTCTACGCGTGAGTCATGGCATGACTCACGCGTACACGACTCGAAATGGCGTGGCCACCTCATCCCGCGGCCACCTGCGGGCGCCGAAGTAGGGTGAGCGCCATGCGCCGACGCCTCGTCCTCCTGGCCTCGGTCGCGGCCGTCGCCACCATGTCCCTGACGGCGTGCTCCGGCAAGGCCGACACCAGGGCAGCAACGCCCAAGCCGGCCGACGTCCTCGCCACCGCCAAGCAGAAGTTCGACAGCGCCAAGGCCGTGACGATCGCCCTCTCGAGCACCAACGTCCCGCCCAAGGCGAACGGCGTCTCGGCCGCGGACGGCACCGGCATCATCGACCCCACCACGCCCAAGTTCAAGGGTCGGGTGACCGCCACGGTCAGCGGTCTCACCGGCAACGTCGAGATCATCGCGATCGGCGGCGACGCGTGGATGAAGCTCTTCACGCCGGACTACACCAAGCAGGACCTGGTCAAGCTCGGCGCCCCCAACCCGAGCAACCTGTTCAGCCCGGCGACCGGCATCTCCAGCCTGCTCGCCCAGACCAAGAGCCCCACATCCGGTCCGGACCAGCGGGAGGGCAAAGAGATCCTGCACATGTTCACGGGCACCCTCCCGTCGGCGCCGGTCACCGCACTGCTCAACCTCGGCAAGGGCGCCGCCGACTTCAAGGTCAGCTACGGCATCGCCGACTCCGGGCAGCTGCGGACGGCCACCCTGACCGGCGCCTTCTACGCCGGCACGACCTCGACCTACCGTCTCCTCATCAAGGACTACGGGACCACCATTGCCATCGCCGCGCCCTGACCGGGCCCGCGCGCTCCTTGCCGTCGCCTCGGTCGCGGTGGCCCTCGCCGCAGCCGACACCTACGTCGTCGTCCTGGCGCTGACCGACATGATGAGCGGAGTCGGGGTCGGCATCGACTCCCTCCAGAAGGCGACGCCGATCATCTCCGGCTTCCTCCTCGGCTACGTCGCCGTCCTTCCCCTGATCGGGCGCCTCGCGGATCTCGTGGCGCGACAACGGGTTCTGCTCGCCTGCCTCGCGATCTTCGTCCTGGGCTCGACGATCACCGCGCTCTCCGTCGACCTGCCGACCCTCGTCACCGGTCGAGTCATCCAGGGCGTCGGCGGGGGCGGGCTCGTCCCCGCGACCCTCGCCCTGGTCGCCGACCTCTGGCCCGCAGACCGTCGTGGCACTCCGCTGGGCGTCGTCGGCGCGGTTCAGGAGCTGGGCTCGGTTGTCGGCCCGGTTCTCGGCGCACTCATCCTCGCCGTCGCCGACTGGCGGGCGATCTTCTGGGTCAACGCAGCCCTCGGCGTCGCATTGTGGCTGGGCATTCGCCTCACCGCCAGGGGCCTCCCGGCCCAGGCCCCCGCCTCTCGACGACCGGCTGCCGCAACCACGCTCGCTGCGCTCGGTCTCGTATGCGGCGTGCTCGCCCTGGCGGCACCGGCGCGGCTGGTCAGCTCGGTCGCCCTAGGCGGGCCCTTCGTCCCCGTGGGCGACCACACCTCACGAGCGGTCACCCCGATCGGACTCGTCGCCGCCGCGCTGCTGCTCTCCGCGACTGCCTTCTCGGTGCCGCACTGGTGGCCGATCCTGCGGCGCGCCGACCTGCTCGGTGCCCTCCTGCTCGGCTCGACGCTTGGCCTGGTCATCCTCACCTTCGCGTCCGCCGACCCACACAAGGAGGTCGTCGGTCCGCTCGGCCATGCGCTCCTGCCCCTCGCAGCAGGCACCGCCGCTCTCTACCTGTGGCGCCATCACGCCGCCGCCGACCCACTCGTGCCGCGCGGCGTCGTCGGGGGCCGGAGTCGAGTCGCGCTCGCAGTCAGCGCGTTCGTCGGTGTGGCACTCGTCGCCGTCGTCGTCGACGTGCCACTGCTCGCCCGGCTCGGGGTCAACCACGACGAGACGGCCGCCGCCTTCGTCCTGGTCCGGTTCCTCCTCGCCGTGCCGGTCGGCGCCCTCACCGGTGGCTGGCTGTTGCGCCGTGCCGGCGACGGTCTGGTCGCCGGCGGAGGACTCCTCGTCACGACGGCCGGGCTGGCCGCGATGACGACGTGGAACCAGTCCTCGTTGACGCGTTGGCCGACCACGGCAGTCCTCGTAGCCGTCGGGATCGGCATCGGCCTGGCCCTCGCCCCGGTCAACAACGCCGCCCTCGCCGACGCGCCTGACCACGCCCACGGCACCGCGTCGGCGCTCGTCGTCGTCGCTCGGATGATCGGCATGGTCGTCGGCCTCGCGCTGCTGACCGCCATCGGTCTGCACAAGTACTACGCCAGCGTCGCGTCCCTCCCGAACCCCGCCGACACCACCGCCCTGGTCCACGCCGCCGTCGAGGAGGTGCGTTGGGTGTTCCGGGGAGCGGCGCTCGCCGCCGGGCTCGGCGCCGTCACCTGCCTCGGCCTCGGGCTGCGCCGACCGGCCGGCTCGTATGCCGCGGAGCGCACCTTCGGCCTGTGACCGGTGCCGACCGCTGACCTGAGGTTCGATTCGTCGACGGGGCGGGGCGCGCGGCATACTCGACGGCGATCATGAGCGACCACACTGCCGACTGCGCCCCGGACATCGTCCCCCAACCCAAAATCGCCGAAACCGTTGTCCGCGAACGGATTCCGCGCGAGATCTGGGTCCTCATAGCGGCGGCGTTCACGATCGCCCTCGGCTACGGCCTCATCTCGCCGGTCCTGCCGCAGTTCGCGAAGAGCTTCGGCGTGGACGCGACGGCCAGCTCGATCGTGGTCAGCGCGTTCGCCTTCTTCCGGCTCGTCTTCGCGCCCGGAGGTGGCCGGCTCATCGCCGTCCTCGGCGAGCGCCCGGTCTATCTCATCGGGCTGCTCATCGTCGCCGCGTCGACGGGCGCCACGGCCTTCGCGCACGCGTACTGGCAGCTGCTCCTCTTCCGCGGCCTCGGCGGCATCGGGTCGGTGATGTTCACCGTCTCGGCGGTCGCCCTCATCGTCCGTCTCGCCCCGGCGTCGATGCGCGGACGGGTCTCCTCGGCATACGGATCGGCCTTTCTCCTCGGCGGCATCGGCGGCCCGGTCGTCGGCGGAACCCTGGGCGGGCTCGGTCTGCGGGTCCCGTTCATCGCGTATGCCGTGCTCCTCCTTGTCGCGGCGGCGCTCGTGGCCGCCTTCATCAGCGGGTCGGCGCTCCGTCCGGCGCCCGATGCGCCGACCCTGCCTGTCATGACCTTCCGCGACGGGTGGCGGGACGGCGCCTACCGGGCCAGCCTCGGGGCCAGCTTCGCCAACGGTTGGGGCAACTTCGGGGTGCGCAACGCGATCGTCCCGCTCTTCGTCGCCGCAGCCATCGGCACCCAGACCTGGCTCGTGGGAGCGGTCCTCGCGACCTTCGCGGTCGGCAACGCGATCGGTCTGACGACGGCCGGCCGGTTGTCCGACCGTCGCGGCCGCAGGCCGTTCATCATGGCCGGGCTCGTGGTGAGCGGGATCGCCACCCTGGTCACCGGCCTGGCGGGAAACCTCCCGGTACTGCTGGTGATCTCGGTCTTCGCCGGTCTGGGGGCCGGCACCCTCTCACCGGCGCAGCAGGCCGCGGTCGCCGACATCGTGGGACGGGAGCGCAACGGCGGACCGGCGCTCGCGGCATACCAGATGCTGTCTGACGCCGGGGCCATCATCGGGCCGATCCTCGCCGGTCTGCTCGTGGACCACGGCTCCTACGGACTGGCCTTCGGGGCGTCCGGTGTGCTCACCGTCCTCGCCGCGGTGCCCTGGCTGCGTGCGCGGGAGACCCTCAGCCGCTGACGTGCGGGCAGGTCAGTCGCGCAGCTGCACGACGACCGGTGCGTGGTCGCTCGCGCCCTTGCCCTTGCGCTCCTCACGGTCGATGGCCGCGCCCTCGACCCGCGCCGCGAAGGTCGGGTTGCCCAGGATGAAGTCGATCCGCATGCCGCGGTTCTTCTGGAAGCGGAGCTGTTGGTAGTCCCAGTAGGTGTAGACCTTGGGGCCGGGCGCATGGGCGCGCACGACGTCGACGAAGCCGGCGTCGAGCACACCCTGGAACCCGGCCCGTTCAGCCGGTGAGACATGGGACTTGTCCTCGTAGAACTCCATCGACCACACGTCCTCGTCGTGCGGCGCGATGTTCCAGTCGCCCATGATCGCCGTGGGGGTCTCATCCGTCGACCAGCCGGCGGCGTCGGCGGCGAGCACCCGCAGCCACTCCACCTTGTAGGCCATGTGCGGGTCCTCGAGCTGCCGCCCGTTGGGCACGTAGACCGACCAGACCCGTACCCCGCCGCACGTCGCGCCGATGGCCCGCGCCTCGGTGACCGGAGGCTCCCCCCACTGCGGGGCTCCCTCGAAGCCGACCTGTACGTCCTCCAGGCCGACGCGGGAGGCGATGGCGACACCATTCCACTGGTTGAAGCCGTGGTGGGCGACCTCGTAGCCGAGGGCCTGCAGGGTCAGGTAGGGGAACTGGTCCTCGCGGGCCTTGGTCTCCTGGATCGCGAGGACGTCGACGTCGGTGCGTCGTAACCAGTCCTCGACCCGGTCGATGCGGGAGCGGATCGAGTTGACGTTCCAGGTGGCGATGCGCACCCATCGACCCTACGGGTCTTGGAAGGAGGTTTTGGAAGGGGTTGCGGAAGCCGTTGTGTGGAAGGGGGCGTGGACTACGGGACCGGTCCGGGTTGCGCCCGACGGCGATGATGCGGCCGGCGCCGAAATGCTGGGCGATCCGCACGGCCATCTGGCCGGAGCTGCCCGTGGCACCGAGAACGAGCACGTTCTGGCCGGGCTGGAACTCCACCCGGCGGCGCAGCGCGACCCACGAGGACATGGCCGGGTTCATGGCCGCGGCGAGGAGGACTGGGTCGGTGCCCTCGGCCAGGACCACTACTGCGCCGGGTGTCGATCACGGCTAGTTGGTATTACCAACAAGAGTAGTTGCTGATACCAACTAGAGCAAGCTAGTCTCCTGGCGTGGAAACCTCCCCTTCCGTGGCGCCGGGTCAAGGCGCGGGCAGCGCCGACCTCGAGGTCGTCGACGCCCTCGTTCGGGCCTCGTTCGTCACCATGGGAGTGCTGACCAAGGTGGCCGCCGCCCACGACCTGTCACTCACCCAGCTGCGGGTGCTGGCGATCCTTCGCGACCACCGGGCGACCATGGGTGAGCTCGCCGCGTATCTGGGTCTGGACCGGTCCACCATCAGCGGACTCGTCGACCGCGCGGAGAAGAGAGGGCTGCTCCAGCGAGTGGCCAACCCCGACGACGGGCGTGGCATCCACGTGGTTCTCACCGAGGTGGGTGTCCGGCTGGCCGCGACGGGCGCCGCCCAGGTGGCCGAGGGTCTCGCCGCGTCGGTCAACGGGCTCAGCGCGGCCGAGGCCCGTCGCCTGGCCACGCTGCTGGACCGGCTTCACGCGCCTTGAGCTAGCCGTGGATGCCGGACCGGTGAGGGGCGGCGGCCGTCACGAGGGCGGCCAGGAAGTCGGTGACGGCCGGGTTCTGCCGGTCACGACGGACCACGGCGCTGACGTGTCGCCGCGCCGCGAGGCCGACGATCCGGCGCGCAGCGACACCCGGCGTTGCGGCATACGCGAGGCTCGGCACGAGCGCGACTCCCAAGCCGGACCGGACCAGCTGGGTCACCACGTCGTAGTCGTTGCTCCGGAAGCCGATCCGCGGCTCGAAGCCCGCGGCGCCGCACAGCCGGGCGAGGCACTCGGCCCCGGCCGTGCCGTCCCGGGTCGCGACCCAGGTTCGGTCGGTCAGGTCGTTCCAGCGAACCCGCTCGTATGCCGCGAGCTCGTCACCGTCGGCGAGCAGCAGCACCAGAGCCTCGTCGAGCAGCCGGTGGCTGACCAGGGTGGAGGGGACGGTGCGCGGGACGAGGTCGTAGGTGTAGGTGAGGGCGACGTCGATCCGCCCGTCGAGGAGCTGGCGGACGAGGTCGTCGGACTCGGCCTCGTCGAGGTGGACCGTCACGTCGCGTTCGGCGGCCAGGAAGGTGCCGAGCGCAGCGGGGAGGAGCTGCTCGCTGGCGGTCGGGAACGAGCCCACTCGCAACGAGCCCGCCCGGCCACGGGCCAGAGCCGTGACGTCCTCGTCGAGGGCGTCCAGGGTCGCCAGGGCGTCGCGGGCGCGGTCGGCGAGGTCGGTCGCCGCCGCCGTCGGGGTGATCGAGCGGGCCGACCGGTCGAAGAGGACGAGCCGGGTCGACCGCTCCAGGGCCGCGACCTGCTGGGACACCGCCGAGGACGTGTAGCCCAGCTCGCGCGCCGCGTCGGCGAACGACCCGGTCCGGATGACGGCGACGAGGGTGCGCAGGTGAACCGGGTTGAGCATGACCCGCATGCTGCCACCCCTACCGGCCTGAGCACCAGCAATGCTGATGCTCGACGGCACCGAATGGAGGCCTCCGGAGGTGGCGGAGAGACCGGTCGAGCGGCGAGGCTGGGATGAGGAGGTCTTGCCAGTGATCGAGTCGGTCGACGACCACTTCGGCCGTCGGGTCCGGGAGTGGGAGGCGGGGGAGCCCGTATGCCGCGGCGCGCGGCCGGCATCCGACGACCCTGCGGTCGTGAGCGACGGTGACCTGCTCGACCTCTTTGCCGCCCAGGTGATGTCGCGGCACCTGGACCTCGCGGCCCGCGAGCTCCAGGCCAAGGGCGAGGGGTTCTACACGATCGGGTCCGCGGGCCACGAGTCGAACGCGGCCGTCGCGATGGCGCTGCGACCGACCGATCCGGGACTGTTGCACTACCGCTCGGGCGGGTTCTACTGCGCACGGGCAGCCCAGGTCGCCGGGAACGACCCGGCGAGCGACACCTTGCGGTCGTTCATGGCCTCGGCCGACGACCCGATCTCCGGGGGTCGGCACAAGGTCTTCGGCCACCACGACCTCGCGGTCATCCCGCAGACGTCGACGATCGCCTCGCACCTGCCGCGGGCCGTCGGGCTCGCGTTCGCCCACGAGCGGGCGCACGCTCGTGGGCTTCCCGACGAGTGGCCCGCCGACGCCGTCGTCGTGGCGAGCCTCGGCGACGCCGGTCTCAACCACTCCACGGCGGCGGGTGCCCTCAACGCGGCCGCTCATGCAACACACCAGGGCGTCCCGGTTCCCCTCCTCGTCGTCGTCGAGGACAACGGCATCGGGATCAGCGTGAGAACCCCTGCGGGATGGACTGACTCGGCCATCGCTCGCCTCGACGCGTTTGCCTCGTATGCCGCGGACGGCGCCGACCCGGTGACCACCCTCGCCGCTGCCCGGGCTGCAGTGGCCCACGTCCGGTCCACCCGGCGACCCGCGGTCCTGCACCTGCGGACGGTCCGGTTCATGGGGCACGCGGGTTCGGATGCCGAGGTGGCCTATCGCTCGCCGCGCGAGATCACGGCCGACTACGACCGCGACCCGCTGCTTGCGACGGCGGCCGAGCTGGTCGGTCGGGGCGCGCTGTCGCCGAGGCAGGTCCTCGACCGCTACGAGGCCGAGCGCTCCCGGATCGCCCTGCTCGCTGCGAGCCTGGCACCGGCCCGGCGGCTCGCGACCGACGCGGAGGTCGCCGGACCACTGCGGCTGCGCCATGACGCCCGCGCCCGCGGCCTGTCCCTCGCCGTCGCGGCGAACCGCGCCGAGCGTTTCCGGGGCCGGCTGCCCGAGGATTCGGGTCCGCTCACCCTGGCCCAGTCGCTTACAGCCGCCCTCACCGACCTGCTGGCCGCGCACCCGGAGGCGATGGCCTTCGGGGAGGACGTCGGCGTCAAGGGCGGCGTCTACGGCGTGACCCGCGGCCTGCGCCGAACCTTCGGCGCTACAAGGGTTTTCGACACCCTCCTGGACGAGCAGACGATCCTCGGAACGGCTCTCGGCTCGGCGCTGGCCGGCTTCCTGCCCATCCCCGAGATCCAGTACCTCGCCTACCTGCACAACGCCGAGGACCAGCTCCGCGGTGAGGCGGCTACGCTCTCGTTCTTCAGCAACGGCCAGTACGCCAACGGCATGGTCGTCCGGATCCCCGGCCTCGCCTACCAGCGCGGCTTCGGCGGCCACTTCCACAACGACAACAGCCTCGCCGTCCTGCGCGACATCCCCGGGATCGTCGTCGGCGTCCCCTCCTCGGCCGCCGAGGCCCCCGGGCTGGTCCGGGCCATGGCCGGGATGGCGCTCGCCGAGGGCCGGGTCTGCGTCCTCGTCGAGCCGATCGCGCTCTACCACGCGCGCGACGTGCTCCCCGGCGACGGTGCGGCCACCGCCCCGTATGCCGCTCCGACCTCCTGGGCGGACGCCCTCCCGAGCCGGGACGAGGGTGTCCTGCACCGCGACCCCGCCCGTCGGGGCGACGAGGGTGACGTCCTCGTCATCACCTTCGGCAACGGGGTCGGCATGTCCCGGCGGGCCATCGCCCAGCTGTCCACAACTCTCCAATTGCTACCGTCCGCACCGCAGCAATTGGAGAGTTGTGAACCCGAGGGGTGGCCCGAGGCGGCGCCGCGGGTCGACATCTACGACCTCCGCTGGATCGCGCCACTCCCCGCGGATCACCTTGCGAGCATTGCCGACTCGTATGCCGCGGTGCTCGTCGTCGATGAGACCCGACGCTCCGGCGGGGTGAGCGAGGGGGTCGTGACTGCCCTGGTGGACCACGGCTACCGGGGCACGATCCGCAGGGTGACCAGCCACGACTCGGTCATCCCCCTCGGGCCGGCTGCCGACGCGGTCCTCCTGGGGGAGGCCGACATCGTGGCTGCTCTCGACGACCTCCTGCCGGGAGGGCGTCGGTGAAGAACGCCGACCGGCCCCCGGGCAGACTGGACCCGCACGACCCGACCGATGGAGCTCCGATGACCGACCGCACCACCCTGCCCGACCGCGACGCGTTGCGCAGCCTCGCCGAGGATGCCGCCCGCGCCTGCGGTGTCGACCTCGCCTCGTTCGCCGGCGACCACGAGGGCCGCTCGCCGCTCACGGGTGACCCGGTCAGCAGCCTCGCCTGGGCAACCCCGGCGGAGGTGGACGCAGCCGTCGAACGCGCCCACGCGGCATACCTGCTGTGGCGCGACGTCCCGGCCCCGGTGCGCGGCAACCTCGTCAAGCGGCTCGGTGAGCTGCTCACCGAGCACAAGGCCGGCCTCGCCACCCTGGTGAGCATCGAGGCCGGCAAGGTCACCTCCGAGGCGCTCGGCGAGGTGCAGGAGATGATCGACATCTGCGACTACGCCGTCGGTCTGTCGCGGCAGCTCTTCGGCCGGACGATGACTTCCGAGCGACCCGGGCACCGCCTCATGGAGACCTGGCACCCGCTCGGCGTCGTCGGCGTCATCAGCGCGTTCAACTTCCCGGTCGCCGTCTGGTCCTGGAACACCGCGCTGGCGCTCGTGTGCGGCGACCCGGTCGTCTGGAAGCCGTCGGAGCAGACGCCGCTCTGTGCGCTGGCCTCGAATGCCTTGCTGCAGAAGGCGATTGCCGACTGCGGTGCCCCGGTCGACCTGAGCCAGGTCGTCCTCGGTGGTGCCGATGTCGGCGAGGCGCTCGTCGACCACCGCTCCGTCGCGCTGCTGTCAGCGACCGGCTCGACCCGGATGGGCCGCGAGGTCGGGCCACGCGTCGCCGGCCGCTTCGGCCGGGTCCTGCTCGAGCTCGGGGGCAACAACGCGGCGATCGTCACCCCGTCCGCCGACCTGGACCTCACCGCCCGGGGCATCGTCTTCGCCGCCGCCGGGACGGCCGGTCAGCGGTGCACGACGATGCGTCGCGTCATCGCGCACACCTCGGTCGCCGATGCCGTCGTCGAGCGGGTCGCCGCGGCATACGACAAGCTCCCGGTCGGCAACCCGATGGCCGACGGCACTCTCGTCGGACCCCTCGTCAACGGCCGCGCGTATGCCGCGTTCACCGCGGCCATCGCCGACGCCGAGGCCGCTGGGGGCAAGGTCGTCGCCGGAGGTGGGCGTGAGCTCGCCGAGCAGGCCGAGGGTGCCTACTACGTGCGACCCACGGTCATCCGGATGCCCGGCCAGGTCGACGTCGTCGAGCGTGAGACGTTCGCCCCGGTCCTCTACGTCCTGACCTACGACACGCTCGACGAGGCGATCGCGCTGAACAACGCTGTGCCGCAAGGGTTGTCGTCGGCGATCTTCACCCAGGACCAGGCCGAGGCGGAGCGATTCATGGCGGCAGCGGGGTCGGACTGCGGGATCGTCAACGTCAACATCGGCACCTCCGGCGCGGAGATCGGCGGTGCCTTCGGCGGCGAGAAGGAGACCGGCGGGGGCCGCGAGTCCGGCTCGGACGCCTGGCGTGCCTACATGCGCCGCGCCACCAACACCATCAACTACTCCGGGGCGCTGCCGCTCGCCCAGGGCGTCACCTTCGACGTCTGAGCCACGGAACCGGCCTCGACCACCCACCCGCCATCCCCTCGCCGCCCATCGACAACGGAGTCATCGTGAGCCCAGCCCAGTCGCCCTTCGAGCTCTTCGGGATCGACGCCCTCCTCACCGAGGAGGAGCGCGACATCCGGAGCGCGGTGAAAACCGTGGTGGACAGCCAGATCCGGCCGCACATCGCGCAGTGGTACGAGTCCGGCGAGCTGCCCGCGCGCGAGCTGGCCAAGGAGCTCGGCAAGGTCGGCCTGCTCGGCATGCACCTCGAGGGCTACGGCTGCGCGGGCACCAGCTCCACGGCATACGGGATCGCCTGCCTGGAGCTGGAGGCGGGCGACTCCGGCGTGAGATCCCTTGTCTCCGTGCAGGGTTCGCTCGCGATGTTCGCGATCCACCACTTCGGCAGCGACGAGCAGAAGGACGCGTGGCTGCCGCGGATGGCGACCGGGGAGGCGATCGGCTGCTTCGGTCTCACCGAGCCCGACTTCGGGTCCAACCCGGCAGGCATGCGGACTCGTGCCCGCCGGGATGGCGATGACTGGGTCCTCGACGGCACCAAGATGTGGATCACCAACGGCTCGATCGCCGACGTCGCCGTCGTGTGGGCCAACACCGACGAGGAGGAGGGCTCGCGCGGCATACGCGGGTTCGTCGTTCCGACTTCCACTCCCGGCTTCTCGGCGCCCAAGATCACCGGCAAGATGTCGCTGCGTGCCTCGGTCACCTCCGAGCTGGTCCTCGACGGCGTCCGGCTCCCGGCCTCGGCCATGCTGCCCACCGCGCGGGGCCTCGGCGGCCCGCTCTCCTGCCTCACCGAGGCCCGGTTCGGGATCATCTTCGGTGCGCTGGGCGCAGCCCGGGACTGTCTGGAGACGGCCATCTCGTATGCCGGGGCGCGGCAGGTCTTCGACCGCCCCATCGCGGGATTCCAGCTCACCCAGGCCAAGCTCGCCGACATGAGTCTCGAGCTCGGCAAGGGCATGCTGCTGGCCCTGCACCTCGGCCGCGCCAAGGACGAGGGACGGCTCCAGCCGGAGCAGGTGTCGCTCGGCAAGCTCAACAACGTCCGCGAGTCGATCGCGATCGCACGTGAGTGCCGCACCATCCTCGGCGCCAACGGCATCTCGGGGGAGTACCCCGTCATGCGGCACGCCGCCAACCTCGAGTCGGTCCTCACCTACGAGGGCACGTCCGAGGTGCACCAGCTGGTCATCGGTCAAGCCCTCACCGGAGTGAGCGCCTTCCGCGGCTGACGCCGACCGCACGGCCAACGCGCTCGCGTGTTCGCTTGTCGCAGGAGTGGTCGACATCTCGGCCACTCCTGCGACAAGCGAACATCCGCAGTTGTCGCCGGGTCAGGAGACGGGCTGCTGGAGCTCGACCACCCAGGTCGTGCTGCCCTCGTCCATCGCCGTCGCGGTGTAGACCTCGCGACACGCGCCGCCGCCCAACGACAGCCCGCGCGCCTCGGCCTCTCGCACGATCGACTGCCAGGCGCCGCCGATGCCGTCGATCGACTCGCTGACCCACGTCGTGACAAGCGCCGTGTCCACCGGTGGCAACGTGAACGACGCCAGCCCGTCGGGCACCGAGTCACCGACAACCGGCACGCCCACGCCGATGTCGATCCCGTCGTCGTCGCCTGTGTAGTACGCGACCGGCGCGCCGGACGGGGCGATCCCCGCCGTGGCCAGGGCCGCAAAGACCCGGTCGAACAGCGGCCCGACGACGCTGCCGATCTCCTCCTGCTCGGTCACCTTCGCGGTGAGCTGGGCCAGATGCAGCGCCGGAAGCGGCTGCACGGCATACGACTCGTTCTGGGTGGTGTCGCTGGCGGTGGACATGGTGCTCTCCTCTTCGATGGATCGGAGCCTCGCCTCGATCTGCCGGATCCGCTGCCGGTCGCCGGCGACCTGCGCGACGAGCTCGTCACGGCGGGCCCGCAGCATCTCGGCGAGACGCCCCGGTGGCACCGACTCGGCGAGGAGCGGCGCCACCTCCTCGAGGCGGAAGCCGAGGTCCTTGAGCGCCACGAGCCGGTTGGCCCGGTCGAGCTGGTCGGTCCGGTAGTAGCGGTAGCCCGTGAACGGGTCGACCCGTGCGGGCACGAGCAGGCCGAGCTGGTCGTAGTGCCGGAGCATCCGCACCGACACCCCGACCAACCTGGCGAAGTCTCCGATGGTCAACATGACAGCTCCACTCCAGCCTCTGACACCGTGTGAGGGTCAAGCCAAACCGTGACAACCCCTAGTCTCGTATGCCGTGAGCACCCCTGATCTGAATGCCGACCGCGCCCGTCTCCTCGACATCATCAAGGCCAAGGCCATCGTGCACGGCAAGGTGACCCTGTCCAGCGGCAAGGAGGCCGACTTCTATGTCGACCTGCGCCGGATCACCCTCGACGGCGAGGCCGCCCCGCTCGTCGGCCGGGTCATGCTCGACCGGGTCGAGGACCTCGAGTTCGACGCCGTCGGTGGTCTGACCCTGGGCGCCGACCCGGTCGCGACGTCCATGCTCCACGCGAGCGCGGCCGCCGGCAAGCGCCTCGATGCCTTCGTCGTCCGCAAGGCCGGCAAGGCCCACGGCCTGCAGCAGCGGATCGAGGGTCCCAGCATCAAGGGTCGCCGTGTCCTGGTCGTCGAAGACACGTCCACGACCGGCGCCTCCCCGCTCGACGCCGTCGCCGCCGTCCGGGAGGCGGGCGCGGAGGTCGTCGGCGTCGCCACCATCGCCGACCGGGCCACGGGGGCGGCGGAGAAGTTCTCCGAGGCCGGTCTGGACTACCGCTTCATCTACGACGTCCGGGAACTCGGGCTGGCCTGAGGTCGCTGAACCCGGTGCGGTCCCCTGCGCCACGCATAGGATCGACTTCGGACACGTCATCCAGCTGAAGGGGAAGCGCACGTGAAGGCGCTCATCATCGTTCTCGTCATCATCGTGCTGCTCGTGCTGGTGGTCGTGGGGATCTACAACGGCCTGATCAAGCTCCGCAACAACGTCGAGGAGTCCTGGCGTCAGATCGACGTCGAGCTCAAGCGCCGGCACGACCTCATCGGCAACCTCGTCGAGACCGTCAAGGGGTATGCCGCGCACGAGCGAGGCACGCTCGAGGACGTCATGAAGGCCCGCTCGGCCGCGATGGCCGGCGGCCAGTCGCCGGGCCAGCAGGCCCAGAGCGAGGGCATCCTCACCCAGGCGCTCGGTCGCCTCATCGCCGTCGCCGAGGCCTACCCAGACCTCAAGGCCAACCAGAACTTCCTGGCCCTGCAGGCCGAGCTGACCGGCACCGAGGACCGGATCGCCTCCGCGCGGCGCTACTACAACGCCGTCGTCAAGGACCTGAACACCAAGGTCGAGACGGTCCCGAGCAACATCATCGCCGGCCTGTTCAACGTCAAGCGCGCCGAGTACTTCGAGGTCGAGGGCGCCGAGCGCGACCCCGTCAAGGTCGACTTCGGCCAGACCAACGCGACCATCCCCCCGCCGCAGTCGTATGCCGGTTCCGACGTCCCGCAGGTGGCCCCGCCGGCCCCGTCGCAGACCCAGTCCCAGATCCAGCCTCCGACCGAGCAGCCGCCGGCCTGACCGGCATACGGCCTCCTCCACCCCGCTAGGAACCCCGAAGATGTCAGCCACCGACGAGACCGCCGCCGTCGCCCCGCTCCAGCCGCCGGACCAGACCCTCACCCTCACCGCGCCCGAGGCACCCAAGGCCGTCGCCGCCACGCAGGCACCCAAGATGGCGCCTCCGGTCGCGGCCGAGGCGGTGCCCGGTCTGGACGCCAAGGTCGAGTCGTTCATGGAGGCCCTGACCAAGGCGGCGCCACGCAGCCCCGAGTTCGCCCGGCAGGCCGACAACGTGCGCACCATGGGCGACGCCGACATCCGGCGGGCCGCCGAGACCTCCAACCGGCTGCTCGACAAGCCGGTCCAGGCGCTCAAGGAGGGCGGGCTGTCCCAGGGCAGCAACGTCGGCAAGACGCTGCTCGAGCTGCGTCGTACCGTCGAGGACCTCGACCCGGGCCGAATGACCGGGGGCCGCAAGCTGCTCGGGATGATCCCTTTCGGCGACAAGGTCACCGACTACTTCCGGCGCTACCAGTCCGCCCAGAGCCAGCTCAACGGCATCCTGCACAGCCTGCGCAGCGGTCAGGACGAGCTGACCAAGGACAACGTCGCCCTCAACCTGGAGAAGACCAACCTGTGGGCCACCATGGGCCGGCTCAACCAGTACATCTACATCGCCGAGCGGCTCGACACCCGGCTCGCGGCGCGGATCGCCGAGCTGGAGATCAGCGACCCCGACACCGCCAAGGCGCTGTCCCAGGACGTCCTGTTCTACGTGCGCCAGAAGCACCAGGACCTGCTCACCCAGCTCGCCGTCTCGATCCAGAGCTACCTGGCGATCGACATCATCATCAAGAACAACATCGAGCTGATCAAGGGTGTGGACCGGGCCTCGACGACGACCATCTCGGCCCTGCGCACGGCCGTCATCGTCGCCCAGGCGCTCGGCAGCCAGAAGCTCGTCCTGGACCAGATCACCGCCCTCAACTCGACGACGTCGAGCATGATCCAGCGCACCTCGGAGATGCTCCGCGACAACTCGGCCCGGATCCAGGAGCAGGCGGCGTCCTCGACGATCGGCCTGGCCGAGCTGCAGGCCGCGTTCCAGAACATCTACGCCACCATGGACTCGATCGACGCGTTCAAGCTCAAGGCACTCGACACGATGGCCCAGACGATCGGGGTGCTCGAGACCGAGGTCGACAAGTCCAAGGAGTACCTCGCCCGGGTCCAGGCCCAGGACGCCCGCGGCACCCAGAACCTCGACCTCGACGGCGCCTGAGCCGCGGTGGGCCTCTGGGACTGGTTGCGTGGGGAGCCCGAGACCCCCGTCTCCAGCGTGCCCGCACCGCCCACCGAGGCCGACGTCCTCGGCGCCCTCGACGGCGTGGGCGCCGCCCTCGTGGCCGCGCACGCGTCGCCGCTCATCCGGTCCCGCGTCGCGCGGATCGACCGGCTGGTCCGGGCCACGCTGCCGCGTCTCGCGGCGCTCGGGCTGGGCAGTGCCGACGCGTATGCCGTGGTCGCCACGGCCACGAGCTACCTCCCCGAGGCGGTGGCCGGCTACCTGCGGCTGCCCCGCGACTGGGCCGACACCCGGCCGATCGACGCCGGCCGGACCGCGCTGATGGTGCTCGTCGACCAGCTCGAGCTGCTCGGGGCGACGATGGACAAGGTCCTTGACGCCGCCAACCGCTCCGATGCCCAGGCGCTCATCGCGCACGGCCGGTTCCTCGAGGCGAGGTTCGGCGCACCGAGCGGCGGCGGCGTCCTCGACGTGACCTCGGGAACTCCAGCCCCCGGCGCCTCGTCCGACGGGTTGTCACGGTCGGCGGGCCGGGTGAGCGCGCCGCCGACCGTGCCGCAGCCTTCGCAGCCTTCGCAGCCTTCGCAGCCGTCGGCCCCGTCGCCGTCGACCAACAGCCTTGACCTGGAGTGACGCCGAGATGACCACCGCAGCACCGACCCTCGCCACGGCCCTCGCCGGACTGCTCGAGGTCGCCCGCGCGGCCGGGGTGGAGGAGGCGACCGCCCGAGGAGAGGCCGAGGCGCTCTCCGCGACGGTCGCCGAAGCGGCAACCGGGGCGTGGAGCGCCTGGTCGGCGCAGACCGGTGGCGACCGGTCGGCCGAGGAGTTCGCCGAGGCGGCCTCACGTGGTCGGCGGTGGCGTTCGACGCCGACCCCGACCCTGGCCCGGCTGGCCGCCGAACGGTCGGCCGAGGCACCGGCATACGCCAAGGGACTGGCCCTGGTGTGCACGGCCGCGGCCGGGCTCGGGACCCCGACGACCCAGACCATCGGCAACGCGTCCCAGGCCGCTGCCGCCCAGCTCGGCGCCTTCCAGCCCACCCCTCCGTCACAATCTGACCCAATTGTTCCGGCAGTCACGGGGCCCGCGTCACCACCGGTACAACTGGGTCAGTCCGTGACCGAGAGCGGCCCGACCGACGAGTTCACCCGCGGGGTGCGCGGCCTGTGGGACGACGTCATGGGCCAGCTGGCCACCCTGCGCACCCGCACCGACGAGCTGCGCCGTGGCCCTGCCGTCGGGGGCGACCGCCCGGGCTCCCCGTTCGACCTGGACCCCTCGGCCGACCCGTGGGCGCCCGGTCGCTTCCCCGACCTCACCGGTGACACACGCCCGGACGGAAACGGCCCCGGCGACGGAGCCAACCTCCGACCCGGCGACGTGCCCGCGAGCCCACCACCTACCCATGGTGCCGATACGGCGACCGCCGGTGAGCCGCCGGAGCAGCCCGCCCCTGAGGAGGCGAAACCCGCCGAACCGCAGAAGTCCCTCGAGGAGCTGCTCGCCGAGCTCGACGACCTCACCGGGCTGGCGAGCGTCAAGGGCGAGATCCACCGCCAGGTCGCCGTCCTGCGGATCGAGGCCAAGCGCGCGGCCGCCGGCCTGAAGACCCCCGACCTGACCAGGCACCTCGTCTTCACCGGCAACCCCGGCACCGGCAAGACGACGGTGGCCCGGCTGGTCGGCGGCATCTACCGGGCCCTCGGCCTGCTCTCCAAGGGCCAGCTCATCGAGGTCGACCGGTCCGAGCTGGTCGCGGGCTACCTCGGCCAGACCGCGATGAAGACCGCCGACGTCGTGAAGTCCGCGATCGGCGGCGTCCTGTTCATCGACGAGGCCTACTCGCTGGCGGGCGACCAGTACGGCACCGAAGCCGTCGACACCCTCGTCAAGGAGATGGAGGACAAGCGCGACGACCTCGTCGTCATCGTCGCCGGCTACCCCGTGCCGATGCAGTTCTTCATCGCCCAGAACCCCGGTCTCGCCAGCCGGTTCCGGACCACGATCGAGTTCGCCGACTACACCGACGACGAGCTGGTCGCCATCTTCACCGCCATCGCGACCAAGGCCGACTACGACGTGAGCGATGCCGTCGTCGCCCGGTTCCGGGAGCTGCTCGCCGGGGTGGCGCGGGACTCCTCCTTCGGCAACGGCCGCTACGCCCGCAACGTCTTCGAAGCCGCTGTCGGTCACCAGGCCTGGCGGTTGCGCGACATCGAGGATCCCACGGTCGAGCAGCTGCGCTCGCTGGAGCCCGAGGACCTCGTCGCCGAGGAGTCTGGTGTGCCCGAGCCGAGCCAGATGTTGCAGACTGAGCCCAAGGCCACGGGGGAGGAGGAGCCATGAGCCAGAGCAGCGGTTCCGCGCAGGCCGCACCGACGACGTCGTATGCCGGTCAGTCACCTGCCGCTTCGGGCGCGGGGGCCCCGGCGCCGGGCGCCGTCGGCGGGCCGGCCGCGGCGTCCACGACGGTCGGCCGCACGGCGAAGCCGGCCACCAGCAACACCCCCGGCTGGCTGTCCCAGTGGCGGCTCCTCGCGGCCAGCGTGGCCCTCATCGCGACCGGCCTGACGACGCTCATGCTCTTCTCGACCTGGCAGGGTGCCCGCTCGGCCGCGGCCGACACCGCCCAGCTGGTGAGGGTCCAGACGATCAAGGTCGACCTGCTGCGCGCCGACGCGCTCGCGACCAACGCCTTCCTCGTCGGCGGGCTCGAACCGGCCCAGCAGCGCGCGGCATACGACAGCGCCCTGGCCGAGGTCGAGCGGACCATGACCGATGCCGCCCAGGCCCAACCGGCCGACCGGGCTGCCCTTGCCGCGCTCAGCGAGGCCGTCCTGACCTACACCTCCTCGATGGAGCTGGCCCGGGCCAACAACCGCCAGGGCTTCCCGGTCGGGGCCGCCTACCTCAACCAGGCGAGCACCGGCCTGCGCAGCACCGCCCTCCCGCTCGTCGACAACCTCGTCGCGGCGAACCAGCAGCGGTCGCGTGACGCGATGTCACCCCTGCCGTGGCTCGTCGTCATCGTGCCCGGCCTGATCGGGCTCGGCCTCCTCGTCTACGTCAACCAGCTGCTCGCGCGGCGGTTCAAGCGCCGGCTCAACGTCGGAGTCGTCATCGCGGCGTTCGCCACCCTCGTCATGATGGCGCTGGCGGGGCTGGCCGCGGGGGGTCAGGGCTCGGAGGACAGCCGGCTGCTCAAGGGTTCCTACGCGACCGTCGTCGACGGGGCGATCGCCCGCAGTGCAGCCAACGACGCCAAGGCCAACGAGTCGCTCCGTCTCATCTCGCGGGGCAGCGGCGCGACCTACGAGAAGAAGTGGGAGGCCGCGGCCGCGACCGTGGTCGCCAAGGCCTCCGGCGACTCGCTCAGCTCGGCCTCCGGGCTGTGGCAGACCTACGGCGAGGCCCACCACAAGATCGTCATCCTCGACACCGCGGGCAGCTGGGACGACGCCGTGAAGGCGGCGACGAGCACGGCCGCCGACAGCTCGACGGCGGCGTTCACAGCCCTTGACGACGGGCTCCGCAAGGTCGTCGACGACGCCGGGCTGCGGACGACCTCGGCGCTGGAGAGCGGCCAGACGGTCTTCCTCGCCGAGCTGCTGCTCGCCCTCGTGGCCGGGATCGCCGCCGCCGCGAGTGCCTGGCGGGGGATCTCGACCCGGATCGAGGAGTACGCATGAAGCTCACCCGGGTCGTGGGCCCACTCCTCGCCGCTGCTGTGGCGGTCGGGGTCGCAGCGTGCACGTCGGTGTCACCGACCCCGCTGCCCAAGGTCACCCCGTCGACGAGCGTCACGTCGGGGGCCGCGCCGACCGCCCAGTCCTGCACCAACGCCGTCCAGTCCTACGCGCCGACCGGTGCCCTCCCCGCTCCGAGTGCCATCTCCCCGGCGTCGACCATGGGCAAGATCAGGACGCGCGGTCGGCTCATTGCCGGCGTTTCGGCCGACACCTGGCTGCTCGGCTCGCGCAACCCGCTGACCGGCCGGATCGAGGGCTTCGACATCGACCTCGTCCAGCGGATCGCCGACGCCATCCTCGGGCCCAACGCCAAGGTCGAGCTGCGCGTCATCACCGCCGCCGACCGCCTTCCGGTGCTCCAGAAGCATGAGGTCGACATCGTCGTGCGCAACATGACGATCAACTGCGACCGCTGGAAGACCATCGCGTTCTCCGCCGAGTACTACCACGCGGGTCAGAAGATCCTCATCCGCAAGGGCTCCTCCATCACCGGCCGGGCCTCGCTGGCGGGCAAGAAGGTGTGCGCCCCGGTCGGCACGTCGAGCATGGACAACCTCGTCCGGCTCGCGCCCAAGGCGATACCCGTCCCGGCCGCCACCCACACCGAGTGCCTCGTCGACCTCCAGCAGGGCAAGGCCGAGGCGATCACCGGTGACGACACCGTGCTCGCCGGGCTCGCCTCCCAGGACCCGTATGCCGTGGTGCTGAGCGAGAAGGCGTTCACCCAGGAGCCGTACGGCGTCGGCATCCCGGCCGGCGACGTCGACATGGTCCGGTTCGTCAACGCCGTCCTCGAGCACGAGCGCACGTCCGGTGAGTGGACGAAGTCCTACGACACCTGGCTCGCGCCCACCCTCGGCAAGGGCACCGGGCAGCCGACCCCGGTCTACGGACGGGCGGCGCCGTGAGCGACGTCATCGCCCCGACCGCACCGGGTGGAGTCGCCCAACGGCCCACTCCTGCAGCGGTTCTCGCCTACCTGGGCGAGCTCGACGCCTGGGTTGCCGGCCGCCGGGCCGAGCTCGACGACATCGACGCGGCGGCCCTCACCTCCCCGCGCCGCGACGAGGTCTCCGGCGACGTCGTCCTCTCGATGGCGTTGTGGAAGTCGGTGGCCGACCGGCGCGACCAGCTCAACACGGCGTTCGCCGGTGGCCGCGTCGATGCGAGCGACCTGGACCGGATCGCCGTCCTCATCTGGGGCCGGCTCGACACCGCCGCGGCGACGGCCGCCGGGGTCGCCGTGTCGATGCCCGAGGCGTGCCGCCTCTCCGACGCCCTCGCCGGCGCACTCCGCGCCCGGCTCGGGCTCGCGCCGGCGGTCGAGGAGAGCGCCCGCCGGGTCCGGTCGCTCAAGGCCCAGCTCGACCGCCTGTGCGACCAGGTCGCGCTCGAGCCGCCGACCTCCCGGCCGACGGCACAGCGGCAGCTCGACTCGCTGACCGCCCGGGTGGCCGACGTCGCACTCCGGCTGGAGCGCGGTGGTGACGTCGGCGGGCTGCTCGGCCCGCTCGAGAACGACGCCGCCCGGACCGAGCGCGACCTCATCGTCGGCGGGGTCCGACGGCGCGAGGCACGCGACCAGTTCGCCGCGCTGGAGCGCCTCCGCGCCGACCTCACCACCCGTGAGGCGCACGTCACCGCCCTGGCCGACGAAGCCGTGGCGACCGTCCTCCCCGCACCGCGCAACGCCGTTCCCGACGTCTCGCTCCTCGGCGCCGCGCCCACCGACCCCGGTGCGCTCGCGGCATACGGGGACCGGCTGGCCCGCGTCGGCCAGGCCATGGACATCGCCGAGCAGCGGTATGCCGCGGCGCTGGCTTCGCGGTCGGCCCTCGCCGACCGGCTGGCCGCCGCCAAGGTCAAGGCCGACGCGCTCGGTGTCGCCGGCCGTCCCGACGTCCGGGCTGCGGGGCAGCAGGCGCAGGAGCTGCTCGACCGGCGACCCTCGCCGGTCGCCGTCGTCGAACACCTCGTCGCGGCCTATCTGGCCTGGCTCGACCTCGAAGGGCAGGCCGCGCCGCTGTCGCGCGGCGGGAGGAGCGCCTCATGACATGCGAGCAGCCCGGGTGCACGGGAACGATCGTCGACGGCTACTGCGACGTCTGCGGGATGCCGCCGACCGAGCTGGCCACCGTCGCCACCGCGGCCCCGAAGCCGGCGGCCGCGAAGGCGAAGGCGTCGAGCAGAGGTTCGAGCTCCTCGGCCAAGCCGCCGCTCGCCGTCGACGGCACGCGGTGTGCCCAGCCCGGGTGCGCCGGCAAGATCGTCGACGGCTACTGCGATGTGTGTGGCACCCCCGGCGGCGCCGGATCCGCAAGTGGGGCAACGGGATCGGTGCCGGCCGGGGTTGCCGGCACCGGCTCGACCGCTTCCACCTCGCACCGCATCCAGTCCGCCGCGATCGGCTCGCGCCGGGTCGGGTCCGGCTCCACGGCGACCCGCCGGGTCGGCTCGACGCGGACCCGCGCTGCGCGTCTCGGGGCCGGCATCACGACCATCCCACCGGCGCCGGCCGTCGACCCGGCCAAGGCCGTCCAGACCAACCCGTCCGTCCCCGAGGACAAGCGCAACTGCTCCAACTGCGGTGCGCCAGTTGGTCGGTCGATCGACGGCCACCCCGGGAGACCGGAGGGGTTCTGCCCCAAGTGCGGCACGGCATACAGCTTCACCCCCAAGCTCAAGGCGGGCGACCTCGTCGCCGGCCAGTACCTCGTCGCCGGCGCGCTCGCCCACGGCGGGCTCGGCTGGATCTATCTCGCGCGCGACCGCAACGTCTCCGACCGCTGGGTCGTCCTCAAGGGCCTGCTCAACTCCGGCGACAAGGACGCGCTGGCCGCCGCCATCGCCGAGCAGCGGTTCCTCGCCCAGGTCGAGCACCCGAGCATCGTCGAGATCTACAACTTCGTCACCCACGACGAGGCCGGCTACATCGTCATGGAGTACGTCGGGGGTGAGTCGCTCAAGCAGCTGCTCAAGGAGCGGATGCGCGCCCACGGAGGCGCCTACGACCCGTTCCCCGTCGACCAGGCGCTCGCCTACGTCGTCGAGATCCTCCCCGCGTTCCAGTACCTCCACGACCTCGGCCTCGTCTACTGCGACTTCAAGCCGGACAACCTGATCCAGGTCGGCGACGCGGTCAAGCTGATCGACCTCGGTGGGGTGCGGCGGATCGACGACGAGGAGTCGGCGATCTACGGGACGGTCGGCTACCAGGCCCCCGAGGTCGCGGTCACCGGCCGAGCGTCGCCTCCGACATCTACACGATCGGGCGGACCCTCGTGGTCCTCACCATGGAGTTCCGCGGCTACCAGTCGACCTACCTCTCATCGCTGCCGGACCCCGCCACCACCCCGGTGTTCCGCGACCACGACTCGTTCTACTGGCTGGTCGCCAAGTGCTGTGCCACTGACCCGGCCGACCGGTTCGCCTCGGCCGACGAGCTGCGGTCCCAGGCGCTCGGCGTCCTGCGCGAGGTCGTCGCGGCCCGCACTGAGGGCACCAGCCTCACCTCGGCCGCCTCGGTCAGCTTCACCACTCCGGCCGTGTCGACGGCCCGGATCGACTGGGACCAGCTGCCGTCGCTGCGCCCCGACACGACCGACTCCCAGCACGCGTGGCTGGTCAGCCTGGCGCCGGGTGAGCCCCACGAGCGGCTCGCCGACCTTGCCAAGGCGCCGGAGGTCAGCGCCGAGGTGCTGCTGGCGCGGGGCGCCGAGTACCTCCTGCTCGGCAACGCCGAGGCGACCAAGGAGCAGGCCCGCCAGCTGCTGACCCTCGACCCGTGGGACTGGCGGGCGCTGTGGCTGCAGGGCCTGGCCTCGCTCCAGTCCTCGGACTGGGCCGACGCGCAGGCGTCGTTCAGCGCCGTCTACCAGCAGGTCCCCGGCGAGCTCGCGCCCAAGCTGGCGCTCGCCGTGGCCTGCGAGGCCGGCGGCCAGGGCGACGTCGCCGAGGGCCTGTACCGCACGTGCGCCCAGACCGATGCGGCATACGTCGCCCCTGCGGCCTTCGGCGTGGCCCGGATCCGGGCGGCCGCCGGCGACACCGAGGGTGCGGTCCGTGCCCTCGACCTCGTGCCCTCGACCAGCCGCGGCTACGGCGAGGCGCGGCGGCTGCGGGCCGACGTGCTGCTCGCCGGCTCCGGCAAGGACCTCGGCCGGCTGGGCCAGGCCCTCACCAGCGTCGACGGCGTCCGGCTCGACACCGTGGAGCGCGAGGGCCTCACCGCGCGGATCCTGGAGAAGGCGCTCGCCATCGTCGGGGAGATCGGGCCGCAGCCCGAGACCGTCGGTCCGTATGCCGCGCGCGAGGCCACCCTGCGCGCCGGGCTCGAGGGCAGCTACCGGTCCCTGGCCCGTGAGGCCAAGACCCGCGAGGAGCGGGTCGCGCTCGTGGACCGGGCCAACGAGGTACGCCCGTGGACCCGGACATGACGGCCCCGGCCCAGCAGGTGACCTGCCCCGCCTGTGGTGAGCCACTTGCTGCCGGCGCCCAGTTCTGCGAGGCCTGCGGCGCGAGCGTGTCGGCGGTCTCGCCTGCTGCCGTGCCCGGCGCCGAGTCCCCCCTCGACGAGCTCAGCCCGATCAGCACGCCCACGGCGCGTGACCTGGGCGGCACGGCGACTCCAGCGGTTGCCGCACCCCGCGCCTGTGCCGAGTGCGGTTCGCCGGTGGGTGACGACGGCTACTGCACGGTGTGTGGGTCCAAGGCGCCGTCCGAGCGAGACCACTTCGAGCAGGCACCGGCGTCCTGGGTGGCCGGGGTCTGTGACCGCGGCGTCAAGCACTCGCGCAACGAGGACGCGATGGCGCTCTTCGCCGAGCCGGCCCAGGGTGGCCGGGCGGTCCTCATCGTCTGCGACGGGGTGTCCAACTCCGACGGCTCCGACGTCGCCTCCCTGGCCGCGGCCCGCGCTGCGCTCGAGGTCCTCCGGCCGCCGCTGCCCAAGGGCATCGGCGGCGCCGCAAGCGCCGACGCGGTGGCGACCAGGGTCCTCACCACGGCGGCCGACGCCGCCAACACCGCCGTCATCGCCCACACCGAACCCTCCTCGCCGCGGCCCGCGTCCTGCACCTTCGCCGTCGGGCTCGTCGACGGCTCGACGGTGCGGTGCGCGATCATCGGCGACTCCCGCGCCTATCTCCTGCCCGACGCCGGGGGCGGCACGCAGCTGCTGCCCGACGACTCGATGGCCCAGGCACTCATCGCCGCCGGACACCCGCGGCTGGAGGCCGAAGCCTCACCCCAGGCCCACGCCATCACCAAGTGGCTCGGCGCGGACAGCCCCGACGTCGTGCCGCGTGTCGCCACGGTGACGGCTGGCGCGCCGGGTTGGCTGGTCGTCTGCTCCGACGGGCTGTGGAACTACGCGTCCGAGCCCGACGCGCTCCGTGCCCAGCTCGACGCGGCCGGCACGAGCGAGCCGCTCGCCCTCGCCTCGGCCCTGGTGGCCTGGGCGATCGAGCAGGGCGGCCACGACAACATCACCGTCGCGCTCGCCCGGGTCGGCCCGGTGCCGGCCCAGGACGCGGCTCCGGTGTCGAGTCCGGAGCCGGTGGGAGAGAATGCGACCGACGACGAAAGGCAGGTCCATGGCTGAGTTCACGGCGGCGGTCTACCAGAACGAGTTCCTTCCCGACGGCGGCACCGACGTCAACGCGATCGTCTCGGTGACCTGCACGGGTGCCGGCACGGCCGGCCAGGGCGGCTCGGCGGCAGCCGGCGAGATCATCATCATCGACACCTCGGGGTCGATGGGGGTCGAGTCGATGGAGGCAGCCAAGCAGGCGGCCACGGCGGCGCTCGCCGAGATCGTCGACGGCACCTTCTTCGCCGTGGTCTCCGGCAACGGGGCGGCGTTCCTCGTCTACCCCGCCGTGTCCAGCGGGCCGGGCATGGTCCGGATGACCGCGAGCACCCGCGTTGAGGCATCGGCCGCTGTCGCCCAGCTGCGCTCCGCTGGTGGCACGGTCATCAGCACCTGGCTCGACCTCGCCGGCACCCTCTTCGCCTCGGTCCCCGAGGTGCAGCAGCGGCACGCGATCCTGCTCACCGACGGTGAGAACAACGAGCGGCCCGGGGTGCTCCAGCAGGCCATCGACCGCGCCACCGGCTACTACCAGTGCGACTGCCGCGGGATCGGCGTGGACTGGAAGGTCGCCGAGATCCGCCCGATCGCCCAGGCCCTCCTCGGCACGATCGACATCATCCCCGCGCCCGGCCAGCTCCGTGCCGCCTTCGAGGCGATCATGCGCACCGCCATGTCCCGGGGCGTCGCCGACGCCGAGCTGCGGGTCTGGGCTCCCCAGGGCTCGCAGGTGGTGTTCGTCAAGCAGGTGTCGCCCACCGTGGAGGACCTCACCGGGCGCCGCACCGTGGTCAACGACCTCACCGGCGGCTACCCGACCGGCGCCTGGTCCGATGAGTCCCGCGACTACCACGTGGCCATCCGGCTGGCTGCCAAGGCGATCGGCCAGGAGCAGCTGGCGGCCCGGGTCCAGGTCGTGGCCGGCGGCGAGGTCAAGGCCCAGGGCCTGGTCAAGGCCAAGTGGTCCGACGACTCCGCCCTGACCACCCGGATCGACCAGCAGGTCGCCCACTACACCGGCCAGGCCGAGCTCGCGCAGGTCATCCAGGAGGGGCTGGCCGCCAAAGCCATCGGCGACGAGGAGACAGCGACGACCAAGCTCGGTCGCGCCGTCCAGCTCGCGGCCGAGACGGGCAACGACGAGGCCACGGCCAAGCTCCGCAAGGTGGTCGACGTGCAGGACGCCGACACCGGCACCGTCCAGCTCAAGAAGGCGGTCGAGAAGGCCGACGAGATGGCGCTCGACACCGCTTCGACGAAGACCACGCGGGTCCGCAAGTCATGAGGTGTCCCAACGGTCACGAGTCAGCGGCCACCGACTACTGCGACACCTGCGGCGCCACCATGGACTCTGGAGCGACCGCCACGTCGCTCTCGACGCTCCCCCAGGACGATGCCGCCGCATCCGCCGCCTCTCCTCAGGCACCGGTGGCGCCATCGGCTGCCGACGCGACCGATGCAGCCTCTGCTGCCAAGCCGTGCCCGAACTGTGGGGCGCCCAACGCGCCCGACGCCCTCTTCTGCGAGGTGTGCGGCTACGACCACACGACGGGCACCCTCCCGCGGGGAGCTCATGTCGACGACTCCGCCGCGCCGGCCGCCGCCGAGGCAGTTCCGGGCAACACCTCCAAGGGCCTGCGCACCCCGTGGGTCGCCGAGCTGTGGATCGACCCCGCCTGGTACGCCGCCCAGGGCAGCCCCGACCCGCTCCCCAGCCAGGGGCCACCGGCCGTCTTCGCGCTGCGCAACACCTCGCTGCTCATCGGCCGGGAGTCCAGCAGCCGCGGCATACATCCCGACATCGACTGCGGCGTCGACAACGGCGTCAGCCGTCGGCATGCCCAGCTGACGACCGACGGCACCCGGTGGTGGGTGGAGGACCTCGACTCCTCCAACGGCACCTACATCGGGGACTCCGTCGGCGACCTGCCGACGGCATCCATCCCGGTGGGCCAGAAGCGTGAGGTCGATGCTGACGACCGGATCTACGTCGGCTCGTGGACCCGGATCGTGCTGCGCCCGTCCAGCGACGACGAGATCTCCGCCCTCGCCTGACCGCGGCGGCCGCCGGCTCCTTTCTGCGCCCCGGCGCAGCGCGCGGCCACAGGCGCAGCCAGCAGTACGCCGGTGGTCGGCCTGAGCGCCCCGGCGCAGAAACGGCGCGGGCAGCACGGCCGCCGGTGGCGGCTGGTGTCCACCGATCGGTGGTCCCGGCTCATGTCGTATGCCGGGAGGCTGGGTCCCATGGATGACGCGATCACGATTCGTGGCCTGCGCAAGCGCTACGGGGACAAGCAAGCGGTCGACGGCCTCGATCTCGACATCCAGGTAGGGGAGGTGTTCGCCTTCCTCGGGCCCAACGGCGCCGGCAAGACGACGACGGTGGAGATCCTCGAAGGATTCCGAACCCGGGACGACGGCGATGTCCGCGTCCTCGGCACGGACCCGGGGAAGGCGAACCTGGCCTGGCGGGAGCGGATCGGCATCGTGCTGCAGACCTCCGGCGGCCTGGACCTGCTGACCCCACGCGAGGCGCTGGCCAGCACGGCCAAGGTCTTCGCCCACCCACTGCCCGTCGACCAGGTGATCGCCGACGTCGGGCTGCAGGAGAAGGCCGACAACCGGATCTCCGGGCTGTCCGGCGGCCAGCGCCGCCGCCTCGACGTCGCGCTGGGGATCATCGGCCGGCCCGAGGTGCTCTTCCTCGACGAGCCGACGACTGGCTTCGACCCCGAGGCGCGCCGGGAGTTCTGGGGTCTCATCGAGCAGCTCAAGGGGCAGGGCACGACGATCCTGCTCACCACGCACTACCTGGACGAGGCCGAGCACCTCGCCGACCGGGTCGGTGTCATCGCGGCCGGCAAGCTGCTCGCGCTGGACACCCCGGCCAACCTCGGCGGGCGCGACACCCAGGAGGCGACGGTGACGTGGGAGGAGGCGGGCACCCGGCACACGGTCCGGACCAACGAGCCCACGGCGGAGGTGGGCCGGCTCTCCCAACGGCTGGCCGGTGAGGTCCCGGGGCTGCTCGTGACCCGTCCCTCGCTGGAGGACACCTACCTCGCCCTCATCGCGCCCCACCTGGCCGCCGACGAGACCGCAGGGGAGCGTGCCGCATGACCAGCTCGGTCGCGCTGGGCTGGGACCGGACCGTCCTGGAGCTGAAGATGTACTCGCGCGAGAAGGAGGCCGTGTTCTTCTCGTTCCTGTTCCCGATCCTCATGCTCACCCTCTTCTCGGTCATCTTCGGGTCGAGCATCAAGGGCGACCCGAGCAACCAGGCGGTGCACGTCAACGCGGCGCGGCTCTTCCTGCCCGGCATGATCTCGGCCGGGGTGCTCCTCACCAGCTTCCAGACGATGGCGATGTCGGTGGCGACCGAGCGCGACGACGGCACCCTCAAGCGGCTCCGCAGCACCCCGATGCCGCCCGTGGCCTACTTCCTCGGCAAGGTCGGGCTCGTCGTCCTCACCTCCCTCGCCCAGACCGTCGTCCTGCTCCTCGTCGCGCGGGTGGCGTTCGGGGTCGAGCTGCCGACGGCCGGGTCGGCCTGGCTCACCTTCCTCGCGGTGTTCTTCCTCGGCGTCTTCGGCGGCGTCGTCCTCGGGATCGCCTACTCCTCGATCGCCTCGGCCCGGTCGGTGACAGCCGTCGTCGTCGGCCCGATGCTCGTCCTGCAGTTCATCTCCGGCGTCTACTTCCAGTTCAGCCAGATCCCGTCGTGGCTGCAGCAGGTCGCGTCGGTGTTCCCGCTCAAGTGGATCGCGCAGGGGATGCGCTCGGTCTTCTACCCCGACTCCTGGCGCTCGATGGAGATGGCCGGGCAGTGGGAGATCGGCTGCACCGCCCTCGTCCTCGCCGCCTGGGCCGTCCTCGGACTGGTCCTCTGCCTGCGGACCTTCCGCTGGTTCAAGCGCGGCACGACATGATGGACGCGTGAGCTGTATGCCGGACGAGGGCGTGGCCTCGTCGTCGGGCGCGCTGGAGGACACCTTCGCGCGGCAGGCGAAGTGGTGGCACCTCCTCTTCGGCGGGCTCGTGCTCGTCACGGCCGGGATCGTCGCCGTCAGCGGGCATCGCGTGCTGCCGCAGCTGGCCGCCATCGCGGCCTGGGGCCTCGCGTATGCCGTGTGGGGCCGCCGGGCCCTCAACCCGGACAACCGCTCCGACGCCCTGGCGTACCTGGTGTGCGCCTGGCTGTGCTTCCTGGGCCTCTTCGTCGCGGGCGGCCAGGGTGAGCAGTGGATTCTGGCGTTCGCGCTCTATCCCCACACCTGGGCGATGCTCCGGGTGCGCGAGGCCACCGCGGTCACTGTCGTCGGGGGAGTGGCCACCGGGGTAGCGAGCTGGGCCGGGGTTCCGCACACCCAGGACGCCTTCTACTCCGTCGTCGTCACCACGGTGATCATGGTCGTCCTGTCGGTCGTCCTCGGACTGTTCATCCACCGGATCATCGGCGAGGCCGAGGGGCGCGCGCGGACCATCGACGAGCTGCACGAGGCACGGGCCCAGCTCGTTGCGGCAGAACGGGACCGGGGAGTTCACGAGGAGCGGGAGCGGATCTCGCGGGAGATCCACGACACCCTCGCGCAGGGCTTCACCTCGGTCCTCGCGCTGGCCCGCGCCGCCGACTCCGCGCTGGGTCGCGGTGACGTCGCGACCGCACGTGAACGGCTGGACCTGATCACCTCGACCGCAGCCGAGAACCTCTCCGAGGCGCGTCTCATCGTCGCCGAGCTCACCCCCGGTCACCTGCAGTCCCGGACGCTCGTCGAGGCCCTCGAACGGCTGACGGCGGCGGTCTCGACCGAGACCGGGATCCGGTGCCGGCTGCGCATCGAGGGCTCGCCCGAGCCGCTCGGCGGCAACGCCGAGGTGGTGCTCCTCCGGACCGCCCAGGAGGCGCTCTCCAACGTGCGCCGGCACTCCTCGGCCGCGTCGGCCGACGTTCACCTCGCCTACCGGGAGGGCGAGGTCGTCCTCGAGGTCCTCGACGACGGCATCGGCCTCGACGGGGTCGAGGGTCTCGGCTTCGGCCTGGACGGAGTGCGCGCCCGGGCCGGTGAGCTCGGCGGCCACGTCGAGCTCACCGGCGGGTCCGGTCGGGGCACCCGGCTGCGCCTGTCCCTGCCCGTGACGCTGTCGCCCGGCCAGACCGAGACGGCAGCAGCCGACGCGGCCGACCCGGCCGGCGCTGCCGACGCGGCCGACCGTGCCCCGGACGTGCGGGCGAGGGCGCGCTCGTGAGCATTCGGGTCATCGTCGCCGACGACCACCCGGTCGTCCGGGCCGGCATCGTCGCCATGCTGTCGGAGGAGCCCGACGTGGAGGTCGTCGCCGAGGCGGCCGACGGCGCCCAGTGCGTCGACCTCGTGCGGCAGCACCGGCCCGACCTCGTCCTCACCGACCTCCGGATGCCGGTCATGGACGGAGCCCGGGCGACGGCCGTCATCCGCGAGCTGCCGGACGCTCCCCAGGTACTCGTCCTCACGACGTACGACACCGACGCCGACATCGTCCGCGCGGTCGAGGCCGGGGCGAGGGGCTACCTGCTCAAGGACACCCCTCCGGCCGAGCTGGCCGACGCGATCCGCCGGGCGGTCCGCGGCGAGACGGTGCTCGCCGCTCCCGTCGCGGAACGACTCGAGGCGCACCGGCGCTCGCCGGTCCTGCCGGACCTCACCGACCGCGAGCTGGAGGTGCTCCGGCTCGTCGCCGTCGGTCGCTCCAACGCCGAGATCGGGCGGGCGCTGTTCATCGGCGAGGCAACGGTCAAGACCTACCTCGTCCGGGCCTTCCAGAAGCTCGGGGTGGCCGACCGCACGGCCGCTGTCACCGCGGCATACGGACGGGGCCTCATCGACCTGCCACGGTGACCGGCACCGGCATACAGGCTCTCAGCGAGCCGCCTTGCGGTGCTTGCGCCACTCGTAGGCCATCGGCAGCACCGAGAGCACGGTGATCACGATGACGGCGTAGTCGATGTTCTTGCCGAGGGTCGGGAAGGTCTGGCCGAGGAAGTAGCCGGCCAGGGTGATGACGACGACCCACAGGACGGCGCCGACCGCGCTCCAGGTGAAGAACCGCTTGCGGTCCATCTGGCCGACACCGGCGACGAGGGTGATGAAGGTCCGCACGATCGGGACGAACCGGCCGAGGACGAGCGCCTTGTTGCCGTACTTGTCGAAGAAGGCATGGGTCTGGTCGACGTACTTGCGCTTGACGATCCGGCCGTCCTTCTCGAACAGCCTGGGTCCGGCGAAGCGGCCGATCTCGTAGCCCACGACGTTGCCCGCGAAGGCCACCGCGGCCAGGACGACGAGGATGACAGGGAGGCTCAGGTGCAGCTTGCCGCCGGCGATGAACAGGCCGATCGCGAAGAGCAGGGTGTCGCCGGGCAGGATCGGGAAGAACAGCCCGCACTCGACGAACACGATGATGCAGGCGACGACGAAGAACGCCGACCCGTACTTGTCGAACAGCCAGTTGGGGTCCATCCAGCTGCTGGCCAGGGCATGGGTCATCGTCGGGAGCACGGGGTCAAGAGTAGGTGTTCGGTCCTGAATTCCTTGTGTACGGCCTGTCGAGACGCTGTCCGGGTGGCTTCCCGGTCGGACTATCCTGCGGTGACCAGCGCTGGTCCCACTCTTCATCTCCCGTGTCCCCGCCGCCTCTCCCGTCGAACCCTCGGAGTCCTGTATGCCGTCCGCTCGCCGCTACCTGTCCGTCGTCGCGTCCGCGTCGCTCGCCGTCGCCGCCCTCGCTGCATGCGGTTCCCCCACCGACGCGACGGGGTCGTCGTCGACGGCGGGCTCTGGGGGGTCCGCCTCCGCTTCGGCGGATGCCGCCGCCTGCGCCAAGGGCTCGCTCAAGCTGTTCAAGGCCGGCACCCTGACCGTGGCGACCGACAAGCCGGTCTATGAGCCGTGGTTCGTCGGCGACGACCCGGCCAACGGCAAGGGCTTCGAGTCGGCCGTCGCCTACGCCATCGCCGACAAGATGGGCTTCGCCAAGTCCGAGGTGACCTGGACCCGAGCCACGTTCACCACGGTGACGTCGCCGGGAGCCAAGCCCTTCGACTTCGACCTGAACGAGGTGTCGATCACCGAGCCGCGCAAGAAGGCAGTCGACTTCTCGACCGGCTACTACGACGTCCGCCAGGCCGTCGTCACCTACAAGGGCAGCCCGATCGACGGCAAGACGACGGTCGCTGACCTTGCCGGGGCCAAGCTCGGCGCCCAGGTCGGCACCACGTCGCTGACCGCGATCACCGACCAGGTCAAGGGCAAGGCATCGGTCTACGACACCAACGACCTGGCCGTGCAGGCGTTGAAGAACAAGCAGATCGACGGGATCGTCGTCGACCTGCCGACCGCGTTCTATGCGGTGGGCGCCCAGCTGGACAACGGCGTGATCGTCGGCCAGCTCCCCTCCGCCGGCGGGACGCCCGAGCAGTTCGGCGCCGTCCTCGACAAGGGGTCTTCGCTCACGCCGTGCGTCTCCAAGGCCGTCGACGCCCTCCGCGCCGACGGCACGCTCACGACGCTGGCCAACGAGTGGCTCGCCAAGCAGGGCGCACCCGAGCTCAAGTAGGAGGTCGTATGCCGCCCCCTGACACCTGGCGGGACACCGGCTGGGCTCCCTCGGCCGTCGAACGCGAGCGGGCGGCATACCGCCGCCGGCGCACCGTGCGCTCGGCCGGCGTGTCGGCTCTGTCGACCCTTGTCGTCGTCGGTGTCGCGACCGGGCTGCTGGTCACCTCGCCCGGCTGGCCGCGGGTCCACGAGACGTACTTCAAGTGGGACAAGGCGGTCTCCTCCTTCCCTGCGGTGCTGACCGGCCTGTGGCTCAACCTCCGGATCATGCTGATCTGCGCGGTCCTCATCGCCGCGTTCGGGCTGCTCATCGCCGTGCTCCGGACGCTGCGCGGGCCGGTGTTCTTCCCGCTCCGTCTCTTCGGCACGGCATACGTCGACCTGTTCCGCGGGCTGCCGCTGATCCTCGTGCTGCTCCTGCTCGGCTACGGAGCTCCGGCACTCGGGCTCTCCGGCGTCCCCAAGAGCATGTTGTTCTGGGGGTGCGTGGCACTCGTCCTGTCGTACTCGGCATACGTCGCCGAGGTGTTCCGCGCCGGCATCGAGTCGATCCATCCGTCGCAACGGGCGGCAGCACGTTCGCTCGGGCTCACCTACGGGCAGACTCTGCGCCATGTCGTTCTGCCGCAAGCGGTTCGGCGTGTGGTGCCACCGCTCATGAACGACCTCGTCTCGCTGCAGAAGGACTCCGGACTGGTCTCCATCCTCGGCATCACCGATGCGATCCAGGCGGCCCGGATCCAGACGTCGAGCGACTTCAACTACACGCCGTATGTCGTGGCCGGGGTGCTGTTCATCTGCCTCACCATCCCGATGGCCCGCTTCACCGACTGGGTGGCGCGGCGGCAGGGGTTCCAGGGGACGGGCGGTCACCTGTGAGCGTCCTGACCGTGAGCGACCTGCGCAAGTCGTTCGGGTCGCACGTGGTGTTGCGCGACGTGTCGCTGACCGTCGAGCGCGGCGAGTGCGTCGTCCTCATCGGGGCGTCCGGGTCGGGGAAGTCGACGCTGCTGCGCTGCATCAACCTGCTCGAACCGATCGACGACGGCGTGATCCGGCTCGAGGGGGAGGACATCACCGACCCGCGGGTGTCCGCCGATGGCGTGCGCGGCCGGATGGGGATCGTCTTCCAGGCCTACAACCTGTTCCCCCACCTGTCGGTCATCGACAACATCACCCTGGCGCCGAGGCGCGTGCACAAGGTGCCGCGCTCCGAGGCACGGGTGCGGGGGATGGCCGCCTTGGCGCGAGTTGGGTTGCAGGACAAGGCAGCTGCTCGACCCGACGACCTGTCCGGCGGGCAGCAGCAGCGAGTCGCGATCGCCCGCGCCCTGGTCAACGACCCCGTGGTGATGCTCCTCGACGAGGTGACCTCGGCGCTCGACCCCGAGCTCGTCGGCGAGGTCCTCGACCTGCTCCGTGAGCTCAAGGCTGAGGGCATGACGATGATCCTCAACACCCATGAGATGGGGTTCGCGCGACAGGTCGCCGACGAGGTCTGCTTCCTCTCCGAGGGGCGCATCCTGGAGTCCGGGCCGCCGGCCTCGGTGCTGGGTGCCCCGCGTGAGCCTCGGACCCGGCAGTTCCTCTCCCGGCTCCAGGAGCAGTGATGGTTGGGTCTGTCCGCCAGCAGCGGCTCGTCATCCATGTCTCGGACTACGACGAGGCGATCCGTTCTACCGGGACGTGCTCGGCATGGCCGAGCAGGAGGCGTATGCCGGTGACGGCGACGCCCAGGCCATGATCCTGGACGCGGGACGGGCCACGCTCGAGCTGGCCAACACCGCGCAGGTCGAGCTGATCGACCGGGTCGAGGTCGGCCGACCGGTGTCGCCGCACTTCCCGGTGGCGCTGGAGGTGTCTGATGCTTCGGCCGCTGCGGATGCGGCGGTGGCCGATGGCGCCGTACACATTGCCGGACCCGTCCAGACGCCATGGCGATCGCTCAACGCCCGCCTCGATGCGCCCGGTGGCGTGCAGCTGACGCTCTTCGAGGAGCTCGACGGCTGATCGGGCGCGGCTGATCGGGCGCGGCTGCCCGATTGCTGCCGTCCACACCGTTGCAATTGCTGTGTTCCACACGAACGCGTGGAGGCTGTGGATAGCGAGAGTCCGTTGTCGGTGGGCCCTGGTAGGTGCGAGTCGCCGCGAATTCCGTTGGCATTACACTAAATTGGCCTGTTCAAGGCCTGTCCAAGGCCTTTACAAGGCCTCGAACAGGCGTATGATTGGAGGCGTGGAAGGGACGGGGAGCGCTGAGCAGTCCGTGGCCGTTGTGACGGCCGCGGAGCCTCTCACGTCTCCACCGCCGGTCGCGCAGTCTTCGGTGCCTGCCCTCGGTGACTCGATCGTTGCGCGGGCTGATGAGTTCGTGGGCTGGTTGGCGACGACGACCGGGGCTGGGGTCGAGGATGCCGTCCGGATCGACCGAATCGCCGCACTGGAGCGGGTCAAGGGCGCACTGGCCGCCGCGCAGGTGCGGCAGACAGTTGCTTTCGCCGAGTCCCAGCGCGCGGGAATGCCGTCATGGACGCCGGAGCGGACGGTGGCCCGGTCGATCGGGAGCCAGGTCGCCCTCGCGCGGCATGAGTCGCCGACGCGCGGCGATGGCCATGTCGAGCTGGCTCAGGCGCTCACTCTGAGCATGCCGGAGACGCTCGCTGCCCTGACCGCCGGTCGGATCAGCGAAGCCGCGGCCGAGGGCGTCCACCGCGCGTTGGAGGGAATGGCCCCGGGGCTGCGGCGGCACGTCGATGACCGCCTCGCGCCAGAGCTCGCCGATCTGGGCGAGCGATCGCTCGCCGAGGCGGCCCGTCGAGAGGCCAATGCCGTCGACGAAGGAGCTGCCACCCGCCGCGCCGAGAGGGCCGTCACGTCGCGGCGAGTGACGTTGCGGACCGCGAAGGACGGGATGGCCTACTTCACCATGCTCGCGCCGATGGCCGAAGCGGCCGGTGCCTTTCGGGCCGTCGAGGCCGAGGCGACAGCGATCCTGGGCGAGCCCGGCCACGTCGGGGGAGCAAGCCGACGCAGTGCCTTCTGGTTCGCCGACGCCCCGGCCCCGGCGCCTGAGGTCGGCCGGGGTGAGCCGGGTGCGCGCGTCGACGAAGACCCGGTAGGTCGTGAGGCGCGACCGGAGGATCAGGTGGGCCTGCGCTGCACGTCCGGCACCAAGTCGCAGCTGATGGCCGACGTCGTCATCGCCCGACTCACGGGCCGTGCCATCGGTCAGCCGGTGCCCATCGAGATCCAGCTGGTCATGACTGATCTGGCCATGCAGGACGAAGCCGCTGGCGCCCAGGATGGTCCGACCGCTGACGCGAGCTCGAGGTCCGGCTCGGGTTCGGGCCGGACCGCCGCGGCGGGTTCACGCCCCGACCACCCGGCGGCTGCCTTTCATCGCGGCGGAGGCAGGACCGCCGACGGGTACTCGCGACGCGAGCAGCCGGGCGGGTCATCGGGCCGGCCGGGCCACCCGGCGAACCCGACCGGTCAGGCCGGTCACGGTCATTCCGGTGATCGAGCCGCCGCTGGCCCGGCGGGCCGCGCCGGCTGGGCAACCCCCGATGTGTCGCCTCGGTCATCCGGCGGGACGCCAGCGCGGCCCGAGAGCGATGCGACACCTCCGTCGACCGGCCGTGCGGCCCCCCGCTCGACCAGCAGTGCGGCCCATCCTTCGAGCAGCCGAGCGGCCGAAGGGTCGAGGAACCCGACATCGCCTCGATTCGGCGACGACGTACCGCGCCAGTCGGCCGGCGCTGCCAAGGTTGTGGGTGCCGGGTGGCTCCCTACGGGCTTCGCCCGCGAGCTGGTCCGCCGGACCGCCGCTGCCGGGTCCGACGTCACGTTTCGTCGAGTCGTGACCGGCGAGGACGGCAGAACCGTGGTCGGGCTGGAAGCACGCCGACATCGCTGGGTCGGAACTCCGCCGAACTCGATCCGCGAGCCGATACCGATCCTCGCGCCGACCTGGTCGCTCCACCGACTGTTCCGTGGAGTGTTGCGGCGGCTCGTCGTCGTCCGCGACCAGTCCTGCCGAACCCCGTTCTGCGCCGCGGCGATCCGGGCCGTCGACCACGTGACGCCGGCTCGTCGAGACGGGCCGACCTGTGCCCACAATGCCTCGGGCACCTGCGATCGGTGCAACTTCACCAAGGAGGTGCCCGGCTGGAAGGTCGTCGTGCTCAGTCCGCCACCCCGAGATCCGCCACCTCGCGCAGCGCCGGATCCCAGCGACCCGCCGTGGCAGCAGCTGATGGACAGCCTGCTCGCCGACGTCGGAGAGGTCGAGACCCGGCCCGACGGCGCCCACCGGACGGTGGTCATCACACCGACCGGCCACCGGTACGAGTCGGCTGCCCCCGCTGTGACGAGCGGCAGCCGGCACGGACGCGCAGTCGGCTGGCCTGCTGTCGGCTGACCGGGGCCCGTTCGGTTCGTTCGTGTCAGGCGTGGCCACCGTCGCGCATGCGCAGCCGCCCGGCCCGCAGTCGGCTGACCGGGGCCCGTTCGTTCGTGTCGGGCGTGGCCGCCGTCGCGGACGTGCAACCGGCTGGCCTGCTGTCGGCTGACCGGGGCCAGTTCGGTTCGTTCGTGTCAGGCGTGGCCACCGTCGCGCATGCGCAGCCGGCCGGCCTGCAGCCGGGCTGAGCACGGCTCCCCGGTCTGCGAGAGTGGCGGCGTGCAACCGGGCGACACCACACCACCCACCGACGCGGACCGGTCCGACCTGTCCATCGGGGTCGGACCGTATGCCGGACCGTGGCCGGCCGACGAACGCCTCGATCCCGACCTCCTGGCCGGCGGCGACCGGCGCAACGTCGTCGATGAGTACCGGTACTGGCGACAGGACGCGATCGTCGCCGACCTCGACGCGCGCCGTCACGAGTTCCACGTCGCGGTCGAGAACTGGGGCCACGACTTCAACATCGGCTCGGTCATCAGGACCGCAAACGCCTTCAACGCCAAGGCATTCCACATCGTCGGCAAGCGCCGCTGGAACCGGCGCGGGGCCATGGTCACCGACCGGTACCAGCACGAGTACCACCACCCGACGGTCCAGGACCTCGTCGCCTGGGCGGGACCACACGGCGAGATCCACCCTGGCCTACCGCTGATCGGGATCGACAACCTCCCCGGCAGCACCGCCATCGAGCTCGCCGAGCTGCCCCGACGCTGCGTCCTCGTCTTCGGCCAGGAGGGCCCCGGCCTCACCGACGAGATGCGCGCCGCCTGCGTCGAGGTCCTGCACATCACCCAGTTCGGCTCGACCCGCTCGATCAACGCCGGCGCCGCCGCGGCGATCGCCATGCACACCTGGGTCCGCCAGCACGCCACCATCTGAGCGACACGGCATACGGTCAAAAGCGTTGGACCGTATGCCGTGTGCTCGGGTTGGATGGACCGGTGACCGATGCCGCCACGGCCCAGGAGCTGCTGCACCGATTCCATGAGGACATCCGGCTCCGGCAACGCGAGGACGAACCCGCGCCGGGCATCGTCCAGGACGCCGATGGGCCGGTGCTGCGGCGCTACCCGCGGGAGTCCGGGACCTCGTACTGCCTGGTCGAGAGCCCGCGCGGACTCGGCGTCGACCCCGACCTCTGGATCTCCCGGCAGGTCGAGTTCTTCGCCGGCCGTGGGGATGGCGGCGAGCGGTTCGAGTGGAAGACCTACGGCTACGACCAGCCGAGCGACCTGCGCGAGAGGCTGACGGCGGCGGGGTTGACCGCCGAGGAGGACGAGGTGCTCCTCCTCGGGGAGGTCGTCCGGCTCATCCATGACGTCGACCTGCCCGACGGCGTCCGGATGCGTGCCGTGGAGGCGGATGACGACCCGGCATACCGCAAGATCCACGACCTGATGACCCTCGTCTGGGAGGGTCCTGAAGCCCAGGCGGCTATCGACACCGCCCACTACGCCACGTCGATGACCGCGAGCCTGCAACGCGAGAAGGCTGCCAACGAAAGTGCCTTGGACATCGCCGTCATCGAACAGGTGGGGGGCGAGGAGAAGGTGCTGTGCGCGGCCTGGCTGAGGTACTCGCCGGGCACCGACTTCGCGAGCATGTGGGGCGGCTCGACCCATCCGGACTGGCGCCGCCGCGGCCTCTACCGGAGCACCGTCAGCTACCGCGCCGGCCTCGCCCGCGACCGCGGCTACTCCCTCATGCGGGTCGACACCTCTCCGGACAGTCGCCCCATCCTCATCTCCCTCGGTCTGCTCGCGGTCGCCACGACGACGCCTTTCGTCTGGAACCCGCCGGCCGCCGCCATTTCGTGACTCAGGATTTCCTGACCCCACCTGTCGATTCCGCGCAGTCTCGTCCGTCATGGTGGTGAGGTCGCACCCGGCGGCCCGCCACAGCGAAGGACTCACATGAGCACCTACCTCCTCCTCATTCCAGCCGATGAGGCCGTCTGGGACCGCAAGTCCGAGGCCGAGAAGAACACGGTGTATGCCGCGCACGACCGCTTCCACGAAGCCCTCGCCAAGGGCGGCCACACGATCCTCAACACCTCCCCGCTGACCCCCAGCCGCGAGGCCAAGGTGGTCCGCGCCGGCGCCGACGGCACCCCGGTGGTCACCGACGGCCCTTACGCCGAGGTCGTCGAGCAGCTCTCCGGCTACTACGTCATCGAGACCGACGACGAGCCCGGTCTCCTCCAGGCGTGCGGCCAGCTCGCCTTCGACGAGCGGGTCGTCGAGGTCCGGCGGACGACGCGGGAGGGCGACTGACATGGAGTACCTCGTCCTCATCGCCACCGACCCGAGCGTCTGGGAGGAGGCGACCCCGGAGGAGCGGCAGGCGTTCCACGAGGCTCACCACGCCTTCGACCGGGCCGTGCTCGCGCGTGGCCGCAAGATCTCCGGCGCCGCGCTCGCGGGGGCTGACACGGCGACGTCGCTCCGGGCGACGAACGGCGAGTGGGCCGTCACCGACGGACCGTTCGTCGAGCTCACCGAACAGATCGGCGGCTTCTACCTCGTCGACCTCCCCGACCTCGATACCGCGATCGAGGTTGCCAAGCAGCTGCCGACCTCGTATGCCGTGGAGATCCGGCCGACCATCGAGATCGAGGGCTACGAGCCCATATCGTCGACCTCGTGACCGACGCGGCGACCGACGCTGTGACCGACGCTGTGACCGACGCTGTGGCCCGCGCCGACGCGGTCCTGGCCCGGACCATGCGCGAGGAGTGGGGCCGGGTTGTAGCCCTCCTCCTCGCGCAGTTCCGTCGCCTGGACCTCGTCGAGGACGCCGCTGCAGAGGCGTTCGTCGCTGCCGCCGAGCACTGGCGGCGGGACGGGGTCCCCGACAACCCGGCCGCCTGGCTGCTCACCGCAGCACGCCGCCGGATCCTGGACCGGCTGCGCGCCGAGGCCATGGCAGCGCGGCGAGTTCCATTGCTGCTCACCGAGTCCGAGCGCCGAGAGGAGCTGCAGAGCGTGCGTGCCGACCCGGGCGACCTCGTCCACGATGACCTGCTCCGCCTCGTCCTGCTGTGCGCCCACCCGGCCCTGGCTCCGGAGGCGGCGAGCGCGCTGTCGCTGCGGTTCGTCCTCGGCGTGACGACCGCGGACATCGCCCGGCTGTTCCTCGTCAGCGAGCCGACCATGGCCGCGCGGATCACCCGGGCCAAGAAGAAGATCGTCGCCGCCGGCATTCCGTATGCCGTGCCCGACGCCTCAGCGCTGCCGTCCCGTCTGGAGGTCCTCGCCCAGACGGCCTACCTCGCCTTCACTGCCGGCTATGCGCCCGGCAGCGGGCCGGACCTGCTGCGCGCCGACCTCGCGGGCGAGGCGATCCGCCTCGTCCGGGTGGCGCGTCCCCTGCATCCGTCGGCGGCACTGGACCAGCTGCTCGCCCTCATGCTGCTGAACCACTCCCGGCGTGACGCCCGTCGTGGCGACGACGGCCGGCTCGTCCTGCTGCCCGACCAGGACCGAACTCGTTGGCACCGCGACGAGATCGCCGAGGCCGTCGACATCCTTTCCGGTACGACGGACCCCGCTGGCCGGGACCTGCCCACCGGGCTCGCGCTGGTCTACCACCTGCAGGCGCTCATCGCCGCCGAGCATGCACTCGCGCCCACGGCCGCCGACACCCGCTGGGACCGGATCGCGGCGACGTATGCCGTGCTGGAGGACCTCAACCCGAGCCCCAGCGTCCGGCTGGCCCGGGCGGTCGCGGTCGCCGAGGTCGACGGCCCGCTCGCCGGTCTGGCCCTCCTGCGCGACGTGACGGTCGACGGCCACCGGCTTCCGGCGGTCCGGGCCGAGCTGCTGTGGCGCGCCGGCGACCGTGATGGTGCGCGCGCGGCATACGAGACGGCCGTGGCCGCCTGCGGCAACGAGGTGGAACGCGCCCACCTGCTCAGCCGGCTGGCGGACCTGGCCGAGAGCGAACCTGCCGGCGGATAGGGTTCGGCGCATGTTCGACCGGCTGCGCGACGACGTCACCGAGCCCGACCGCTTCGTCCGCGGTGCGCTCGCCGTGAAGGTGGCCGGCTGCTATCTCGCGCTCGTCGTCATCGCCTTCGTCGTCCTCGTCGTGGCAATCCTGTCGGCCGGGCCGGTGGTGCCGGGTGGCGCCGCCCTCCCGCTCGTCGTCCTCACGGCGCCACTGTCGTTCACCTGCGCCGCGACGCTCGGGAACATCTTCTACCCACCGCCGCTGGTGGGGGCCGTCGAGCTGCTCGTCTACGGGATCGTCATCGCCTGGTGGCTGTGGCGGGTGATCCGGGGCGGTCGCTACCTGGACCCGAACCGCGCCGACCACTGAGCGACGCCCGCCCCGGGGACGTCGAAGACCCGGTCACCTCTCGGGACGGCATGGCGAACCAGGGAGTGGGCATGGCAGGATCGTCGCCGAACCCGTGACGAAGATCACGGGCACATTCACCCTGACGGATGCCCGACCGACGCCACCTCAACGAGGAGTTCCCGATGCCCATTGCAACCCCAGAGGTCTACGCCGACATGCTCGACCGGGCCAAGAACGGCTCGTTCGCCTACCCGGCCATCAACATCACGAGCAGCCAGACCATCACGGCGGCCATCCAGGGCTTCGCCGAGGCCGGGTCCGACGGCATCATCCAGGTCTCGCACGGTGGCGGCGAGTACGCCTCCGGCTCCACGATCAAGGACATGGTGACCGGCTCGCTGGCCCTCGCGGCATACGCGGAGATCGTCGCCAAGAACTACCCGGTCAACATCGCCCTGCACACCGACCACTGCCAGAAGGAGAAGCTCGACCCGTTCGTGCGGCCTCTCCTCGCAGCGAGCCTGGAGCGGGTCAAGGCCGGCGGGCTGCCGATCTTCCAGAGCCACATGTGGGACGGCTCGGCCGTCCCGCTCGAGGAGAACCTCGACATCGCCGAGGAGCTGCTCGCGGCCTGCCGCGCGGCCAACGTCATCCTCGAGATCGAGGTCGGCGTGGTCGGTGGCGAGGAGGACGGTGTCGCCGCCGACATCGACGAGAAGCTGTACTCCACGCCCGAGGACGCGATCGCGACCGCCAAGAAGCTCGGCCTGGGCGAGAACGGCTACTACATGACCGCGCTGACCTTCGGCAACGTCCACGGCGTCTACAAGCCGGGCAACGTCAAGCTCCTGCCCGACGTGCTCAAGGCCGCCCAGGACGCCGTCACGGCCGAGTTCGGCCTGCCCGAGGGGTCCAAGCCGTTCCACCTCGTCTTCCACGGCGGGTCCGGCTCGCTGCCCGAGGAGATCTCGGCGGCCGTCGACTACGGCGTCGTCAAGATGAACATCGACACCGACACCCAGTACGCCTTCAGCCGCCCGGTCGCCGACTTCATGTTCAAGAACTACGACGGCGTGCTCAAGATCGACGGCGAGGTCGGCAACAAGAAGCTCTACGACCCGCGCGCCTGGTCCAAGGCCGGGGAGAAGGGCATGGCCGACCGCATCGTCGAGGCCTGCGTCAACCTCCGCTCCGCCGGCACCCACGTCTCCTGAGCGGGGCGTCGGAACACTGTGACTGACCTGCTCGGCATCCCCGAGACCTTCCTGCCCGTCGACCCCGCCGCCGCGGCCCTCGAGCAGGGGTATGCCGCGGAGGCTGCGGCTCGCGCGTTCCCGGCCTCCTCGCTGGCCTGGGCGACGCTGGCCGAGGAGGCGCTCGACGACGGGCGCGACGTCGAGTCCTACGCTTACGCGCGCACCGGCTACCACCGGGGGCTCGATGCCCTGCGTCGGTCCGGCTGGCGGGGCCAGGGCCCGGTACCGTGGAGCCACGAGCCCAACCGCGGGTTCCTGCGAGCCCTCGCCGCGCTCGCCAACGCCTCGGCCGCCATCGGTGACGACGAGGAGCACGACCGCTGCACCGAGTTCCTCCGCGCATCGTCGGCGGAGGCAGCCCGGGAGCTGGGTCTCTAGTCCCCCCACGGCCCAGCATCCCCGGCACCCAGGGCGTCGGTGCCGACAACGGCGTCGGCATCGACTTGGCCCGGTTGACGGGCCTCGGCGTGCGCTGGATCTGGCCCCGTTGGACGCCTGCTCAGGCGCTGGAACTGGTTCGGCGGAGGCCCTGATCCTTGGATCGAGCCTCCGCCGATGTGCCCCCTGCCAGGAGCCGGCGCTTCGTCTGCGCCGAACGGCCGACCCGCGTTGTCCCCTGCTACTTCGGGGCCGGCGGTGCCATCATGCCTTCCGGATCACGGGATGTCCGGCTCTTGGCTGCCAATGGCACTAACATGCCAACCGTGACAGTGATTGGTGTCCAGATGGACGATGTCCGGGCCTTCCAGAGGGGCCTGTCGACGCCATGACGAGCGACCCTGTGGGCGACCGGACCCCCGGCGAGTCGATCCGCGAGCTCAGCCTGATCATCGACCGCGAGTACGCCCAGCTCGAGCAGCGCCGGGCCTCCCTTCTCGACATGCGCTCGGGTGTTCTCCGGCTCCGTTCGCTCCTGCCGGCCGAGGCCGCGGAGGAGACCGGAACGGGGGCCGGCATCCAGCGGATCCCGGCTGACCAGGCCTCGGCCGAGGTCGAGCGGCTGATGGAGGCGAGCGGCGGCCCGGTCCGGTCGGTCACCCTCACCGTCGACGAGGGTCCGGGAGTCGACGACGCCATCTACCGAGCGACCCAGCAGCAGCTGGCCGCCGGCATGGTCCAGCAGACCCTGTACTCGACCAGCGTCGCCGAGTCGGCCTCGGGGCGTCGCTGGATGGCGATGTACGCCAAGATCGGCGAGGAGCAGCGGGTCGGGATCAACCCCCCGACCGAGTTCGGAGTCTTCGGTTCGTATGCCGTGATCGCGACCGAGACGTGGGCAGACGTGCAGTCCGGCTACGTCCTGATCCGCAACCCCATGCTCGTCGCGGCGTTCACGGCACTGTTCGAGGCGGCATACGGTGCAGGTCTTCCGGTCCAGCACGCCGGCACCGACCGGGACGCCGACCTCCAGCTCCTCGAGCTGCTCGCCCTCGGGATGAAGGACGAGGCGATCGCCCGGTACCTCGGGTGGGGGCTGCGGACCGTCCGGCGCCGGATCGCCCGGCTCATGGACGTGCACGGGGTCGACACGCGCTACCAGCTCGGCGCTGCGGTGGTGGCCGCCGGCCTGATCGACCCGCACGCCAGTGTCCCGATGCCCCGCCGGGTCCGTTCGCACTAGGGTTGAGGGGCAGAGGACCCGCCGACCGACTGGGTCCTCGCCCGCTGTTGCGAGGACGCTGTGTGAGGAGTTGAGCAGATGCCGGCGATCGTGCTGGTCGGCGCCCAGTGGGGCGACGAGGGCAAGGGCAAGGCCACCGACCTGATGGGCAGCGACGTCGACTACGTCGTGAAGTTCAACGGTGGCAACAACGCCGGCCACACCATCGTCATCGACGGTGAGAAGTTCGCGCTCCACCTCCTGCCCTCGGGCATCCTCACGCCGACGTGCATCCCGGTCATCGGCAACGGGGTCGTCATCGACCTGGCCGTCCTCTTCCAGGAGATCGACGGGCTGGAGGCGCGCGGCGTCGACACCTCCAAGCTGCTCGTCAGTGCCAACGCGCACCTCATCGCCCCCTACAACCGCACCCTGGACAAGGTCACCGAGCGGTTCCTCGGCTCGCGCCGGATCGGCACGACCGGCCGCGGGATCGGCCCGACGTACGCCGACAAGATGTCGCGCACCGGCATCCGGGTGCAGGACATCTTCGATGAGGGGATCCTGCGCCAGAAGGTCGAGGCGGCCCTGGACTTCAAGAACCAGGCGTTCGCCAAGATCTACAACCGGCGGGCGGTCTCGGTCGAGGAGACGGTCGCCGAGCTGCTCTCGTATGCCGATCGGCTGCGTCCCATGGTCGCCGACACCTCACGGGTGCTCGAGGAGGCGCTCGACGCGGGCAAGAACGTCCTGCTCGAGGCCGGGCAGGCGACCCTCCTCGACGTCGACCACGGGACCTACCCGTTCGTCACGTCCTCCAACGCGACGGCCGGCGGCGCCTGCACCGGGTCCGGCATCCCGCCGACCCGGGTGTCGCGGGTCATCGCCATCCTCAAGGCCTACTCGACGCGCGTCGGCGAGGGTCCCTTCCCGACCGAGCTGCACGACGACATGGGCGAGTTCCTCCGCAAGACCGGCGCCGAGTACGGCACGACGACCGGGCGGCCGCGGCGCTGCGGCTGGGTCGACACCGTCGTCGGCCGCTACGCCACCCGGATCAACGGGGTCACCGACTTCGTCATCACCAAGCTGGACGTGCTCACCGGCCTGGAGGAGGTGCCCGTGTGCGTCGCCTACGAGATCGACGGTGTGCGGCACGACCAGATGCCGGTCGGGCAGAGCGACTTCCACCACGCCAAGCCGATCTACGAGACCCTGCCCGGCTGGTGGGAGGACATCTCGGCCTGCCGCCGGTTCGAGGACCTGCCGCCCAACGCCCAGGCCTACGTGCTCCGGCTCGAGGAGCTCATCGGCGCCCGGGTGTCGGCCATCGGCGTCGGGCCCGGCCGCGAGGCGATCATCGAGCGGCACCCGCTGCTCTGATGGGAGCGGCCGAGCACCCGGCATACGACCCGCCGTTGGCCCGGCTCCGGGTGGGTGACCTGGTCCGCTGCGCCTACACCAAGTGGGGCGACCGACGGCACCACACCGGCGCGCTGCTGTGGCTCGGGTCCGACGAGCACGGCCACTGGCTCGGCGACCCGGTCGGCAACGAGTGGTCCGGTGGTCCGGCGAGCTTCGTCTCGGTGACCGACAACGTGCTCCTCGTTCCGAGGGACCGAGGGTTCACGGCGATGTTCTACGAGCCGCACCCGGAGCTGGAGTTCCGGCTGTACTGCGACATCGTCACCGGCACCGGGTGGACCCACGACGGGAGCGCGCTGCTGACCGCCGTCGACCTCGACCTGGACGTCATCGACCCGTTCGACGGGAGCGGGGTGTGGGTCGACGACCGGGACGAGTTCGCCGACCACCAGGTCGAGCTGGGTTATCCGGCCGAGGTCATCGCCGGGGCCGAGACGGAGACGGACAGGGTGGTGGAGGAGGTCCGCGCCGGCGCCTCCTGGTCGCGGGCGGAGACGGTGGACCCCTGGCGGGCGCTGCTCAAGGAGGTTCTCGCCCGCTGACGGGCGCCCCCGCCGTGCAAGTGGGGAAAAGCCGGGGACGCCCGACCCCGAAGGGTGGACGTCCCCGTGGCCGCCCACGAGAGTGCAGGTGGGGGGAGGGGGACTCCCGCGGCGGCCGATTTCATCCGTGCGTCGGATGACCTTCACCATGTCATGGCGGCCCATTGGTGTCAGTGAATCGGCGGAAAACTCACCCGTTCTGCCGACATCGGACTATTCGGACCTACCTGGTGAGGACGACCATCCGGTGCGCGGCCCGGGTGAGAGCGACGTAGAGGACCCGTATGCCGCCCGGGGACTCCTCGATGATCGCCTCGGGGTCGACGATGACGGTCGCGTCGTACTCCAGGCCCTTGGTCGACAGCGGGTCGATGACGACGACCCGGTCGGGCAGGTCGCGGATCCCGGCGATGGCCTGCGCGTGGCGCAGCGGGGTGATGACGGCGATCGAGCCCTCCACCTCAGTGAGGAGCAGGTCCACGGCATCCCGGACGGCCCGGGCGACGTCGTGGCCCAGCTCGCGCAGGTAGGGCGCGACGCCGGTCTCGCGGACCGCCTGCGGGATGTCGGCGTCGGGGACCACGGGCAGGATGACGTCGCGGGCGTAGTCGAAGATCTCGCGAGCGTTGCGGTAGTTGGTGTCCATGTGGAAGCGGCGCACCTCCTGCCGCCCGTAGGCGTCGCGTCGCGCGGCGTCGGCCTCCATCTGGTCCGGCCAGGATGCCTGGGCGGCATCGCCGACCACGGTCCACGAGGCGGTACGGCCCCGCAGGCCGACCATCCGCCACTGCATGGGCGAGAGGTCCTGGGCCTCGTCGACGAGGACGTGGGCATACTGCGCGGGCCGGTCGATCCGGCCGTGGAGCAGCCGCTCTCGAGGGTCGGCCGGCGTCACCCGGCGGCCGTCGACGGTGCGGACCGGCCGGACGTCACTGCTGAGCCGGACCTCGTTGACACCGTGCGACGCGACGTCGTCGAGCAGCTCGATGTCATAGAAGCCGCGCTCGTCATCCTCCTCGGTCGCCTCCTGCACGGTGCCGAGCCGACCGAGGAGATCGTCGATGAGTGCCACGTCGGAGACCGTCCACGCCCCGGCCTCCAGGGTCTCGGCCATCGACCGGGCCAGCGCCGCCGCCTCGTCCTGGGTGAGGACTCCGCGCGACACGGCATACGCCGCTTCGGTGTCGGCGAGCCGCAGCAGCGGCTCGCGAGGGTCGATCTGCGGCCACCATGCCGCCATGAACCGGTCGACGTCCATCGAGGACTCCCACGCGTCGTGGAACTGGACGCGGTCGCCCTCGCGGTTCTGTGCCCAGGCGACGTCGCGCAGGGCCATTCGGGCGGGCTGGGTGGCCAGGTTGTGGCTGTGGCCGCGGAGCACCTGGGCCCGGACCCGGCGCAGGGTCGGGTGGTCGATCCGGATCGCCCGGCCGGCGACGAACGCCCGGAACTCGCGCGGCGCGTCGTCCGGGTCGTCGCTCACGAGCCGGCCGAGGACGCGGCGGATCCGCGGCGACCCCTTGATGGCAGCCACCTCGGGTCGGTCGACGCGGGTCGCGGTGATGCCGTCGACGAGGTCCCCGAGAGCCCGCAGGGCCACCGACTCCTCGCCGAGGGAGGGCAGGACACGCTCGATGTATGCCGTGTAGGCGGCGGACGGTCCGACGACGAGGATGCCGCCGTTCTCGAAGCGGCGTCGCTCGGAGTACAGGAGGTATGCCGCGCGGTGCAGCGCGACGACGGTCTTGCCGGTGCCGGGGCCGCCGGTGATCTCGGTGATGCCGCGGGCGGGAGCCCGGATCGCCTCGTCCTGGTGGCGCTGGATGGTCGCGACGATGTCGCGCATCTGAGCGCCACGACTGCGGGTCAGGGCGGCCATCAGCGCGCCGTCGCCCACGACGACGAGGTCGTCGGGAGCCTCGGGGACCATGAGGTCGTCCTCGACGCCGATCACCGTCTCGCCGCGCGACCGCAGCACGCGCCGGCGGATGACGCCCATCGGCTCGACCGGCGTGGCCCGGTAGAAGGCAGCGGCAGCCGGCGCCCGCCAGTCGACGACGAGCGGCTCGTAGTCGTCGTCGCGGACGCCGAGCCGGCCGATGTGCCGCACCTCGCGAGGGTCGCTGTCCAGGTCGAGGCGGCCGAAGACGAGACCCTCGTACTGGTTCTCGATGGTGAAGCGACGCCGCGCCGCGGCATACACGAGGGCATCGCGTTCGAAGAGGCCGGTGATCTCCTCGTCGCGCACGTCACCGACCCGGTCGGTGCGCCCACGGGCCAGTCCGTCGGCCTCGACGCTGTTGGCCCGCTCGGTGGCCTTGGCGAGCTCCCGGTGGACTCGGTCGACGTGGGCTTGCTCGACGGCGATCTCGTGGGCGATGAGGTCGGCGGTGGACCCCGTCGTCACGTCGGTGGTGCTGGTCAAGGCTGCTGGCTCTTTCGCCGGAGTTCGCGGAATCCACGAGTCTACGACCCGGGGCCCGGGACCATCAGATCAGGCCCGCCCGGACGGCGTTGGCCCCGGCCTGGAAGCGGGTCGTCGCGTCGAGCTGTTGCATGAGGCCGGCGATCACCCGCTGCACGGTGCGCTCGGAGACGCGAGCCTGCCGGGCGATCACGGTGTCGGTCGTGCCGGCTGCGAGGAGGGTGAGGACGAGCCGGTCGCGAGCCGCCAGGTCGTCGGGAGGGAGGGTGGTGCGAAGCGGCGCCGCCTGGTGGTGGATCCGGCGGATGAGCTCCTCGATGGTCCGCACCAGGACGGGGTCCTGGACGAACAGTGAGCCCGTCCCGGACGCGTCGAGGTTGGTGCAGTCGATGACCGCTGCCTGGGAGTCGACGATGAGCGCGTTGAACGGTAGGTCGCTCGCGACCCGTAGGTCGTAGCCGACTCCGGCCCGGTCCATGAAGTCCTCGGCGGCGCCGGGGACGTCGAAGGCCGTCGCGTTGACCACGACGACCCGCTCGATGTCGTCGTGGTCCGGAGGGACCTCGACCTGCTCGTGGGCACCGGCGACGAGCAGCTCGAGGCGGGGGCCGCCGGCGAGCATGGCGAGCAGGCTGCGCTGCACGTTGGCCTCGATCTTCTGGGCCACGGCCGTGATCTCCTCGACCGAGTGCAGGGAACGGACGTGTGCGGTCGAGCCGGGTAGGTCCAGATCCGCCCGGGCTGCGTGGTAGGCGTGGGCGAGGGCGCCCGCATCCTGACGGACGGCCCGGGCCTGACGCTCCAGGGCGGTCGCGAACGTGGGCAGCGCGATGTCAGGCGGTGCGACGCTGATCTCCTCGGGGTCGGTCGCGTCGATCAGCCCGCGCCAGTGCAGGACCTGGATCGCTCGGTCGACGGCCGCCGGGGCGTGTCCCCGGTCGACGAGCATGGCGCGTCCTGGGGCGGTGAAGGCGACGACGTCCCGATAGATCGCCTCGATTCCGGCTTCGGTGACGGTGTCGCCGTCGCGCTCGAGCTGGAAACGGTTCCAGCTCGTCGTGGCCGCCACGACGTCTGGCTCGTCTGTCGTTGTCATGCCTGCCCCTCCGGCCCCTGGCGGATATCTGACACTGTCGGAGATCCGACAGTCCTGAACTTTACTCTTATGTCAAAGTTTGGCATCGTGGTGCGCGTCGACATTGTCGATCACCGCGCAGAGCGCTGGTTCCCCCCCTGGGCGCCACGCGGTGGGCGCGCGGTGCGCCCGGGAGAACTGCCCCCCCTGCCTCCCGGGCGCACCGCGCCTTCCTTTCCAGTTCCGTTCGAGCACTGTGACGATCAGTCAATAGGCTGGCCCGGTGCAGATCCTCGTTCTCGGCAGTGGCGCGCGTGAGCACGCCCTCGTCAAGGCCCTCTCCGCCGATCCGGGCGTTGACGCCGTCGTCGCCGCGCCCGGCAACCCCGGGATCGGCCTGATCGCGCGGTGTGAGCCGCTCGCGGACCTCACCGACGGGGCAGCGGTCGCCGCGCTGGCGACCCGGCTCGGGGTGGACCTCGTCGTCGTCGGGCCCGAGGTGCCGCTCGTCGCGGGCGTCGCCGACGTGGTCCGTGCGGCCGGCATCGACTGCTACGGCCCCTCCGCCGCGGCGGCGCAGCTCGAGGGGAGCAAGGCGTTCGCCAAGGAGGTCATGAGCGCGGCCGACGTGCCGACCGCCCTGGCCCAGGTCTGAACGACGGTCGAGCAGGTGGAGGACGCGTTCGACCTCCTGGGCTCCCCCTACGTCGTCAAGGACGACGGTCTCGCGGCCGGCAAGGGGGTCGTCGTCACCGATGACCGTGACGCCGCCCTCAAGCACGCGTGGGCCTGCCTCGACAAGCCCGACGGGCGGGTCGTCATCGAGGCCTTCCTCGACGGTCCGGAGGTCTCGCTGTTCTGTGTCTGCGACGGCTGGCGGGCCGTGGCGCTCGAACCGGCTCAGGACTTCAAGCGGGTCGGCGACGACGACGCCGGCCCCAACACCGGTGGGATGGGGGCCTACAGTCCCCTCCCGTGGGCGCCCGAGGGCCTGGCCGACGACCTCGTCGCCCGGGTCGCGCAGCCGGTCCTCGACGAGATGCGTTCGCGCGGAACCCCTTTTGTCGGAACGCTGTTCATCGGCCTGGCCCTCACCTCGCGCGGCCCCCGAGTGATCGAGTTCAACGCCCGGTTCGGCGACCCGGAGACCCAGGTCGTCCTCGCCCGGTTGCTCACCCCGCTCGGGGGCCTGCTCCTGGCGGCTGCCCAGGGCAGGCTCGAGGACGTGCCGCGGCTTCGCTGGTCGCCGCAGTCGGCCGTCACCGTCGTCGTGGCGGCCGATAACTACCCAGGCACGCCGCGGACCGGTGACCCGATCAGCGGCCTGGCCGAGGTCGAGGAGGTCGCCACGGCATACGTGCTGCACGCGGGCACCGCCCTCGACGGTGAGGGCACGCTGGTCTCCAGCGGCGGGCGCGTGCTCTCGGTCGTGGCGCTCGGCGACACCCTCGCGCAGGCCCGGAACCGCGCGTATGCCGCGGTCGACCTGGTCGACCTGCCCGGCTCGCACCACCGCACCGACATCGCACTCAAGGCGGCCCGCGGCCAGATCACCGTGTGACTAACTGACCCAATTGTTCCGGTAGTCACGCGGTGACTACCGGAACAATTGGGTCAGTTAGTCACGGTCATCGATGCGGTGGGCGACGAGCGCGGTGGCGAGCGCGACGACGGTCCCGAGGGCGATGACCAGCGCGAACACCGGGCCGGTCAGATGGGCTGCGTGACCGGCGACCAGTGCGCCGCCGTAGGCCGTGGCCGCGCCGGACCCGACCGCAGCGCCCACCGTCCGAGCGGCCGTCGTCCGACCACGCTCGTCGGCGGCGGAGACCCGGACGAGCTCGACCGACAAGGTGTTGTTGACCAGCCCCATCCCGACGGCAGACACGGCCCAGGTCGCCATCGCGACGGCCAGCCCGGCATACCCGAGCGCATAGAGCAGCGGACCGGTCGAGCCGATCGCCATGACGACCATCCCGAGGCCGACGACCCGGCCCGGGCTGAACCCACCGCGGACCGCGTCGCGGCTGGCGATGTTGGACCCGAGCGCCCAGAAGATCCCGGTCACGGTGAGGCTGATCCCGGTGAGGGTCGGCCCGACGTGGTGCACGGCCGCCATGAGGAGCGGGAGGTAGGCGCCCAGGGACTGGAACGCGGTGGCTACGAGGACGGTGATGCCGACGATGGCGGGGGCGCCCCGGGAGAGCCGGGCGCTGCCGACGGGCAGCACCCGGGCCAGCCGGAAGACGAGTGCCCCGACGGAGAGCGCCAGGACGAGCAGGGCCCACCGGCTCCCTGAAGCAGCCGCGGCGACGCCCCAGGTGACTCCGGCCATCGCGGTCGCGACGACGAGCGCGGCGCGCGAGGTCGACCACTCGGTGCTCGTCCACGGCCGCACCTCGCGGCCCGGCGCTCGGCGCAGGGGCGGACAGAGGGCCGCCGTCGCGCCGGCGACGAGAATGAGCGGGAGGAGGAACGCGGCGCGCCAGCCCAGCCACTGCGCGACGGCACCGGCGATGGCCGGCCCGACGAGCGAGGGGAGGATCCACGCCGTGGCGAACGCGGCATACAGCTTGGCGCGCAACCGGTCCGGCATCAGATCCGCCACGAGGACGATGAGCGAGACGTCCAGGCCGCCCTCCCCGATCCCGGACAGGGCCCGAGCGCCGAGCAGGACGCCGCTCGTCGGCGCGAGTCCGGAAGCGACTTGGGCCACGACGAACAGCCCGAGCCCGGTCAGCAGAACACGTCGGGCGCCGACGTGGTCGGCCCATGCCCCCGCGACCGTCGTCGCCACGAGATAGGTGATGGCCGAGGCCCCGGCCACGATCCCGAACCACTGGATCGCGTGCAGATCCGCGAGAACGGTAGGCAGGATGGTCGTCGTCGCGCGGTTCTCGTAGGCCCCGAGAGTGACCAGTGCCAGGGCGGCCACCGTCACGGATCGGTATGCCGGAGAAAGGATCCCATCGCCGGCCGATCGGGTCGGGCCCTCGCCGTGGGCCCCCGGCTCAGCGGGGGACCGGGTCGCGGAAGCGGTCGTCGTCATGGTTCACGAGTGTGGTACCTCAAGTGCGCTTGAGGTCAAGTCGTTTATCCTGAGGCCATGACCAAGCCCGACAAATGCGACGAGCTGACCATCGGTGAGGTCGCCGAGCGGTCCGGCCTGAGCGTCCCGAGCATCCGGTTCTATGAGGACAAGGGCCTCATCACCTCGGTCCGGACAGCCGGCAACCAGCGCAGATACGCCCGGCACACGCTGCGCCGGATCGCCGTCATCCGGGCCGGTCAGCGGTTCGGGCTCACCCTTGCCGAGATCGGTGCGGCGCTCGACTCGCTCCCGGTCGACCACCCGCCGACCAAGCGCGACTGGGCCAGGCTGTCCAAGGCCTGGCACGACACCCTCGCCGAGCGGATCGAGGCGATGACCAGGGTCCGCGACGGGCTCACCGACTGCATCGGCTGCGGGTGCCTCTCACTGGCGACCTGCCCGATCTACAACCACGACGACGAGCTGGCCGTCGACGGGCCGGGAGCCCAGCGGTGGCCGCGCGGGGCACGGGGCTGACGGAAAGGCTTGCGTCTGCGTCGACGGCGCTCCGGGAACCCCCAGATTCGCAGACGCACGCAGGCGGCTGGGAGAATGACCGTATGCCGTCCGCCTCACCCCCGCCGCCCACCCCGCTTCACCTGCCCGGCTACGCCCTCACCTACTCCGGCAAGGTCCGCGACCTGTACGCGCCGGTCGACCCGGCCACCGGTGCCGCGCGCGACGACCAGATCCTGCTCGTCGCCTCCGACCGGCTGTCGGCGTTCGACTTCATCCTCGAGACGCCGATCCCGGACAAGGGCGCGGTCCTCACCCAGCTGTCACTGTGGTGGTTCGAGCAGCTCGCCGACCTGGTGCCCAACCACGTCGTCTCCACCGACGTGCCGGCCGCCGTGGCCGGCCGCGCGATCCTCGTGCGCCGCCTCGAGATGCTGCCGGTCGAGTGCGTCGCTCGCGCCTATCTCACCGGCGGTGGGCTGCGCGAGTACCACGCATCCGGCGCGGTGAGCGGTGTCGCGCTCCCCGAGGGCCTGCGCGACGGCGACCGTCTCCCCGAGCCGATCTTCACCGCCTCGACCAAGGCACCGGTCGGGGAGCACGACGAACCCATCCCGTATGCCGCGGTCGTCGACTCCCTCGGGGCCGACCTCGCCGCCCGGGCCCGCGACCTGACAGTCGGAATCCTCAAGCGGGGCAACGAGATTGCCGCCGACCGCGGCATCCTCATCGCCGACACCAAGGTCGAGTTCGGGCTCGACGGCGCGGGCGAGATGGTCCTCGCCGACGAGGTGCTCACCCCGGACTCCTCGCGGTTCTGGCCGGCCGACCAGTGGGAGCCGGGGCACCCACAGCCGAGCTTCGACAAGGAGTACGTCCGCGAGTGGCTGACCTCGCCGGCGAGCGGATGGGACAAGAGCTCCGGCCAGGCCCCGCCGCCCCTGCCCGAGGAGGTCGTCGAGCGCACCCGGGCGAAGTACGTCGAGGCCTACGAGCGACTGACCGGCCGCACCTTCGTCGGCATCTGACCCAATTGTTCCGGTACTCACGGATGGACGCCGTGACTACCGGAACAATTGGGTCAGATAGTCACGGCGGGGTCAGCAGGTCTGGAGGGCCGCTACCTGGTCCGGGCCGTAGACGTGACCGGTGCCGACCGGGCCGGAGCGCGAGCTGACGAAGTCCACGCCGGACTGGACGAGGCTGACGACCGGCAGCCAGGGACGCCCGTCCCCCGGGGGGACCACGACCGAGCGCAGCGACGTGTGGACGACCGGGTCGGTCGGGTTGCTGACCAGGGTCTCGTGCGTCAGACCGCTCCGGTGGCCGCCGGGTGAGCCCACCCAGAGGACCGAGCAGACGGCCGTCCGCGCGTCGTGGCCCGCCGCGGGTGCGCTGAAGATGGCCTGGCCGGAGGTCGCGCCGAGGCTCTCGCCCCACACGTGCAGCTGGGGCCGCGTGCCGACCGGGAGGGCGGCGATCCGATCCTCCACAGCGGCGTAGAGGGCCCGGGCGCCGGCGGCCGCCGCCCCGCGCTGGGCGAGAAAGGCCACCCAGCTCGGCACGGACGTCGACTGGATGCCCACCTCCGCCACGTCGGCGCCGAACCGGTCCTCGAGCCCGGACACGGCAGCCGGGTCGACCCACCCGGAGCCGGTCGGGAGCATCAGGACGACGTGGTGGCGGGTCAGCCCACCCGCCGCGACCAGGCTGTCGGCGGCCCGCTCCGCCCGCGCGGTGAGGTCCTCTCCGGGACGGATCGCGGCATACGACCTGACCGCCCCGACCGGTGACGGGGTGAGCAGGACGTCGTCAGAGACGCTGGCGGCTCGGCTGGCGGTCGGTGCCGCCTGGGCGGGTGCCGCCGCCGTGAGCACGCTGCCCGCGGCGACCACCGCGACGATCGGACGCCACCGGCGGGCCGCGGTGCGGCCGACAGACCGGAGCGCTCGCGGCAGGAGGACACCGAGACCGACGAGGGCGGCGACGACGAACCAGTGGCGCGGCTCGGTCGGCAGCATTCCCGCTGATCGACGTATGCCGTTCTGCTGTCCGATCTCCCACGCGACGGCTCCGGCAGCGCCGAGCCCGAGCCCGGCGGCGATGGCAGCCTGCCCGCGGACTCTGCGGCGGACTCTGCGGCGGGCGAGGCGCCGGGCGAGCGGTTCGGCGACAGCGAGGAAGGCCAGGACGGTGACGGCCTGCACAGGCGCGGGGTGCGGCAGGTGTGACGGGAACAGTCCGGCCAGGACGGCGCCCGCCCGGACGAGCCATCCGAGGTTCGCTCGACGCAGGACCTGGGCGCCGACTGCTGAGCTGCTCGGCCGGGTCCACGCGGCGGCACGGCGGGTCAGCAGGGCGAGGAGCGCGGCGCCGCACAGGACGGAGGTGACTGCCGCGCCGAGCGAGGCCCAGCTGCGGGACGACTCCCGACCCGGCGTCGACCAGTGCTGCCGGGCCGAGTTGAGGCCGACCCCGAGAGCGGCGACGGCGGCCCAGACGCGGCAGTCGAGGCGACCCGCGACGGTGGGGCGGGTGGCACATAGCTCGGCCAGGCCCCGGTCCAGCTGGGCGTCGACGGCGCGTCGGGCCGACCCCGGGAGTCGACCCTCGTGCCGCTCGGCCACGCGCAGCAGGTCGTAGCCGAGGTCGTGCCGCTTGCAGACGGGCGCGAAGTCGGCGGGCAGGACGTCGGGTCCGCTGCAGTCCCCGGTGGGGCGCAGCAGCAGCCCGCCGACCCGAGCGGGGGTGTACCCCTCGTCCTGCCGGAAGGTCGCCGGGATCGCCGCCGACGCGGCCGTGGCGTTGTCGGTGACGAGCGCGTCGACGGCAGCTTGGATGGTGGGGTCGGGGCGCTCCGGGGCCGTGCGCCCGAGCGCGTCCAGTGCCAAGGAGAGAACGCCCAGAGCGACGAAAATGACTGCGAGACAACGGATGGCGCGGTTCATGTCTCGGACGCTAGGAACGCGGAGGCAATCGGCACATCGTCCTGCGGTCGCCTGCACTGGTCGCTCGCCGGGACCACGACACCGCCGGAGTGGTACTCCGGAGTGATACCCGAGTAGCACTGCGGAGTGACGACGCCGACCCTCATCGCGCCTAGATTTGACGCATGGCCAGGGCAGCTCGCAGCGACACTCTGTCGCGGCGTCGTCGGGTGGCCCGCGCCCCGTGGCGGGCGGTCCGGGCGACCGTTCTTGGCAGCGGACGGCTCGTCGCGTTGGTCGGCCGGCTGGTCGGTCGGTTCCCCGAGCTGGCACTCGGTGTCCTCGCCGTCGTCCTGCTCGCCATCGACATCCCGACCATCCCGCAGTCGTTCAGCTCCGGCTACCTGGTGGCGGGCCTCGCCGGCCTCGTGGACGTCGCGCCCGTCGTGTTCTTCCGGAGGTACCCGTTCCCCGCCTGGGCGGCGACCGCGCTGACCGGGATCGGGTGGTACGTCGTCTCCGATCCGGCTGTGCACCAAGGCATCTCGTGGTCAGTTGTCCAGTTCATCGTCCAGGTGGTCGCGCTGCTCGCTGTCGCCCTCCTCGCGCGGCCACTCGAGATCCTCCTCGCGACGGCGGTCAGCGCCCTGCTCACGATCGGCCTCCTGCCCGGCGACCTCAAGACGTGGTTTGTGGCCGAGGCCGCGGTCGTCGTCCTCGGCGTCCTGCTGCGCTGGCTCGTCCTGTCGCGCCGGGCGCTCGCGGCCAAGTCGGTGGAGACCGACGCCGAGCGCTCCCGGCGTGAGGTCCTCGAGGAGCGCAGCCGGATCGCCCGTGAGCTGCACGACGTCGTCGCGCACCACATGTCGATGATCGTCGTGCAGGCCCAGAGCGCCCCGGTCCGGCTGGCCGGCATGAGCCCCGAGGTCGCTGCCGAGTTCGGGGCGATCGAGGCCTCGGCCCGCCAGGCGCTCAACGAGGTGCGGGGCACGCTGGGGGTCCTGCGCGATGACGGCGCGGACCGGGCCGCTCTCGCCCCGCAACCCGGCCTCGCCGACCTGCCCGCACTCCTCACCGCCAGCCGCGCGGCCGGCCTCGACCTGGCCTGGGGGCTCGACCTCGACCCGGAGCACTGCCCCGCGGCCACCGGGCTGATGCTCCACCGCGTGCTCCAGGAGGCGCTCGCCAACGCCGGGCGCCACGCACCGGGCGCCCACGTCGACGTCACCCTCACCCACGACGCGGGTGCGGCGACGGCCGAGCTCGTGGTCCGCAACCAGGCCCCGACCCGCACCGCAACGGGCTCATCCGACCCTTCGGGGGGCTCCGACATCTCGGGTGCCGCCGACACTTCGGGGGGCAACGGCATACCGGGCATGCTGACCCGGGTCGAGGCCGTGGGTGGCACGCTGCGGGTGGGTCCGCTCACCGACGGCGGCTTCGCCGTCGCGGCGCAGGTGCCCCTGGCGCCAGTGTCCGACCGGCCCGCCCCCGTTCCCGAGGAGATCTCGTGACGATCACCGTCGTCGTCGTCGACGACCAGGCCATGGTGCGGCAGGGTCTCGGGGCGCTGCTCGGTGCCCAGCCCGACATCACCGTCGTCGGAGAGGCCGCGGACGGGGTCGAGGCTGTTCGCGAGGTGGCCAGGCTGCGGCCCGACGTCGTGCTCATGGACGTCCGGATGCCCAACCTGAACGGCCTGGACGCCGCGGCGACGATCCTCGCGGCGCCGTCGCCGGACCGGCCGCGTGTCCTCATGCTCACCACCTTCGACATCGACGACTACGTCTACGAGGCACTGCGGATCGGCGCGAGCGGCTTCCTCCTCAAGGACGCCCCGGCCGAGGAGCTGGCCCGCGCCGTCAGGGTCGTGGCAGCCGGGGACGCGCTCCTCGCGCCGAGCATCACCCGCCGGTTCATCGCCGAGGCGGTCAAGCGGCATACGACCGTCCCGAGGGCCAGCGCCCTCCTCGACGACCTCACCGCGCGCGAGCTGGAGGTCCTCGGCCTGGTCGCCGGCGGCCTGTCCAACGCCGAGATCGCGGGCCGGTTGTTCCTCGCCGAGCAGACGGTCAAGACCCACGTCTCGCGGGTCTTCGCCAAGCTCTCACTCCGGGACCGGGCGCAGGCCGTCGTCTTCGCCTACGAGCACGGAGTGGTCACCCCGGGTGGGTGAGGACAGCGGCCCCCGCGCGGGCCGATAGCCTTGGGCCGCATTGCCCACCGCCTCCGGGAGTACCCATCCATGGCCACGTCGCACGACCCCGTGCTGACCGTCGTCGAGGGCGGCACCGCGCTCTCGGCCTTCCGCGCCCGCGCGCTCCTCGCCCGCCTGCAGGCGGTGGCACCGTCGGTCACCTCGGTGACCGGCCGGCTCGTCCACTGGGTCGCGAGCGACGAGCCGCTGCCGGAGGAGACGGCCGAGGTCGTCCGCCGGCTCCTCGACTACGGGGACCCGTATGCCGCCCCGCCCACCTCTCCCGATGACACGGTCGTCGACACCCTCGTCGTCGTGGGGCCCCGGCTCGGCACCCTGTCCCCATGGGCGTCCAAGGCGACCGACATCGCGCACAACTGCGGCGTCCGGATCCGACGGGTGGAGCGGGTCACCGAGTACCACCTCGCGTCGTCGGCGTCACTGACCGAGCAGGAGTGGGTGGCCTGCGCCGACGTGCTGCACGACCGGATGACCGAGTCGGCCCTGCCCCGCCGTAAGGACGCGGCCGCCCTCTTCGGCACCAGTGAGGCCGAGCCCCTCGAGCGGGTCGACGTGCTGGGCGTCGGGCGGTCGGCGCTCGAGGCGGCCAACACGGCATACGGGATGGCGTTGTCCGACGACGAGATCGACTACCTCGTCTCGGCCTTCACCGGCCTCGGGCGCAACCCGACCGACGTCGAGCTGATGATGTTCGCGCAGGCCAACTCCGAGCACTGCCGCCACAAGATCTTCAACGCCGACTTCATCGTCGACGGCCAGGTCCAGACCCGAAGCCTGTTCGGGATGATCCGGCACACCGAGGAGGTCGCCGGCGCAGGGACGGTCATCGCCTACAAGGACAACGCCTCGGTCATGGTCGGCGGGCCGCGGCAGCGCTGGCTCCCGGAGACGCCCGACGGACCCAGCCCGTATGCCGCCCGCCAGAGTGACGTGCACGTCCTGATGAAGGTCGAGACGCACAACCACCCGACAGCGATCTCGCCCTTTCCCGGCGCCGCGACCGGGGCCGGTGGCGAGATCCGCGACGAGGGCGCGACCGGGCGCGGCTCGGCGCCCAAGGCCGGTCTCTCCGGGTTCGTGGTCTCCAACCTGCACCTGCCCGAGACCGACGAGCCGTGGGAGCAGAACCCTTACGGCACACCGGATCACATCGCCACGCCGCTGGAGATCATGGTCGACGGACCGATCGGTGCGGCGGCCTTCAACAACGAGTTCGGCCGCCCCGCGCTCGGCGGGTTCTTCCGGGTCTACGAGCAGACCGTCGATGGGGTGCGCCGCGGCTACCACAAGCCGATCATGAGCGCCGGCGGCCTCGGCACGATCGACGCCGACCAGACCGAGAAGGTCGTCTTCCCCGCCGGCACCCTGCTCGTCCAGCTCGGCGGGCCGGGCATGCGGATCGGGATGGGCGGCGGCGCGGCGTCGTCGATGGCCGCCGGTGCCAATGCCGCGGACCTCGACTTCGACTCGGTGCAGCGCGGCAACCCCGAGATCGAGCGGCGGGCCCAGGAGGTCATCAACCACTGCTGGTCGCTCGGGGCCGACAACCCGATTCTGGCGATCCACGACGTGGGTGCCGGGGGCCTGTCCAACGCCTTCCCCGAGCTCGTCGACGGCGCCGGGCTGGGAGCGCGCTTCGACCTGTCCGCCGTGCCGCTGGAGGAGTCCGGGCTCGCGCCGAAGGAGGTCTGGAGCAACGAGAGCCAGGAGCGCTACGTCGTGGCGCTGGCCCCGTCGTCGCTGCCGCGGTTCGCCGCCCTGGCCGACCGGGAGCGGTGTCCGTATGCCGTGGTCGGGGTCGCGCGGGCGGACGGCGAGCTGGTCCTTGCTGACGGCCCGGACGACGTGCCGGGCGAGGAGCGGGCCATCGACATGCCGATGGAGGTTCTCCTCGGCAAGCCGCCGCGGATGACCCGCGACGTGACCCACGTGACCCGCTCGGCGCCCGAGCTGAGCCTCGTCGGCCTCGACGTGCGGCGCGCGGCATACGACGTCCTGCGGCACCCGACCGTGGCGAGCAAGCGGTTCCTCGTGACGATCGGCGACCGGACCGTCGGCGGGTTGAGCCACCGCGACCAGATGGTCGGTCCGTGGCAGGTGCCCGTCGCCGACGTCGCCGTGACCCTCGCCGACCACGTCGGCTTCGCGGGCGAGGCGATGGCCACGGGTGAGCGGATGCCGCTCGCCTCGGTCGACGCGCCGGCGTCGGGCCGGATGGCAGTGGGCGAGGCGATCACCAACCTGCTCGCGGCGCCGATCACGCTGAGCGGCGTCAAGCTGTCCTGCAACTGGATGGCCGCCTGCGGCGAGCCCGGTGAGGACGCCGCCCTCTACGACACGGTCCGGGCCGTCGGGATGGAGCTGTCCCCGGCACTGGGCATCTCGGTCCCGGTGGGCAAGGACTCGCTGTCGATGCGGACGCGGTGGACCGACCCCGACACGGGTGCGGCCCGGCAGGTCACGTCGCCCGTCTCGCTCGTCGTGACGGCGTTCGCCTCGCTGCCGGACGTCCGGGGGACCTTGACCCCGCAGCTTCACGACGACTCGGTGCTGCTCCTCGTCGACCTGGGCTCGGGCCGCAACCGGCTCGGCGGGTCGGTGCTGGCCCAGACTCTCGACGAGTTCGGTGGCTCGGTGCCCGACCTGGACGACCCGAGTCGCCTGGTCGCCCTCGTCGAGGCAGTGAACGCGTTGCGGGACAAGGGAGTCGTCACCGCCTACCACGACCGCTCGGACGGGGGCCTGTGGGCGGCGGCCTGCGAGATGGCCTTCGCCGGTGCCCGCGGTCTGGACCTGGATCTCACGGCCTGGGCGCCCCGTTCCGACTCCGACGCCGACACCGACTCCGACGCCGACTCCGGCGTCGGGCGGGGTGACGAGGTCGAGCGCGCACTCTTCGCCGAGGAGCTCGGGGCGCTGCTCGAGGTTCCCCGCGACCGGCTCGACGATGCCCTCGACGTGCTGGCCATCGGTGGCCTCCACAGCCTGGTCACCGTCGTCGGCGCGACGAACGAGGACCGTCGGGTACGGATCGGCCTGGACGGCAACATCGTTCTCGACGAGTCGCTGCATGACCTGGCCCAGGCCTGGGACGAGGTGTCCTGGCGCATCGCCCGGCTGCGCGACAACCCCGACTGCGCCGACGAGGAGCACGCGGGTGTCGGGTCGGACGCCGACCGCGGGCTCGTGGTCGAGACCACCTTCGACCCGGTCGACGACATCGCCGCGCCCTACCTCAACCGCGGCGCCCGGCCCAGGGTCGCCATCCTGCGCGAGCAGGGGGTCAACTCCCATGTCGAGACGGCGTTCGCGTTCGACCGAGCCGGCTTCGCGGCATACGACGTGCACATGACCGACCTGCAGACCGGCCGGTTCGACCTGGCCGATGCCGTGGGGCTGGTCGCCTGCGGCGGCTTCTCCTACGGCGACACGCTCGGGGCCGGTGAGGGCTGGGCCCGGTCGGTCCTGTTCAACCCGCGGCTGACCGACGCGTTCTCGACGTTCTTCCACCGGGAGGACACCTTCGGGCTGGGGATCTGCAACGGCTGCCAGATGTTCGCCGCGCTCGCCGACCTCATCCCCGGCGCGGACGCCTGGCCCCGGTTCACGCGGAACCGGTCCGAGCAGTACGAGGCGAGGCTGACCCAGGTCGAGATCCTCGACTCGCCGTCGATCTTCACGACCGGCATGGCGGGAAGCCGCCTGCCGATCGCCGTGGCACACGGTGAGGGTTTCGCAAACTTTGCCGCGCGGGGCGATGCTGCGGCCGTCCATCGGGTCGCCCGGTTCGTCGACTCCTCCGGTATGCCGGCGACGACGTATCCGTTGAACCCCAACGGTTCTCCGGACGGGCTCACCGCGGTGACGACGCCGGACGGCCGGTTCACGGCGATGATGCCGCACCCCGAACGGGTGCAGCGCAACGTCCAGATGTCGTGGACGAGTGGACCCGTCGAGACCGAGAGCCCCTGGCTGCGGATGTTCCGCAACGCCCGGACCCACGTCGGCTAGCTCAACCAGCTGCCCGTTCATGGGGCCGACCCGCTCTGCCGGAGACCTCAGTTGACGTCACCCATCCCACGGGGCAACGTTGACCGAGGGCGTCGGGGACTGTCCTCGACCCGCACTTCTTCAAGGAGGAGCGATGAGCCCGACCGAACGAACTCCTGTGCTGGTGAGGTCCACCCTCTGGCTCGAGCGCGTCCAGGCGCTCGACGGGCCGGTTCGCGCGCTCGAACCGTACGTCCGGAAGGCGTTCGGCTCCGGGGTGCGAGGTTCGGTGCTGCGCGGGGACTGGCTCGGGCACGCGCTCCATCCCGTCCTCACCGACGTCACGCTCGGCACCTGGACCTCCGCGACAGTGCTGGACCTGTTCGGACCGCCGGGCTCATCTGCGGCTGCCCGGCGCCTCATCGGCACGGGTCTGGCCGCGGCCGGCCCGACCGCCTGGACCGGATGGGCCGAGTGGTCGGCGGCGGAGCCGCGCGACAAGCGGGTCGGCCTCGTGCACGCCGTGACCAACGGCGTCGCGATCGGCATCTACGGCGCCTCGTGGGTCGCCCGGCGACGGGGTCGGCACGGCACCGGCGCCCGGTTGGCCCTGGCCGGCGCGGCCGTCTCGTCCGCCGGGGCCTACCTGGGTGGCCATCTGGCTCAAGCGGGAAGGACCCGCGCCTCTGGAGCCCAGGCCTAGCGCACCTGCCAGCCATTGCTCTCGGGCGGATGCGGCGAGGGCTGGGAGTCGTTGTCGGACAACGGTTTCGCCCCGGCGATGACCCGCTGGAGGTCACTGCCACGTCGTATGCCGGCCGGTGCCGGCAGCCGGCCGGCGCGCCGGGCGAGGTCGGTCCAGTCGAGCGGCATACGCGATGCCACGACGACGGCGTTGCCGAAGCGTCGGTGCTTGAGGACCTCGTGGAGGGCGACCAGTCCCAGGTCGGCAAGGTCGGGGACGGACTGAAGGGTCGCGAGGACCCTTGCCACATAACGGAGGCCGCGCTCGTCGCAGAGGTTGATGAGTAGCGAGCCGGTCGGCCGGAGCACCCGCACGGCATCAGCGAGCGCCTCGCGGGTGGTGAGGTCGGCCGGGACCCGGCCCGCGGCATACGCGTCGATGATGACGACATCGGCGGACCCGTCGGCCAGCCGGGCGACGCCGGTGCGACCGTCGAGCGGGCGGACCCGGATCCGGTGGCCGCGGGGCAGGGGCGCCTCACGCCGGACGAGTGCGGTGAGCGCTTCTTCCGGCTCGAGGACGATCTGCGGCGAACCGGGCCGGGTGTGCTGGACGTAGCGGGCCAGGGTGAGGCCGGCGCCGCCGACGTGGGTGACGGCGAGCGGCCCGGCCGGCTGGGCGTCGATGACCAGCCCGAGCATCTGGACGTACTCGAAGGCGAGGAAGCCGGGATCCGTGGTGGAGATGTAGGACTGGGGATGCCCGGCGACCACGACGGTGACCCCGCGCTCGTCCCGGACGAAGTCGACGGTCTCCACGGTGACGACCCTAGACAGATACCTTGGCAGGCATGCCGCCACGTCGCCGGATCGACCCCTTCGCCGGGGCCGCTGCCGTCGCCGCATGGTCTGTCGATCCCGCGGCTGACCGGGCGACCGTGGCCACCGCCGTCCGCTACACGCTGGAAGAGCTGGGGGCTCGCGCGCCGGGGCGCAGCGTCGAGGTGCGCGTCCCGCCGTTCGGGGCGGTGCAGTGCATCGACGGGCCGGCTCACAAGCGGGGGACCCCACCCAACGTCACCGAGACCGATGCCGACACGTGGCTCGGCCTCGCGACGGGCGTTCTCGACTGGGCCGACGTGGAGGCATCGGGCGCCCTGCGTGTCAGTGGCACCCGGGCCGACCTGAGCGCCCTGCTTCCCCTGGTGTGAGGCTCAGGGCCCAGCCAGCTCCGACCAGGCGCGGGTGAAGGCCTCGGCGAGCGAAGCCAGGGGGTAGGGGAGTCGGGTGTCCGGCTCGCGCATCGCGTCGGCCAGGGACATCCCCGCCGTATGCCGGTCGCGCACCACCGCAGCCACGATTCCGACCGCATCCCGTTGTGCCGCAACGAAGTCCCGGTCGACGGGCAACCCATGCCCAGGGATGACGAGCGCTCCGCCCGGCAGCCGGGCCAGGTGGTCGGTGAGCGTGTCGGCCCAGTCGAGCGGGCAGCAGTCCGTGCCGTAGGAGGGGTTGGCTGCCTCCTCGATGAGGTCGCCGAAGAAGACCACCGGGACGTCGGACACCGCGGCGGCGAGGTCGCCGTCGGTGTGGCCGCGACCGGCATACGAGAGGCGCAGCGCGCGGTCCCCGAGGTCGATGACTGCGGAGACGGCAAAGCCGCTCTCCGGGACCGCGAGGGGAGAGGCGACCAGTTCTGCCAAGTCGTCTGCCGTGTAGCCGAGCTCGTCGGACGGCGAGGCGTCCTCCAGACACGCCTGCTTGACCTGGGCGATGTGCCCGGCCATGGCGGCGATCGCGTTGGCGTGTGCGGTCTTGCGGGCCGCCGGGAAGGCCGCGTTGCCGAGGACATGGTCGAAGTGGACGTGTGTGTTGACGACGTGGGTGACGGCGCCGGGTGGGGCCAGACGCGCGATCTGGTCGCGGACCTCCTGGCCCTGCTTCAGCGTGCCTCGGGTGTCGACGACGCAGATCCCGTCCGACCCGACGACGACGCCCACGTTGACGTCCCACTGTGGGTAGCGACCGATGAAGACCCGGTCGGCGATCTCGCGGAAGGGCCCGGTCATGTGTGCCCCAGCCGTGCCACCAGCCGGTCTCACGCCGGCCCGCCCGGATGCTCGCCCGGGTAGACGACCCCCAGCTGCCGGCGGATGTCGTCCATCGTGGCCATGATCGCCACCGTCTCGTCCAGCGGCATCAGCGGCGACTCGGTCCGGCCCTCGGTGATGCAGCGGGCCACCTCGGCGGCCTCGTAGGCCAGACCGTGCTTGCGCGACGCAGGCTCGAAGACCGGCCCGGCCGAGCGGTCCCGCGCCGTGTAGCGGACCGGGTTGGGCTGGTAGAAGGAGCCGTCGATGTCCAGCCGCCCGGCCGTGCCGACGACCGAGGCCCTCGCCGCGGTCCGGGCCAGCATCGTCGCGTGCAGGACGCCGAGCCCACCGTTCGTGCCGCGGGCGGTCATCGCCTCCTGGGCGTCGACACCCTCCGTGGTCAGCTCGCCGACCGCCGTGACCGACGCCAGCCCGCCCAGGACCATGGAGGCGAAGGACAGTGGATAGATGCCGAGGTCGAGCAGGGCGCCGCCGGCCAGGGCCGGATCCGACAGCCGCTGCGGGCCGTCCGGATAGAGCGGCTGCCCGTGGTCGGCGAACACGGTGTCGATGCTGCCGAGCAGCCCACCCTGGACGCACTGCCGGACCACGTCGTAGTGCGGGAGGAACCGCGCCCACATCGCCTCCATGAGGAACAGCCCGCCGGCCCGCGCCACGTCGACGACCTCCTGAGCCTCGGCCGCGTTCCGCGTGAACGCCTTCTCCATGAGCACCGGCTTCCCGGCACTGAGGGCCAGCAGCGCGTGCTCGCGGTGCTCGGAGTGCGGTGAAGCGATGTAGACCACGTCCACCGACGCGTCCGCGACGAGGGCGGCATACGAGCCGTATGCCGTGTCCGCGCCGAACTCGGTCGCGAACGCCTGTGCCCGGTCCAGCGAGCGGGACGCGACCGCAGCGATCCGTTGCTGCGTCACGGCGTTGAGTGCAGTGGCCATCGCCCGCGCGATGCCGCCGGGCGCGATGACTCCCCAGCGCAGCGGTGGCGCTGTCATCGGGTCCGGGGTGCGTGGGGATGGAAGGGCGGTCAGTGGCGTCGTCGAGGTCACGTGCCCCATCCTGTCGCCTGACCCCGACCCCGCGCAGCGCGCACGCTCTCGGCGCTGCGTGGGCTGCAGCTGGGCGAGACCCACCCTCTCGCCGATCGCATCTGGTCGCTGCGCCCGCATTACACGACCTACGCCGCCTGCTACCTGGCCCTGGCCGAGGCGTTGGACGTCCCCATGTACACCTGCGACGCCAAGCTCGCCGGCGGCGGTCACGACGCGAACGTGGTGGTCCTCGCCCGATCGCAGTGAAACGGCGATTCCTTGTGCGGGCAGGGGCCTCGGCTGGGCCGCAGGCTCACGCGATCCGGACCTCGATCGACGGCCAGCCGGTGGCGCCGGAGGGGTAGGAGTCGGCGGTCGCGACCGTCTGGACGGCACCGGTGTCGTCGGTGGCGCGTGCCACGATCGTGTGCTTGCCGGTCGTGGCGTCCCACGGGAGGTACCACTGGCGCCAGTAGTCGATCCCGGCATCGGGCCCCATCGTCGCCGGCTGCCAGGGTCCGTCGTCGACCTTGACCTCGACGCCCTTGATCCCCTTGTGCATGGCCCAGGCGACCCCGCCGATGGCGATCCGGCCGGCCTTGGCACCGTCGTGCGGGACGTCGATCCGGGCCTCGGTGAGGACCGGTGCGTCGGTCGCCCAGCCGCGCTGGGTCCAGTAGGCGGACTTCGCGGCATACGTCGTGAGGGTCATCCGGGCCAGCCACTTCGTCCCGCCGGTGAACCCGTAGAGCCCGGGTGTGACCAGCCGTGCGGGGAAGCCGTGGGCGGCCGGGAGCGGCGCGCCGTTCATCCCGACCGCGATGAGCGCGTCCCGCCCGTCGGTGAGCGCCTTGAGCGGTGTCGAGATCGTCATGCCGCTCGTCGAGGTGCTGAATACCTGCTCGGCGCCGGGCCGGATCCCGGCCTCCTTCAGGACGTCGGCCGTCCGCACCCCGAGCCAGCGGGCGCCGCCGGTGAGGTCGCCGTTGACCTCGTTGGAGACGCACGCGAGGGTGATGTCGCGCTCGATCATCGGCATGGCGAGCAGCTCGGCATAGGTGATGGTCACCGCCTTGTCGACCTCGCCGTCGACGGTGAGGCTCCAGGAGGAGGAGTCCACGCGCGGCACGATGAACTCGGTGTCCACCCGGTAGAACGAGCCGGCATCGGTCCGCCACGGCGTGATCCCCGGGACCTTGGAGTCGAGCGCGGCGGGCAGCTGTGCAAGCGGCGCGGTGGGCGTCGGGAGCGGTACCGGCGGGGCCGTCGACGTCGACCCGACCGTGGACGGCAGCACGATCGCCGCCACCGAGCCGGCGCCGATGACCCCTGCACCGGTGAGGAACGCGCGCCGTCCGTCCGGGACCGGACCGCCGTTGGGGCCTGGGGCCAACGCGGTGCCCGTATGCCGCGGCTCGGCGAAGCGGAGCGCCCGGTCCCGCAGCCACGCCAGGACGACCAGCCCGACCACGGCGGCGACCATCGAGGGGATGGGGCTGGCCGACGAGGCATCGGGCCGGGTGGCCGACGCCACCGCCGCGAGGACGGCGAGGCCGATGAGGAGGATCCGGGACAGGAGCGGCCGGGTACGCCCGACGAGCCCGATCCCCGCGGCCGCCAACGCCGTCACGACCGCGACGCAGGTGAGAAGGAACGGCTTGTCCGCCGTCCCCAACGTCGACACCGCCCACTCCTTGACCGGCGTCGGCGTCCCGTCCACCACGGTCCCCCCGATCGCGAGGACCGGCGACGACGACGGGCCGATCCAGAGGACGGCGAGCAGGTGTCCGATCGCCATCCCGGCCACCGCCGCGACGACTCCGGACACGGCATACGGCCAGCGGGTGGTGCGCACGCGCCCAGTCTGCGCTCCCAACCTGCACCGACGGCCTTACCTCCGGCTTACGGGTAGCGTTCGCGCTTGTGAGCAGCACGCGCGGGCCGGTCTTCAGCCGATTCATCACCACCGGGGCGGTCATCGGAGCACTCCTCGGCTGCCTCGCCTCGGCTCTCAGCGGGGCCGCACCGAGCTACGGAACCCTCGCGGCCTACGGGTACTTCGCCCTCATCGGGGTCGTCCTGGGCGGTGTCGTCGGCGCCGTGGTCGCCATCGTCCTGGACCGACCCGCGCGCCGCTGACGCGGTCCGACGGGCCTTGAGCGCGCCCGGCCGCCGGGGCTGCCCGGCTGTGGGAGAATCGGCGCGTGGCTCGCGGCGATGGACTCCTCACCCATGACCTGCTCCCCGGCGAGAAGGGCCCGCAGGACGCATGTGGTGTCTTCGGCGTCTGGGCTCCCGGCGAGGACGTCGCAAAGCTCACCTACTACGGCCTCTACGCCCTGCAGCACCGTGGGCAGGAGAGCGCCGGCATCGCGACGTCCGACGGCAAGCGGCTGCTGGTCTACAAGGACATGGGCCTGGTCTCGCAGGTCTTCGACGAGCGCTCGCTGGCCTCGCTCAAGGGCTACCTCGCGATCGGCCACTGCCGCTACTCGACGACCGGCGGCTCGACGTGGGAGAACGCCCAGCCCACCCTCGGCGGCCACGACGACGGCACCGTCGCGCTCGCGCACAACGGCAACCTGATCAACAGTGCCGAGCTGCGCGACCTCGTCGAGGAGCGCTCGCCGGCCGGCTCGGCCCACCTCGGCGAGCTGCGCCGCGGCAACACGACCGACACCGCGCTCGTCACCGCGCTGCTCGCGGACGACCCCGACCGCTCGCTGGAGGCCCGCGCCCAGGAGGTGCTGCCCCTCCTCAAGGGCGCGTTCTGTTTCGTCTTCATGGACGAGCACACCCTGTATGCCGCGCGCGACCCGCAGGGGATCCGTCCCCTCGTCCTCGGTCGCCTCGACCGCGGCTGGGTCGTCGCGTCCGAGACCGCGGCCCTGGACATCGTCGGCGCCTCCTTCATCCGGGAGGTCGAGCCCGGCGAGATGATCGCCGTCGACGAGGACGGCCTGCGGTCCTCGCGCTTCGCCGAGGCCGCGCCCAAGGGCTGCGTCTTCGAGTACGTCTACCTCGCCCGCCCCGACACCACGATCAACGACCGGGTGGTCCACGAGGCCCGGGTCGAGATGGGCCGGGTCCTCGCCCGCGAGCACCCCGTCAACGCGGACCTGGTCATCCCGCCGCCCGAGTCGGGCACGCCGGCCGCCATCGGCTACGCCCAGGAGTCCGGCATCCCCTACGGCCAGGGCCTCGTCAAGAACGCCTACGTCGGCCGCACCTTCATCCAGCCCTCGCAGACCATCCGCCAGCTCGGTATCCGGCTCAAGCTCAACCCGCTGCGCGAGGTCATCCGCGGCAAGCGGCTCGTCGTGGTCGACGACTCGATCGTCCGCGGCAACACCCAGCGCGCGCTCGTCCGGATGCTCCGTGAGGCCGGCGCCGCCGAGGTGCACGTCCGGATCTCCTCCCCGCCGGTCCGCTGGCCCTGCTTCTACGGGATCGACTTCGCGACCCGGGCCGAGCTGATCGCCACCGGGATCGGGGTCGAAGAGGTATGCCGGTCGATCGGTGCCGACTCCCTCGGCTACATCTCGCTGGCCGGGATGATCGAGGCCACCGACCAACGCGCCGACCGGCTCTGCACAGCCTGCTTCACGGGCAACTACCCCGTGCCGCTACCGGCCGAGGACCGGCTGGGCAAGGGCGTCCTCGAGCTCGAGCTGCCTGTTGACGTCGTCGCCGAAGCCGTGGCGCGCCCCTGACATGCTGCGGTCCGGCTCGAGCGTCCGTCCCCGCGGCGGGTTCCTCGGGCGACGGCTGCTGCGCCAGGTCGACCTGTCCAAGATCACCGAGGTTCCGGCGCCCCTGCGCTTCCCCCTCCAGCGCGATGGTCTGGACCCCGTCGCTCGGCTCGGCGAGGTCCGCGAGGACGGGCCGATCCACCGGCTCGCCTCGGTCTTCGGGCTGCGGGTCTGGATGGTCTCCGGCGCCGAGGAGAACCGCGCGGTCCTCGCCGACTCCGAGCACTTCAGCACCGACATCCGCCGCTACGTCGGCCGCGAGGACGCCACCGGCGCCCAGGCGATCGGCGGCCTGGGCTTCACCGATCCGCCCGACCACACCCGCCTGCGCAAGCTGCTGACGCCCGAGTTCACCAAGCACCGGCTGGCCCGGCTGCAGCCCCGGATCGACGAGGTCGTCGAGCAGCGGCTCGATGCCCTCGAGGCCGCCTCGTCGGGTGGGAGCGAACCGGTCGACCTCGTCGAGGAGTTCGCCTTCCCGGTGCCCTTCCAGGTGATCTGCGAGCTGCTCGGCGTGGCGCCGCAGGACCGCGACCTCTTCCGCCGGCTCGCCCACTCCCGCTTCGACGTCCGCGAGGGCGGGCTCGCGGCGTTCGGGGCGATGTCGGAGTCCCGCGACTTCCTCATCGAGAGCGCCGCACGGCAGCGGGTCGAACCCCGCGAGGGGCTGATCAGCTCGCTAATCGCCCAGCACGGCGACGACCTCACCGACGACGAGCTCGGCGGCCTGGCCGACGGCGTCTTCACCGGCGGCTACGAGACCTCGGCGAGCATGATCGCCCTCTCGGCCCTGACCCTTGCCGAGTCCCCCGAGGTGCGCCAGTGGCTGGCCACCGACCCCGCTGCGGCCGACCCGGTCGTCGAGGAGCTGCTGCGCTACCTCTCCGTGGTGCAGATCGCCTTCCCGCGGTTCGTCCGGAGCCCGGTGGAGATCTTCGGCCAACGGCTCCAGCCCGGCGACGTCGTCATCTGCTCGCTCAGTGCCGCCAACCGCGACCGGGCCCTTGCCGGCGACGATGCCGAGCGGTTCAACCCCGGCCGGCACGCCGGTCGGCCGCTCACCTCGCACCTGGCCTTCGGCTACGGCATGCACCGCTGCATCGGGGCCGAGCTGGGCCGGATGGAGCTCCGCTCCGCGGTTCCCCGGCTGATCGCCCGCTTCCCGGAGCTCCAGCTGGCCTTCCCGCCGGCCGAGATCGTCTTCCGTGACCTGTCCATCGTCTACGGCGTCGACGCCCTACCCGTCCGTCTCGCCGCCCCCGACCACACCTAGGCTGGCCCGCGTGAGCGACGCACCCATCACGTATGCCGCGGCCGGAGTCGACGTCGAGGCCGGCGACAAGGCCGTCGAGCTGATGAAGGCGTCGATCCGCCGGGCCCAGCGGCCGGAGGTGATCGGCGGCCTGGGCGGGTTCGCCGGGCTCTTCGACGCCAGCGCGATCGCCCGGCTCGAGCACCCGATCCTCGCCACGTCGACGGACGGCGTGGGCACCAAGGTCGCCATCGCCCAGGCGCTCGACATCCACGACACCATCGGCCAGGACCTGGTCGGCATGGTCGTCGACGACATCGTCGTGTGCGGCGCCGAGCCGCTCTTCATGACCGACTACATCGCCACCGGTCGTGTGGTGCCGGAACGCATCGCCGCTATCGTGGCCGGGATCGCCGAGGGCTGCCGGCTCGCCGGCGTCGCCCTCGTGGGTGGCGAGACGGCCGAGCACCCGGGCCTGCTCGAGCCCGACGAGTACGACGTCGCGGGCGCCGCCACCGGGGTCGTCGACCGCGTCGACCTGCTCACGCCCGACAAGGTCCGTCCGGGTGACGTCGTCCTCGGGCTCGCGAGCAGCGGGCTGCACAGCAACGGCTACTCGCTCGTCCGCCGGGTCATCGCCTCCGCTGGCTGGAGCCTCGACCGGCACGTCGAGGAGTTCGGCCGCACCCTCGGCGAGGAGCTGCTCACCCCCACCCGGGTGTATGCCGCGGACCTCCTCTCCCTCCTGCGCGCCGACGACGTCGACGTCCACGCGCTGTCCCACGTCACCGGGGGCGGGCTGGCCGCCAACCTCGCCCGCGTCCTGCCCGACACCGCGTTCGCGACCGTCGAGCGGTCGACGTGGACCCCGCCGGCGGTCTTCTCCACGGTGCAGGCGCTCGGCCGGGTCCCACAGGCCGACATCGAGCGAACCCTCAACATGGGGATCGGCTTCTTCGCCGTCCTGCCCGCCGACGACGCCGACCGGGCCATCGCCCACCTGGAGGCGCGCGGCATACGGACCTGGGTCGTCGGCGCGGTCGCCGACCTGGAGACGGCCGCTCCGGCCCCCGGGGTCGAGGTGGTCCGCGGCGCCAAGGGCGTCGACGGCGGCTCGGTCCAGCTCGTCGGGGCCCACCCCGCCTGAACATCTCTGTCCGAACGGGCCACCTCTCTGTCCGAACGGACCACCTGCTGATTCTGCGCGTTTCGCTAGGCTGGCCACGCGGGTTGGGCGAGGAGCAGCAGGATGAGCACGGTGGGATCAGAGCCCCCGATGGTCGGCCCCGAGGCCGTGTGGTGGCGGGACGGACACTGGCAGGCCGTCCCTGACGACCTGAGCGGCGCCGATGCTGCCGGCGTCGTGCTGGCGATCAGCCGCGACGAGTACCCGGAGCTGTCGATCCTGATCCAGTACGCCGACGACGTGGACAGGTGCCTCCTGGCCCTGGGTATGAGCCAGCGCGACGTCGAGGCACTCTCCCAGGTCGGGCCCTTCGCCATCGAGCTCGACGTCTCGGCCGACCAGGACGGGACGATGTTGCCCGAAGAGCAGACCGGGATGGACGCCTGATGCCGTGTCGGATGCGCCGGCTGGCCGTTGGCGGCGCCCTGGTCGGGCTGACCGGATCGGGAATTGTGGTGGTCGTGGGTGCGCCGACCGTGATCCTGTCGGCGGCCGGAGCCGCGTTGGCGATCGCAGGGCTGGTGGCGGCGATCGACGCGCTCGACCACCTCAGGGAGTGCCTCGCGGGGCAGGGCAACGCGGCCTCCGCGGAGCAGCTGGCCCGGACCGTGGAAGCGCTGCAGGCCCAGGTGGCCGAGCTGCAGGCCCGGCTGGGGCCGCGTCCGGACTAGAACCCGAGCACCGATGGACGAGGTCTTGGGCCACGTCAAGGTGCAGAGTCTGCGCGGTCACCGTTCGCGCGGTGGTGGTTCGGCGTCGCGGGCGGCGCGTTGGGCTGCCTGTTGGGTGGGAGCTCCTTCGCGGCGGTGACCGGTGCGGCCGAGACGATCCTGGACATACGTACATCGTACACCTGTCGGAGTCACGGCCAAGCCTTTCGCGTCACGAATTCGCAACCACCACAACAAAATTGGAGGCTTCTGGCCTCGCCGGGTGCTGGCTGACCAACGCTCAAACGATCGTGATCTGCGGCCCGAAGAGGGCCATCGCGGCGATCGCCTGGGCGTGGTTCTCCGCTGTCGAGCCGGCGCACGCATCAGCCACCACTGTCACCGTCGCGCCCGCATCGGCGGCCGGGAGCGCCGTGGCGATGACGCAGCAGTCGGTCGCGACTCCGGCCAGCGTGATCCGCGGCTGGTCGCCCACGATCGCGCGCAGATCCGCGTTCCACTTCCCGAAGGTTCCCGCCGTGACGACCTGCCGGCAGTATGCCGCGAGCTCGGGGACCACGGCATACAACGGGTCCGCGTCGGAGACGAGGGCGAACGGCCAGTTCTCGTAGTACGGACCCCACGACCCGCCGAGCGAGGGGTCGGCGACGAACCGGGTCAGGACGATCCGAGCGGGGTCGTGCGCGGCGGCCAGCTCGACGACCCGTGGCCCAACCGTCTCCCAGAGCGGTGAGCCCCACGGGCTGGCGGACGGCGACGCGAAGATGGCCTGCGCGTCGATGACGACGAGCCAGTCCTCACCGACCGGCATACGAACCGGTCTCCTGCCGCCGGACCGTGCCGCGTCGCGCGACGTAGGTGACGGCGAACGACGCGACGAGCGCGAAGAGGACGCCAAGGTTGGCATAGGCCCAGTTGCCTTCCCAGAAGCCGTCTTTGGCGTTCCAGGTGCCGAGGCCGAGCGGGTGGAGGAGGAAGCCCTGCCAGTTGTTCCACGAGGCGTCGGCGGCGTAGTTGTTGACGACGAGCCCCCAGCCGATGACCGAGGTGACCACCATCGTCCCGATCGAGGTCCAGTCGAACGCGCCGTAGCGGCCGGCGGGGTCGAAGAGGGCGTCGTCGTCGTAGTCGCGCGTGCGCAGGGCGATGTCGGCGATCATGATCCCCGCCCAGGCCGCGAGCGGGACGCCGAGGGTGATGAGGAAGGACTGGAACGGGTTGATGAAGTTCTCGGCGAAGAAGACGACGTAGATCGTGCCGGCCGTGAGCAGCACGCCGTCGACGGCGGCGGCGGACGGGCGAGGGATGCGGACGCCGAGGGAGAGGAGGGTGAGGCCGGAGGAGTAGATGCCGAGGACCGCGCCGGACACCAGGGACAGGATGACGGCGAGGAGGAACGGCACGAGGAACCAGGTCGGGAGGATCGTCGCGAGAGTGCCGATCGGGTCGGCGCTGATGCCGTCCTTGAGCTTGTCGTCGGAGCCGGCCAGGGCCAGGCCGTAGACGACGAGAAGGACCGGGGCGAGCGCACCGCCGAGGGTGTTCCAGCCGACGATCGCCGGGCCCGAGGCGCCACGGCGCTGGTAGCGCGACCAGTCGGCGGCGATGTTGATCCAGCCGAGGCCGAAGCCGGTCATGAGCAGGACGAGCGCCCCGATGACGGCCTGGAACGGCCCGGCCTTGATGCCGGAGACGGTGCTCCAGTGCACGTGCGAGAGGGTGAGCAGGATGTAGGCGATGGTGGCCAGGCCGGTGATCCAGGTCAGCCACGACTGCAGCCGCATGATGATGTGGTAGCCGGCGACCGAGGCCAGCACGATGAGCGCGGCGACCACCAGGCAGGCGACGATCTTCACGCCGGTGCCGCCGCCCCAGCCCAGCTGCTTGAAGATCGTCGAGGTCGCGAGGGTGGCCAGGATGGCCAGGAAGGTCTCCCACCCGATCGAGGTGAGCCAGGAGATGACGCCGGGGACCTTCTGGCCGGTCACGCCGAACGCCGCCCGCGACAGCACCATCGTCGGCGCCGACCCGCGCTTGCCGGCGATCGCGATGATCCCGCAGAGCAGGAACGAGATGACGATGCCGACGACCGTGACGAGAGCTGCCTGCCAGAACGAGATGCCGAAGCCGAGGACGAACGCGGCGTAGGAGATCCCGAAGACCGACACGTTGGCCGCAAACCACGGCCAGAACAGGTCACGGGGCCGAGCAGTCCGCTCGGCCTCCTCGATGATCTCGATGCCGGTCGTCTCGACGCCGAGGCGTCGGGTCTGCTCGACGGTGCTTGATCCGCTCATGCTTCGGAGCATCTCAGATCGCGCAGATCAGATATTGGATCTGCGTCGACCAATCACGTCACGAGCCGAGGGCTCACCGACCCCCGGTGGCCCAAGAGCCGTAGTCGTCGTCCTCGCCGGTCTCCCGATCGGTGTCCGGCGCCTCACGGGCGGTGTTCCGGAGACCGAATCGGTCTGTTGAACTGTGCAGTTCCTGCTCAAGCGCGCTGAAGTTGGTGTCGGGGCTGGAGTACTTCAGCGCCCGTGCAACCTTGGTCTGCTTGGCTTTGGCCCGGCCGCGCCCCATGGCGTGACCCCCTCGTGAAATCTGCCGGGACGGCATCGTCTTCATCGACGGGACACTGTCATCCCATCGACTCCACGCAGCGGTCCTCGGGAATCGTGTTTGTCGTGGGGTCAACGCTACAGGAGAGCGGTTTGTTCTCGCGCATCGGCACCCCTGTTTCCGCTGGTGGCGGTCTGGTGGCGGTCTGGCGGCGGTCCGGCGGCCGTCTGCCGGTGCCTCCTGGGGTCAGGTTCCGGGCAGCCAGAGAGTGTCGCGGCCGCCGGCCATCCGCTGTTCGGCGATCCGGTCGGCCGCCGCGGCCGGGGTGATGCCGTGCTCGTCGGCGGTGCGCAGGACCTCGGCGGTGTGGTCGTGGATGGCCCTGGTCGCCGTGCGCGCCCGCTCCATGTCGAAGCCGTGCAGCTCGTCGCTCACCTGGATCACGCCGCCGGCGTTGACGAGGTAGTCGGGGCAGTAGGTGATGCCCCGCGCCCGGAGCCGGTCCGCGGTGCCGCCGGCCCCATCGGTGACCAGCTGGTTGTTGGCGCCTCCGCAGACGACCGTCGCGCGCAGCCGCTCGACGGTCGCCGGGTCGAGAGCGCCGCCCATCGCACAGGGCGAGTAGACGTCCAGGTCGAGCGAGGTCAGGTGGGTCACGTCCGGGCTGGTCGTGAGCTGGGGATGGGCGGCTGTGAGCGCGACGACCGCCGCGGTGTTGGGGTCGGTCACGACGACCTCGGCGCCGTCGGCGAGCAGGTGCCCGGCGAGCAGCCGGCCGACCTTGCCGACGCCGGCGATGCCGACGCGTCGCCCCGCGAGGGTCGGCTCTCCCCACACGTGGGCCGCCGCCGCGCGCATCCCCTCGAAGACGCCGTATGCCGTGAGGACGCTGGAGTCTCCCGCGCCGCCGTTCTCGGGTGACCGGCCGGTGGCCCACCGCGTCGTCTCGGCGACGACGTCCATGTCGGCGACGTAGGTGCCGACGTCGCACGCCGTGACGTAGCGACCACCGAGCGACTCGACGAACCGCCCATAGGCGCGCAGCAGCTCGGGCGTCTTGTCCCGCGCGGGGTCGCCGAGGATGACGGCCTTTCCGCCGCCGTGGGCCAACCCGGCGACGGCGTTCTTGTAGGACATCGCCCGGGACAGGCGCAGGACGTCGGCGAGCGCGTCGTCGAAGCCGGCATACGGGTGGAACCGGGTCCCGCCGAGGCCGGGGCCGAGCGCGGTCGAGTGCAGGGCGATGATCGCGCGCAGCCCGGTCGCCCGGTCGTGGCAGACGGCCACCTGCTCATGGTCGGCCGTCGCAAGGGTCGTCCAGGCAGCGTGAGTCACGCAGCCCACCCTAGGTCGACCCGGGTCGGGGGGACTCGCAGCCCGGGTGGGGCGGCGGGTTGGAGCCGGGGGGCACGACTTGACGAAAAAATGACCTTTTGAGGTGTTTGTTCGCCGCAAGAACTGGCCTAGCATCAGGGCCTGAGAGTGCGCCATGGTCGGGCTGGGGAGCTCTCGGGGCGGGGGCAGATCCATTGATGGCACTGATCGAGAGAGAGCACCAATGATCCGCACCAACGAGGCGCGCCCACTTCTGACGCCCGCCGAGGTGGCCAGCCTCTTCCGGGTCGATCCCAAGACGGTCACGCGCTGGGCCCAGGCCGGCAAGCTGCACACGATCCGCACCCTTGGCGGGCACCGCCGCTTCGACCGCGCAGAGGTGATGGAGAAGCTCGACCAGATGCAGCGCGCCGGCTGAGGTCCCCCGGGGAGACCCGCGGCTGTCCGGCATACGGGATGCCCCTGCACGATCGGGGCGGACTCGGCATACGGTCTTGAGCTAGGTCACGAGTTCCAGCGTCCAAGCCCCGGCTTGCTGGGCGGCAACCCTCCACTCGCGGTGGGGTGCCCCGGGAGACGACCTGGCTGTCACCGCCGGTGATGGCAAGCGCGGGTCTGTTCTGCCTTCTGGGATCGGCCCGGCGAATCGCCGTATGCCGGGGCGCCCTCGGCATCGACACCCCAGGGAGCACCCCATGTCCTGGTCCTTCGAGACCCGTCAGATCCATGCCGGCCAGTCGCCCGACCCCACCACCGGGGCGCGGGCGCTGCCGATCTACCAGACGACGTCCTTCGTCTTCCCCGATGCCGAGACGGCTGCCGCGCGGTTCGCGCTCGCCGACCTCGGCCCGATCTACACCCGGATCGGCAACCCGACCACCGAGGTCGTCGAGGCCCGGATCGCCGACCTCGAGGGCGGCGTCGGGGCCCTGCTCGTCGCCTCCGGCCAGGCGGCCGAGTCGCTGGCGATCCTCAACATCGCCGAGGTGGGCGACCACATCGTGTCCTCGTCCTCGCTATACGGCGGCACCTACAACCTGTTCCACTACACGCTGCCCAAGCTGGGGATCACGGTCACCTTCGTCGACGACCCGGGCGACCCGGAGCAGTGGCGGGCGGCGGTCCAGCCCAACACCAAGGCGTTCTACGGCGAGTCGATCCCGAACCCGCGTGGGGACATCCTCGACATCGCGGCCGTCGCCGATGTGGCGCACTCGGTGGGGGTGCCGCTCATCGTCGACAACACGGTCGCGACGCCGTACCTGCTGCGGCCGTTCGAGCACGGCGCCGACGTCGTCGTTCACTCGACCACCAAGTACCTCGGCGGGCACGGCACCGCGATCGGTGGCGTCATCGTCGACGCCGGGACGTTCGACTACGCCCAGTACCCCGAGCGGTTCCCCAACTACAACACCCCGGACCCGAGCTACCACGGGCTGGTCTACGCCCGGGATCTCGGTGTCGGCTCGGCGTTCGGCGCCAACCTCTCGTTCATCCTCAAGGCGCGGGTCCAGCTGCTGCGCGACCTCGGCCCGGCGATCTCGCCGTTCAACGCCTTCCTCCTGGGCCAGGGCATCGAGACCCTGTCGCTGCGCCTGGACCGGCACGTGGCCAACGCGCTGGCGGTGGCGAACTGGCTGGAGGCCCGCTCCGACGTCGTGTCGGTGAGCTACCCGGGGCTGGCGTCCTCGCCGTATGCCGGTCTCGCGGCCAAGTACCTGCCGCGCGGCGCGGGCGCGGTGCTGGCGTTCGAGCTGGAGGGTGGGGCCGAGGCCGGCAAGGCGTTCGTCTCCGCACTCGAGCTGCACTCCAACGTCGCGAACATCGGTGACGTCCGCTCGCTCGTCATCCACCCCGCCTCGACGACGCACTCGCAGCTGACGCCGGAGGAGCAGGCACTGTCGGGTGTGACGCCGGGGCTGGTGCGGCTCGCCGTCGGGCTGGAGCACGTCGACGACATCCTCGCCGACCTCGAGCTCGGCTTCGTGGCCGCCAAGGGCGCGGGCTCCGCGGACTGACGGCGGCGCTGTTCCCTTGTCGCAGGAGTGGCCGAACGTTCGGCCACTCCTGCGACAAGCGGCCACGGTTGCCGAATACCGCGCGGGGGCGGGCGGTCCTTCGCTACCGTTGAGGTGCGCGGAGGCTCGCAGGCCGCGCACCTCGAGGCGATCTGCCCACCGCAACGTCGGGGCGCGGCGGCCGCCGGCCGATGCTCCCGGACCGCAGGGGATCGCATGCCCACTCCACGCCCAGCCCGCTGATGGACACCGACTTCACCGCGGTCCCCGACTGGTTCCCGAACCAGAACGCCGGCGCCGGCATCGCGGTGGCCGACCTCACCGGCGACGGTGTCCAGGACGTCGTCGTGCTCATGGTCGACGACCCTCCAGGTGAGAACGCGGCATACGTCCGGGTCGGTCCGGGCACCGACGACGACCTGAGGATCGGGCAGTGGAGCGGCTGGACGGCCGTCCCGGACTGGGGGTCGTGGTTCAACGAGGGGGCCGGGGTCGCGGTCGGCGACGTGAGCCGCAACGGACAGCCGGACCTCGTCGTCCTGCGCGTCGACGGGGTGCCCGACGGCGCCAACACCGGCTCCTACCGCGTGGGCTGGGACCTCGACGCGGACGGCGACGTCACCGGCTGGTCGGCGTGGCTGCCCGTCCCCGACTGGTTTCCGTGGGCGAACGCCGGCGCCGACCTGGCCATCGGGGACATCGACGGCGACGGCGTGCTGGACCTCGTCGTCCTCATGGTCGACGCGCCGGACGGTCGCAACCAGGGCTACTACCGCAGCGGTCCGCTGAACCCCGACGGCACCGTCACCCGGTGGCGACCGTGGGTGGCCGTGCCGGACTGGTACTTCTGGGAGAACCAGGGCGCTGGGATCGCGGTCGCAGACCTGGACGGTGACGGCACGCCCGAGCTCGTCGTCCTCGCGGTCGACAACCCGCCCGGCCAGAACGGCGGCTACTGGACGGTCGGCTGGCACCTCGACGACGGGCGGCCGAGCCACGGCTGGGGTCCGTGGGAGTCCGTTCCGGACTGGCGGTTCTGGGAGGGCCAGGACGCGGGGCTCGCCGTCGCAGGCCTCGGACCGGCAGGTATGCCGCACCTCGTCGTGCTCACCGTCGACAACCCACCGGGAGCCAACGACGGCTGGTACCGCGTTCTCGACGCGATGACCGACCTCGACATGGCGCCGCAGATGGGGGTCTGGCGGCTGCTGGAGAACGATGCGGTCGTCAACCCTGTGCACGCCGCCCTGCTGCACACCGGCAGCGTCCTGTTCTTCGCCGGCTCGGGCAACGACATGGAGCGGCACGCCGCCCTCCAGTACGCGACCGCGGTGTGGCACTACCCGAACCCTGCCTACAGCCGGCCTCCGACGCCGGTCGACCTGTTCTGCTGCGGCCAGGCGTTCCTGCCCGACGGGCGGCTGCTCGCCGCCGGCGGCACCGAGCAGTACGACCCGTTCTTCGGGCTCACCCAGGCGGTGGCCTTCGACCCCGCGGCCGGCGCTCCCGACCCGGCCAGCCCCACCGGCACGACCGGCGCGTGGACTGCCCTGCCGGACATGGTGGGCGGGCGCTGGTACCCGACCCTGCTCGGCCTCCAGGACGGCCGGGTCCTCGCTGTGTCCGGGCTGGACGGCACGAGCCAGCTCAACGTCCTGCCGGAGACGTATGCCGACGGGGCCGGCTGGTCGCACACCCAGGACTCACCGTCCAACTGGCCGCAGTACTGCCACCTGTTCCTCCTCGCCGACGGGCGGGTGTTCTACAGCGGCGGGCAGTATGCCGCGAACAACGGGGTCCGGCCCAGCATCTGGGACCTCGCGACGAACACCGCAGTCGACATCGGTGGCGTGCTCGTCGACGCGGGCAAGCGCAACCAGTCGGCCAGCGTCCTGCTGCCGCCGGCCCAGGCGCAGCGGGTCATGCTCATCGGTGGCGGGCCCTCGGACATGCACGACATGACCGGGGCGACGGACACGACGGCCATCGCCGACCTGTCCGCCGCCAACCCCGCGGTGGCCACCGCGGCGCCGCTGATGATGCGCCGGATGCACCTGTGCGCGACGCTCCTGCCGGACCGGACCGTGCTCGTCAACGGCGGCGCGATGATGGAGGAGAGCGGCGCCGACGCGACGCTGGAGGCCGAGATCTACCACCCCGACGCCGGAGGCGGACCGGGCCGGTGGGCGATGGCCGCGACGTCGAGGGTGGCCCGGCTCTACCACTCCGTCGCCCTGCTGATGCCCGATGGCAAGGTGGTCACGTCCGGCTCCAACCCGGTCCGCAAGACCGAGGAGCTGCGCATCGAGGTCTACTGGCCGCCGTACCTCTTCGCCGGGGCTCGGCCGACCTGCGCACCGGCGGCGACCGAGGTGACCTACGCGGGAACGCTTGCGGCGCAGGTGCCCGGGGCTGCCGGCATCGCGTCGGCCTGCCTCGTCCGGCCCGGGGCGACGACCCACTCGACGGACTCCGAGCAGCGGCTGGTCGACCTTCCTGTCCAGGTGACCGGGGCCGACGTGGTGACCTTCCAGCTGCCGGCCCAGCCGACCATCGCCCCGCCCGGGTGGTACCTGCTTTTCGTCGTCGACGCAGCCGGCGTCCCGTCCGAGGCGAGCTGGGTCCACCTGACCTGACCACCCGATGCCGAGCAGAATGGGCCGCGTGGACACCGTCACGACACTGGCCGCGCTCGCCGACCGGACCCGGGCGCTCGTGGCCGGGTCCCGCGCCGGCGCGGGCGGGGAGAGCGTCGGTCGCGTCGTCGTCGGCATCACCGGTGCTCCCGGGGCCGGCAAGACGACCGTCGTGGAGCGGCTGCTGGCGGTCCTCCGGGAGACTCAGGCGCCCGGCATACCGGATGGGTCGTGGGCCGCGCACGTCCCGATGGACGGCTTCCACCTCGCCGACGTCCAGCTCGACCGGCTCGGGCTCCGGGACCGCAAGGGTGCGCCGGAGACCTTCGACGCGCAGGGGTATGCCGCGCTGCTGGGTCGGCTGCGCGCGGGCGGGCCGGACACGGTCTATGCGCCCGGGTTCGAGCGGACCCTGGAGCAGCCGATCGCCGCGGCCATCTCCGTCGAGCCGTCGGCGCGGTTGGTCCTGACGGAAGGGAACTACCTTCTGCTGCAACAGGGTCCGTGGACGCGGGTCCGAGAGCTGCTCACCGAGGTGTGGTTCGTCGACGTGCCGGATGCGCTGCGGGTCGAGCGGCTGGTCGCGCGGCACGTCGAGTTCGGCAAGTCCGTCGACGAGGCCAGGGCCTGGGTAGCCCGCTCGGACGAGGCCAACGCCCGTGTCGTCGCGGCGACCCGAGCCCTTGCCGACGTCGTCGTCGAGCTCGCGGACTGACCCCGCCCGGCTCGGCTCGGCTCGCCTCGAAGGCGGCGTATGCCGCGGCGACCCGCGCGTAGCCTCCCTCGAGGTCCCGACGGCTGGCCGCGAACATGCCTAGCAGCAGCTTGCCGTGGTCCTCGATCTGCCAGTAGGCGGTCGTGACGTCCACCGGTCCGCTCCGGCCGGCGCGCTCGGCCAGGTCGAGGTAGCCCTCGATCTGGCCGATGAGGCTCCGGTAGTGCGTGATCCCAGCCGGCGCCGATGCACTCTGGAAGTAGGCGATGACGGCCTCGGCGTAGTCGACTGCATCGGTCACCTCGGGACCTGCCGTCGCCGCGTCGGCCACGACCTGACGTGACCGGGCGGCGGTGTCCAGCCGGACCGCGGCATACCCGGCCTGCCGCTGGCGCAGGAAGGACACCAGGTCCCGGCTGGCGGTGCGGTCGACGATCATCTGCTCGGCCAGGGCGAAGGACTGCAGGCAGCCTTTCATCCGCCGCGTCCGCGTTGAGCTGGGCCGCGAGCCCGGTGAGGGTGCGGGACGAGCCGGTGGCGTCCACGCAGATGCAGGCCACCAGATGGGTCGTGAGCAGGTCCGCGAGGCCCTCGATGCTGTGGCCCGGCGCCAGGTAGTCCAGCTGCTGCCGGCCGGGGTCACCTGCGAGCAGCGTGCCGAGCCGAGCCAGCCCGGCGTTGGCGGCGGACTGGCCCACGCGCTTGCCCAGCCAGACCAGGACGGCCGCCTCGAACCCGGTGATCACGGCGTCAGGCTAGGCGTGCCGACACGGATCGGGCCGGGCTTCGGGCCAGGACGGTCCGGAGGGACGAGTCGTCCGGGGAGCCAGATGTTGACACCCCAGGTGGCGGGAGGGGTCAGCGGCGTCCGAGGCAGAGCGGGCGCTGCGCCGGTGACTCAAGGGGCGGCTCGGCCGGCGTGCCGCTGAGCTCGCCGGGAGGCGCCATGGTCACCTGCTGGAGCACCGCCCCGCGGCGCCGGCGCAGGCGGACCAGGACTGTCGCGACGAGGGCGATCAGCGCGGCGACGAGGCCGACCTGGGCCAGTCCGGAGGAGACCGCCTGGATCGACCCGGCGCCCAGGTAGCCGATGGCGACGACGCCGCTCGCCCAGACGGCGGCAGCGGCCGCGTCCGCGACGAGGAACCGGCGGACCGGCATACGGGAGGTCCCTTCGAGCAGCGGGAGGAGGGTGCGGACGAACCCGACCCATCGACCCAGGAAGAGCGCGCGACCGCCGTGGCGTTCGGCGGCGTTGTGGGCGCGCGCCCAGTTCCGTTGTCCCACAAGGCGACCCACTCGGCTCTGCTCGAACCGTGGCCCGGCGAGGCGACCGATCGCGTATGCCGTGGAGTCGCCCGCGATGGCGGCGGCGACGGCCGCGGCGGCCAGCCAGAGGGGCGAGACGCGGCCGGTGGCGGCGGCGACGGCCGCCAGGAGGAGGGTGACCTCGGAGGGGACGAGCATGCCGACGATGGTGGCGGTCTCGAGGAAGACGGCGGCCGCGGCGATGGCGATGATCGGCCACCCGACCAGTGAGCCGAGCAGCCCCGAGATCGTCGTCATGCGCTCACTGTCGCCGGGCATGCTGTGGGCAACCTGTGCGGCCCCTGATCCATTCCGGTGAGCCGCTCCTCGCTCGCGTCGTCGACGAGGTTGACCTCGCAAGGACGAGACCGGTGAGGTGGTGTGCGAGGGTCCATCCAGTGACTCGGTGCCACCCCTCGTGGAGGCCCTGGCAGCGCAGGTGGCCGATGACCAGGATGTCGATCCCATGGTCCGGGCCGCGATGATCCTGGCACCCGCACCGGGACGCGCCAGTCGAGGAACGGGCCGCCTCATGAGATCTTGCCCGACTTGCCGACCTGGGTCTCCTACGTCCGCTTGGTCAGACTCGAGGCGGCTACTACGTCGTACTCCTGCCTAGTCTCCAGCCTTTATGGACGATAGGCGGGTCACGACGCCGCTTCGCGGCCTTGCCCGTAGAAGGCCGCGACCGCGGCAGCGTCCGGGAGCTCCTCGGCCGGGCGGAGGGCGCCGAAGGGAGCGTTCCAGAATGCTCCGGTCCGTGGCGTCCACGGCCCGACGTAGGCGTACCGTCCGCCGTGGCCCGCGTCGCCGGTTGAGGCTCCGTAGTTGACCTCGTCCAGGGTCAGGCCGAGGTCGAAGTGCTCCGGCCACAGCACCGGCTCGTGATCTGGAGCAAAGACCCGCAGCGCCGTCTCACAGCGCTCGAACCAGCCGAGCAGGCTCCCGAGCGCGTCCCCGTCGAAGTCGAGCGGTTCGTCGGGGTCGACCCCGGAGCCGTCGTGATAGATCCCGGGCGCGACCGGCTCCAGCCCCGCGGCCGTGGCGAGCTCCCGGCAGGTGCCGCCGAGCGGCATCCGACCACCGTCCCAGACCAGGTCGCCACCGGCGACCCGGACCGGGAGAGAGACTCCGCCGAACCCGCCCGGGACCACGCGAAGCCGGATCGTCCCGTATGCCGCGTACTGCGGTCCGGCGATGACCAGCTCGGCGACGCCGTGCAGGGATCGCCGGGTTGCGGCAAACGCGTCGGTGTCCATGACCTGTCTCCTCGGGTGCGGCTCAAGACCCATCTCGATCCTCGCACCGAATGGGCGCTTGAGGCGGGTGCGCGCTCAGCCGGCTCGGGCGCCGATGACGTCCCACGCCGGGCCGGTTGCGACCGACAGGTCCGTGAAGCCGGTGGCGAGCAGGAGAGCGCCGTACTCGGCGCGGGTGCGCTCCCGGGCGCCGAAGAGGACGAGCATGTGCAGGTCGAGCAGGTGCAGATCCAGCCGCGCGTCGTCGGAGCGCTCGGCGTCGAGCAGCCGCTCGACGACCCAGAGCCGGGCACCGGGTTCCATCGCCGCCCGGACCGTCCGCAGGATGCGCCGGCAGTCCCCGTCGTCCCAGTCGTGGAGCACGTTGGACAGCACGTAGGCGTCGGCGCCACTGGGGAGCTCGACGAAGAAGTCCGCCGGCGCGGCATACGCCCGGTCTGCGAGGCACTGCCCGAAGAAGGCCTCGGTCGCCGCGGTCGTGACCTCGGGCCGGTCTGCCACGACGCCCTTGAGGTCCGGATGCCGGCGGAGCAGCTCGCTCACCAGGGCGCCCTCGCCGCCGCCGACGTCGACCAGCGTGCGCGTGCCGTCCAGGGCGCCGGCGGCCCCGAGCGCTTCGGCCTGCTCGATGCCGCGCCGGGCCATGGCTCCGTTGAACCTCGTCTCCTGGTTGGGGTGTTGGGCCAGGAAGGTCCAGTAGTCGACGCCGTTGACCGTCTCGAAGACCGCCGCGTCGGTCCGCAGCGCGGCGTCGAGGCGCTGCCAGCTGTCCAGGACGGACCGTTCGGTGCGCATGAGGACCAGGTCGCGCAGCCGGCTGGGGTGGCCGTCGACGAACGTCACGCCGACGGCCGTGATCTCGTATGCCGGCGGGCTGGGTTCCGCTTCCTGGTCCGCCCCGGGCTCCGGGTTCGTCACCAGGCCGAGGTCGACGAGCACGGTGAGCAGCCGGGCCAGCTGTCTGGGCTCCAGTGTGAGCCGGGCCGCGAGCGTGTGGAGGGGCACGGCGGCATACGAGTCCGGGCCGGTCGGGGTCCCCGAGCCGGGCAGGAAGGCGTCGAAGACCCCGAGCTCGACCGCCGCCCGGATCGACAGGCTCACGAGGTGGCCGCGAACCAGGGCGCTCGCCGCGACGATCGGGTCGGTGTCGTCGGTCATCCACCCATCGTCGCCCCGGACCGCCACCGATGTCGGGCGATCGGCCGGGCCGGCTGGACGCGGCTCGGCTCAGGTGCGCCGGCCCAACGGCGGGACGAACCAGTCCGGTGCCGCCGCGGTGAAAGCTCGGGGGCTCATGGCGGCTGCTCCCGCCGGGACCTGCCCGACGAGCGGCGTGCTGGTCACGACGGGCAGGTCCGCCAGGTTGCACTGCTCGGCGAGGCCGGGTTCGGCGGGCCATGCCCCGACCGCCAGGCCGAGGCACGGAAGCCCCCGGCTGGCCAGTGCCTCGACGGTCAGCCGGCTGTGGTTGAGGGTGCCGAGCCCGGCCCGCACCACGACGACGAAGGCGACGTCGAGATCGAGGCGACCTGCGAGCTCTGCCAGGCCGTGGCCCTCTGTGTCCAGGCCGACCAGCAGGCCGCCGGCGCCCTCGACGAGCACCGTGTCGTGGGTGCGGGCGAGCTCGTGGACCCTCGCTGCGTGGTCGCCGATGCCGGGGAGCCGGATGCCAACCCGCCGGGCTGCCGTCGTCGGTGCCAGTGGGTCCTCGAGGCGGACTCCTTCGTGCACCGACGTGAGCCCCGAGAGTCGGGCGACCTCGTCTGCGTCGCCCGGCTCGCTGCCCTTCACACCGGTCTGGGTCGGCTTGTAGACGGCGACCGAGCCGAGCCGGGCCAGGCAGACAGCGAGCGCCGCGGTGACCACGGTCTTGCCGACCTCGGTGTCCGTCCCGGTGACGAGCAGGATGCGAGGGAGGCTCACGTTCGACGCGCCACGTCGGCGCCGACCGAGCCGACGACCGAACCGACGACCGTGCACGCGCGGTCGAGCTGCGCGTCGTCGAGGGCAGCGGTCGCCGTGAGGCGCAGCCGGCTGATCCCGTCCGGCACCGACGGCGGCCGGAAGCTGCCGACCCTCACCCCCCGCTCCGCGCAGGCGGCCGCGGCGGCCACCGCCTCCCGCGGTCCGGGCATCGGCACCGACAACACGGCCCCGGCCACCGGCGGCACACCGCAGGCGGCGGCCAGCCGGCCCGCGACGATGCCCACGGCTGCCACCCGCAGCGGCTCGGCCTCGATGACCTCCAGCGCGGCCAGCGCCGCACCGGCCGAGGCAGGGGCGAGGGCGGTGTCGAAGATGAAGGTGCGGGCCCGGTTGACCAGATGCTCGGTCAAGGCCGAGGACCCGAGGACCGCGCCCCCCTGGCTGCCCAGGGCCTTGGAGAGCGTCACGGTCACCACGACGTGCTCGTGACCGGCGAGGCCCAGCTCGGCCACGGACCCGCGCCCCGCGCCGGTCACGCCGAGCCCGTGGGCCTCGTCGACGAGCAGCACGGCATCCTGGGCCTCGCACACCGCCGCCAGCCGGCTGAGCGGTGCGGCGTCGCCGAGCACGCTGAACACCGACTCGGTGAGGACGACGGCGCGTGGCTCGCTGCGCTCGGTCAGCAGCCGCTCCACCTCCGCGACGTCGTTGTGCGGGGCCACGACGACCCGGGCCCGACAGAGCCGGGCGGCGTCGACGAGGGACGCGTGGATGTGGGCATCGGAGACGACCAGCGTGTCCGGATCGGTCAGCGCCGTGAGCGCCCCGAGGTTGGCGAGGTAGCCCGAGGAGAACACGAGCGCCGCCTCCTGCCGGCAGTGCTCGGCCAGCCGGGCCTCGAGCCGAGCGTGCAGCTCGGTCGTGCCGGTGACCAGCCGCGACCCGGTCGCGCCCGCACCCCAGGTACGGACGGCGTCGACCGCGGCCTCGATGACCGCCGGGTGGGTGGACAGCCCGAGGTAGTCGTTGCCCGCCAGGTCGATGATCGTCTCGTATGCCGGGTGCCCGAGTTGCGGGGGCCGGGCCGACCCCGCGAGGACCGCCGTGGCCGTGCGGGCGCGCAGCCTGCGGGTCAGCCCGAGGGCCTCCTGTCGCTCGGCCTGGCCGGACAGCCAGGCACCGAGTCCACCGGTCACGCGACCACCTCCTCGACGGCCCCGACGACCGCCTCGCCGATGGTGGCGATCTCGGCGTCAGTGCAGATATAGGGGGGCATCGTGTAGACGAGGTCGAGGAACGGACGCAGCCAGACGCCCCTCCGCAGCGCTGCCGCGGTGAGGGCGGGCACATCGGCCGGGGCCTCGAGCTGCACCACACCGACCGCCCCGAGCACCCGGACGTCCTTGACCCCGGGCAGGTCGCGGGCAGGCGCGAGCCCGCGGCTCAGCCCGGCCGAGATGCCCGCGACCGTCGACGCCCAGTCCTGGGCCAGGAGCAGGTTAAGGCTGGCCAGGGCCACCGCGCACGCGAGCGGGTTGGCCATGAAGGTCGGGCCGTGCATGAGCGCGCGCCCCGGGCCGGACGACACGGCATACGCGACCTCGGAGGTGCACAGGACCGCCGCGAGAGACAGGTAGCCCCCGGTCAGCGCCTTGCCCAGGCACATGACGTCGGGCACGACGCCGGCGTGCTCGGCGGCGAAGAGGGTGCCGGTCCGGCCGAAGCCGGTGGCGATCTCGTCCAGAATCAGCAGGAACCCGTGCCGGTCCGCCACGTCGCGGAGGAAGGCCAGGCAGGCGGGGGAGTAGGGGTACATGCCGCCGGCGCCCTGGAGGATCGGCTCGACGACGATCGCCGCGACCTCGTCGGTATGCCGCGCGGCCAGGTCCTCCGTCGCGCCCATCCAGGCGAGCAGCTCGGGATCGTCGGGCGCCCGGTCGAAGCCGGCCGGCGGGCGCGGCGCGAAGACCTGCTCGCGCAGGGCGCCGGCGAACATCGAGTGCATGCCGGTGACCGGGTCGCACACGCTCATCGGGGTGAAGGTGTCCCCGTGGTAGCCGCCGCGGACGGTGAGCAGCCGGGTGCGGGACCGTCTGCCGCGGGCGGCCTGATACTGGAGGGCGAGCTTGACGGCGACCTCGATCGACACCGAGCCGGAGTCGCAGAAGAAGACGTGCTGCAGTGCGTCCGGCGTGATCGACACGAGCCGCTCGGCGAGGTTGATGGCGGGCGCGTGGGTCAGGCCGCCGAACATCACGTGGGACATCCGGTCCACCTGGTCGCGCAGGGCGGCGTCGAGGACCGGGTTGCGGTAGCCGTGGATCATGCACCACCAGGACGACATCGCGTCGATGGCGCTCGACCCGTCGGCGAAGTGCAGGCGCACACCGTCGGCGCTGTCGACGAGGCGCACCGGGGCCGGGTCGGTCATCGAGGAGTACGGGTGCCAGAGCAGGCGCGCGTCGGCGGACAGGAGCGCGGACTGCCGTGACGGGTCAGCCGGTTCCATGCGCACCCTCAGGCCCCTCGGGCCCCTCAGCACCCTCAGCGACATCAGCCCGGACGTCGCTCAGCTCGCCGTGTCGGGAGCACTGCGCGGTCCACCCGGTCGGGGTCACCTGGACCACCATCCGGCGGCGGCACTGCGCGCAGAACCGGGGCGGCTCCAGCCGCAGCGACTGTTCGCAGGGGACGTGCCGGGCGGCACCAAGCCCCTCGCCGAGCTGCTCGCCGCAGTGGCCGCAGAACCGGTCCGGCATCAGAGCGTCTTCTGGAGTTCCCTGATCGGCATCTTCAGCTCGTCGAGGAGGTCGAGGTCGGCATCGGGTCGCCGCCCGAGCGTCGTGAGGTAGTTGCCGACGATGATCGCGTTGATCCCGCCGAGCAGCCCGTCCCGGGTGCCCAGGTCCCCGAGCGTGAGCTCGCGGCCACCGGCATACCGAAGAACCGTGCGCGGCATGGCGAGCCGGAATGCGGCGATCGCCCGCAGCGCGTCGCGACCGTCCATGACCGGCAGGTCGCCGAAGGGGGTGCCAGGGCGCGGGTTGAGGAAGTTGAGCGGCACCTCGTGCGGATCGAGGGAGGCGAGCTGCGCCGCGAGCTCGGCCCGCTGCTCGAGGGTCTCGCCCATGCCGATGAGGCCGCCGCAGCACAGCTCCATCCCGGAGTCCTTGACCATCTCGCAGGTCTGCCAGCGCTCCTCGTAGGAGTGCGTCGTGACGACGTCGCCGAAGTACGAGCGGGCGGCCTCGAGGTTGTGGTTGTAGCGGTGCACGCCCATGGCGCGCAGCTCGTCGACCTGGGTCTGGGTGAGCATGCCGAGCGAGCAGGCGATGTTGATGTCCACCTCGGCGGTGATCGCCTCGATCCCCTCGCGGACCTGGGTCATCAGCCGCTCGTCCGGGCCGCGCACCGCCGCGACGATGCAGAACTCCGTGGCGCCCGTCGCGCGGGTCTCCTTCGCTGCGGCGACCAGTTCGGGGATGTTCAGCCAGACCGAGCGGACCGGGGACGTGAACTGGCCGGACTGCGAGCAGAAGTGGCAGTCCTCGGGGCACCCGCCGGTCTTCAGCGAGATGATGCCCTCGACCTCGACCGACTCTCCGCACCACTTGACGCGCACCTCGTGGGCGAGGGCCAAGAGCTCGGCGAGGTCCTCGTCGGGGAGGCGGAGGACCTCCACCAGCTCGGCCTCGTCCAGGCCCCGCCCGTCCGCCAGGACCTGCTGCCGCGCTCGCTCGATGATGCTGTTCAACAGAACTCCTGCGTTCGCCGGTGGTGACGTGACAGTAGGCAACTGGCGACCGTACTGCCAATGCGGGAGCTCGGTGTCTCAGCCTCTGGAAGCCCGGGGATCGGGTCGTGGTCGGGTGGTCGTCGGGTCGCGGCCGGCCCGCCGGGGGCGCTCGGTGCAGCGGGCCGGCCGCGTTCGTCTCCTCGCTCAGAGGAGGTCTGTGAGGGCCGACTGGGCTCGCGAGCGCACCGCCTCGAGTGCGTCCTTGGCGGTGGCGGCCTCGCGTGCTGCCGTTGCGAGCCCCTGGCACTCGGGCAACGTATGCAGCGACAGGGCCAGGCGCACGACGGGCACCTTGCTGGGCGCCATCGACAGGCTCGAGACGCCGAGCCCGGCCAGGACGAGGGCGAGCAACGGGTCTCCCGCCGACTCACCGCACACCCCGATCGGGCGGCCGGTGCGGCGGGCACCGTCGCAGGCGGCGGCGACGACGTCCAGCACGGCCGGTTGCCACGGGTCGAGCAGGTCCGACAGCGCGCCCTGCATCCGGTCCGCCGCCATCGTGTACTGGGCGAGGTCGTTGGTGCCGAGGCTGCCGAAGTCGACCATGGCGAGCACGTGGGCTGCCCGCAGAGCTGCCCCCGGAACCTCGATCATCACCCCCGCCTTGGGCAGGCCGTTCTCCCGGACTCGCCGGGCGAACCACGCTGCCTCCTCCACCGTCGCCACCATCGGCGCCATGACGCGCACGTCGGCTCCGGTGTCCTTGGCGGCGATGGCCAGAGCCTCGAGCTGGGCATCGAGCAGCTCGGGACGTTCGGCGGACAGACGCAGCCCGCGGCGACCGAGGGCAGGGTTCTCCTCCGGCCCGAGGTCGGCGAAGCTGAGCGGCTTGTCGGCCCCGGCGTCGAGCGTGCGGACGACGACGCGACGGTCGCCGAAGGGCCGGAACACCTGACGATAGATCTCGGCCTGCTCCTCCACCGTCGGTGCCCGGTCGGCCGAGAGGAAGACGAACTCGGTCCGGAAGAGCCCGACTCCTTCGAGGTCCTGGGCCCCGGCGCTCTGGGCGTCCTGGACCCCGCCGATGTTGGCGAGCAGGGCCACGTGGTGTCCGTCGCGGGTCACGCCCGGGCCGCTGCTGGCCGCGAGTGCCTCGGCCCGCTTCTCGCGGCGAACCCGCTGGGCCTCGACGAGCCCGGGTTCGGGCGCGATGGTGACCTCGCCGGTGTCGCCGTCGAGCGCCACTGGCGTGCCGACCGGGATCGCCGTCGCACCGGCCAGCTGGACGACCGCCGGGATGCCCATCTGGGCCGCGAGGATCGCGGTGTGGCTCGTGCGACCACCGGCCTGGGTGACGATGCCGACGACGAGCGAGCGGTCCAGGGTGGCCGTCTCCGCGGGCGCGAGGTCCTCGGCGACGACGACGCTCGGCTCGGTGAAGTCGGGCACGCCGGGAGCCGGAACGCCGAGCACGGCGGCAACGGCGCGCGACCCGACGTCGCGCAGGTCGGTGACCCGCTCGGCGAAGTAGCCGCCGAGCGCCTCGAACTGGGCGCAGTACTCCTCCACCGAGTTCGCGATGGCGTTGGCCCGGCCACGACCTGCGGTGAGCTGCTTGCCGGCGGCCTTGACCAGACCCTTGTCACGGGCGATGAGGGCGGTGGCCTTGAGGATCTTCTGCGCCGTGTCGTCGGCGTGGCGCGCCTTCTCCTCAAGAGCCTGGGCGACCGACTCGAACGCCGCCTTCACGTCCGCGAGCGCGGCCTCGTGGTCCTCGACGGCGGGCTCGTCGGCCGGCGGCCGGACCGGCGGTGCGACCTGCACCACCGGCCCGTATGCCGATCCCGGGCTGACGCCGATGCCCTGGCGGGTCTCGGTCTCGGCCACCGTGCTCACTCCGCGTCGAGGTCGCGGGAGAGGAGGGCGACGAGGGTGTCGAGCGCCTCGTAGGCGCCGTCGCCCTCGGCGGTGAGGACGACCTCCTCGCCGTGCTTGGCGCCCAGGGCCATGACCCCGAGGATGCTCGTCGCGTCGACGGCGTCCTCGCCGGGACGGCCGATCTCGACGTCGAGGCCGGTCTCGCTCGCCGCCTCGACGAACAGGGCGGCCGGGCGGGCGTGGAGTCCGACGGAGGAGGCGATGGTGACGGTGCGTTGTGCCATGGGTTGTGCTCCTTGGGTGGTGGGTTCGATGGGCGCGGGTCTGGAGCGCCCGGTTTCGGGTTTGTTGCATCGGCCGGGCTGAGCTGCCCGGATCCGGTGGGCTCGCGGGGTCAGACGGTGGCCGCGGCGTCGACCTCCTGCAGGCGGGGGTCACGCGACTTCAGGACGACGACGATCGCGGTCATCACGAGGACGCCGATGACGAGGGCGAGGAGGAAGAGCGCGAACTTCCCGATGAGCGGGAGCACCCAGATGCCTCCGTGCGGTGCCCGCAGGGTGGCGCCGAAGACCATCGCCAGACCGCCGGTGACGGCGCTGCCGACCACCGAGGAGACGATGATGCGCAGCGGGTCGGCCGCGGCGAACGGGATCGCTCCCTCGGAGATGAACGACGCGCCGAGCAGCCAGGCCGCCTTGCCGTTCTCCCGTTCGGGCTCGGAGAAGAGCTTGGGCCGAACCGTGGTGGCGAGCGCCATCGACAGCGGTGCCACCATCCCGGCGGCCATGACCGCGGCCATGATCTTGAGCTGCGGCGCGTTCGAAGCGGTGCCGGCTCCGGCCAGCCCCGCCGTGGCGAAGAAGTAGGCCGCCTTGTTGACCGGGCCGCCGAGGTCGAAGCCCATCATGGCGCCGAGCACGACACCGAGGACCAGTGCACTGGACCCGCTCATGCTGTTCAGGCCGTGGGTGAGGGCGTCCATGACGGCCTTGATCGGGCGACCGAGGATCGTGATGAACAGCCCGGCTGTGATCAGTGTCGACAGCAGCGGGATGACGACCACCGGCATGACACCGCGCACGCCCTTGTGGACCTTCCAACCGGAGATCCAACGGGCCACGAAGCCGGCGATGAAGCCGGTGGCCAGGCCGCCGAGGAAGCCGGCCTGCATCGTCGCGGCGATGAAGCCCGCCACGACGCCGGGGACCAGACCGGGCCGGTCGGCGATGGCGAAGGCGATGAACCCGGACAGGATCGGGACGAGGAAGCCGAACGCGGCGCCACCGATGACGAACAGCAGCGCGGCCCACGAGGTCAGGCTGACGACGTTGAAGTGCTGGGCGATGTTGTAGGCGTCGGCGCTCGTCAGGTTGAACTTGGTGATCTCGATCGCGCCCTGCTTGCCCATCGCGACCTGCGCGAGCATGAACGAGATGGCGATCAGGATGCCGCCCGCGGCGACGAACGGGATCATGTACGACACCCCGGTCATGAGCCACTGGCGGATCTTGGTGAGGGTCCCCGCACCGCCCTCGACCTTCGTGGTCAGCCCACCACCGGCTGCGACCGGACCGGCGGAAGCCGCCGCGGCGGCCGCCTTGCTGGGGTCGGCCTTCCACTCGGCGGCGAGCGCCACGGCCTGCGCGATGAGCGCTGGGCCGTCGGAGATGCCCTTCTTGACCCCGACGTCGATCGTCGGCTTGCCGGCGAAGCGCCCGACGTCCTTGACCGGGAGGTCGTGGGCGAAGATCACCGCGTCGGCGGCGGCGATCTCCGCGGGGCTCAGCGGCGTCGACCCGGCAGAGCCCTGGGTCTCGACCTTCATCTCGTAGCCGGCGGCCTTCGCGGCGTTCTCGAGGCCCTCGGCGGCCATGTAGGTGTGCGCGATGCCGGTCGGGCAGGACGTGACGCCGACGAGGCGGATCGGTCCGGCGGCAACCGCGACCGGGGCGGGAGCTGCGGTGGCTACGGGCGAGGCGGCTGCGGCCGTCGCGACCGTGGCTGCAGGTCCAGCTGCGGCGGCGGCGGCGGACGCGGGAGCGGCTGCGGGAGCGGGGTCGAGGGCGACCTCGGCCTCGACGACTCGCACGACCTCGGCCTCGGTCGTGGCTGCGGCGAGAGCGGCCTTGAAGTCCTTCTTCATGAGCGCGCGGGCGAGCTTGGGGAGCATCTGCATGTGCGCGTCGCCGCCACCCTCGGGGGCCGCGATGAGGAAGACCAGGGTGGCCGGGCCGTCCTTGGCGCCCCAGTCGATACCGTCGGTCGAGCGGCCGAACACGAGGGACGGCTCGGTGATCGCGGCGCTGCGGGCGTGCGGGATGCCGATGCCGCCGGGGAGCCCGGTGGCCATCTTGCTCTCCCGCTCGGTGACGTCGGCGAGGAACGCGTCGAGGTCGGTGCAGCGGCCACTGGCCACGAGCCGCTCGGCGAGGGTGCGGGTCGCCGCGTGGCGATCTGCCCCGGTCAGGTCGAGGACGACCTGCTCGTCGGTGATGAGGGGCATGGTGCTTCCTTTCGTGTCAACTGAGGGTGCGGGAGAACTCAGGCGTGCGGGTGACTGCCACCGGTATGCCGTGGAGGTCATCGGGGGTGGGGACGCGGCTTCCGGGGAGGGTGACCGCGGCGGCACCCCAGGTGACGGCAGCAGCGAGGGCGGCGTCGGCGGGGAGTCCGCTCGACAGGCCGTGCAGCAGTCCGGCGAGCATGCAGTCCCCGGCGCCCACGGTGGACAGGGGAGCAGTGATCGTCGCCCGGGCGTGGACGACCTCGTCAGCCGTGACGAGGAGGGCGCCGTCGCCGCCGAGGCTCACGGCGACGACCTCGATGCCGTCGGAGACCAGCTCGCGGGCGGCGGCGTGGACGTCGCCGAGGGTCGGTAGCTGGTGCCCGACGAGCTCGGCGAGCTCTTCATGGTTGGGCTTGATGAGGTGCGGGCGGGCGGCCACGGCGAGCGGCATGGGTGCGCCGGAGGAGTCGATGGCGACCCGGGCCCCGCGCCCGTGCACCCGGGTGACGAGACCGGCATACAGGTCGATCGGGGCACCGGGCGGCAGGCTGCCGCAACCGACGACCCAGGCGGCGCCTTCGGCCGCGGCCAGGGTGGCCTCGACGAGCGCCTCGATCTCTGCCGGGGAGAGCTCGGGCCCTGGCTCGTTGAGCTTGGTGGTGGTGCCGTCGGGCTCGAGGACGCTGACGTTCATCCGGACGCTGCCGGCGACGGGGACGCTGCGGTGGGGGACACCGGCAGCGTCGAGGAGCTCGTCCATGAGGTGTCCCTCGGGACCCCCGGCGGGGAGCACGGCCAGGGTCGCGGCGCCCTGCGCGGCGAGGGCACGGGACACGTTGACGCCCTTGCCGCCCGGGTCGACGCGACTGGAGGTGGCGCGGTGCACCTCGCCGCGGTGCAGGGCGTCGATGACGATGGCCCGGTCGACGCTCGGGTTGGGGGTGAGGGTGATGATCACGCCGTCACCACCAGCGGGCCGGCCGCGCGCAGCTCGGCTGCGACGTCGTCGGCCAGGTCGGTGTCGGTGACGACGACGTCGACCTCGGCCAGGGTTGCGAAGCGATGGAGATGGTCGTCGCCGGCCTTGCTCGAGTCGGTGGCGACCAGTACCCGACGAGCCGAGTGAACCATCGCGGTCTTGACGAGGGACTCGGCCTGGTCGGGGGTGGTGAGGCCGCGCGCGGCGGAGATGCCGTTCGTGCCGAGGATGGCGAGGTCGACGACGAGGCCGTCGAGGGCCGCTGTGGCCCACTCCCCGACGGCGGCGCCGGTGATGCCCCGCACGTGCCCGCCCAGGAGATAGAGCGTGATGCCGGGGTGGGTCGAGAGGGCTGCGGCTGCGGCCACGGAGTTGGTGACGACGGTGAGGTCGAGGTCGGGCGGGAGCAGCTGCACGACGGCGAGGGTCGTGGAGCCGGAGTCGAGCAGGACGGTGCCGCCGGTGGGCAGCTCGTCAAGGACCCGGGCGGCTATCCGGCGCTTGACCTCGGTGAGGCGCGATGAGCGAGTGGCGAGCGTCGGCTCGAGCTCAAGTCGCTCGACGGGTATCGCGCCCCCGTGCACGCGGCGGACCGAGCCACGCAGCTCCAGGGCGGTGAGGTCGCGGCGGACGGTCTCGGCGGCGACCCCGAGGGAGTCGGCGAGCGAAGCGACCTCGACCCGGCCGGCGCGGCGCGCCTCCACCATGATCTGCTGCTGCCGCTCGGCTGCATACATTCGGACTCCCTCGTCCTCACCGGCGGCCCCTCGTTGGGCCGCTGCGGATCATCAAACCACTCAGACGGGGCAATGTAAATAGATACGGGTGCCCGTTTCTGTTGGTTTGCCCCCGGATCTGTGGGCGGTACCCGTCGGCTCGGCTCGTCCGCTGTGGGGTGGTGCCCGGATGTCGCGCCGGGAGGCCTCATGGGCGAGCTGCTGCGGCTGCTGGTCCTTGACGACCCTTGCCGGCCGCGCCGCCTCTATCTAAAGTGCTAGTTAACTAGATGAATGGAGCAGGCCCGATGATCGACTTCTGGCTCGACACCAAGTCCGGGCTCTCGCCCTATCTCCAGCTCGCGCAACAGGTTCGGCACGCTCTGCGGCTGGGGGTCCTGCGGGAGGGCGACCAGCTGCCCACGGTCAAGGACGTCGTCGCGACCTTGGCGATCAACCCCAACACGGTGCTCAAGGCCTACCGCGAGCTGGAGCACCAGGGCCTCGTGTCGGCCCGGCCGGGCGTCGGGACGTTCGTGACCCGCTCCCTCGTCGACGGCTCGTTCGCGGCGCAGGCCACGCTCCGCAAGGACCTCCAGCGCTGGCTCGCCAAGGCCCGTCTGGCCGGCCTGGACGAGGAGAGCATCGAAGCCCTGTTCGCGAGCACGTTTCGCGACGAGCAAGGAGTCGTAGCATGACCGCCGTCCTGCGGACCAACGGACTCGGCAAGCGCTACCGCCGCCGCTGGGCCCTGTCGGACTGCACCCTGTCGATCCCCGAGGGTCGCGTCACCGGCCTGGTCGGGCCCAACGGCGCCGGCAAGACCACCCTGCTCAACCTCGCCGTCGGCATGCTCAAGCCCACCGCTGGCACGGTCGAGGTCTGCGGCGGTCCGCCCGCGGTCGCCGCCGCCGCGCTCGCCCGGGTCGGTTTCGTCGCCCAGGAGACCCCGACCTATGCCGGTCTCACCGTGGCCGAGCACCTGCGCCTCGGCGCTCGGCTCAACCCCGGCTGGGACGACGTGGTCGCGACGTCGCGCATCGCGCGGCTCGGACTCGACCCCAAGCAGAAGGCCGGCCGGCTGTCCGGTGGCCAGCGCGCCCAGCTCGCGCTCACCCTCGGCCTGGCCAAGCGCCCCGAGCTGCTCATCCTCGACGAGCCGGTGTCCAGCCTCGACCCTCTCGCCCGCCGGGAGTTCCTCCAGGTCCTCATGGAGGCGGTGGGCGAGCAGGAGCTCAGCGTCGTGCTCTCCTCGCACGTCGTATCCGACCTGGAGCGGGTCTGCGACCACCTCGTCGTCCTCGTCGACTCCGGCGTACGCGTCGAGGGTGACGTCGAGACCCTCCTCGACACGCACCACCGGCTGACCGGTCTGCGCCGTGACTCGCGGTCGCTCCCCGCCGACCAGACCGTTGTCTCGGACCGGCATACGGACCGGCAGTCGACGTTCGTCGTCCGGACCGAGTCCCCCATCCTGGACCCGGCCTGGTCGGTGAGCCGCCTGGGCCTGGAGGACCTCGTCCTCACCTACATGGAGCAGGCGGCGGCACCCGAGGCCGCCCAGGCGCTGGAGGTCGTCCGATGACCTGGCTGGCGTGGCGACAGCTCCGCTTCCAGGCGCTCGCGGCATACGTCGCGGTTGTGGCCGCGGCCGTCGTGCTGGCCGTCACCGGGACGCGCATCGTCGCTCTGGCCGAGCCCGCGGGGGCGATCTTCGACCGGCTGACCGCGAGTGATCGGACCCTGTTCTGGTCGGGCCTGATCGTGATGGCCGTGCTGCCGGCGCTGCTGGGAGCCTTCTGGGGGGCTCCGCTCGTGGCGCGCGAGCTGGAGCACGGGACCCATCGGCTGGTCTGGGTCCAGTCGGTCACCCGGATGCGCTGGTTCGGGGTCAAGGTGGGGCTGACCGTGCTGGGCGCCGCGCTGGCGGTGTCAGCGTTGACCTGGGCCGTCACCCGGTGGGCCAACCCGCTCGACGGGGCGACGAGCGCGACGCATGGCGGGTTCCCGAGCCGGTTGACGCCGGTGTCGTTCGCGATGCGGGGGATCGTGCCGGTCTCGTATGCCGTGTTCGCCCTCGCGCTCGGGATCACGCTGGGCATCGTGCTGCGGCGGTCGGTGCCGGCGATGGCGCTGACCCTGTTGCTCTATGTCGCGGTGCAGGTCGCGGTTCCGCTGTGGGTGCGACCGCATCTGGCGGCGCCGGTCGACCAGTCGGTGACCATATCTCGCGCCACGCTCGACGGGATCTCGTCCAGCGGCCCGGGCGGGCCGCTGACGGTCAGTGCGCACAGGGCCGACCGTGGGGACTGGATCCTGTCGAACCGGACCGTCGATGCGTCGGGCAGGGTTGCGGCGCTGCCGAGCTGGTTGAGCACGTGTCTGCCGGGGCCGGGCGCAGAGGCCCCGCCGGTGAGCGGCCAGACGCGGGTGCCGGCACCGGTCAACAGTCTCGACTCGTGCTTCGCGCGGCTCGCGTCGGAGGGCTACCGCCAGGAGATCGTCTACCAACCGGCCGACCGGTTCTGGACCCTGCAGTGGCGCGAGTCCGGCCTATACCTCGGGCTCGCTGCCGTGGTCGGTGGCGTCGGCCTCTGGTGGCTCCGCGAACGCGTCTCGTAGCCGGACGGACTCGATGTAGGTCGTCGTAACTCGTCCGGTTGCCGCGACACAGGCGCGGTGGGAGGGTGGGCTCGTCCCGCTCCTCGGGTCGTCAGGACCGCTGTCGGCACCGGTCGAGTGGTCGGATGGGGTGAGTGTCATGGTGGCTCGCTACCGAGTGCTGGTGGCCTTCATGGCCATGTTCGTGGTCTGTGCGCTGGGATCTGCTCCGGCCGAAGCCGCGTGGCAGAGCTCTTCGCAGGCTCGTCCCCCCATCGCCGCGGCCGAGGGGATGGGCCGCGCGGCGGCGGCGAGCGTCGCGAGGTTCGTACCGGTGTCCCCGAAGAGGCTGCTGGACACGCGGACCGGGTCCGAGCCGCTGGCGAGGTCGACAACCGGCCTCACCGTGACCGGTGTCGGTGGCGTGCCTGCGTCCGCAGTGGCGGCGGTCGTCGTCAACCTGACCGTGGTGGGACCTGCGCAGGCGGGCTACGCGCTGGCCTGGCCCGCGGGCGCGACCCGACCCACCGCGTCGGCGGTGAACTACTCGCGCGGTCAGACGGTGGGCACCCAGGCGATCGTCAAGGTGGGTACCGGTGGGCAGATCGACCTGTACACCCTGGCCAGGGCGAACCTGCTCGTCGACGTCACGGGCTACTACCCGACCGGTTCGGCCTACACCGCCCTCACCCCTGCGCGAGTCCTCGACACGAGGACGACGACCCAGCCCGCCGCGGGGTCGACGACGGTGCTGACGGTCACCGGGCGTGGCGGGGTTCCCGCCTCAGGTGTCGGTGCGGTGGTGCTGTCCGTGACGGCAGTCGGCCCTTCGGCCAGTGGCTTCCTCACCGTGTGGCCGGCCGGACTGGCGCGGCCCACGTCCTCCAACGTCAACTACCGGGCCGGGCAGACATCGGCCGGCCTGGTGCTGGCCAGGATCGGGTCGGACGGCAAGGTCGACCTCTACACCTGGGCACGGGCGAACCTGGTCGTCGACGTCGCCGGCTGGATCCCCACGACGAGCGACTACGACCCGCTGACCCCGGCGCGGATCCTGGACACCCGGACCGGGTCGGGCGCGCTCCGGGCCGGCGGCGCGCTGACCGTCCAGGTCACCGGCCGTGGCGGTATGCCGCGCAAGGGCCAGACCGCGGTCGAGGTCAACGTCACCGCCGTCTCGCCCACGAGCGGCGGCTGGCTCACGGCATACGCCACCGGAACGACCCGGCCGGCGACCTCCACACTGAACTTCGCGCCGGGAGGGGCGATCGCCAACAGCGCCACCGTCCGGCTCAGTGCCTCGGGTCAGCTGACCATCTACACGTCGGCGACCACGAACGTGCTCGTCGACGTCGCCGGGGCATGGCTGACCTACCCGGGCGACTGGTACACCTACCACGGCGACACCCAGCGCACCGGCGTCGCGACGACCGCCCCGGTCACGAGCGCTCCGGTGCAGGTGACTGCCCTGACCCTCGACGGCGCGGTCTACGCGTCGCCCCTCGCCCTGACCGGGACCAGCCAGATCGTCGCCACCGAGAACGACACGGTCTACCGGATCGACGGCGGCGTCGTCACGTGGAAGCAGCACCTCGGCACACCCGTGCGGAGGTCGGCGCTCCCGTGCGGAAACATCGACCCGCTGGGTATCACCGGGACACCGGCATACGACGTGGCCACCGACCGGATCGTCGTGGTCGGTGAGGTCGCCGGTCCGATCCACCACCAGGCCTGGGGCCTGGACCCCACCACGGGCGCGGTCCGGTGGACCCGCAACGTCGACGTGCCGACAACGGTCACCGGCATTACGCCTGCCGCGATGCAGCAGCGGGGAGCCCTCACCATCTCCGGCGGCGTCGCGTACATCCCCTACGGCGGGTTGGCCGGCGACTGCAGCACCTACCGTGGCAGCGTCGTCGGCGTTCGGCTCACCAGCCCGAGCAGCGCCCTGTGGCACGTCACGGTCCCCACCGGGCGCGAGGCCGGCATCTGGACCCCGCCGGGCCCGACGGTCGACACCGACGGCACGCTGCTGGTCGCGGTCGGCAACGGCGAGAGCACGACCCCGGGCGCCTACGACTTCAGCGACTCCATCCTCCGCCTCGGGCCGCAGGCGACCATCGTCGACTCGTTCTCGCCGTCGACCTGGGCCAGCGACAACGCCCAGGATCTCGACCTCGGCAGCCAGGGTCCGGCGATCGTCGGCAACTACGTGTACGCCGACGGGAAGTCCGGAACGGCATACGTCCTGCGGCGTTCCGCGCTCGGCGGCATCGGCGGGGAGGTCTCGCAGGCCGCCGTATGCCGGTCGTTCGGCGGGACCGCCGTGTCCGGCGACATCGTCTACGTGCCGTGCACGGACGGCGTTCGCGCGGTGCGCATCAGCGCCAGCGGGACGATGACCGTCGTGTGGCATGCCGCCACCAACGTCACCGGTTCGCCGGTCCTCGCGAACGGTGTCGTCCTCGCCGTCGACTCTGCCGCCGGGGCGCTCTACGTCCTCAACCAGGCGACGGGTGCGACACGGTACGTCCTGCCGACGGGCCCGGTCAGCCGGTTCGCCACACCTGCGGTCAGCAACAGCACGGCCTACCTCGGCACGATGACCGGAGTCCGCGGCTTCGCCTGGTAGCCCATCGATCTCGTATGCCGCGCCGGATCATCGGGCCCATCGCCCCGACGGTCACTACGATGACGAGGTCATTGCGGCCCGACGGGCTTCCCCCACGGACATGCCCCCACCCGCACGAGTCACTTCGTGCTGCTTGGGGACCTGTTCGTGCCACTGCTTCGTACCTCCGTCAAGGGGTTCACGGCGTACGAGGCGCACCTCGCGGACTACCTCAGCAGACAGATGTCGATCCGGACCGGACACCGCGCGTCCCCGGGTGAGCAGCGCTCATGGAGTCACAGCCTCCCGATCTTGCAGGCCGCGCTCATCGACGCTGGACTCCCTGATGTGGAGATGCTCGTCGAGTACCAGCTCCCGTTGACCTCCAAGCGGGTCGACGTCGTGCTCGCCGGGCAACATCCCCGGACCGGCCATCCCAGCTACATCGTCATCGAGCTGAAGCAGTGGTCGAGCGCCACGATGTTCGAGGACAGCCAGACGCTGGTGTCCATCGACCAGTACTCAGGTCGTGGAGTCCTCCACCCTCTCCTGCAGGTCGGCGGCTACGTCGACTACCTCCGCGACTTCACGGCATACCTCGGGGAGAACCCGCACTCGCTCGTGGGTGCGGCATACCTCCACAACGCGACCGACTTCGGCGTGGCCGGCCTGATGGACCTACCGTCCGGACCGAACGGTCGTCTCTTCACGCAGCAGCGGCGCTCGGACTTCCTGGACTTCCTCAGGGCCAATCTGGCGGCCGAGTCGGGCGCGGCTGCAGCCGATGCACTCCTCTCGAGCCAGATCAAGCCGAGCAAGCAGCTGCTCGCGGTCGCGGCCGAGGAGGTGCAGAGTCGCGAGATGTTCGTGCTGCTCGATGAGCAACGGGACGCCTACGAGAACGTTCTGCACGCGGTCTCACGCGCGCGACGTGGAGCGACCAAGACCGCTGTCGTGGTGAGCGGCGGTCCTGGTAGTGGCAAGTCGGTCGTGGCGCTCTCGCTGATGGGTGAGCTCTCCCGGCAAGGCCGAACCGTCATCCACGCCACCGGTTCTCGCTCGTTCACCCAGACCCTCCGCAAGGTTGCCGGTCGTCGGGCGCCGCGCGTGCAGCAACTGTTCAAGTACTTCAACTCGTTCATGGACGCCGAGCCGAACGACGTGGACTGCCTCATCCTCGACGAGGCGCACCGGATCCGGGAGACGTCCGTCAACCGGTACACGCGTCGGGCCGATCGGGAGCGTGCCCAGCCGCAGATCCACGAGCTCCTCACGGCCGCACAGGTTCCCGTGTTCCTTCTGGACGAGCACCAGGTGGTGCGTCCGGGCGAGCTGGGGACCGTAGCGGACATCGAGTCGTATGCCGCGGCGCTCGGAATGCAGGTCGAGCACATCTCCCTCGACGACCAGTTCCGCTGCGGTGGCTCACAGGTGTACGTCGAGTGGGTACTTCGCCTGCTCGGTCTGGAACCAGGTGGTCCAGTCCGGTGGACCGGCGATCCGATGTTCTCGGTCTCCGTCGTGGACTCGCCGGCCGAGATGGAAGCGGTGCTCGCAGTCGAGGAGTCGCTGGGATTCAGCGCCCGGATCGCCGCCGGCTACTGCTGGCGCTGGAGCGACCCCACCACCGACGGCCAACTGGTGCCGGACGTCGTGATCGGTGACTGGGAGCGTCCTTGGAACCTCCGTGGTGAGCGCTCGGTCGGTGGCGCGCCGCCGTCGGCGCTCTGGGCAACGGATCCGGCGGGCTTCTCCCAGGTGGGCTGCGTCTACACCGCCCAGGGCTTCGAGTACGACCACGCCGGCGTCATCATCGGGCCCGACCTGGTCTGGCGCGAGGGCACCTGGCGGGTGGTCCGCGAGGGGAGCAAGGATCCCGAGCTGAAGAGCGCCACCCGCGTGGGCGACGCAGAGCTGGATCGCCTGGTCCGCAACGTTTACAAGGTGCTCCTGACCCGCGGCATGCGCAGCGTCCGCATCTACTCGACCGATGTGGAGACGCAGGTTCTCCTGCGGTCCCTCGTGCGCGTAGGGAACTGAGATGATGCGGCCGTGACCGGCGCTGACTCCCTTGCCAAGCTCCAGGCCGATCTCCGGCAGTTCACCGACGAGCGCGACTGGCGCCAGTTCCACGACCCGAAGTCGCTCATCCTCGCCCTTGTCGGTGAGGTGGGCGAGCTCGCGGAATTGTTCCAGTGGGTCCCGGCTGGTGACGCACGGGGCGAGTTTTCCGCCGGTCGGCGACAGGAGCGGGCATCCGAGGAGATGTCCGACGTGCTCATCTACCTCCTCGCGCTCGCCGACGTCCTCGACATCGACCTTCTTGGGTCAGCGCGGCAGAAGCTCGAGACGTCGCGGCGCCGCTTCCCCGTCGCCGATGTCCTTGGGACGGCTCCTCACAAGGACTGAGCCCTTCGTTCGCGGCCCCAGCCGAAGGAGTGTGTGCGGGGGAGCACCGGGACCGAGCCGGCGACCGACCGAACGGGAGCCCTGCCCGCCGGGCCCAGATCCCGCTAGTCTGAGCACACGTGGCGGCCCAGCGCGGTCCGCTCGCAACGAGATGGGCCGATCCCGGTGCGAAGTTACCCTTACGCATTTCACGTGGCTCTCGACGGCAACGGGTTGAACGGCCTCGAGGGCCGGGCCGGTGTGTGCCTGTTCCACTACGACCCGGCCACGGGAGACCACGCCTACAAGGTGCAGTACTTCGCCGGGGCCTCGGGCGGGCACGCCCCGAATGTCGACCCGAGCCGACGAGTTGGCTTCCTCGGCAACACCGGCCAGCACCTGCTCTTCTACGACCTGGCCACCCTGGAGGAGGCCGACCGTGTGTCGACGCTCCGCTTCGAGGTGCCCGACACCGCCATCAAGGGCAGCACCCACCTGGTCTGGCTCGACGACACCCAGTTCGTCACGTGTATCGGCGAGCACCTCTGGAAGTTCGACCTCAACCGGCTGACCAAGGCCGAGAGGCTCGCCCCCCATGCGGTGAAGATCCCGCACGCGATGAAGCGGACCGCGTCCGGGCGCTACATCGTCTATGGCGGGATGGACCACCCGACCTTCGGGGAGGCCAAGGAGGTCGGCATCCTCGACACGGTGACGGGCGAGGTCAGCCGCGTGCCGCTCCCGACCACGTGCTGGCACGTCGTCTGCCATCCCGTGCTCGACGTCTTCTACGCCGTCTCCTTCCGAGTCCAACCCTCCGACGGGACCAACTGGGAACGCTGGGGGATGGCCTGGCTGACCCAGTACGCCTTCGAGATCGACGCCGAGCACGGGCAGGTGCTTCGGCACTGGTCGGCCAACCGGGAGGTCCCGGCGCACATCAACTCCGATGTGACGATCTCGGACTCCGAGCTGATCTTCTGCACCGGCGGCAGCCACACCGTCGTTCTTGTCGACCTCCTCACCATGACCACTCACCGGGTCATCGACGAGCACCCCGGTGTCCTCGACTCGCTCGCGCTGACCCGCCAGTCCACGGCAACGGTCGCCGAGTCCTTCATGCGCGGCAACTTCTTCGGCAACTCCCACCTGTATGCCGAAGCGCTCAAGGTGAGCCGTGGCGCCCTGATCGACGGGATCTACGCCTGCCAGCTGTCCGCTGACCAGACCCTGCTCTTCACGGCCAACCGCGGACAGAACCACATCACCGTCTACGACTACCCGTCCCTGGAGCTGCGCGACCGGGTCGTGCTTCCCGAGCTCCAGGAGTTCGACAACACCGTCGGCGCCTTCGGCGACCCACGGCTCGGCTTCCACCACTCCTACCTCGTGAGCCCGCCCGAGACACCCGATGCCACAGGAGCCCAGTGATGGCCGACTACACCATTGACACCACCGTCTTCGGCGGGAACACCTTCAGCTCGGACGTGACCGCCGACGTCACGTCGACCCTCACCGGGCTCGACAACATGAAGCTCACCCTCGGCGGCGACAACACGGTCCACTCCGACGCGACGATCACCCTCGAGCCCGTGACGACGACGTCGACGGTGAACAGCGACTCAACGGTGAACAGCACCGCGACGGTCAACAGCAGCTCGGCGGTAGAGACGACGTCGAGCGTCGACCTCAAGCCGGTCGCGGTCGACACCTGCGTACGGCTCGTCCTCGGGCCGCCCCCCGCGACCGAGGTGTGCACGCCCTACGAGCAGACGTGGGGCTGGTCGGTGCTGGGACTCGAGCTGTTCGCGTTGACGGTCCGCGGCAGCACGACGACCCACATCCGTCCGGAGGACTTCGGTCCGGTGGTGATCGACCTATGACCCCGACCGCGCCCCGTACTCGCCGTCCGGCGGCCAAGCCCGCCAAGCCCCCCGCAGCCCTGGTCATCAGCGGCCCCCCGGACCGGCTCCAAACTGTCGTCTCGGTCGAGAACGCCGTGCAGGAGCGGGTCGCGGTCCGCGGACTGGTGCTCCATCGCGACGGCGAGCCCAGTCTCGCCGCGTCGGCGTCCGCCCTGATCCCGCCGGGTGAGACCGCCCAGATACCGGTGGTCTTCCGGCTCGACCCGTCGACGCCTCCCGGCGAGCACGACGCGGAGGTCGAGGTCGGCGGCATACGACGCTCCGCCCGGCTCCTCGTGGAGGCACGGCCGAGCCTGCGGGTCAGTCCTGGGCGGGTCCTGGCCCACCCGGGCCGGCAGACGGTCACGCTGCACGTCGTCAACCACGGCAACGTGCCGATCCCGCTGGCGACCCGGACTCGAGCCCGCACCGACGACGGCGGCGAGGCCGGCCCGGACATCACCCTCTCCCTCACCAGGCCGCCGACCGTCGCGCCGGGCGCAACGGTCATCCTCTCGGCTCGGCTCACCGTGCCGACCGGCCTGGACCCGACCCGTCGGCACATCGCCCACGTGCCCGTCGGCACCGACGACTTCGACGTCATCGTCCTACCCCGAACCGCCACGGAGGCATCGTCATGACCACCACTGCTCCGGACTACCTGTCCACCCTGCGCACCGGCCTCGCCGACGCCGCCCAGCAATGGCTCGACCAGTCGGGGACGGCGTGGGACCAGTGGGTCCAGGCCTGGGCCCCGATCGCCGATGCGGGTGCACAGGCATTTGGTATGCCGCCCTCGGGCAAGCCGCATGGTCGGCACCACGACCACCATGGGGGCGAGCACCATCGTGACCGTCACGACAAGGGCAGCGGCGGATGCGGGTGCGGCGGCGGCTCGGTCGTCGGCGTCGACCTGCTCTCCAGGGGCGCGAAGCCGGACTGTGGCTGCGGCTCGGCGCCGGCCGGCGGGTGCTGCGAGGACCGGTGTGCCTGCTGCGTTCCCGAGGCCGACGTCGTCGTCAAGACCCGGGCGGGCGAGCGCCGGGTCATCCCCTTCCGGGTGAGTAACCCGTGGCGGCGTGAGCGCGAGGTGGCCCTCGAGGTCGGGCCGTGGCAGGTATGCAGCGGGGACGGTGTCGAGATCCGGGCAGAGCTGGAGCAGCACAAGGTCGTGCTCGGCCCGTGCGAGGACGCCATCGTGCGGCTGCTCGTCACGGTGACCGGCTCGGCGACCGACCTGGCCGGCACCGTCGAGGGTCAGGACGTCAAGGGCCAGGACGGCCAGGGTCAGGACACCACGTCGGTGACGTCGAGTGGCGCCGAGCCCCGCGGACGGCTCACCGACGTCGCCGCGTGTTCGAGCTCCTACGCCGATGTCCGGTTCGAGGGCTGTGCCCGCCCGGTGCGGGTCGCCGTCGTCGTGCTGCCGGCCGACTGCGACCCCGTCGATGTCGGCTGCGACTGCGGCTGCTGTTGTTGAGGAGACTGCGATGACTGACACAGGATCGACCGACCCGGACCAGACGCTGGCCAAGGTGACCGAGCTGGCCCGGCAGGCGCTGGCCGCCCAGGCCAACCTCGCCAAGCGCTCGATCGAGCTCGGCCGCGCCACCCTGGCCGGCGAGCTCGACCAGACCAGCGCGGGCCGGGCCTACCTGGACGCGATGGGCCGCGAGGGCACTCGCTACTGGCAGGAGGTGGGCAAGCTGGGCCTGGAGTATGCCGGGGCGGTCGTCAGCCTCGGCAACCGCGCCGCGGCTCGCGTGCTCACCGAGACCCGCGCCGCGGCGGCATACGGGCGCAGCTCCGGCCAGCGAGCCGGCGCCGACCGGTCCGCCGAGCCGGCGCCAGACGCGGAGGGTGACGATCCGGGGCGACCCACGCAGCTGACCCTCAGGGGCGCGCCCGGCCAGACCGCCCAGGCGACGGTCACCGTGGTCAACCGGCACCCGCGCGCCCGACGCGTCGAGCTCACACCGAGCGGGCTGGTTGACCAGGCGGGGGCGTCGGTCGCGCTCGAGCTGCGCGTCGAGCCGGCCCGGGTGACCATCCCCGCGGGCGGCGACCACCAGATCACGGTCGAGGTCGACCTGGCTTCCGACGTCGTGACGCCAGGGGCTGGCTACACCGGCACCCTCACCGTGTCTGGGGGCGACGAGGCGACCGTGGCGGTGGCCGTCGAGGTCGAGGCCTGACGGCGGCCGCTGCTGACCCGTCGCCCGGCTCGGGCGGCTCGCCCAGCTCGGGCAGCGGCGCCGGCACGAGCTCGCGTGCTGCACGCACATCGGGGTGCAGCCGCAGGCTCTCGCGCAGCCAGCGGGGCAGGTCCGGGCTGACCGCGAGCCAGCCGACGGCAGCCGCGACGGTCGCGCGGGCCGGCCGCGCGGCATACCCCAGATCGGCTGCCCGGTCGCTGGCGTACCAGTAGTGCCGGCCGATCGTGGCCGCCTCCTCCCGCGTGGACAGGGCCGGCCGCGCGGTGAGCCGACTCCACCACTCGTCGGTCGCCGCGAGCGCCGAAGCCACGCCGGCGGGTACCTCGGCGTACGGCCCGGGCAGGCCGGTCAGGTCGGCTACCAGGCTGTGGACGGCTCGCCAGCTGAGGTTGTCGCCGCCGAGAAGGTAGCGCTGCCCGGGCGTGCCGGAGTCGAGGAGCAAGACGTGCCCCGCCCCCACGTCGCGCGCATCGACGAGGTTGCCACCACCGGCGAAGGTGCTGCGGGTCGGGTCGAGGAGGTACCGCAGGACGATCGCGTTGCTCGGCCCGAGCCTGCGGTAGGGGCCGCCGAGGACCAGGGTCGGCAGGGCCAGGACCACCTCGATCCCGCGGCGCGACCCGACCTCGAGGGCGGCTTCCTCCTGGGCGACCTTGCTCTCGTAGTAGGCCGGCGCGGGCTCGTCGCCGAGCAGGTCGTGCTCGCTGCGGGCGAGGGGTTCGCGACTCGAGCCGCGGGTCACGCTGGAGGTCGTGACCACGGCCCGGGCGGTCCCGACGTCGGCGGCGGCCTCCAGGATGGCCCGGGTCCCGGCGACGTTCACCCCGCGCACCTGCTCCTCGTGCTCAGGCCCGAAGGCGTAGACGGCGGCGCAGTGCAGCAGGCCGTCGCACCCGTCGAGGGCCCGGCGCAGACCGGCCCGGTCGGTAAGTGCCGCGGTGACGCGGGCGACCCGGCGGTCACCGAGGGCCAGCGTGGCGCCCGTCCCGGAGCGGGTGATGGCCACGACCTCGTGCCCCGCATCCAGGGCCGCCCGAGCGACCTGTCCACCGACCAGGCCGGTCGCGCCCGTGACCGCGACTCTCATCGCCGCCCGCTGACGTGTCGAAATCCTTGGGCGTCCACGACACCGACCGTCTGTGCCGAGTTGCCCACCAGCCCGCCGGCGCCGTGCTCGTCGAGCCAGTCCTTGGCCGCGCCGAGCAGCAGCGCGATCGTCTCGGTCACCAGCGGCTCGGTCGGGTCCGGTGCGGGGCGGCCGATCCGGTAGTCGCGACCCTCGTAGCAGGCCTCGAGGTTGTCGAACGTGGTCGTGAAGAACCGGCGGTACGCCTCCTCGAGCAGCGGGTCTCGCACCTCCGGCCACGCGTCGAGGTTCACCCCGGCCCAGGCCGGCGGGAGAGCGAAGCGCTGCCGGCCGCGGACGGTCGCCACGACGCCGTCGGGGACCCGGTCGAAGGTGAGGCTGCCGTCGTCGTAGGTGGCGGAGCCGTTCGGGCTGCTGATCGTCTGCCAGGTCAGCCGGTGCCGGTCGGGGCCGCGCTCGACCAGCTCGATCTTGCAGACGTCGATCGGCAGCCCACCCCAGATCGCCAGGTAGTTCGGCTGCGGCAGGTACAGGTTGCGCTCGGCCTGCCGCACCCGTGCCGGGTCCGGACCACCGGGCACGACGATCCGCCGACCGCCGAGGTAGTCGGCCATCATGCTGATCCCCGCTCCGACGTCGACCCGGGCGACGAAGGCGTCGAACGGCGCCCGGATGTGGCGGCTCATCTCGAAGACGGTCGCGCCGTCGACGGCGCGCCAACGCATGCCGTCGGCGTTGGCGGGCAGGCCGTCGAGCAGGTCCTCGATCGAGGAGACGAGGTCTTGCAACTCGTCGTATGCCGTGTGGTGGTCGGCCGGGTCGAAGCCGAGCGGCACTTCGCGTCGGTCGACGGCGTCCTTGGCCAGACCGGTGGCGGCGGCGACCCGGCCGTGGGCGAGCAGGTGCGCAGCAGTCAGGACGGCTTCCAGCGCCAGGGCCTGGTCGGCCTGACCGGCCGCGTCGATGAGCGGGGTGAGGAAGGACCGGAGCGCGCCGAGGACGGCGTCGTCGGGCTCGGCGCCGACGTCCGGGCCGCCGACGGCCGCGGCAAGCACCCGCCCGAGTCGGGGCTCGGTAGCCAGTGCCCGCGCCGCCTCCCGGAGCCGTGGCGGCGGTCCGCTCACGCCCGGCAGCGGCGCCAGCGAACCCTCGATCGCGCCGGTCGGCGAGCCTCGCCGGGCGATGGCCCGCTGGACGACCCGGGATGAGGACCGGTCCTGGCCGAGCAGCGCGGCGGTCGCCGTGTCCGCGAGCACCGGATCGGTGGCCACGACGAGGGTCCGGCTGTCCAGCAGCCGCGGTCGGCGCCCTCCGTCGGCGCCCACGGCGGCAGCCAGCGCGTCGACGACGACGAGGTCGACCGGCAGGTATGCCGCGAGGTCGGTCCCCACGTCTGCATCCTCGGCTTCAGCCACCTCGGGCGCGGCCGCGAGCAGCGTCGCGAGCGAACCGGCATACCCGTCCATGAGGTCGGTGACGGCGCGGGCGATGACGACCCTGGTCGTGGCGCCCGCCCAGGCCTTCGCGATCGGCCGGCCGGACAACACGCTCGCCTCAGGCACCGGCGCAGGCTCGAGCTCGTCCCCGAGGTCGACGATGGAGTAGGAGCGGCCGCGTGGTGTGCGGCCGTGGAGCCCGGCACCCTCGGCGAGGGCGGCGACCGTGCGATGACCGCGGTCGCGGTCGGGGGCGGTCACCCGGCCGGCCACCGACACCGGCGCGCAGCCGGCGTCGTGGAGCAGGTCGACCACGGCCTCGACGACCACCGCGGACGCGGGAGTGGGCGGAGACAGCCGGGTCAGGACCACGGCAGGCCCGCGTGGTGTGAGCGCAAGCCGACGGGTCGCTGCGGCGAGCTGCTCGGCCAGCGAGCCGCTGGTGACCCCAGTCATCGTGACACAGGCCGGCCGCCGGCCGTCGGTCATCGGCTCGGTATCGCGGTCGGCGGCCATGGTCCATCAAACCAGCGCCGCGCGGGATGTGGGTAGTCCGCCCGGCCGGGTCAGTCCCCACCTCTGCGAGGCGTCCGACCTCGCAGAGGTGGGTGCCGCTGCCCTGGTTGATCGGGCAGGTCAGTGGACGGGCACGGCCTGGGAGTAGACCTCCTGGTTGGGGGTGGACCCGGCCAGGTTGGGGTTGCCGCGGAAGTCGGTCCAGGTCGGGTGCGCTATCAGGTCGCTGCCCATGGCGATCGCGGTGTAGTCGCCGATGAACTCACCTTGGAGGATCTGCCCGGACACGGCTCCGACGCCGACGAACTGGACGTTCGGGTCGCTGGTCTGGGTGGTGACCCGCGCCGGGCTGGAGTTCCTCAGGTTGCCGATGCCGGTGCCGCTGTTCATCGCGACGTCGAGGCCGTGGCCGGCGGCGTCGTAGTGGCGGGTGTAGTAGGACACTGCCAGGCGACCGTTGTAGGCGGCGACGGCCGGGAACACCTCGTCCTGGCCGGAGCCCAACCGCATCGGGGTCTGCCACTGCATGCCGTTGCCGGAGGTGGACACGAACACGTCGCCGTTGGTCTTGGTCGACTGGCCGCTGGCGGTGTAGGCGCCGTTGCGGTCATCGGCCCAGGTCACGTAGAGGCGGTTGTTGGTCGGGTCGATGGCCATGGACGGGAAGCTGTTGATCCGGAAGTTCTCACCGGTCAGGGACAAGTTGCCGATGTCGGCATTGAACGGGAAGTCGTAGTCGGTGGCCACGACGGTGTTGACGAAGCTCGCTCCGCCATTGACCGACTTGGCGACGACGACCGTGTCCCGGTCGGTCGGCTGGTCGCAGGCCAGGCTCTTGCAGACCGCACCCTCGTAGGCGACGTACAGTGCGCCGTCGGACCCGACGAGCGGGAACGAGCCCTGGTCGTAGGGGGTGACGCCGCCGGGGGTGAAGGTTGCCGGGCTGACCGGCATACGGGCGCTCCAGGTCGCTCCGCCGTCGACGGACCTGGACATGACGATCGGTGAACCGGAGGGGCCGAAGCGGGTCCACGTCACATAGACTGCGCCGGAGGTTGGGTCTACCCCGACCCATTCCTTGTCGTTGAAGTAGTCCGACGGGACCGGGTTACCGCTGGCGTCGGCGCCGTCGAGCTGGACGATCGAGGGCTCACCCCAGGTCAGGCCGCCGTCGTGGGAGGCGTTGACGGTGATCGCGCTGCCGTCGTTGAGGCGGCTGAAGGCGATGTTGGCGTAGTAGACGGTGTTGCCCGGCCCGAAGGCGATCGCGGGGTCTCCGGCACTGTCCATGTCGGACAGGGCACCGCTGGCGCCGGTCTGGAAGGTCAGGTGCGGCAGCTGGATGTTGGCCCAGGTACGGCCGCCGTCCATCGACGTGTACGCCCACCCGGAGCCGTCGTTGCGGCTCTCGCGGGTGTTGAACACGCGATAGTCGTTGGAGCCGGCCACGAGGTTGCGGGGGTTGGCCGGGTTGACGGCGACGGTGGTCTCGTTCTGCGCCGCCGCGCACCCGGTCTGGCTTCCGGCCGACACCACGGTGTCGCCGGTGATGGCGTCCACGTTGGGGGCCGGGTTCGCGTACGGGTTGGGTGCGCCGAGCAGGCTCTGACACAGTGCCGACAGGTTCGCGTCGGTCCCGCCGGCCTCGTCCTCCTCCCCGTTGAGGAGCTGGTTGACGGCGAGCGGCTGTGCATGTTTCAGATTCGGTGCGTGCGGGTTGTGCCCCGACGCGGCTGCCGTCGCGGACGGTCCGGCCGCGACCATGGCGATGCTGAACGACACGAGACCGAGGCTGGCCAACCAGGCCACACCGCGGCGCGAACTCTTGTCCACGATCTCTCCTTTGAGATGGGCCCTCACACGTGGGCCAACGTGAGGCTACGCCCGTGAAACACCGCGCGTGGTCCGTTCAGCGAAGCCCGACCACGCCACCGGGTCCGTGGCGGCGCCCCGACAGCCGGGCCGCCGATCCACCGACCCGGCTTCACCCCCAACCCCGCGCTTTACACGTCATCCACAGCCAGTAGTTGTCTGGCGCGGGCGGCCCGGAAGTGCCCCGCCCGGAGGTGTGCGGCCCGGAAGTGCCCCCGCCCGGAGGTGTACAGACCATGACGATGGCACTGCGACGGATGGCCTTGGGGCGGGCTACCACCACCCGACGCCCTCGGTCGCGCGCGTGGACGAGGCCAGACCGGCCGTTGGGTTGGCGGCCTACGCGGCCAACGGCACGCCACCCCCTCCGGTGCCGCGGCAGCGTGCCTGCTGCGGCCCTCGGACGTGGAGGTCTAGGTCGTCCGCCTGCGCAGCGTCTCCACGCCCTCGCCGCTGAGGTCTGCAACGTGGGCCGAACGACCGGTCATCGCCATGAGGAGCGAAAGGAGGCGGCCCTCGACGACCGGCCCGTCCCCGTGCGACCAGTCCTGGTCGGTGGCCTTGAGGGTGAGACCCGCAACGCGGTTCTTGGCGCCGATGAGGGTGTTGGACCCTTTGTAGAAGTCGGCGACAGACCGGACGGCGTCAGGGTCGTAGGCGTGGGCGATGCCGAGCGGACGGCGGATGTCCTCGCTGTGGACGACGACCTCACCAAGCCAGGACGGCTTGGGTCCAGGTGGCGAAGAGGTGGAATGCTGGACCGAGCGGAAGGCGGCGAGGGTTGCCGCCGGGTCGGCGCCGAGGTGTCGGTCGATCTCACCCCGCGCAAACTTCTGGAAGTTGAAGCCCGACCCGGCGAACCGCACCAAAAAGGTCCCGGGGTTGAGCGAAGCGGTCGCGGTCAGGTGCGCGACGACGTCCTGGACGGTGTATGCCGAGCAGAGGCTGGTGCTCGCCCACTGCTCAGGCGTCAGCCTGGCGACGTCATCGGCGAGGGCACCCCGCTCGGTGGCGACCATGGTCCATAGATCCCTCACGTGCCATCTCCCTTGCGAACCGCGGGTCTCCCGGGCCGGAATCGTTGCGTGCTCCGTCCGTCGTTGGAGCGTACTTGGGCACTGACGGCGCGGGGTAGCCCCACTTCCCGATGCCCTTTCGTGCCACGCCGCGGCCCCCGTGCCGCCCCAACCGATGTGGCTGAGCCCAGCAGCCGCGGTGGCGGCTTCCCCGTCCGAGCGTCCCTGCTGCGCCGCGGCACGCGGGCTCCCCGCTCAGTGAGCAGGGTGAACGCATGGCATCGCATCACGTGAGCAGGCGGCTCGTCATCGAGCCGCCGAGCCGGGAAATCGAGCCGCCGAGCCGGGAAGGTGGCTCAAGGAAGCTCAGGGCGATCCGGGTCAACCCAGATCCGGCCATGCGGGCGCCCTCGGCAGGCGTGGACCCGATCACCTCGTCATGGGCGCTGGCCGGCGATGCCACAAGCACGACTGCGCCCGAGGCCGTCAGGAGGGCAGCGGCGGTACGGGTCCGCAGCCGCCAGTCGCTCCGAACGTGGGGGCAGTAGGCGATGCCCCTGCGCGCACCCCCGCGCCCGGGCACCTTCGGCCGACCCGCCGACGTGGTTGGTCGGTGGCGGGGTCGGTGAGGCCCGATCACCTGCCAGTGACGACGTGGTCGTGTCTGGGAGTCAGGACTGCACCTTCACGGCCCCGCAGACGCGTAGGGAGGCGAAGCCGCTGGAGCCGTCAGCGCCGTCGTGAGCGCCGCCGGGTTGGGCTCCGCCTGCTCCGCCGTCGCCGCCGGATCCGTGCGCGCCGTGTCCGCCGGACCCGGGGTGCCACCGACCCCGGGGCTGCCGGGGCCTCCGGCGGCTCCTGGGGTTCCTTGAATGCCTGTTGGGCTGGCTGTGCCGCCGGCACCACCGCTGCCCCCGCCGGCCCCGGCCTGGCCGCCCTGGCCGCTTGCGCCACCGACCCCTCCTCGTCCGGTCGCGTGGAGGCCGTCACCTGTCAGGGCGGTGTTCCCCACCGGAGGTGTCGTGTGCGTTGGGTATCGCCGGGCCGCCGCCACCGGTACCACCGGCGCCGACGACCAGGGTCAGCAGGACGGCACCCCTGGGCCGTATTACGTCGGTCTGCGACACCGTGCCGCGCGAGCGCCAGCAGAGGCCGGGGCCAAATTGCGCGGTAGGACTCACCTCCGGAACGCTCGCGCTCATCGGGATGTAGGGACGGATCCTCAGGGATTGAGGCACCCTCAATGGCACCCGGTCCTAGACTCGTTCGAGGTCGTTCGAGGTCGTTCGAGGTCGTTCGAGGTCGTTCGAGGTCGTTCGAGGTCGGGGTGCAGCTCTTGGTCCGTGCACTTGTCGAGTTGAGCAGCAGTCGGCCCTCGCGCAGCCCGCGGCCGATGGCTCGCACCTGCCCGTCGACGGCTTCCTTGCCCACCTGCACGCGGCACAGGCACGGCATACGCCCGGCGTCCAAGCTCTCGACTCCGGGCCGGGTCGGTGGCCAGCGCCGCTGCACCGGCGGCCTCGACGATCTCGGTGTCGATGGTGTCGGCGAGGATGGCGTACTTGGGCTGATGACGCCCCCCTCTGAGCTCCGGCCGAGGATCCTCGCTCCTGATGGCAGGACGCGCTCGGCCGACGAGGCGATGTCCGTTTCGTGCGATAAATCCTGCGATATCTCTTGGCCAATCGGGGTGATTCACGGTCAATCGCGGTCACTGACCGACTTCGACCTCGTGGTCGCCCGAACGACGAAACCGCAGGTCACGGGCTCGTAACCTGCGGTTTCGGGTGGTGGCCAGGGGCGGGGTCGAACCGCCGACCTTCCGATTTTCAGGAATAGGCAGACCTGCTGGTCAGGTGGCCTGTCGGGCGGGCCGTGCAACATCTCGTGCAACATCTCCCCCCGGGTCAGAACGACTTGGGGAGCTTGGTCGCGTCGCCATCGGCGGCAAGGTCGGACAGGGCTTTGGCGATGTGGGCGTCGCGTCCTTGCACAGCGTGCATGTATCGCTGCGCGGCCGCAGTCGAGGAGTGGCCGAGTCGTTGCTTGAGGTCGACGAGGCTGGCTCCCGTGGCGGCGGCGAGACTCTGGCCCGTATGCCGCAGGTCGTGGAAGGAGATGCTCACCCCCACCTTGGTGCGGGCGCGGACGAAGGCCTGGTAGACGGTGTTGCTCTGGACGCGGCTGCCGTCGGCCTGTTGGAAGAAGAACTCGCCGGCGAACGTGCGGCGGTGCTCCTCGAGGTCGGGCATGACGTGGGGCGGGATGGTGACGGTTCTCTTGCCGGCCTCACTCTTGGGGTCCTTCTCGAACCGTTTTGGCTGTTCCAGGAGCTCGACCCAGTTCTTGCGCACCCGGACCACGCCGTTGGCCAGGTCGACGTCGTCGGTACGGAGCGCACAGATCTCCCCTCGTCGTAGCCCGCACCAGGCGGCGAGGATGACGGCTGCCTTGAACCGGGGCGTGATGGCAGTCGTGAGCGCGGCCACCTGTTGGGGTGTGGCGATGGTCCGCTCGGGTGAGCGTTGGGCTCCGGCTCCCGGTATCTGGCAGGGGTTGCGGTCGATGGCGCCGTCCTGCACGGCGACGTTGAAGACTGATCGGATGAGCCGGTAGGACTGGCTGATCGACGTGCGACCGCCCTTACCCCGGAGGGCGTTGGCGTGCCAGGCCCGGACGACAGGTGGCGTGATGGCCGCGATGGGCAGGTCGAGGAGGTCGCCGAGGTGGAGGCGCATGTTGCGGCGGCAGGTTTCGGCCCAGCGCTCCCCGACGCGGGGGTTCTCCTCGAGGTAGGCGTCGCAGCACTCGCGGAGGGTCCGCCGTCCCAGCCGCGCGTCGGGGATCCAGTAGCCGCGCTTGAGGTCGCGCTCTATGCGGTCCAGGTAGCGGCCGGCGTCCGCTTCGTTGCGGTAGGTCTCGGGCCCTGTGCGTCGTTGGCCGTCCGGGTCCGTGAAGGAGACTTGGAAGCGGCCAGACGGTAGCTGCCTGATCAGGCCGAATCGTCGACGGGGCATGGGCTCACCGCATCCGGCTGAGGACGGGTTCGACGGTGCCGGAGGCGATGTAGTCGGCGAGCTCGGACTCGGGGATACGGACGTGGCGTCCGACGCGGACGAAGCGGATCCTGCGCTCGGCGATCAGACGTCGCGGGAAGCGCGACGTGGTGCCAAGGATCTTCGCCGCCTCGTCGACGGAAAGAAGTGAGTCCATGAGGTCCCTCGATTCGAGCCGATTCGTCCCTTCCTCACGTACACGGGATCGGTGGGGCACGATTTGGAATCCACCCAGCCAGACCCCTAGGCCCCGTCCGGAAAGGCTGCGGTTGTCGACCACGACCTCGCGGGGGCGCTCACCATTCGGGTGGGCGACGAGCGGGTGCTCAGCGGCGGCGAGGCACAGAGGTGCATCCCGTCAGGGAAGGCGAGGCCTTGCCGGCCCGAACAACTCGCCGTAGTCCTTACGCCAAGACAGAGTCGGAGCCGGAACCCAGCCTCCATGCAAAGCACGAGGCGCGACTGCCGAGCGCACGATTGAAAGGCACAGGTCCTGCGGCACTGGCGGAATGACGCACCACGACACCTGCAGACTCCACGTCCACCGAGGCAACGGACCGGTCCAACTCATGCCTCACTGCCCGACCGTAAACCAAGCGAGCGTCAAGCCTTGGTGGCCAATCTCCCTCCGTCTGAGCCGCCCCGTGGCGCGGCGGGGGATGATGAGGCCATGGGAGCCTCCTTGCATCCGTTTCGACTCCGACCGCCTAAGAATCCGTCCGTGGTCGTCGAGCTGAACTGGCCACAGGGGGCGGCAGCGCCGGGCGGGCCGACAGCGCCCCCACAAGCGTCGGTGTCTGACCTCATGACCTATTGGGCAGCTCAACAAGGACGGGTCGGGTCCCACGAATCTGCCCGATATAGCTTCAGCGCCTTTGTGATAGCTGGGTCCTTGGTTGCGTTAGCAGAACTCGGCCAGGGACAGATGCTGTTCGTGGGTCGGTGGGCCGTCGCCCTATCCGTAATCACTGCCAATCTCGTTGCCGCCATGTTCACGTTGCTCGAGCTTCGTTGGATCAAGATCCATCAAGCTCGAGCGTCAGCTGTGCTTGGCCGGCTGCTCCCAGAGGTTGAGCGGATGCAGCACCTAGCGAACGAGCAGTGGTACGCGCGCGCCGATTCAGGGAACAACTCAGTTCGATTCACATCCAGCATGGCTTTGCAGCTCATGCACTGGCTGATGGGAATCGCCGCGCTGATCATGGGCCTCGCTGTCGCCGTCAAGTGACCGACGGGGCTGGATCGTCGCGCGATGCTTCCTCGGGGCCAACACAAATCGGGTGCAGTCCCAAGCGGTACGCGGATCTCGCAAAGCATCGTCGCCCCGCGGATGGGGGAAGTACCCTCCAAGGGTGGGGGATGAGCCCTGGCTGGTCTCGTCGTTGCGCTTCTCAGCGGATCCGCCGGTGGTGATCGGGACTTCCGCAAAGCGCGACTTCCACAGACCGCGACACTCGGCCAATGAAGACGACCGTAACGATAACCTCGACGGTCACAGCGGACTCGACCGATCCTGTATCCAGGAGACAGCATTGGCAGCTCAGCAGTTCGCTCTGAAGGCGCTCACGCCGGCCCCAAGCGGCCAAGCCCCGACGATTCGGAGGGCGCGGCGCTACCTCGTCGCGACGCACGCGAGCGTGAGCGGTCTGATGGACTCGTTCAACGTCGTACATGAGAAGACGGTCACCAGCAGGCAGAATGCTCAGGGCCGGCTCAGCAGGGACGAGGCCGACCTACTGCGTGCGGCACTGGTCTTCACGTCGAGCGGGCTGGACGCGTCCTGTCAAACCCTCGTCGCCGAGTGCCTCCCGGGCCTGGTCGAGCGGCCCGGGTCAACAGCGGCGAAGAAGTTTGACCTCTACCTAGACGAGATGATCGCCAGCCCGACGGAGACGTTCAAGGCTGCCCTGAAATCACCCCAGCCCCGGGATGAACTCATCAGGCTCTACGTCGATGCAAAGACCAAGGCCAGTTACCAGGGCAGCGGCGACGTCAAGGGGCGAGTGCGCGACCTCATCGGCATCCCGAACAAGGCGCTGGCATCGTCCCGGATCACAGCCATGGACGGATTCTTCCTGGCACGCAACGACATCGTGCACCGCCTCGACTACGTCGAGCCAGGCGGCCCGTCCACCAAGCGCCATCGGAGGTCACCGGCCGACGTCGTGGCGGAGTGCGACCTCGTGCTGGCGGTGATCGCCGACCT
>JAJPIW010000035.1 GCA_021324575.1 Intrasporangiaceae bacterium | reverse complement strand
AGCTCCGCCAAGTGGGGCTGGCTCGACGCGGCCGGGGGCGACACGGCATACGTCCGCGCCTCGGTGGGACGCGCGGGGGAGACGGCCGCGCTCCAGCGACCCGACACCGAGCTGGCCCGCGTGGCCCACGCCGAGATCGGACGGGCCCTCGGGCGGACCCTGCCGCCGCCGACGGACGTGCACGTGCAACGCTGGGGTGGCGGGCTGCCGCAGTACGCGGTCGGCCATCTGGACCGGGTCGCCGCGATCCGTGCCGCGGTGGGTGCCGTCCCCGGGCTGGAGCTGGCCGGCGCGGCATACGACGGGGTCGGCATCCCGGCCACCGTCGGTACCGGCCGGCGCGCGGCCACCGCCCTGATCCACGACCTGAGCCGCTGACCCCTTGACCCACATGACCCGATCGACCCGACACCTGCCGAGGAACCCGCCATGACCGACACCGCCCGCCCCGCCGCCAAGCCGACCCCGGCCCGGATGCGCGAGATCAACGACACCATCCGGTATGCCGTGTGGTCGGTGTTCGCCGTGTCCGAGCGGCTCGGGTCGGCCGACCGGGACGCGCTAGCCGACGAGGTCGAGGCGCTGTTCGCGTCCCTGGCCGAGGACGGTGTGGTGGTGCGCGGGGTCTACGACGTGTCGGCGCTGCGGGCCGACGCCGACCTGATGGTGTGGTGGCACGCCGAGACCATCGAGAGTCTCCAGGCGGCATACAAGAAGCTGTTGCTCACTGAGCTGGGCCGGCACCTGGAGCCGGTCTGGTCGGTGGCGGCCCTGCACCGGCCGGCGGAGTTCAACAAGAGCCACATCCCGGCGTTCCTGGCCGACGAGGAGCCGGGCGCGTACGTGTGCGTCTACCCGTTCGTGCGGTCCTACGACTGGTATGTCCTGCCCGACGGGGAGCGGCGCGACATGCTGCGCGAGCACGGCCAGATGGCGCGCGACTACCCCGACGTGCGGGCCAACACGATCGCCGCGTTCGCGCTCGGCGACTACGAGTGGGTGCTGGCGTTCGAGGCGGCCGAGCTGCACCGGATCGTCGACCTGATGCGGGAGCTGCGGGCATCGCGGGCCCGGCTGCACGTGCGCGAGGAGATCCCCTTCTTCACCGGCCCCCGCGTCGACGTGCGCACCTTGCTGACCACCCTCCGCTGACCCCGGGGGCCGCTCTGGTTTATCGGGTCACCCGATAAACCAGAGCGGCACAGAGTTGGCAACTCTGTTCGTGTTGGGGAAGTCGGGTGAAGCCGCGGCCAGACGGGTTTGTCCACACCCGTGCACGGGCCCCTTGCTCATCCACAGGATCACGTATGCCGGCTGCGCAGCGGACCACCGCCCGTCAGGCTGAGCCGATGGAGACGAACTTCGGGGACCTGCTCGCCATCGGCGACGGCTTGTTCACCACGGCGACCGCGCACGCCGCCGGGCTATCCGACTACGAGCTGACGCGTGGGGTGCGCCGCAAGCAGATCCGACGAGTGACGCGGGGCGTCTACGGCGGGCCGACGGTCCCGGACGAGACAGCGGTCAGCGCGCACCAGGTGATGTCCCGAGCCGCCCTGCTGCTCCACCCGGACGCGGTGTTGTCGGGTGTGAGCGCCGTTCTGGCACACGGTCTACCTGTCCTCGATGAGTCGCTGACGCGCGTCCAGATCGAGCGGCCCGTTCGACAAGAGGTGCTCACTGCCGACCTGACGATCCGCCCCAAACGATGGCCGGAGGCTGACCCGGACGAGGCCGGCCCACGGCTGCCCGCCATTGACCTGGCCTCAGCCATCATCCAGGCCACCCTCGACCTGGGTGTGATGCCCGGCGTCATCGCGGCTGATGCTGCCGTCCATGACGGTCGACTCACGGCGGAAGAGGTGCAGTCATGGCCGCAGAAGGTGGTTGGCTGGCCCGCCTCCAGCCGAGTCAGGAGCCTCTGCCCGCTGGTCGATGGTCGTAGTGAGTCGCCCGGGGAGTCGCTGTTCCGAGCACATATGACTCTTGGTGGCATCGACCTGCTGCCGCAGGTGACCATCCGCGACGCCAAAGGACTAATCGGGCGCGTGGACTTCCTGGTGCAGGGCACCAAGGTCATCATCGAGTTCGACGGCAAGATCAAGTACGCGAGCGGGGATCCGACGGTCCTGTGGGACGAGAAGCGCCGCGAGGACCGGCTCCGCGCCCTCGGCTACGTCGTCCTCAGGGTTGTCTGGGCTGATCTCATGCGCCCAGGTGCCCTTCTGGCCCGTGTGCGGGCTGCGATCAGCGCCGCCGCCTGACAGGCCGCAGCCCCAACCGACAAGGTCGACGGATACGCACTAGGCAACTCCGTCCCTCTCTGGTTTATCGGGTCACCCGATAAACCAGAGAGGGAGAGCGGGGGCGCTCACGGCTGCGGGCGGAGGGTGAGGCTGACCGAGTTGATGCAGTAGCGCTGGTCGGTGGGGGTGTCGTAGCCCTCACCCTCGAAGACGTGGCCGAGGTGGCCGTCACAGTTCGCGCACCGGACCTCGACGCGCTTCATGCCGTGGCTGGTGTCCTCGATGTAGCGGACCGAGTCGCCGGCGAGCGGCGCGTAGAACGATGGCCACCCGCAGTGACTGCCGAACTTCTCGTTGGAGGTGAACAGCTCGGCGCCGCACGCCTTGCACGCATACACGCCCTGGGTCGTCGTGTCGGTGTACTCGCCGGTGAAGGCCCGCTCGGTGCCGCCCTGGCGCAGCACCTGGAACTCGGCCGCCGACAGCCGCTCGCGCCAGTCGGCGTCGCTCAGCTGGAGGGCGTTGGGCAGGGGGGTGGACTGGGTGTCACTCATGTACCGATCATCGTCCACGCCGAGCGAATCATTCCCACCCGACCGGTGACGGACTTCTTACGCGTATGCCGGGCGCCCGGCATACGAGGTCGGGTGTGGCCGGCGGCCGGGCGGTGTCGGTCAGTTGACGATTGCGCGGGATTTTGACGGGATAGCCTGCCGGGGTGGCCGACGCGTTGACGATCGAGGTGCCGGGACCGAGCGGGGACCGGGCGGTCCGGGTCTCCAGCCCGGACCGGGTGCTCTGGCCGGCGACCGACGCCGGGCCGGCGATCACCAAGGGTGACCTCGCGGCATACGTCGTGGCCGTCGGCGACCCCCTCCTCCGGGCGATCGGGGACCGGCCGGTGACCCTCCAGCGCTTCCCCGAAGGGATCGGCGGCGAGGAGTTCTGGTCCAAGAACCCGCCCAAGGGTGCCCCCGACTTCGTGCGGGCCGTCATGTGCCGCTACCCCAGCGGACGGCGCCACCCCCAGCTCGTCGTGGACGAGATCGCCACCGCGGTCTGGGCGGTCCAGATGAACACCATCACCTTCCACCCGTGGCCGGTCCGCACCGCCGACAACGACAACCCCGACGAGCTGCGGATCGACCTTGACCCCCAGCCGGGTCGCACCTTCGCCGACTCGGTCGAGGCCGCGTTCGGGCTGCGGGAGGTGCTGAGCGACATCGGCCTCACCGGCTGGGCCAAGACGAGCGGCAACCGCGGCGTCCACGTCTATGTCCGGGTCAAGCCGACCCACGAGTTCCTCGACGTGCGGCACGGCGTGATCGGCATCGCCCGCGAGCTGGAGCGCCGTATGCCGGACCTCGTCACGACCGCGTGGTGGAAGGAGGAGCGCGGCGAGAAGGTGTTCGTCGACTTCAACCAGGCCTGCCGCGACCGGACCATTGCGAGTGCCTACAGCCCGCGCCCGCTGCCCGGCGCGCCGGTGTCCACACCGGTCAGCTGGGAGGAGCTGGGCGAGGTCGACCCGACGACGTTCACCATCCTGACCGTGCCCGAGCTCATCGCCGACCGCGGCGACGCGTGGGCCGGCATCGACGAGACCGCGGGCGACGTCTCCAACGCAATCGCCTTGTGGGACAAGGACATAGAGGAACGCGGACTCGGCGAGCTCAACTTCCCGCCGGACTACCCGAAGATGCCGGGTGAGCCGCCGCGGGTGCAGCCGAGCAAGCGCCGCCAGGACAAGACCGACGAGGACTACCTGCCGCCCAAGGCCGAGCGCGACGCCGCCTGGAACCTGCCCGTTGTGCCGCCGATCTCGCCGATGCTCGCCAAGGCGGTCAAGGGCTTCCCCACGAGCGAGGTGTCGTTCGAGCCGAAATGGGACGGGTTCCGCTCGATCGTCTTCCGCTCCGGTGAGGACGTCGAGATCGGTAGCCGCAACGAGAAGCCGATGACCCGCTACTTCCCCGAGATCGTCGAGGCAGTCAAGGCCGAGCTCCCCGACCGGATCGTCCTCGATGGCGAGATCATCCTCGTCCGACCCGGCGAGGACCGGCTCGACTTCGAGCTGCTCCAACAGCGGATCCATCCCGCAGCGAGCCGGGTCAAGAAGCTGGCCGCCGAGACGCCCGCCAGCTTCGTCGCCTTCGACCTGCTCGCCCTCGGCGACGTGGACTACACCGGGCGGCCGTTCCACGAGCGGCGGGCCGCCATGGTGAAGGCGCTGGCCGGCATACGGGCTCCCATCCACCTCACCCCGGCGACGAGCGACCGTGACGTCGCGCAGCGGTGGTTCGAGGAGTTCGAGGGCGCCGGGCTCGACGGGGTGGTCGCCAAGCCGGTCGACGGGCTGTACGAGCAGGACAAGCGGGTCATGTTCAAGATCAAGCACGAGCGGACCGCCGACTGTGTCGTCGCCGGCTACCGGACCCACAAGAGCGGCGACGACCTCATCGGCAGCCTCATGCTCGGGCTCTACGACGACGCCGGCCAGCTGCAGAGTGTCGGCGTGATCGGCGCGTTCCCGATGGCCCGTCGCAAGGAGCTCTTCGACGAGCTGCAGCCACTGATCACCGAGTTCGAGGGCCACCCCTGGAACTGGGCGGCGGCCATGCAGGAGACGCGCACACCAACCAGCGGGGCCGGCAGCCGCTGGAACGCCGGCAAGGACCTGTCCTTCACGCCGCTACGCCCCGAGCGGGTCGTCGAGGTCCGCTATGACCACATGGAGGGCAGCCGCTTCCGGCACACCGCCCAGTTCGTCCGGTGGCGCGATGACCGCGACCCGGCGTCGTGCACCTACGAACAGCTCGAGGAGCCGGTGTCCTACGACCTCGCCGACGTCCTCGCCCCCATCGAGGGCGGACCGGTCGGGACCGGACCGGTCGAGGGGCGCCGGTGACCTCGCCGGCGCGCCGGGTCGCACTCGGCGCCGGCGCGGCCCTGGGCGGCGCGGCCGCCATGAGCAGTGTCAGCGCCGCGGCCGGTGCGGTCTACTTCGCCCGACGCTTCCTCACCCCCGACCCCAGCCGGCCCGACGACGTCCTCATCACGGCGGTCGGCGACCTCTGGGTCGAGCTCGCCCGCAACCCCGAGACGGTCGTCCCCGGCCGCTACGGCCTCTGGCTCGACGGCGGGCTCGGCCATGCCCGGATCGGCGAGCCGGTCGCCGGCCACGAGGACGGCCAGACGATCCGCCGCCAGGTCCTTGGCCTAGACACCGGCCGGCTGCGCACCGGCCCGGCCCGGTGGAACGGCTACTTCTACGGCGTCGACCCGTATGCCGCGCTCGGCGTTCCGGTCCGCGACGTCACCTTCGCGACCGAGCTCGGCCCGATGCCGGCCTGGCGCTTCGACCCCGACACCGGAGCGACCGGGGAGTGGGCCGTCCTCGTGCACGGCCGAGGTGCGCGTCGCCACGAGTGCCTCCGGGCCGTGAAACCGTTGCTGGACAAGGGATTTGTCGTCCTCGTCCCCGCCTACCGCAACGACGAGGATGCGCCTGCCGGGCCCGACGGCCGATACAACCTCGGCCTGTCCGAATGGCGCGACGTGGAAAGTGCCGTCTCCTATGCCGCGAGCCAGGGGGCCACTGCCGTCGTCGTCGGTGGGTGGTCGATGGGCGGTGCCATCACGCTGCAGTTCCTCAGCCAGTCCCCGCTCGCCGCCCTGGTCCGGGCGGCCTTCCTCGACGCGCCGGTCATCGACTGGGGCGACGTGCTGCGCCACCACGCCCGGCTCAACCACGTGCCGTCGTCGGTCGGTCGCCTCGCCCGCACTCTCATGGGGCGTCGGTGGGGCAGGCGGCTCGTCGGGATCCACGACGTCCTCGACGTCGCGCGCACCGACTGGGTCGCGCGGGCCGAGGAGATCGCCCACCCGCTGCTGCTCATCCACTCCGTCGATGACGAGTTCGTGCCGTCCGGCCCGAGCGAGCGGCTGGCCATGGCGCGCCCGGACCTGGTGACGATGCCGCGGTGGACGGGCGCACGGCATACCAAGGAATGGAACACAGACCCCGCGCGATGGGAGGCGCAGCTGGCCAGGTTCGTCGCCGGTCGCGGCGTGCCCAGCGACCGCTGAGCGCGCCGACCGCACGGCGTCAGAGACGGTCGACCGTCCACAGGCCGAGGACGGTGCCGTCGGCCTCGCAGAGGTGACGGCCGCGGAGAGCGACGTCCAGCCCGGTCCCGTGGGTGATCCGGGTGAGGTCGCCGCCGACGAGCGTCGGGACGAGGGTGAGGGCGACCTCGTCGACGAGATCCGCAGCGAGCAGGCTGGAGAAGAGGGTCGGTCCGCCCTCGGCGAGCAGGTGCGCGAAGCCGGCCGAACGCAGCCTCGCGACGGTGGCGGTGAGGTCCACCTCGGACTCCCCGAGGACCCATACGTTCTCAGCGCCGAGGACCTCGGGCGCTGCCGCCAGGTTGTCGGCGGGCGCAGCGGCACAGGTGACGAGGATGGCCTCGCCATCTCCTGACCGACGCTCCCGGATGCCGTCCGGGACCCGGCCGGAGTTCGACACCACGACCATCGTGGGGCCGGGACCGTCACGGCGCCGGGCACGCCGGTAGCCCTCGGCCCGCGCGGTCCCAGCGCCCACGACCACGGCATCGGCGAGGCGGCGTTGCACCGCGAAGACCCGGTTGTCGGCTGGCGTGTTGATCGAGTCGGTCAGGTGGTCGGGCCCGGTGCCGGCCCCGTCCAGGGTGCTCACGAAGTTGGCCCGCAGCACCGGCCCCTTGCCGAAGGCGTAGAGATCGGCGAGGGCCGCGTCGTCGAGGTCGGTCGGGTGCCGGGTCTCCGCGTGCCAGATGAGGCGCATGCCGCCGATGCTGCCACGTGCCGTGCAAGGATGCGCAGATGGCGAAGACGAGCAGGGGATCGCGTCCGACGAGCTTCTCGGACACGCTGCGGGTGGGGCCCGGGTTCGACCTCGGCGCCGTCGACCCGGAGTCCACGCCGGGCTTCACGCAGGGCAAGAAGGTGGCCGAGCAGGAGATCCCCGACCACCAGAGCCGGCTCGCCGACCTCCAGGAGCGTCTCTACGCCCAGTCCCGCGAGGGCGGCACGAGAGCGCTGCTGCTCGTCGTGCAGGGGATGGACACCTCCGGCAAGGGCGGCATCATGCGCCACGTCGTCGGGATGCTCGACCCGCAGGGGGTGCACTACACCGCGTTCAAGGCGCCGACCGAGGAGGAGAAGCAGCACGACTTCCTCTGGCGGGTCGGCAATGCCCTGCCCAAGCCGGGGCAGGTCGGCGTCTTCGACCGCTCGCAGTACGAGGACGTCCTCATCGTGCGGGTCCACAACCTCGTGCCCGAGGACGTGTGGTCGCTGCGCTACGACCAGATCAACGACTTCGAGAAGACCGTCGCCGAGTCCGGGACGGCGATCGTCAAGGTCATGCTGCACATCTCCTCCGACGAGCAGAAGGCCCGGCTGGGGGAGCGGCTGGAGCGGCCGGACAAGCAGTGGAAGTACAACCCCGGCGACATCGACGAGCGCAAGCTGTGGCCGGCATACCAGGAGGCCTACCAGGCGGCACTCACGAAGTGCTCGACCGATGACGCTCCGTGGTTCGTCGTCCCCGCGAACCGCAAGTGGTACGCCCGGTATGCCGTGACCAACCTGGTCCTCGAACGCCTGGAGTCGCTCGACCTGGGTTGGCCGACGGTGCACTACGACGTGGCCGCCGAGAAGGCGCGCCTCGCGGCCACCTGAGCATGGATGCTGCGACGCTGACCCTCTTCCCGGGCGGCTCGGCCGTCGACGCCGACGGTACGTTGCGCATCGGGGGAGCGCGTGTCGATGACCTGGCCGACGAGTTCGGCACGCCGGCCCTCGTCGTCGACGAGGATGCCCTGCGTCGTCGGGCGCGGGAGTATGCCGGGGGGCTGAGCAGCCGGTGGCCGAACAGCCGGGTCGTCTTCGCGTCCAAGGCCTTCCCGGCGACGGCGGTCCAACGGGTCATGGTCGAGGAGGGCCTCGGCCTGGACGTGGCCGGCGGGGGCGAGCTGCTCAGCGCGCTCAAGGCCGGGGTCGACCCGGCCCTCGTCGTCCTGCACGGCAACGCCAAGAGCGGCGAGGAGATCGCGATGGCGGTCGACCACGGCGTGGGCCTCGTCGTCGTCGACAACGCCGACGACGTCGACCGCCTCGAGGCCACCGTCCCGGTCGGGCGCCGGCAGGACGTGCTCGTGCGGGTCATTCCCGGGGTGACCGCGCAGACGCATGCCAGTGTCCTCACGGGGCACGAGGGGTCCAAGTTCGGCCTGGCGCCGGACGCGGCGCGGGCACTCATCGCGCGGATCCGGGCGAGCTCGCGTCTGCGGATGCGCGGCGTGCACGCCCACGTCGGCTCCCAGATCCTCCAGCCGGAGCCGCTCGCGGCAGCGGTCGGTCCGTTGGCGGCGCTCGGCGAGTTCGAGGTCTACGACCTCGGTGGCGGGCTCGGAGCGCGGTACTCGTATGCCGACCTGCCGCCGAGCGTGGGGACCTACCTCGACGCGCTCATCGCCGCGGCCCGTGAGCACCTGCCCGTGGAGGCCGAGATCATCATCGAGCCCGGCCGCAGCATGGTCGCGTCCGCTGCGGCGACGCTCTACCGGGTCGTGACGGTCAAGCGGGGAGCGACGACGTTCGTGGCGGTCGACGGAGGGATGGGCGACAACCTCGAGGTCGCGCTCTTCGGACAGCGCTTCGAGGCGGTGCTGGCGGGGCGGTTGAGCGAGCCGGCCACCGAGCGGGCCGTCGTCGTGGGACGCCACTGCGAGAGTGGCGATGTGCTCATCGACGGCGTGGACCTCCCATCGGCCCGGGTCGGCGACCTGCTCGCAGTGCCGGCGACCGGCGCCTACTGCTTCACGATGGCCAACAACTACAACGGCAACCGGCGGCCGCCCGTCGTCTTCGTGCAGGAGGGCGCGGCGCGGCTCGTCGTACGCCGGGAGACGTGGGCCGACCTGCTGGCCCGTGACGTGGACCTGCCGGGTGCCACCGGCGGGTCCTGACAATCCACGGCAACAAACCCTTGCGACACGGTGTGTCATCGCGGGACACTTCACGGGCGGCCCGTCAGCACCCGGGCCCTCATCGGCGTCTGTGAGGAGAAGCCATTGTCAACGTTTGGCCAACGGGTCCTGCGACGCAAGTCGGTCATCCAGATGGACGACGAGACAGGCGCCGACACCGGGCGCTCGGAGCTGGCTCGGACGATCGGGGTCTTCCAGCTCACCCTGTTCGGCGTCGGGGCCACCATCGGCACCGGCATCTTCTTCGTCCTGTCCCAAGCCGTGCCCGTGGCGGGGCCGGCCGTCATCTGGTCGTTCGTCATCGCCGGGGCGGTCGCCGGCCTGACTGCGGTCTGCTACGCCGAGCTGGCCAGCGCGGTCCCGGTATCCGGGTCGTCCTACTCCTACGCGTACGCGACCCTCGGTGAGCTGCCGGCCATGGGGGTGGCGGCCTGTCTCCTGCTCGAGTACGGCGTCTCGGCCGCCGCTGTGGCGGTGGGGTGGTCGCAGTACCTCAACGAGCTGACCGACAACCTCTTCGGATTCCGGCTGCCCGAGCAGCTGTCCAACGCTCCCGAGCAGGGCGGCATCGTGAACCTGCCCGCCGTCGTCCTCGTGGCGCTGTGCACCCTCCTGCTCATCCGCGGGGCCAGCGAGTCGGCCAAGGTCAACACGGTCATGGTGCTCATCAAGATCTGCGTGCTCATCTTCTTCGTCGTCGTCGGAGCCAAGGGCTGGAACACCGACCATTTCGCCAACTTCGCGCCCTACGGGATCTCCGGGATCACCTCGGGGGCCGGCATCATCTTCTTCTCCTACATCGGTCTGGATGCCGTCTCGACGGCCGGTGAGGAGGTCAAGGACCCGCACCGCACCATGCCCATGGCGATCATCGGCGCGCTCGTCATCGTCACCGGGCTCTACATCGTCGTCACCATGGTCGCGATCGGTGCGCAGTCGGCCTCCTCCTTCAAGGACCAGGAAGCCGGTCTGTCGGCGATCCTGGAACACATCATCGGAGCCTCCTGGCCGGGGACCATCGTCGCCGCCGGGGCGGTCATCTCGATCTTCAGCGTCACCCTCGTGGTCATCTACGGCCAGACCCGCATCCTGTTCGCGATGTCCCGCGACGGGATGATTCCCGAGGTCTTCCACCGGGTGAACCCCCGCACCATGACCCCGGTGACCAACACGATCATCGTCGCCACGATCATCGCCCTGCTCGCCGGGCTCATCCCGATCAACTTCCTCGCCGAGATGACGAGCATCGGCACCCTCGTCGCGTTCCTCGTCGTCTCGATCGGCGTCATCATCCTGCGTCGCCGGGAGCCCGACCTGCCCCGCGGGTTCAAGGTGCCCGGCTACCCGGTGACCCCGATCCTCTCGGTCCTCGGCTGTCTGTGGATCATCAAGGACCTGCGTGCGGTGACCATCTGGGTCTTCCTCATCTGGACCTCGGTGGTGCTCGTCTGGTACTTCGTCTATGGCATGAAGCACTCTCACCTCGGGCGGCACGAGCAGGTCGGCCTACCCCACGAGAACGTGCCGCGATGACGCTCGTCGTCGGTGCCGCCCCGGAGCACGGGGGCAAGGCCGCACTCCACCTCGCGGCCGAGCTGGCCCGGTCGGCCGGCGAGGACGTGGTGGTCGCCTCGGTGGTCCCCGCTCCGTGGTACCCGAGCCTGGCGCGGGTCGACGCCGAGTACCAGTCCTACCTCGTCGAGGCAGCCGACCGGGCCCTCGCCGGCGCCCGCGCCGCGCTCCCGTCCGACGTCCCGGTCACGACTGTCGTCCAGCACGCGTCCTCGGCCGCCGAAGGGCTCCTCGAGGTGGCCGACGTGCACGATGCGAGCCTCGTCGTCGTCGGGTCGTCCTCGGCCGGGGTCTTCGGGCACGTGGCCCTGGGCAGTGTCAGCGACCGCCTCGTGCACAGCTCTGCTCGCCCCGTCGCCCTGGCCCCCCGCGGGTTCCGGGCCCGTGCCGACGGACGCGTACGCCGGGTCACCGCGGCATACGGAGGCTCGGAGGCGGCCGACGACCTCGTCATCGCGGCAGCCCGCGTGGCCGGCCGGGTCGGGGCCACCCTGCGGCTCGCCTCGTTCGCCGTCCGGCCGCCATCGCCCATCACGGCGGGCATCGGGTCACGCGGCGAGGAGCCGGTCGTGCAGGAGTGGATCGCCGCGATCCACGGCCATGCCGAGGACGTCCTCGCCGATGTCCGCCGGCTGCCCGAGCCACCCCTGCTGGCGGCCAGCGTCGTGGGGTGGGGGCCGAGCTGGCAGCAGGCGATCGAGGACGTGACCTGGGACGAGGGCGACGTGCTCGTCGTGGGGTCGAGCAGCAGCGGGGCCATCGCCCGGGTGTTCATCGGGTCCAACGCGACCAAGATCGTCCGGCACTCCCCGGTCCCGGTCGTTGTCGTGCCCCGCGACGTCGCCGCCGGTGACGTGGACGAGGTCGACGTCACCGGCTGACCTGCCGGCGACTCAGACGAACTGCGCCGCCACCGCGTCGAAGGCCCGTAGCGTCGAGAAGAGCTTCCACGCGTGCTGCGGCTCCGGCCAGCTGGACAGCTTGGCCGCGACGACTCGGGCGGCCCGGTTGACATAGATCATCTGCCCGTGGATCCCGAGGCAGAGCAGCACCGTGGAGCCGGGGTAGGGGAACCAGAGCTGGTTGCGGTACATGCCGCCGGGCATGAGGGTCTCGCTCGGGCTCGCCGCGAAGGCGGCCCGGGAGTCTGGGCCGCCGGCGAGGGTGTCGGCGACCCACGCCGAGGAGAGCACCTGGGCGCCGGTCATCGAGGCACCATCGCCGACAAAGATGCTCCCGAACCGGACGAGGTCGCGCAGCGTCGTGCAGATCCCACCGTCGAACATGCCGCTGCCCGCCGAGTCGACCCCGATGACAGCGTCCTCCTCCGCGCCCAGCCGGGACCAGAGCAGGTCGGACATGAGGCGCGGCATACGGGACCCACCGGCGGCCTCGCACACCCACCCGAGCACGTCGGTCTCCCCGCTGCGGTACTCGAACGGCCCGCCGTGGGGCCCCTTGGCGCGCAGCGTGAGGAGGTAGTCGAACATCGTGCGCGGGACGAGCGGGTGGGCTCGCGGCGCCCAGCCGATGGCCTGCTCCAGCACCCGTACCTCGGCCGTCGGGTCAAGGTAGTCCTCGCCGAAGCGGATGCCCGATCGCATGTCGAGCAGGTTGCGGACGGTCGCACCGGCGTAGCCGCTCTCGGCGAGCGCGGGGACGTATGCCGTGAGCTCCTCTTCGGGGTCCAGGGCGCCCCCGTCGACGAGCGCGCCGGCGACCGCGCCGACGAGCGACTTGCTCACCGACATGAGCAGGTGCCGGGTGTCGGCAGGCATGCCGAGCGGGTAGCTCTCGGCGAGGACCGCGCCGTCGTGGGTCACGATCCAGCCGTCGGTGTCGGTGGCCGCCATGATGGCACCGACGCTCGTCACCGACCCGTCGGGCTGGGCGACCGGCAGGGCCGTGACGTCGGACGCCGGCGACCAGGCCGAGCCCAACGTCGCGGCCGGGCCCAACGTGGCCACCGGACCCGACCCGCGGTCGATGACGGCCGTCGGGAAGAGGTCCTCGATGTGCTGGAAGGACCAGGGCAGCTGCGGTGCGGTCTGCCAGTTGTCGAGGGTCACCCCTGCCTGCGGGCGCGTCGTATCCTCGCCTGTCACCACCGTGTTCACACGTTCCCTCGTCGTTGCGCTTGCGGGTCCCGTGAGGAACCCCGGTCTCTCCCGCGAGTCTAGGTCGGGAGGGCTCAGCCCTTGGTGAGGGTGGTCGGGACCTGCTCCGGCGGCGGCATGAGCGCCACCCCGGTGTACTGGGCGCGGATCGAGTCGATGAGGTGCTTGGCCCGGATGGTCAGCCCCACGGGGGAGCCCGGCCGGCGGGTCTGCAGCCGACCCTTGGTGACGAGCACGCCGAGGTCGGCGCCCTTCCACCGGAAGTCGCCCGGCCCGTAGATGCGCAGGAAGAAGGCCTCGTTCTCGTTCTGCAGCTGGTGCCAGTCCAGTGCGGCGCGGCGGAAGACGAGGGCACCGCTGGCGTCGAGCGTGTAGGCGCCGGTGGGGGCGGCGGTCGTGATCCGCTCGACGATGGGCGCCGTCTCCTTGATGATCATCTGCGACCAGAGGTCGACCGCCGCCAGCTCGCGCCAGCGGTCGTTGACCTCGTCGACGTCGATGGCCAGGTCCACGTCCATGAACTCCAGGAGGTGGAAGAGGAACAGCGGCACGTCGGCATACGCCCCGGCCGTCACGTTCGTGATCGCCGAGGCGCCACTGATGCGGGGGTTGAGCTCGCCGAGGTAGACCTCGTCGGTGTCGACGTCGATGAGGACGTCGACCTCGAAGAAGCCGCGGTAGCCCTCGTCGCCGAGCCGGTCGCCGAGCCGTCGGACGAGGTCAGCGGCCCGGGCGCGCAGGTCGCCGGTGAGGACGTCGGGGTACATCTCGTTGCCGCACCAGCCGCCGCGGTAGGGGGTGAGCTTGGCGTGGCCGGTCAGCTCGGTCATGAACGGCCCGACCACCGTGCCGCACGAGGTGAGGACGGCCTCGACGGCGACCGGGCGGTTGTTGATCCGCTTCATCGCCTTGATCTCGTTGCCGACGATCTCCTTGCGGTGCTTGCGCCAGTCCGACTCGGAGGCGATGAAGAAGGTCGTCTTGCCGGAGTCGCCGTATGCCGTCTGGACGACCAGGTCGGTGCCCAGGCCGGCTGCCTCGGCGGCAGCGACCAGCCCGTCCCAGTCCTCGACGGTCGCCATCACGTTGGGGACGCTGGGCACGCCCACCTCGTTGGCGATCCGGGTCGTCACGAGCTTGGAGTCCAGGTGGTTGCGCAGCTCGGCGGGGGGCAGGATGAGGTCGTAGCCGAGCTCAGCACAGATCCGCTCGGTCTCGTCGTCGAAGAACACCATGGCGATCTTGGGCCGGACACCCTTGACCGCACGCGCGGCGATGAACGCGCGCACCTCGGCGTTGGCGAGCAGCCAGTTGTTGATCTCCTCGCCGCTCTCGAACTCCTGGTACGGCTTGTAGGTCGGGGTGAAGACGCGGGGGTGGGCGCCGTCCCATGCGTCGTAGTACGTGATGTAGGTGAAGTTGCGGACCCAGCGGTCCAGGCCGAGCAGGTTGAACGGCGTCGCGCCGACGAAGTAGATCGGGACGTCGTTGGTCCGGAAGAAGTGGCGCACCTCGGAGATGTTCCGGAGCACGGGCCGGCCGGCGCTCACCACCGCGGGCCCGTATGCCGCGTCGGTCGCCATCGTCACGTGGTCGTCGGGAACCGGTGCGACAGCGGCGGGGCTCGCCGCCACGGCGCGGGCTCGGGGGGTGGCGCCCTTGCGCGCGGTACCCCGCTTGGTCGCCGTGCGCTTGGCCACGGTGGGCTTGGTGGGGGTGCTGTCGGCGGGGTCGGTGGGGGCCATGGCGGACTCCGTTTCTTCGGTCAGGGTGCGTCGGTCAGGGGCGGGCGGGTTGGGGCGGGCGGGTTCAGTCGGGCAGGACGATGGGCGCGAGGTCGTCGAACACGTCGCCCGGCCCGGGGTTGTCGGGATGCGTGGCGCCGCCGAGGTGGTGCATGACGCCCCACACGGCGTTCAGGGCCGTCGTGACGGCGCCCTCGGCCCATCCTGCCGTCCAGGAGACGTCGTCGCCGGCGAGGAAGAAGCCGCGGTGCTCGGCCGGCATACGGTCCTGCATGAAGTGCGTGTAGAGCCGTTCCTGGTAGCGGTAATGGCCGGGCAGGTTGGCCTTGAAGGCGCCCATGAAGGACCGCTCGGCCTCCCAGGTGAGGGTGACCGGGCTGGCGATGACGTGCGAGCGGATGTCGACGCCCGGATAGATCTGGGCGAGGGAGTCCAGCATGATGTCCATCCGAGCTGCCGGGTCCAGGGGCAGCAGCTTCAGCGAGTCGTCGGCCCATGTGTAGCTGAGGCAGATCAGGCCCGGTCGCCCCTCGCCCTGGTCGAGGAGGTAGGTGCCGCGGCTCATCCGGTCGGTGAGGGTCATGCTCATCGTCTCGCGGCCGGTGACCGGGTCGAGGTCCTTCCAGAACGGCCGGTCGACGAGGACGAAGACCTTGCTGGACCCCATGTAGTGGGTCCGCTCGATGGCCGTCCAGTGGTCGATGGGCAGCAGCCGCTCGTCGCTGCGGATCGTGTTGAGGAGCATCCACGCCTGGGCCGTGTTGATGACGACCGGGTAGGTGTCGATCCGGCCGTCCTCGTCGGTGATCGTGTAGCTGTCCGGGTGGGTGCGGCGGATCTCGACGACGCCGCTACGCGGGCGCTCGCCCTCGTGGAGGGAGCGCACCGATGTGCCGGCCGGCCAGTGCGCGGCGTCCTCGACGGGCGTGGACCACAGCCGGCTCGGCAGCTGCTGGGAGCCGCCGACGATGCCGCGGTGGTGGTCGTCTGCGGCGGTGCTCACGACCCGCAGGATCTCCAGGATCGAGTTGGGGTAGTCGGTGTCCCAGCCGCCGGTCCCGAAGCCGACCTGCCCGAAGATCTCGCGGAGCCGGAAGCTGGCGAACGCCTCGGAACGACAGAGGAACCCGTAGAACGTCTCGTCGTCGAGGCGGACGACCAGGTCGTTCCACACCTCCTTGAGGGCGGCGACGTCACGGTGGCGGATGGCGTCCTGGAGCGGCACCAGCTCGGCGAGCTCCTCCAGGGTCCGCTGCCAGGCGACCGAGACCTCGGTGAAGACGTCGGGCAGGTCGGCCAGGGTGTGCGCGTAGTGGGTGACCCCCTTGAGGTCGACGACGGTGCTCGGCGTCGCCTCGGCGAGTGGGTTGGGGAACGGCTCGGTCTGCAGCCCGAGGGCGTCGATGTAGTGGAAGAGCGTCGTGGAGGAGGGCGGGAAGCGCATCGAGCCCATCTCGGCGACGATGCCGGGGTGGTCCTCGAAGGGGACCGAACGCATCCGCCCGCCGATCTGGTCGGACTCGTAGACGACCGGACGCAGACCCATCCGGAGCAGCTCACGGGCCGCGAGCATCCCCGAGATGCCGCCGCCGATGACGGCGACCCGGGTGCCGTGCGCGGACTCGGGAACCGAGCCGATCCCGTACGGGCTGCGGACGTAGTCGTCGTAGGCGAACGGGAAGTCCGGGCCGAACATGGTGAGGGGCGGCTCGGCGGGCGCGTAGTCGTGGGCGGGGACGCTGCTCATTGGGTGGGGTGCCTCCAGTCGGGCGTGGTGGGGTAGAGGTCGCCGCGGCGGTCGAACAGGTGGGTGTTGAGCGCACGTGAGGCGGCAAGCGTGTCAGGGTCGAGGTCGGCGACGAGGAGCTGCTCACCGAGCCCGCCCCGGACCAGGTCGGACCCGTCCGGCGCCACGGCGCAGGTGAGGCCGCAGTAGGTGAGGTCGGCCTCGACGCCGCAACGGTTCACGTAGACGGCATACAGCTGGTTCTCGTACGCGCGTGCCGGGACGAGGATCCGGCTGACGACCTCGAACGGCGCCATCAGCCCGGTCGGCGCGAGGAGCACGTCGGTGCCGGCGTCACCGTGGGCGCGGGCCAGCTCGGGGAACTCGATGTCGTAGCAGATGGCCAACCCGAAGGTCAGCCCACCGAGGGGGAACTGGACGACGAGGTCGTTGCCGGGTACGAAGAGGGAGTGGTCGAGCTCGCCGAAGAGGTGGGTCTTGCGGTAGGCGGCGAGGACCGTGCCCTCGGCGCCGATGACCTGCACCGTGTTGTGGACCCCGTATGCCGTGCGCTCGGGGAAGCCGTAGGCGATCGCCAGTCCCTGGGCCCGAGCCAGCTCGGCAACCCGCGTCGCGATCGGACCGTCGGCCGGCTCGGCCCGCTCGTGGGCCAGGGGCCCGATGTTGTAGCCGGTCACCGACATCTCGGGGGTGACGAGCAGATCGGCCCCGGCCGCGGCGGCCCGCTGGGCGGCTGCCTCGATCGCCGCGAGGTTGCCCGCCACGTCGGACGACTGCTCGGGGCCCTGGTACATGGCGACGCGGACGCCCACGAGAAACCTCCACCTCGACGCTTCGGCTCAGCCCCCGACGGCGGGCTGGGGGTCAATCATCGAAGGGCGCGGAGTGGCTTGTCAACCGGGTGTCCCTCTGAGGACACAGAGTTGCCTGCCGGTCCCAAGCGGCTCGCCGCGTCGCTGGACGGCAGCGAGGGTCAGATCCGGTGGACCTGGTGCGGCAGTGCCGGATAGATCATCCAGAGCACCGTCGTCTCTGGAGCCGACTCGGGGACGTGGAACGAGCGGTGCAGGGCGGGGTCGAAAGTCATCGCGTCGCCGGTGTCGAGGCGCACCAGCTCGTCGCTGAAGTTCAGCTCGATGGTGCCGGAGAGGACGAACACGAACTCGACCTCGCCCGGGAGCGGATAGAGCTCATCGCCGCTGCCGCCCCCCGGCACGATGCGCGACATCATCACCTGGACGCGGCGCTCGGCGACCGGGGTGAGGAGGTACTCGGTCATCTGGTGGCCACCGAACGCCACCCTGGGGTAGTTCGCCGCCCGGAGCACGGTTCGGGTGGAGGAGTTCTCGAACAGGCTCGAGAGCGGCAGGCCGAGGGCCTCGCTGACCCGCAGCAGCGCGGCGACCGATGCGGTGGACCGGCCGCGCTCCACCTTGGACAGGAAGCTCTTGGTGAGCCCACTGGCCTCGGCGAGGGACTCGATGGTCATCCGCTGGGCACGACGGACCGCCTTGATCCGCTGTCCGACCTCGCTGGCCGTCTGGGCGGCAGCGTCGATCTGGGCAGATGTCGGGTCCACAGCGCTGTCCTCCCGTCGTCGTGTGGGTGCAGTATTCCATGCCCGCTTGGATGCTCGGTCCGTGCGCTACCGGTGGGTAGAAGGAGGGGAGTCAGGCGGGCAGCGCCCGGTCCAGGATGTTCGTCGTGGCCTCCGGGGTCAGCCGGCCGAGTGTCCCGAACGTCGCACCGTGGTCGCCCCCGAGGCGGCTGGCGACGAAGGCGTCGGCGACCTCGGCAGGGGCGTGGCGGACGAGCAGGCCGGCCTGCAGGGTGATCGCCAGGCGCTCGACGACGCGACGGGCCGACCATGGGGCATCCGGTGAAAGTGCTTGTGCGGCAGCGGTTTCCACGCCGTCGATGGCTTCGTCGAGGACGGCATGCGACCCGCGCGCGAGCGCAAGCTCCTTCCCGAGGGCGGCGACCGAGGCGGGCTCGCGGACCATGGCCCGGAGCACGTCGAGCGCGTTGACGTTGCCCGAGCCCTCCCAGATCGAGTTGAGCGGTGCCTCGCGGTAGAGGCGGGCCAGACCGTTCTCCTCGACGTAGCCGTTGCCGCCGAGGCACTCCAGGGCCTCGGCCACCATCGGTGAGGTCCGCTTGCAGACCCAGAACTTGCCGAGGGCGACCCCGAGCCGGGTCAGCTCGGTCTCGCCGTCGTCGACCGCCCGGGCGAGCCGCATCCCGAGGAGGGACGCGGCCTCGGACTCCAGGGCGAGGTCGGCGAGGACGTTGCGCATGAGGGGCTGGTCGACGAGCAGGGCACCGAATGCGCGCCGGTGCCGGGTGTGGTGGATCGCGCGGCTGAGGGCGGCACGCATCGTCGCAGCCGAGCCGAGGATGCAGTCCAGCCGGGTGGCCGAGACCATCTCCAGGATGGTCCGTATGCCGCGCCCCTCCTCTCCCACGAGGGCGCCCCACGTGCCGTCCAGCTCGATCTCGGAGGAGGCGTTGCTCCGGTTGCCGAGCTTGTCCTTGAGGCGTTGCAGAGCAAAGGGGTTCGGCGACCCGTCGGCGAGGACACGAGGGACGAGGAAGCAGCCGAGGCCGGCGTCGGTCTGGGCGAGGACGAGGAAGACGTCGCTCATCGGCGCCGAGCAGAACCACTTGTGCCCGGTCAGTCGGAAGGTCGTTCCACCTTCGACCGGGCCGCCGTCATGGCGCTCCGCCCAGGTCGTGTTGACTCGGACGTCGGAGCCGCCCTGCTTCTCGGTCAAGCCCATCCCGGCGAGGAGCCCGGCCTTGGCGTGGTGCTCGCGCAGTCCCGGGTCATACTCGCGCGAGGCCAGCCCGGGGAGCCAGCCCGACGCGAGAGGTGGGGTCGTCGCGAGAGCCGGCGCCGCGGCATACGTCATCGACACCGGGCAGAGGTGCCCCTGCTCGACCTGGGACCAGACGATGAAGCCGGCCGCACGGGCGGCGTGGGCGCCGCTGCCGGCCGGGCGGGTCCACGGTTCGGCGGTGAGGCCGTGGCCCACCGCGACGGCCAGCAGCTCGTGCCAGGAAGGGTCGAACTCGACTTCGTCGACCCGCCGTCCAATGCGGTCGTGGGTCCGCAGCACGGGGGAGTGGGTGTTGGCCCGGTCGGCCCAGTCCTGGGCCTGCTCGCTGCCGGCGAGCGGCCCGAGGGCCTCCACGTCGGAGCGTCGGTCGGCAGGTACCCAGCGCTCGACGGAGGCCTGCAGGGCGGGGTCACCGGCATACACGTCGTGGCCGACCGGTCGCGGAACCACGTTGGTCACCTCGTGCGTCGTCACGGGTTGCAGTATGCCGACCGTTACCGTGGGGCGGGTGAGGGCATGGCGGTCCGAGGCGCGCAGGATGCTTGCGCGTGTCCCCGGCCTGCACGCGCTGGCCCGGCTCACCGTGGAGACCATCCGGATCTGCATGAAGTACCGCGTCACCGGGCTGGCCTCGGAGGCGGGCTTCTTCGCGCTGCTGTCGCTGCCGCCCCTCGTCCTCGGCCTCTTCGCCGGCGTCGGCTACGTGGGGACCTGGCTCGGGCCGGGCACGGTCAACCAGGTCGTCGCCGCGATCCAGACGTATGCCGCGCAGTTCCTCACCAGCGAGTCGATCAGCCAGATCCTGCTGCCGACCGTCGACGACGTGCTCAAGGGCGGGCGGGCCGACCTGATCTCGGTCGGGTTCGTGCTGTCCCTGTGGTCCGGGTCGCGGGCCCTGAACGTCTTCGTCGACACCATCTCGATCATGTACGGGCAGTCCGGGGTGCGCGGGATCGTGCCGACCCGGGCCCTGTCGTTCAGCCTCTATGTCGTCTCCCTCCTCGTCGGCATCATCACCATCCCGCTCGTCCTCGTCGGCCCCACCTACATCGGCCGGATCATCCCGACCGAGCTGCACATCCTGGCCAACCTGTACTGGCCGTTCGTCATCGTGGTGACGGTGGCGAGCCTCACGACGCTCTACCACGTGGCCACTCCACGGCGCAGTCCGTGGGTGCGCGACCTGCCCGGGGCGGCGCTGACGCTCGTGATCTGGGTGATCGCGTCCTTCCTCGTCCGGGGCATGGTGGCCGTGTCGCTGGGCGGTGCCTCGATCTACGGGCCTCTCTCGGCGCCGATCGTGCTGATGATCTGGCTGTACTTCCTGGCCATCGCCGTGCTCATCGGTGCCGCCCTCAACGGGGCCATCCGCGAGCTCTGGCCGAACCGGGGGGAGCAGGGTCTGCGGGCCTCCGCCAGACGGGCCGTGCACGGCATACGGACCAGCGCACGCAGGCCTCCGCCGCGACGAGCGACGTTGCCGGAGGGCCGGTTTGGCGATGCGGACACGGATCAGTTAGTGTCTGTCCGCACGCGCAGCGGGTGAAAATCCCGTTCGACACCAATAGCGCGCGCACGCGGATGTAGCTCAGTTGGTAGAGCGCAACCTTGCCAAGGTTGAGGTCGCCGGTTCGAGCCCGGTCATCCGCTCGGAGGGTTAGCCGCCCCAAAATGGTGGAGTGGCCGAGAGGCGAGGCAGCGGCCTGCAAAGCCGCGTACACGGGTTCAAATCCCGTCTCCACCTCAAGTACGAACCCATCAAGCAAGGGCGATTGGCGCAGCGGTAGCGCGCTTCCCTGACACGGAAGAGGTCACTGGTTCGATCCCAGTATCGCCCACCAGCACGAGAAGGCCCCTGACCAGCGGAAACGCTGGTCAGGGGCCATCTTTGTCGAGCGATTGTGATGGCCAAGTGACTAACGGAGTGACGGCGGGCCAGATTTCGGCGGTGGCCACGTCGAGGGGTGAAGAGCCGGTCCATGGTCTCGCGCCCCTTCGGTGTTGGTCGGGCGCAGCTCCTTGCGGTACGCCGACTCCGTCACGACCGTCCCGCCGTGTCCGACGAGGCAAGCGATGTTCTCGACACGGACGCCGGCATCGGACACGAGCGACATGACGATGTGCAGCGTCGCGGGTGGCGACCAGTCCTTGCGCCGGCGTGACGACCCGGGTACGCGCGGAATGCAGGGCCTGGCCCTGAAGCGCTCTGATGTGCGAAGCCGCGGCGTGCGGCCATGGCGGTGGGTTGGGCCCCGCCGTCAAGAAGGCCCGCCGAGAGCCGCTGCAGGCCCGCTCTGCGCGTTAACGATCGCAAGACTCCGGGAGTCCAGACTCCTGGAGGGTGTCGCGAAACACCGTCTGTTACTGCCACTCTCGTTCAGATCCGTCTGGCGGGTCCCACTGAGATCGTGAATTCTTGAGCCATCCGGCGTACTCACGTCTCAGTCGGTCCTCGGCGTCGCGACGCCCTTGCCATTCCCAACGCATTGTCCAAAGGGCAGAGACGAACCCGAGCAAGATCATCGCAACGCACCAAGCGACCCCCTTGCCCTTGAAGTAGGTGATCCATACCCAAGCCGCAGCCATCGTCACCAGGGAAACCATCGTCGCTCGGCCTGTTACGCGCGGCCTGTTCCACCCGTCGTACTCGGCGAGGGACTCCGGGCTTGGTTCGTAGCCTTGCGCGCGCCACTCGGCGATCTCGTTCGGGAAGTTCCTCGGGGGCATCCTCATCCAGTCTCCCACCCGGAATCCCACGACACGTCTGCCGCCCTGCTTCCTGACGAGTCACCCTGAACCATGCCGTTGAACACCCCGACCCGAGCGACGCTATTGACGTCAATGCTGGGAGCATCTGGCGGGCCTTGCCCGATGTCCTGCGTTGGTCGGTCGATGAGTTCTGAGGCCAACAGGACGGCTTCGCCGGCGACGAGGTACCCGTCGAACTCGGCCAGACCGAAGAGGATCTGAGCCACGCGGACCTGCTGCGGCATGAGATGCCCCTGCCCGCTCATCACGCCGCTGTCGGGGTGGGTCGGCGTTGGACGACGGGCTGCCACGCGGCGCGGACTGCCGCCGGCAGCACAAGGTCGTCCCACAGGTCGACCAGCAGGGCCCCATCGATGTAGGTGCGCACGTCGACGGGGCCACCCTCGCGCAGGACGATCTCGTAGACCCGAGCCCGCTGGCGACGGTCGCTCAGGTCGAACGTTCGCCTGGGGCCGGACCAGCTCAAGTGCAATGGCAGGTTGACCGTTGCTACCGCGGACGTCAGGTCCAGTCGTGGCAGCTCGGTCGGCACCACGATCGGCCGCCCCCGGTCGACGCCGACCTCGACGAACTCGGGTTTCGGGCTGAGTGCCAGCTCGAAGCCCGCCTCACCCACGATCCGGGCCGCCGTGGTCAGCGTCGGCGACTTGCGCCCATGTTCGTATGCCGACAGCGTCGGCCGGGAGGTTCCCGCAACCGCTGCCAGGGCGGCCTGGGACAAGCCCGCCGCCTGGCGGGCCCGCACGAGAAGTTCGGCAGAGTCCATGTCCATAGCGTATCCCAATGGATACCTACGAGCTCTCGCTGATCGGTGGTGCTCAAGCATCCTGACGTCGGGGGAGCCGCCTGCAGCGGACAAGCCGGGGCGGCGAGTGCGCTGGGCGGGGTTCGTGCCCGCGGAGGCAAAGAAGCTGGACCGGATCCTGCATCTGTGTCGATTTGGGGGTACCGCGCGCGTCGGGTGGGTGCGGGCGTCCGCCCGACCCAGTAAACGGACATCGGCTTCGGACCGGTGGCCACTCGAAGGAGACTGCCATGACCCACCCCGTCGTCCACGCCGAGATCCGCTCCGCCGACCCTGACGCCACGCGTCAGTTCTTCGCCGACCTCTTCGGATGGAAGGTTGCCTCCGAGGGTGCCTTCCCCGGCTACACCTTCATCGACACCGGCGCCGAAGGCGGCCCGTACGTCGCGATCAGCCCTCGTCAGAGCGCCGAGGACGAGGTGCTGTTCTTCGTCGCCGTCCAGGACGTGGCGGCAATGCTGGCCAAGGCGGAGTCTCTGGGCGGCAGCATCATCCAGCCAGTGCAGCACGTTCCCGGAACCAGCTTCGGGGTCCTCGCTGACGCCCAGGGCCACCGGATCGGGGTGGCCGCCAACGGCTGACGACCGACGCTGCCGGGCACGCCCGGTCGGGCCGGTCCCTTCGGGGCCACCACGACCGGGCGTGAGCTGGCGGGTGTTGCTAAGGCGGCTGCGTGTCCTGGCCCTCAGCCGGCGGCAACGGCCTGGGAGGCTCGGGCGGGGTATTGCCGGACCTCTTCAAGCTCGGCCGTCGGGGCGGTACCGGCTGCGACGGCCACCGCCGCGGGCCGGTCCACAGGGCGGGCGTGGCGTCCAGCTCCCGGGCGATGGAGAGCGCGGCAACGTCATAGTTGGACCGCCATCCGCGAAAGTTCGCCCAGGCCTGCTGCACCGGAACCTCAACCGGATAGTGGAGGTCCTCAAGCATCTTCACCGCGCTTCGGAACTGCTCGAAGCTGACCGAGATCTCCGCGTCAGGGTCGGGCTCGTCGGGCACCGGGAGCCGCATCGTCCTGGCGATCCGGTCGAGGGTGACGAAGCCCATCCGCAGCGCCAGGCGTGCCGCGAGCTTGGGTTCGCGCGACGGTGCGAGGGACAGGTGCAGGGCAGCGGCGTCCATCACGGCTATCTGTGAGGTGAGCCAGTCCGAGGAGGGCTGCGGCGAGCGCAGCCGCGCGAGGGTGAAGTAGGTGGTGTGCGACTCCGCGACCTCGGCCGACCAGGCCTCCCAGGACCGGAACAGCTCGGCCATCACCGGCCCTGCATCGGTGTCGTCGATTCCCCAGCGGGTGCGCGCCAGCAGCTCGGGGCCCCAGGGCGGAGCACCGGCACGGGATGCCAACAGGGTCACCGCGATCTCCCGTCGGTTGAACGCGGCATACAACGTGGGTAGGTAACCCACCTGGAGGCCCACTACGACGAGCGCGGTGAACGCCGCAAGGTACTCGACGATCGTGCTGCCCCAGCTCGTCGGGGCGGAGTAGCCCAGGGTGAACAGGGAGGAGCCGACGTCGGAGAACGCGCGGGCGGCGTCGCCGTGGACGGTCGGCAGCAGCACCAGCCCGTACCCCACCCCCAGCAGCGTCAACCACAGGAGCAGCCGGACGAGGAGGGCCGTGGGTGCCTGCCAGGCCAGAACCCGGTCGCGGAACTCGAAGGAGGCGTTGCGGGGGATCACCGGATGGAACAGCGCGTCGACGGTCAAGTCACAGCGACGCGAGATGCCCGAGCTGACATTGCGCGGAACGACCAGGATGCCGATGATGCTGACCAGCGTGCCAGCGACGATCCCGGCACCAGCCGCGAACCCGATCCATGCCGTCACCATCACAACGCATTATGTCGCCCGGTGACCGAATGCCCACGGCTGAGAATCCAAGGGCACCCAAGCGTGTGAGCAGTGGGCGCGGGGTCCATTGCCTGTTGATGGGCCCGGTTGACCAGTCGTCGATACCTCTCGGGGTCAGGCGCCGACGAGCTGGAGCCGCCCCCAGCGGTAGCGCAACGACGCCGCGTTGGTCTTGCGGGCCGGGTTGTTGGACTCCATGACGGCCAGGTTGCCTCGGGCGGTGCCGCTCGGCACGGCGTCGCTCACGTTGAGGTTGGTGGCGAGGACCAGGCCCGCCTCGGCCGCAGTCACCTTCAGCCGCGACCACGGGATCGCCGCCTCGATGGTGTAGCCGTCCGGGGTGATGAGCGCGGCGACGTGTCCCTGGGTGAAGGGCTCGCCACGCTCCAGCGAGGCACCGCCGTTGGCGACGTTGATGGCGCGGACGACCTGCCCGTCCGGCGTGGGTCCCATCAGGACGTGCAGGTCGCCGCTCGGGAGGACGTCGGTGCGTGCGGTCGCCTCCGCGACGCCGATCTCGAAGCTCACGGCGTCGCCGTTGAAGACCTGGGACGGCTCGTCGGCGTGGGTCTGGGTGATGTTGGCGTCGACCACGGTGACGAAGACGTAGTAGTTGGTCGCGTCCCAACCGAGCTGCCACGTCGCGTGCACGCTGGTTGGCCCGCCGGCGATGACGTTGTTCGAGGCGTATGCCGGGTGCCCGGTCCACTCCGTGCCGGTCCCGTCGATCGTGGGCGGGGTCGCGAACTGCAGCGCTTGCACGGTCGGCCCCGGCACCGAGGCCCGGGTGTGGGACGGCGGTGGCGGGGGCGGCGGAGTGACTGTGCCGGTTCCGGTGCTCGTCGTGGTCGAGGTTGTGGTGCTCGAGCCATGGGCGTCGGGGGTGCCGTTGTGTGGCCGCAGGACCAGCCAGAGCACCAGTCCCAGGGCGACCGCCCCGACGGCTGCCGCGCCGAGCCAGCGGATCAGGGGTGAGGGCGTCCCCTCGTGGTGGTCGGGGCCGACGGGCACCACCGGCTGGACCGGCTGGACCGGCTCGACGGGGCCGACCGGCGGCGGGCCGCCGCGCAGGGGGTCTGGCCCGACAGCGGGCTCGGGCTCAGGCACTGGTGACGCCGGGGTTGCGGGCTCTGGCGCGACCGGGACCAAGGGCTCCGGTACGGGCTCGACGACGACCGGCGCGGCAGGCGCCGCGATGCCCTCGAAGACCTCTCCGTCGGAGGCCCGCAGGAACAGGATCGGGGTGGCCCACTCGGCGCCGAAGTCCGCGTTGAGGGTCTTGCGGGCGCTGGTGACCGCCTGGTCGACGGGCAGCCCGTCGGCCATCGCACCGTAGAAGTCGCCGGTGAAGGCGACGGCAGCCTGGTCGCTGATCGGGAACTGCATGGCCACGACGGCCGCGGCATCCTGCTGGACCAGACCCTGCGCCATCCCGCTGTAGGGGTCCGTGTTGTCGACGTGCGCCGACCGGCAGGCGTTGAGCAGGACGAGTCGTAGCGGGTCGTGGTCGTGGACGAACGGCCCGAGCACCGAGGACGTGATGGCCGAGCTGCGCCCGTAGCTGTCGCAGAAGTACAGGACGCCGTCCTGCTGGCGGGTGTCGAAGTCGCCGTGGCCGACGAAGTGCAGGACATGGACGTCGTGCGAGCGCAGCCACTGCCCGAGTGCGCTGATCGTGGCGGTGGGCAACCGGTCGACGACCACCTGGCCGGACGCGATCCGGTCGGCCAGGGCCGAGGTGACCCGGGCGAACTCTGCGTCGCCGTCGAGCTCGGGCAGGTCGGTCGGTGAGGAGATGACGACGAGCAGCCGGAGGGCGCCGTCGACGCTGAGCGGGCGGATCACCTGGGGGACATCGAGGTACCGGACGAGCGGGGTGCGCTCTGACTGCGCGATGAAGGCGTTGGCCCGCCGGTCGTAGAGCAGCTCCCACGGCAGCCCGGCGAGGGCCGGCGCGTCGGTGAGCCGCAGCCGCAACCGGACCCCGTTGCCGGCGGTACCCGCCGCATCCTGTCCGCGGCCCCAGGCCAAGGCCACGTCGCCGGCGAACACCGCGTCGAAGAGCGGCCCGCCGAAGTCGCGCCCGGCCTGCACCTGCGGGTCCTGCGCCACCCGGCGGGTGCCGGACCGGCCCGGGTCGAGCTTGAGGAGGAGGTTCTCCAGGACGGTCGCGTCGAACGGCAGGGTGAAGTCGATGGAGGGTGATTCACCCGTGGGGCTGTTGACGACCCGGGCGTGGTAGCCGGTGGGAGTCGCCTCCACGAGGAGGTCAAAGTTCTGGTACGTCCGAGAGGCCACCTGCGCCCCCTTTCCACGAGATGACGGATACATCAACATGGAGCCAGGACAACGCTCGATAGTACCGCCGCACCAAACAATTCCTGTCGTGTTCGGTATCAGTCGCCGGGACGGCACCTCCCATCCAGCAGGAGGATCTCGTGGCAGACGTTGATTCGTGGAATGCGGTCGCCGACGCGGTCGTGTCCGCCGGTGATGATGCGGCGGTGGCGGCGATGGCCCGCGCCCTCGCGGCATACGGGCTCTCCGAGGACGATCGTGCGGCCCTCGCCGCGGCGAACGCACGACGGTCCGATCCTGCGGGTCGGCTGCTCGCGACGGTGGTCGACTCCGGGGTCGTATGCCGCGACCGCGCGTTCGTCGTCGACCCGCCGCCGACCGCCGCCGAGATGGACCAGGCCCGTAGGGTCGCCGACGCGCTTCGTGCCGCACCCGTCGATGCATTGTCCGACCACGTGTCGCGGGAGGAGGTCGAGTCGCTCGTCGCGCTTCCCGCCGACGACGCGGGGACTCTCGTCCTCGACCTGGTGACCCGGTCGGTCGCCCTGCCCACCGATGAAGGGCGTCTGGCGGGACTGCACGGCGCGGAGGCCGTGAGCGGGTTGGCTCCGCCGTCCCGTATGCCGGTCGCCGACCTCCTCGCGGCGGCGCGCGGCCTGACCGGCGACGAGCTCGCTGTCGTGGCAACGATTCTGGCGCGCAGCCCGTCCACCCGGCTGCTGCGCGGGCTCGCCACGGCGGTCGGAGCGCAGGGTGACCTCGCCGCCGTCACGGCCGTGGTCATGGCCATCGCCAGCGCGCGGCCCTCCCTGCCGGAGCAGGAGCCGCGCCGTCCACCGACCCAGTCGGCGAAGCCGCCGGAGGTCGTCTTCCGGGGCGGACCGGAGGACGAGCCCGGGGACGTGGGGGCAGCCGCTCCTGAGCCCCCGACCGCGGCCGAGCCGCCGGCGCCCCCGGCACCACCACCCCCGGCACCGCCCCCGCCGCCGGTGCCCCCGCCCCCGGCCGTACCGGAGGAGCCGCCGGTCTCAACCCGCACCGCCTACCCGCGGATCGACCTGACGACGCACACCGACCGGCCCGACGTGGTCGTCGTGGACACCCCGTTCGAGGTCGCCGTCGGGCTCGGGCCGCGCAAGTCGCAGGGCATCGTGGCGAGCGGAGCGGTCCGGACGGCGGCGGGGGAGAGCACCGAGCTGGAAGTCGTCCTCGTCGTCGACCCATCCTCGCTCGTGCCGACCGGCCCGACCCGCTTCACCCTCACGGTGAGCGACGCCGACCCCTATCCCAGCCAGAGCGTCACCTTCACCGCGGCATACATCGAGGACGGCCCGCCGACCCGCCGGATCGGGGTCCACTACCTGCGCGACGGACAGGTCGTGGCCGTGGCGTTCCGGACGTTCGCGTGCGTCGACGAGGCCTCGCTCGTGGCTGCCGCCCCGGCCGTGCCGACGCGCGACGTCGCACTCCTCGACCTCTCGCCCGCTGCGGACTCCGACGCCCCCGACCTGGTCGTCGCCGTCTGTCGGGCCGACACCTCGCCGACGAGCTGGGTCTGGACGGCGTATGCCGCGTCATCGGGTGTCACGGTCCCGGACGCCCCCAACGTCGCCGCCCTGGACGGCGACATCTCCGGCTTCGCCCTCGACACCCGTCGGGCGATCCAGTTCTCGACCGACCGGCTGGCCGACTACCTGACCCTCGCCGGCCGGGCCAAGCGGATCGGCGCCGCCATCCCCGACGGTATCCAGGCGGCGCTGCACGCGGTGATCACCGACCCGGCCCGCACCACCGCGCCGGCCGTGCTGCTCCTCACCGAAGAGCTATATGTGCCATGGGAGCTGGGCACCATCGCCCCGGCTCTGTCGACGACCTGGGGTGGGTCGTCGCCGTTCCTCGGCGCCCACGCTGCCATCGGCCGTTGGCCGCTCAGCGAGCACAAGCCGCGACCCACGCCGCGGGCCAGCGTCACCGTCCGCAGCGGTGCGGTCATCACGGCCGACTACACGGGGGTGCCGGGATGGGGCAAGCTCGAGCACGCGATGGCCGAGGCCTCCGCCGTTGCTGCGTTGTTCACCCCGCCGGCGGCATCGGTCGAGCCCGACCTGGTCAGCGTCATGGGCCTGCTCGGGGGCTCCCCGGCCGCTGACGTCGTCCACGTGGCCCTGCACGGACAGTTCGACAGCCAGGGCGACCAGGAGGGCATCGTCCTGATCTCCAAGGGAGCTGCGGGGGCCGTCAAGGCCACCTTCCTCACCCCCCTGGAAGTCGAGAACGGCGATCTGGCTGCCGGTCCGCTCGTCTTCCTCAACGCCTGTCAGGTCGGGGCCGACGAGGTCGTCCTCGGCAGCTACGGGGGCTTCGCGACGACTCTCCTGCGGATCGGGGCCGGCGCCGTCGTGGCACCCCTGTGGAACGTCGACGACGACGTGGCGGGCACCCTCGCCGAGGCGTTCTATGCCCAGACCTGGACCGCGGCGGAACCGGTGTCGGTGGGAGAGGCGATGCGCGGCATACGAGCCGGATACACCAAGGACGCGGTCACCGCCGGTACCGCGGGCATCACCGCAACGCTCGTCGCCTTCCAGGTCTTCGGACACCCCCGCATGCGTTTGACCAGACCCAGCTGAACAACCGATCCCAGGAGGACGTCATGGCAGAACAGCTCCGACCGGAGGGCATCCCGGTCGTCGTCGGCGAGGTCGTCATCACCACGCCCGGGCTCACCGGACAGGTCGAGGTGTACCCCGCGGCGAGCGCCGGGATGCGCGGCGCCGAGGATGCGACCGAGGCGTTCCTCACCGCCCTCGGCGACGCCTCGATCAGCGAGCAGCTGACCGTCGAGGTGTCCCAGCAGGTCGAGCTCGACGACAACGGCGGAACCCGGGGCGGCGGCGGGGGCGAGGAGATCGTCCTGGAGGTGCCCGCGCCGGGCGATGGGAACGGACAGGTCCTCCTGTATGCCGCGGAGGACGGCTCACTGACCTGGCACCTACCGGACTCGTTCGCACCGACGCAGAGCCCGACGCGCGGCGGCGAGCGGCGCACCTACCGGGTCCCCCGCGCGGTCGTGCTCGCCGAGTCGACCGAGGGCGGCCAGCGCGGCGTCCTGGGCGCGCTCGGGACCAAGCTGTTCAAGGTCCTCGTCTTCCCGCTCATCGACCCCGTGCTCGGCCAGGTCGGCAACTACTTCGCGGGCAAGTGGGAGGAGCACAACCGCCGCAACCAGGTGCGCTGGCTCGGAGTCGACACCCTCGCCACCCTGGACGTCCCGGCCTTCGGGCCGGCTGACTGGGCCAAGGTGGGAGAGGGCGCGTCCCTGCTCTTCGTCCACGGCACGACGGCGATGTCGCACACCGCCTTCACCGCCCTGCCGGCGGATGTGCTCGGCGAGCTGTCCCGCCGCTACGACGGGCGGGTCTTCGCGATCGACCACTTCACCATCTCGGTGACGCCGAGCGCGAACATCGAGTGGCTTGCGGGTGTGGTGCCGGGCGATGGCGCGCTGACGGTCGACGTCGTCACGCACTCCCGTGGTGGCCTCGTCGGTCGGGCGCTCGCCGAGCGGGCCACCGAGCTCGGGCTCGGCGGTCGCCTGACGGTCCGCAACCTGGTCATGGTCGCCCCGCCGAACGCCGGAACGGCGCTGGCCGACAAGGAGCACATCTCCCAGCTACTCGACCGGATCACCAACCTGGTCCAGTACCTCCCGGACAACGGGGTGACCGACGTGCTCGGCCTCGTCCTGTCGATCGTCAAGCAGGTGGCCGTCGGCGCCTTCGGCGGTCTGGAGGGGATTATGTCGATGAACCCGTCGGGCGACGACCTCAAGGGGTTCAACAAGTCTCCGGGGAGCACGGCGACCTACCGGGTCGTCGCGTCGAACTTCGAGCCGCCCGCGGGGTCCTCCCTGGCCCGGATCGCCCGGGACAAGGGCACCGACATCGTCTTCGACGAGGTCCTCAACGACCTCGTCGTCCCGACCGTCGGCGCCTACAGCCTCCCCTCGACGCCGGGTTTCCCCGTCGCCGACCCGCTCGTCTTCCCGGCCGAGGCCGGGGTCGACCACAGCTCCTACTTCGGCCGGCCCGAGCTGAGCGCCAAGCTGCTCGAGTGGCTCCCCGGCGCGTAGTCCTCAGGTCGTGGACGCCCGTTCTGGGACGGGCAAACCCCAGGCGCTCGTAGAAGTCCATGGCCGCGACAAGGTCACCGACGGGGAAGATCGGCGCTTTCGCTCCATCGCCCCAGGATCTCAGGCTCCGCGACCCTCCGGCCCCACAGCTCCGCGGCTCCCTCGGCTCCAAATCCGTACTTGCCGAAGACGTCCCCTCGCCAGCTTGTCTGCTCTGCTGCTGCCCCACAGCACGGGGCAGCAGCACACGACATAAACCGTGGGGCCGCTCACTCCCGCCGGCCGCGCTTCCGAGGCGCTGACGGCATACGAGCGGGCTCTCGGCACTCGCCGCCGGGACATGGCCAGGCGCCCAGACGTTCGCCGATCTGCCGGTTCTACTGCTGGGGCAGTGCGTACTCGGTGAACTTCCACTGGGCGAGGATCTTGCCCATCGTGCCGTCGCCGTAGATGTCCTTGATGGCGGAGGCGATCTTGGCCGTACGGTCGTCGCCCTTGCGCAGGGCTATCCCCACCGGTACCGGCTTGACCAGCTCGGCTCCGGCGCGCAGGTTGTGGTCGGCGGCCACGGCCGAGGCGACGATGGGGGAGTCTCCGAAGTAGACGTCGGCGGCCTTCTGCTGCAACGCGTAGATGGCGTCGTTCTCGGTGCCGAAGGAGAGCACCTTGATGGTCTGACCTGAGGGTGCGCTCTGGTTGGCAGCCGTGAGGAACTGCTCCTCGGTGGTGTCCTTGGCCACCGCCACCGATCGGCCGTAGAGGTCGGCGACCGAGCTGATCGGCGCGGCATCCGCGCGCGTCATGACCGACTGGCCGGCCGCGAGGTAGTCCACGAAGTCGACCTTCTGCCGCCGGTCAGCGGTGTCGTTGACGAACGAGATGATCGCGTCGCACTTCTTGGCGTCCAGGGCGTCGAAGATCCCGCTGAACGAGGTCTCCACGAACTCGGCCTTGCTGCCGGTCCGCTTGGCGACCTCGCTGGCGATGTCGATGTCGGCGCCGGCCAGCTGACGCTTGAGCTCGCTGCCGCCGCCGCCCACCTTGGCCACCTGGTAGAACTCGGCCGGCGGGTAGGTGGGGTCGGTGCAGAACGACAGGGTCTTGGTCGAGCCACAGCCCGAGACCAGGCCGACGACGAGGGCGGCAACGCCGACCGCCGCGATCTGCCGTCCGTGGAGGGTGCGGGTCCGTGTCATGGCAGCGTCACCTCGTTCGATCCGGGCAGCTGCCAGTCCTCGTTGTCGATGGCGGCGTACACCTGCTCCTTGGTCCGGGAGAACTCCACGGCGTAGTAGAAGATGCCGAGACTGAACGCGATGACGACGAGGATGTCGATCCAGTCCGGGAGCACGTTGTGGCCCCCGTAGCGGCCAAGGACGCTGATCACGGTGTCCCCGATCAGCCAGGGCCAGATCCACGACGAGGCCCGGAAGTCGACGTCGGTGCGCTTGGGATCGGCGCGGCGCAAGGCGAACTCGAAGAGGACCCGGCCGACGAGGATGAGCCCGAGCAGCTTCCACATGACGTCGAAGCCACTCCAGTAGATGATCAGGTTCGCGAAACAGAAGCCGACCGGGTTGAGCAGCTTGGGGAACGGCATACGGTAGGGCCGGAAGCGGTCGGGGTCGCGCTTGTGCAGCGCAGCCAGCGTGACGGGCGCGAACGCGTACATGATCGCGGTCGCCGAGGTGATGACACCGACCAGCTTGCTCCAGCTGGGGAACGGCAGGAAGAAGATCTCCCCGACGACGAAGGCCAGCAGGATCGACCAGACCGGGACGCCGCGCTTGTTGACCTGGGTGAGCTGCTTGGGCAGCACCTCCTCCTGGCCGAGGGCGTAGGAGAGTCTGGCGGTCGTGCCGACATAGAGGAGTCCGGTGCCGGCGGGGGAGATGAACGCGTCGATGATCAGGATCGTGGCCAGCCAGCCGGCGCCGACCGTGACCGCGAGCGTGTAGTACGGGCCGTAGTCGCCCACGCCGATCGGGTTGTCCCACCCGCGGGCCAGGTTGGCCGGGTCCAGACCGCCGATGAAGGCGACCTCGAGCATGATGTAGAGCACGGCGCCGATCGCCATCGCGAGCATGATCGCCCGGGACAGGTGGCGCTGTGGGTCCTTGGCCTCGCCCGCCATCTGTACCGCCTGCTCGAAACCCTGGAGGGCGAACACGACGCCGAGCGGCAGGGCGGCGAAGATGCCGTGGACACCGTGCGGGGCGAAGCCGCCGCCGGCGGTGAAGTTCGAGACGTGGAAGCTGAGGACCATGATCACGACGATGGCCAGCAACGGGACCGCGGCCTTCCAGATCACCATGGCCGAGTTGCTCTCCGAGAGCAGCTTGGCGCCGAGCAGGTTGAGCACCGTGAACAGGAGCATGAAGATCGTGCCGATGAACAGGCCCATCCCGTTGAGCGACCCGGTGCTCGTCAGCATGTTGACGTGCTCCTTGATCCAGCCCACGCTGTTCAGGTAGGACAGGCTCGCCTCGACCTCGATCGGCGCGACGGCGACGGCCTGAAGCCAGGCGGCCCAGCCGGCGGTGAACCCGGCCAGCGCACCGAAGGCGAAGTAGGGGTAGCGGGCGGTCCCGCCGGCCACCGGATAGCTCGTGCCCAGCTCGGAGTGGATCAGCGCCAGCACCGTCAGGATGATCGCCGACAGCACCCACGAGACCAGAGACCCCGGCCCGGCGACGACCGCGGCGTTGAGCGCCCCGAGCAGCCAGCCGGACCCGATGATGGAACCCAGGGAGACGAACGTCAGACCCCAGAAGCCGATGCTGCGCGTCAGGTGGGACGTACCGGTTCCAGCGGGGTCAGTCGTTGTGGTAGCCATCTGTCCATCCTTCGTCCCGGTCGATAGGCACACTCTGGAACTGCTCCGGCTGTCCGTCAATCACTGAGTCGAAGGCGTCGTCCGAGCCCCGGCGTCGGCTTCGCAGCCGGAACCCGCGCCGTATGCCGGTCAACGTCGCCCGAACTCGTTGTCCGGCAAGGTGATTCGAGATGAGCCGGGACTCGGTCGACGTCGTGACGAGCAGCTGGGTGGTCACGGACGGGTAACGATCCTGACACCGTGTCGAACTGGGCCGCCGCCGCCCGTGGAGAGGGTGGAGGGTGGCGACCGGTGTCCGCCCCGGCACAAGGAGGAGACATGACCGAGTACCTCATCGCCTTCAACGACGAGTGGGTGCCTGACCACACGCTCGAGGAGCTGCGGGAGAAGTCCAGGACGCTGAGGCCGCTGCTGGAAGAGATGAGAGCTGCCGGCGTCTTGATCTTCACCGGTGGCCTGGACGACACCACCCCGGTGTTCAGTGTCGATGCGTCGAGCGGCGAGCCGCTGTTCACTGACGGCCCGTTCGCCGAGACCAAGGAACACCTCGGCGGCTTCGCCGTCGTCGACGTGGCCGACGAGGAGGCGGCGCGGCTGTGGGCCGGGCGGATCGCGGTTGCCTGCGGCTGGCCCCAGGAAGTGCGACGTTTCCAGGTCCCCATGCAGCTTCCGCAGAGTCCTTGACGGATGGCCGAGCCACTTCCAGGGGGTCGTCGCTGGCGGCACCAGGCGCGGTCGGCGTCGACTGCGGGGCGCGGGATGCTCGCCGACGTGACCCGATGGGAGCGGGTCGAGATCGACCTGCTCCGACTGCTCGCGGCGGGCCTCTCGTTGGCGGTGCCGGTCGCGATCGGTGACGCTGCCGCGAATCTCGGCGCCGGCATGGCGGCCGCGTTGGGAGCCTTGATCGTGTCCGGCAGCGGTCATGCCGGAAGCCTGCGCGCGCGTTTGGTCGACCTGGTCACCTCGACCCTGGCGGGGGTCGCGGGAATCTTCATCGGCATGGTGTGCGACCGTGCGGACCCCGCGCGGTCGGTGGTGCCTGTCGTGGCCGCCGTGGTGGTCGCGTTGGTGGGCACCCTGCGGCCGGCCGTCGCCAAGGCGGCGGGGCTGTTCCTGGTCTTCCTGATCGTCGGCGCGACCCTGTCCTCGGCCCTGGTGTCCCCGCCGCGGGTGATCGGGTACGTGGTGCTGGGCGCTGCTCTGGGTGGGTTCCTGACCCTGGTCGCCTTCGGTGTCGCTCACCACGTGTTGGGCAGGCGGGCGGTCTCAGTGGGCGCGACCCGGCGATCCTGGGCCGCGGACCTGACGGCCTGGCGCACGCGGCTGGGGCAGCCGGTGGGGTGGCTGTACGCGTTGCGCCTGGGCAGCTGCATGCTCACCGCTGAGCTGCTCGTGCATCTGCTCCGCGAACCGCACTCCTACTGGATCCTGCTGACCGTGGTCCTCGTCGTGCAGCGTGACCCAGTGGGTGGACTGGCGCGCACGCTGCAGCGCGGGATCGGCACGGCGCTCGGTGTGCTGGTCGGCGCGCTGTTGCTGAACGCGATTCCGATGTGGGCCACCGTCTGCGTGCTGGGCCTGATCGGAGCGGCGCGGATCCACCTGAAGGTGGCCAACTACACGGCATACGCGCTGGTCATGACACCACTGATCGCCGTGCTCAGCGGGCTCGGCCACAACCTCTCCGCCGCCCTGCTGCGCGAGCGGCTGGTCGACACCGTCATCGGCTGCTCGATCTCACTGGTCGTCGGCTACGCCGTGTGGCACCGCTGGAACACTCGGGCCGGGTGAGCAGGACGTCTGTCGAGAGTCCGTGCGCCCTATCCTCGCGTCATGGCGATCACCATCTCGGATCTTCTCGAGATGTCCCACCTGCGGCTGCACCTCGTCTCCGGCGCCGACGGTCTCGACCGGGCGGTCTCCTGGACCCTATACCGGCGGAACCGCGCTCTGGCTCCAGATCGAGCTCGACAGACCGCCCCATCGGCGTCCCGCCCCACCCGAGCAGGCCCGACAGACACCACTGGAACGGCACTACGACAACTTGCTCCTCGCCGAACACGACCTCACGGTCCAACGACCCCTACGCCCGATCGACGGACGCGACCTGCGCTGGCTCGACCAGGGAACTCGCCGCTACGTTCTCGTCACCCTCGAGCCCGACCCCTCCGAGGGCGACGAGCCACCGTTCTGACCCGGCCACCTCAGGGACGCCGGGGTTCGAGACCCGCCGGACACCCGGCATACGCCGTCAGTGATGGGACTCGGCGACCGGCGAGCTCAGAACGGTCCACGTCCGGCCACCGAAGTCGGGTCGGCTACGGTCCCGTGCGGACGGTGCACCCGGCGAGGAGCTTCCCCGTGCCGGACGTGGGCCCGATCGACTTCTCGACGCCCTGGACGACGGAGCTCACATAGGTGGACAGGTCGTGGGCGCTCAAGCCGGCAGCGGTGGTGCGGCCGAACTCGTTGTAGACCCACGGCACATCCTGCGCGGACAGCATGACGATGGGGATCGTCCCGTGCGACCCGAGGTTGCGCGACGCCGGGAAGGTGTGTCCGGCGAAGGTGCTGACCGGAGCGCGCTGCAATGAGCTGCGCACCTTCTGGAATGCCGTCGCGTACGCTTTGCTCCTCGCGGCGACCGCCGGGGCGTTGAAGACCCGTCTGGTTGTGTTCGAGTTGTTCTGCCGGTACCCACCCTGGTTGTCGTAGTAGATCTGGCCGGCCCCGATGTTCGCCTTCATGTCGGTGTGCAGGCTGACCGCGATGTCGGCGGGCAGGCCGGAGTTGGCCGTCTCGGCGGCGTTCCCCTTCTGCCAGAGCGTCCGGCGCTGCTTGTCCGGGTTCGACGTGCGGGACAGGGTGACGCTGTACCCGGCCTGCTCCAGCAGGGCCTTGGCGCGCACCGCGACGGTGAAGACGTTCGCGTCCTCGTTGCCGCCGCTGCCGTTCTCGCCGGAGTAGATGCCCTTCGACCCGCCGGAGGTCGCCGGGGTCGGAGTCACGTTCGCGCCGTGCCCGGGATCGAGATAGACCACTGTCTGACGACCCAACGACCGACACCAGCTGGTGCCGAGAACCGCTCGTGAGGAGGCGCCCGGCCCCGGCACCGCGTATGCCGGGTAGGACGCGATCGGGTGGTGCGGGACGGCAGCAGTGGGTGCGTCGGCCCACATCGCCGGGAGACCGAGGAGGCTCGCGACCACCGCGGCCAGCGCTGGGGTGGCCGCACCTCCGATCATGGGCGCACTCTACGACCAGGAGTGGCCGAGTCGCTGATGTCGGGGGGCTACAGGCCGAGGATCGGGAGGAGCTGGCGCAGGTCGGTGATGGTGTGGTCGGCCTTGGTGCCCTCGTGGTCCTTGACGCCCTGGTCGGAGTCGAACATCACGGTCTGCATCCTGACCTGGCGGGCCCCGTGGATGTCGCGGTACATGTCGCTGCCGACGTACAGGGCGTTCTCGGCGGCCACGCCCATGCCGTCCAGGGCCATCTGGAACAGGCGCGGGTCGGGCTTGCGGAAGCCGTGGTCGCCGGACACGACGATGGGGGAGAAGTACTCGGCGATGCCGACCTTGTGCAGCTCACCCCGCGCATAGGTGGACTGGGCGTCGGTGACGATCGACAACGGGAAGCGGCTGTGGAGGGTGTCGAGGACCGTGCGGGCGTGCGGGAAGAGCCTGAGCCGGCGTCGGGTCACGCCGCGGTAGGTCTCGGCCAGGAGCAGCGGCAGCTGTGCCTGCTTCTCCGCGGGCAAGGCGCGGGTGTAGTCGGTGGCGGTGGCCTCCAGGAGCGACCGCCACACGGCGACCGCATCGAACTCGGGATACCGCTCCGGGCTGTGCCGCTTCTGCTCCTTGAGCAGGTGGAAGTACAGGTCGCGCACCTGGTGCCGGCGCAGGTCGACTCCCTGGTAGGTCAGCAGATGGCCAACGGCACGGAACGCGGCATCCGCGGCGTCCTCGGTGAGGATCTGCACCAATGTGCCGTTGACGTCGAACGCGATGGCCTGGATCTCCACGGTGTGTCGCCTCTCGGTATCGCGGTCGGGGCCACGGTCAACCTAGCTGGCACGCAGCAGTCGTTTGGCCTGCGACACCAGCTGGTGCCGGTAGTCGGTGCCGACGTAGTCGTTGCGAGCGATCCGGAGCAGGTTGAGCGCCATGTAGAAGGGCGCTCGGGAGGTGATGGACCCGAAGGCGGCTTCACGATCAGGGAAGTGGCAGGCGTACTCCCACAGGAAGTGCCCGATGAAGGGTTCGGCGCTGTACCGGTCACCGGTGGCCGACATGAACGAGTGCTGCAGCTCGCCGACGACCCGCCCGACGTCGAACATCCGGTCGCCGCGAGTCACTCGCTCCAGGTCGATGGCCGCGACGTCTAGCCCGTGGCCAAAGAGGAAGTTCGCGGGAGTGGCGTCGCCGTGCAGCCAGACCTGGCGGTCCTGCCACATGCGTGGACGCCCGCGCCACAGGTCGCGCAGCCAAAGCAGCTCCTCGGCGTCCCACTGCCCGAGTCCGCTTCGGGCCTGCAGACGGCGGACCAGGCCCTCGAAGTACCGGCCGTCGACGTCGAAGTCGACGGTGAGCCCGTTCGCCGTGCGGTTGTGTTGGGTGGCCAGGAAGTACGCCAGGGCGGTGAGCCGCCAGTACAGGTGGGTGGCGTCCCCGTCCCGGGTGGCGCGACTGATCGCGTGGCTGAACGGCTCGCCGCCGAAGTACTCGACGGCCAGCACCGCGTTGGTGTCCCGGTCGACGGCCAGGGGCCGGATGACGTGGTGGGGGGAGCCGTCCAGCCCGAAGCCCCGCAACCGGTTCAGACCGTCGAACTCGCGGTATGCCGCGCGCATCGCCCGGTCGCGGTCCCAACCGAACGTGCTGCCGTAGAACTTGCAGATGAGGCGGGTCCGGGTGAACTTCTCCTCGTAGCCGTAGACCTCGTTGCTGCCAGTCAGCCGGAACGCCCGGAATGCGGGGTGCGCCTCCCGCATCCCGAGCTGGTCGCGCATCACGCCGCTGAGGAAGTCGTGCAGGCGGTCGGCGCCATCGACGTAGCCGACGTAGGTACCGATCACGTGTGCACCCTGCTCTACCTCCCCCCGGCACGGCATACGGACGCGCCGGACTGCGTTGCCTGGAGTTCACACGGTAGTCGAACCCGCTGGCGCGGACAGGACGGTCAGCTTGGTCTGCGCGCCCTCCTGGAGCTTCTCGCTCAGCCGGGGGCGGTCGACGGTCGTCGCCCGCGGCCGCGGGACGAAGAGCTTCGTGATGAGCACAGGCCCTTCCACGGCGGCTCCCCTCACGACTCTCGACGACGGCAGCCCGGAGCGCAGGACACCACCTTCGCAGGATACGAGGGTCGCGGTGGGCGGACCGGCGGACATCGGGCGCGGAATGAGCGGCTTTCGGTCTGGGAAGTGAGCGTTTCCCGGCCGTACGTTCCGTGCACGTCGAAGGGCAGATCCCCAAGACCCCGGCACCACCGCCGTTCAGTACCCACCCGGCGCCACCCGGCGCCCCACGCCAAGGAGCATCACATGTCCGCTTTCACCACACGTCTCGCCGGCGCCGCCGCCCTCACCGCGACCGCCGCCACCCTGGCCGTCGCCGGCGCCGGCTCGGCCTCGGCCTCGACCTTCAACACCTACGGTCTGGCCCCGGGCCAGACCGCCTGCGTCCAGCAGTACGCCTCCTACCAGGTGCGCGGCGACGGCACGGCCACCGCGGCCGGCGCCAAGTTCAAGCTCCTCGACAACGGCGTGGTCGTCCAGAACACGGCCAACCGCGCCACCGCGTATGCCGTGGAGCTGCGGTCCGCGTACGGCACCTTCCCCGGCCCGGGCTACTACTCCCTGTGCGCCACCAACACCGGCACGACCAACACGGTCGTCACCCTGCGGCTGCGCACCGACAGCGAGCTCTGAGCCGCTGCCGCGATGACCGGGCGTGCCCGGTCATCGCGGCGCCGGCCGGTGCTTGCGGCACCGCACCCCCTCGTGCAGCATGTGTTGAGTGGTCGACGTGGCTCCGACACTGGGTGACCGGCTCTCCGTGGCACGCCGCAGCGGCTTTGTCGGGCGCACCGACGAGATCGCACGGTTCACGGCATGGGTGACAGCCGAGGAGCTGTCGGTCGCGGTGGTCCACGTCCACGGGCCGGCGGGTGTCGGCAAGAGCACCCTGCTGCGCCAGCTCGCCGACGTGTGCACCGCGGCGGGCGTACCCGTTGCACTCGTCGACGCCCGAGAGCTGCCACCCTCGCCCGAGGCCTTCGCGGCCGGGTTCACCGCGGCATACGAACCGCTTGCCGCGGCCAAGGGCCGACGCGTCCTCATGGTCGACACCTACGAGCTGCTGCAGCCCTTTGACCCCATGCTCCGCGACCAGCTGCTCCCCGGCCTGGCCGCCGACACTCTCGTCGTGCTCGCCGGCCAGAATGCCCCCGGACCCGACTGGCTCGCAGACCCGGGCTGGTCCTCGTTGGTCGACGTCATGCCGTTGGCGAACCTCAGCGACGAGGACAGCGACGCCCTCCTCGCCCAGCGGCAGATCCCGAAGGAGGCACGGGACGGGGCCGTGCAGTTCACGCGGGGGCACCCGCTGGCCCTTGCGCTCGTCGGGGAGGTGCTTGCGCAGGACGGGGCGTTCGACCCGCGCGGGTCACCCGACGTCATCGCCACCCTCGTCGAGCGGTTCGTGCGCGCCGTGCCGTCGGCACCGCACCGTCACGCGCTGGAGGCGTGCGCGCAGGTCCGCCTCCTCACCGAGCCACTGCTGGCCCGGCTGGTCGCCGCGACCGAGCCGACCGAGCCGACCCCGCCGACCGAGGCGAACGATGCGACCGTGCTGTTCGGCTGGCTGCGGCGGCTGCCGTTCGTCGACTCCGGGCGCGCGGGCCTCTACCTCCACGAGCTCGCCAAGGACGCCATCGCCACCGACCTGGAATGGCGCGACCCGTCGCGGTTCGCCGAGCTGCATGCCGCCGCTCGCCAGTACTACCTCGAGCAGCTCGCCGTGAGTGGACCCGACGAGCAGGCCGCTGTCCTCATGGACCTGATGTTCCTGCACGTCGAGCTGCGCGCGTTCCTGCGCCCCGCCGACGTCGGGGCTGCGGCCGGCGGCCTCAGCACCCGTCCGGCGACCGCGGCCGACGCCCCGGCGATCCTCGCCATCGTCGAACGCCACGAGGGACCTGAGTCCGCTGCCCTCGCGGGCCACTGGCTCTCGGTCCGGCCCGACGCCTGGCAGGTCATCCGGGACGGGTCGGAGGTGGCCGGCCTCCTCTGCCTGCTACCCGTCGCTGTTGATGACCCGACGCAGGACCACGGGGACCCGGCGCTCGCGGGTGCCCGGCGCCAGCTGCACCACCACCCGCCGCTGCGGCCGGGGGAGCGGGTCACCCACATCCGCTTCTGGATGGCGCGAGACACCTACCAGGACATCTCGCCGGTACAGAGCCTCATCGCCGTCGAGCTCGGCCGGCACTACCTCAGCACACCCGGACCCGCCTTGACCCTACTGCCGTTCGCCGACCCCGGGGCGTGGGCAGACTTCGCGACGTATGCCGACCAGTCACCGATGCCGGACGCGGACTTCACGGTGGGCGGGCATCGCTACGGCGTCCATGGTCACGACTGGCGCCTCGTCACCCCGACCCAGTGGCTGTCCGCGCTGGCCATGCGTGAGGTCGGCAGCCACCCCGAGGTCCGGCCGACGGGTGCCGACCCGGGGCTTCTGGTGCTGGACCGTGACACCTTTGCCACAGCCACCCGGCTCGCGCTCCGGCACCTCACCCGGGCCGACCGGCTGCGCGACAACCCCCTGCTCGGCGCGCGCGTCGTCACCGAGCGGCTCGCCGACACGACGGGCCCGCCTGACCGGGTCATGGCCCTCCAGCAGGTCGTGGGAGCGGCCGTCGAGCAGCTGCACACGTCCCCGGCCCAGGCCGACCGCCGCCTCCACAGGGTGCTCTACCGCTCCTACGTCCAACCGGCGGCGACCCTCGAGAAGGCGGCGGAGGCGCTCGGTCTGCCGTCGAGCACGTTCCGCCGACACCTCACCGCGGCCGTCAGCCGGGTGACCGACATCCTGTGGGACCAGGAGCTGAGGCGATAGACCGGTGCCGGCTCACCGCAGGATGACGAGCTGCTGGGTCGCGCGGGTCATTGCGACGTAGCGGTCGACCGCACCCTCGATGCCGGTCCCGAACGACTCGGGGTCGACCAGGACGACCAGGTCGAACTCGAGCCCTTTGGCCAGCTCCGGGGTGAGCGAGCGGACACGCGCCGTCGCGGCATACGTCGGATCGCCGATGACACAGGCGACCCCCTCGGCGTGGGTGGTGAGCCAGGTGTCCAGGATCGTGCTCAGGTCCAGCGCGGATCCGTGGACCACCGCGACCCGTGTCCTGCGGATCGACGTCGGCACGTTGGCGTCCGGGAGCACGGATCGGATGACCGGCTCGGCCTCGGTCATCACCTCCTCCGGCGTCCGGTAGTTGATGCTCAGCGACGCCAGGTCGACGCGGTCCAGCCCGATCCGCTCGAGCCGCTCCTGCCACGACTCGGTGAACCCGTGCCTGGCCTGGGCCCGGTCCCCGACGATGGTGAGGCTCCGGGACGGGCAGCGCAGGAGCAGCATCTGCCACTCCGCGTCGGTCAGCTCCTGGGCCTCGTCGACGACGACGTGCGCGAACGGCCCGGCGAGCAGGTCAGTCTGCGTGCGGGTCGCGGTGGACTCGTCGACGAGGTTCTCCCTGATGTCCGGGTGACGCAGCATCGTCACCAGTCCCTCGCCGTCGTCATCGGCCGCGATCAGGTCGTCGATCACCGCGGCCAGCTGCTCGCGCTCGACCGCCTGGAAGGCGTCCTCGCGGCGCTGACGGAGGGGGGCCTGCGGGTCGCCGAGCCGATGCCTGGCCGCGTCGAGAAACGGCAGGTCGGAGACCGTCCAGGCCTGGGCATCCTTGCGCCGCAACGCTTTCACCTCCTCTGGCTCCAGCCAGGGGGCGCACATCCGCAGGTATGCCGGTACCGTCCAGAGATCCCCGACGAGGTCGGTCGGCTCGATCATCGGCCAGGCCCGGTGCAGCGCCGAGAGCAGCTCCCGGTTCCCTCGCAGCGAGTGACACACCTGCTCGGTCGGCACGTCGTCCTCGACCTTGGCGGCCAGGATGGTGAGCAGCTCATCCAGGACCTGCTCACGAGCCTCGTTGTGCGGAGTCCCCGGTTCCGGCGCGGTGAACGCCTCGGCCCAGTCCTGGGTGCTCAGCCAGATATCGGACCAGGGCGTCTCCACCTCCATCCCCGCGGTCGGTGGCTCCTCGTAGAACGCGACGGCCTTCTCGATGGCCCCGACGAGCTCCGAGGAGGACTTGAGACGCGCGACGTGCGGGTCGGTCTCGACCGACGCCGTGACGCCTTCGGCAACGAGGTCCCGCACCGTGCAGGTCTGGACGCCCTCCTCACCCAGACTGGGCAGGACGTCGGAGACGTACGCCAGGTACGGCTGGTGCGGGCCCACGAACAGGACTCCGCCACGTCGGTGTCCCAGGCGTGGGTCGGAGTAGAGGAGGTATGCCGTGCGGTGCAGTGCGACGACCGTCTTGCCGGTGCCCGGTCCTCCGTCGACGACGAGCGCGCTGCGTGACCCGGCGCGGATGACGGCGTCCTGGTCGGCCGCGATGGTGCCGAGCACGTCCCGCATCCGGGCCGACCGGTTCTCGCCGAGACTGGCGATGAAGGCGGACTGGTCATCGAGCGCGGCGGCGTGCCCCGCGAACCCCTCCGGCGTGAACACCTCGTCCCAGTAGTCGGTGATCCGACCACCTGTCCATCGGTAGCGGCGGCGGCTGGCCAGGCCCATCGGGTTGGCGTGTGTCGCGCCGAAGAAGGGCTCGGCGGCGGGGGAGCGCCAGTCGAGCAGCAGCCGTCGACCGGTGCGGTCGGTGAGGCCGAGTCGGCCGATGTAGATGGGTTCCGGATCATCCGCGCTGACCAGGTGCCCGAGGCACAGGTCGAGGCCGAAGCGGCGAAGGGCCCGCAGGCGTGCGGTGAGCCGGTGGACCTCCAGGTCGCGCTCCATCGCCGCCTGGCCGGCACCGCCGGGGGCCTTGCGCACGGCGGCCAGGCGGTCGGACAGGTCGGCGATCGACTGCTCGAGGCTCTCGGCGATCGCTGCGAAGTGTCGCTCGTCGTCGGCCACGAGAGCCGGTTCGGCCTTGGCGGCGAGTCGGTCGGACAGGTCGAATGCGCTGGTACTCAAGGGACTCACGTCATCAGCTCCGATCTGAGGGGCGTGACCCCGCCCCCTGGTCAAGGGCCGTCGTCGGTGGCGACGGCCGCGCCGGGCCACGCTGCGTGCGGCTCGGGCCGATGATTCTCCGTCACGCCGGGGGCCTTGCCGCAAGCCCCCCGCTGCGCTATAAGTTGGAAGTAGAGGAGCCGACCAGCTCGGTCGTGCGCAGGTCGTGCGAGCCGTCGGGCCGCGACGCCTCCCAGTACAGCCGCACCCCACGGCCGGTCGGAACGACGTCGAGATACCGCAGGGTGCGACCTGCAGGGGTGGGTCCCGCGACCGGGAGGGATGGGTCGGTCTCGCGAGTCCGGTTCGTTCGTGCCAGTTCTCAGCAGCGGTCGCGCGCCCGTCGTAGAAGAGCGCACCCCTGTATGCCGCGGTCACGCGCGTTCCCCGGGCGTCCCACGACTCCGGAGTCGGCGCGAGGACCCGGCCGGTGAAGGACCACTGCAGCCCGTCCTGGCTCGTGGCATGGTGGCTGGTCATCCGGTCGGCCTCGTCGTCGCCGCCGTCGAGCGGGTGACGACAGCCCCACAGCTGCCAGCGACCGCCGTCCCGCCGGACGACGGGGTCCTTCCAGGCCTCGGTGCCGTCGCCGGCGAGCACGACCGTGCGAGTTCCCCGAGGCAGCCCGGCAACGGTCGGCGCATCGAGGGACTCCACCCACCAGTGCTTGGACCCCGGCGTCGAGCACGAGACGTAGAGCCGCCAACCGCCACCTGGTCGAGGCACGAGGGCCGGCCGCTCGAGGGAGGCCGCACCGAACATCGCGCTGGTCACCTCGGCGACCGGCTCGAAGTGCACGCCGTCCTCGGACCGGCTCAGGATGTTGGCACGACCACGTCCCTGGTCCAGCGGCGCCCGCTCGCGGTGGGCCAGCCACCAGACCCCGTCGACGAGGCGGGCCGAGGGCGCCCCGACCCAGTGCCCCTCGCCCGCCGCGTCCGGCGCGAAGACCACGTCACCGGTCGAGCTCGACAGCTGCGTCAGGATGGCCCGGGCACCCGGAACGAAAGGGGCAGTCACCCCGGCTACCGGGAGCGACGGGCCGGCAGGGCGATGGCCACACCGGCGATGGCGACGAGCGGGCCGACGACAGCCCAGAGTGTGACCCCTGACATCGCACTGCCGCCGATCACACCGACCCCTTGCAGCGTCCAGACCGCCCCGACGACAACGAGGACCACACCGAGGACGAGACGCAACCGAGGGCTCACACGGTCACCGTACGCCTGGGGTCCATCCCCGGCATACGGCCCGGATCCCGAGGGGTCACGCGTAGGTCGTGTAGGAGAACTCCGGCTCGTCGCGCAGGTCGGCCAGGGCGCGCAGGTCGTCCGCGCTGGGCTCCCAGGAGCCGGCTTCGACGTTCGTCGCGATCTGCTCGGGTCGGGAGACCCCGCTGATGACACTGGCGACTGCCGGCTGGGCCGCGAGGCCACCGATCGCGAGCTGCAGCAACGAGATTCCGCGCACCTCGGCATACGACTGGAGGGCTTCGATCCGGTCCCACTTGGCTTCCGCGAGCCGTGCAGCCTGGCCCGAACCCGAGAGCCGGCTCCCCTCGGGGGCTTCCTGGTTGCGGTGGTACTTCCCTGTGAGCAGCCCGTAGGCCAGGGGGAAGTAGGGCAGGATCCCGACCCCGGCCGCCTCGCAGGCCGGAACCAGCTCCTGCTCGGCGAGCCGGTTGTAGAGGGAGTACTCGTTCTGGGCGGCGATGAACCGCTCGGCGCCGATCGCGCGCGCGGCCCACTCGGCCTGGGTCACCTGCCAGGCGGTGAAGTTCGAGGACCCGATGTAGCGGACCTTGCCCTCGCGGACGAGCTCGGACATCGCCTCGAGCGTCTCCTCGATCGGCGTGATCGGGTCGGGGCGGTGCAACAGGTACAGGTCGAGGTAGTCGGTTCCGAGGCGCCGCAGACTGGCCTCGACGGCCCGGCGGACATACCACCGGCTCCCGGGAGCGCCCTTGTGCTGCGCCTGGCTCTTGCCGCGGCCGAACTTCGACGCGACGATCACCTCCTCGCGCCGTGACCCGAGCGCCTCCCCCAGGAGCTCCTCGCTGGCACCGTCGCCGTAGGAGTCGGCGGTGTCGAACAGGGTGATGCCGTGGTCCAGTGCGGCGTTGACCACCAGCTGGGTCTGCTCGGCGTCGATCCTCGCCCCGAAGGCGTTGCAGCCCACGCCCACGACGGACACCATGAGACCGCTGTCGCCGAGCGGCCGGAAGCGCATGTCACTCATGGGTCCAACCTATCGACCGTGCGTGGCGCCGGGCTGCGCGACGCCACGCACGGCCTGATCGCGGGGCCTGCTATCGGTTCTGGACGTGCTGGAAGCCGAACCTGCCCTTGATGCAGAGGTTGCCGTGCCCGACGGAGTGGTCATGGGGTGAGGACACCTTGACGATCGTGTTGTCCTGGACGTGCAGAGTGAGGTTGCAGCCCACCCCGCAGAAGGTGCACAGGGTCGTGGTCTGGGTCTGCTCGTCCTCGTTCCAGGTGCCCTCGGCGCGCATGTCGTACTCGGACTTGAACGAGAGCGCCCCGGTCGGACAGACCTCGATGCAGTTGCCGCAGTAGACGCAGGCGGACTCGGGCAGCTCGACGTTGAACTCGGTGGAGATCTGGGACTCGAAGCCGCGGCCGGCCACCTGGATGGCAAAGGTGTTCTGCCACTGGGTCCCACAGGCGTCGACGCACTTGTAGCAGAGGATGCACTTGCTGTAGTCGCGGACGTAGAGGTCGTTGTCGACCTTGTCCGGCTGCTCCATCGTCTCGGCCACGCTGCCGTCGCCGGCGTGGTGCTCGCCGGGCTCGTGGACGTCGCGGTGGAGGTCCTCGGGAGCAGGCGGCCCGAAGCGCCCCGGGTCGGCGGCATACTCGGCCATCCACTCCTCCACGTGCGGAGTCGTGGACAGGTCGACGGACGACCCGAGCAGCTCGAGCACCAGCCGCCGACTGTGGCGTACGCGCTCGGTGTCGGTCCGGACGACCACGTTCTCGGTCACCTTGCGCGAGCACGACGGCACGAGGACGCGAGAGCCCTCGACCTCGACCATGCAGACGCGGCAGGCGTTCTTGGGTGTGAGGGTGTCCCCGTAGCACAGGGTCGGGATGTCCTCCCCGACCGCGGTGCAGGCGTCCAGGAGGGTCGACCCCTCCGGGACCGACACCTCCTGCCCGTCGACGGACAAGGTCACCAGACGAACCGGCATACCCATCTCGACGGGCGTGCGCTCATGGGTGGCGGTCATCGCGTCTCCTCCAGGGCTCCGAGCCGGTCGATCGCGGACTCGACGGCGTTCCAGGCGGCTTGGCCCAGGCCGCAGATCGAGGCGTCCTTCATGACCTGGCCGACGTCACGCAGCAACAGGATGTCGCCGGCGTTGGACCCGGGGGAGCGGCCGTTGTGGGCGATCCGCAGCAGGGCCTCCTCCTGGCGCACCGTGCCCACTCGACAGGGCACGCACTGGCCGCACGACTCGTCCCGGAAGAACCCGGCGATCCGCAGCAGGATCCTGGTGAGGTCGACGGTGTCGTCGAGAGCGAGGATCACGCCCGACCCGAGGGTCGCGTTGTTGGCGCGAGTGCCCTCGAAGGTCAGTGGATGTCGAGCTCGTCGCCCCGGACGAAGCTGCCGGCCGCGCCGCCGAGGAGAATCGCCTGCAGCGTCCGCCCCTCCGGGACACCGCCGGCCAGCTCGATCATCTCGCCCAGCGTGGACCCGAACGGCACCTCGTAGACGCCCGGGCGGACCAGGTTGCCGGAGATGCAGAACAGCTTCGGGCCGGTGGACTGCTCGGTGCCGATCTGGGCGTATGCCGCGCCGCCGAGTTCCATGATCGGCAGCACGTTGACGAGGGTCTCGACGTTGTTGACGACGGTCGGCTTCCCGAACAGGCCCACCTCCACCGGGAACGGCGGCTTGGTGCGCGGCTCGCCGCGGTAGCCCTCGATCGAGTTGAAGATGGCGGTCTCCTCGCCACAGATGTAGGCGCCGGCGCCACGACGGATCTCCAGGTCGAAGGACCAGCCCGTGCCGAGGATGTCGGCACCGAGGTAGCCGCGCTTGCGGGCCGCGTGCAGTGCGTTGTGGAGGAGACGGTACGACCGGGGGTACTCGCCACGCAGGTAGATGTAGCCGCGCACCGCGCCGGTCGCGTAGGCCGCGATGGTCATCGCCTCGATCAGGGAGAACGGGTCGCCCTCGAGGATGGCCCGATCCTTGAAGGTGCCCGGCTCGCTCTCGTCGGCGTTGCAGACCAGGTAGTGCGGCTGAGCGGGCTGCCCCGCGGTCGCCTCCCACTTCCGACCCGTGGGGAAGGCGGCGCCACCGCGACCCATCAGCCCCGAGGCGATGACCTCCTGGACCACGGCCTGAGGCCCCATCTCCAGGGCCCGGTCGAGCGCTTGGTAGCCGTCATGGGCGATGTAGTCGTCGATGCTCTCGGGGTCGACCCTGCCGACCCGGCGTAGCAGGATCAGTCCCTCGTCACCGGCCTGCGGGACGGCCATGGTCGGCGACGCCTCGGCGGCCAGGGTGGCCGGTCCGACCTCGAGGGCCTGGACCACGTCGTCGGCCGTGGTGGGCGCGATGACGTGCTCGACCACCGGGTCTCCGGCCTCGACCGCCATCGCCGCCGGCGCCCGCTCGCAGACGCCGAGACAGGGGCTGTGCTTCCAGCCGGACGCGGCACCGGGCGGGCCGAGCCGCGCCTGGAGGGTGTCGCAGACACCCTTGGCTCCCAGCGCCTCGCACGCCACGTCGGTACAGACGTGGACGATCCGCTTGGGCCGGGGAGCGGTCGAGAAGAGCGCGTAGAAGGTGGCCACGCTGTAGACGTCGGCCGGCGGCACACTGAGTCGGCGGCCGATGTAGTTGAGCGCACCCGGGCTGATCCAGCCCACCCGGTCGTTGACGGCGTGCAGCGCCTCGAGCACGAGGTGTCGCTCCGACCGGGCCTGGTGCCCGCCGTAGGACATCCGGTGGTCCGTCGCGTCACGCTCGCCGCCGTACCACCCGCTGTGGGCTTCGCCGATGAGCCGGTCGACGGCGTCGCGCTCGTCCTCGTGGGCTGTTGCGTCAGTGAACTTCAGGTCCACAGGATCAGGCCTCCGAGGCGACGGGGAGCCGCTCGCTCATCGCGACCAGCCCATCGGGATCGACGACGTCGAGGAGCCTCTCGACCTTGATGGCGGTGGCCTTGAACTCGGCCGTGCCGGCGATCGGGTCGTTGGCCTCGATGGTGAGCAGGTTGGTGTCCACCTCGTCGGGGAAGTTGCAGACCATGAACGCGATCCCGGGCCGCAGCGCCGGCTCGAGCCGCGCGGGGACGAGGAGCGAGCCTCGACGTGAGCTGACCCGGACGATCTCGCCGTCCTCGATGTCCCACCTGGCCAGGTCCTCCGGGGACAGGTCGAGTGTGGTGCCGATCCGCAGTGGGGACTTGAACCCGATGGACTGCACACCGGTGTTGTAGTCGGTGAGCCGACGGCCGGTCGTGAGGCGCAGGTTGAACTCCTCGTCGAGCTCGTCGACGGGCAGCTCGTGCTCGACGATGCCGAAGGGTGCCGGCCGGCCACGTTTCTCCGGGTCGGTCTCCCACAGCCGGCCGTGCAGGAACGACGACTCGGGTCCGTCCTCGTCCGGGAACGGCCACTGGAGTCCGCCGCGCTCGTCGAGCAGCTTGTAGGACATCCCGGCAAGGTCGGGGGAGAGCGCCCGGACCTCGTTCCAGATGTCCTCGGAGGTCTGGAAGGTCCACTCGTGCCCCATCCGCCCGGCGAGGTCGCGGATGATCGCGATGTCGTCGCGCGCCTGGCCCGGCGGGTCGAGCGCCTTGCGGATCCGCTGCACGCGGCGCTCGCTGTTGGTGGCGGTGCCCTCGGTCTCGCACCAGGCGGCGGCCGCGGGCAGGACCACGTCGGCGAGCTCGGCGGTCTTGGTGAGGAAGATGTCCTGCACCACGAGGTGGTCCAGGTTCTGCAGCCGCTTGATGACGTGGGCGGAGTCGGCATCGGACTGCACCGGGTTCTCGCCGATGATGAACAGGTTGGTGAGGTGTCCCTCGTCCATCGCCTCCATCATCTGGGAGAGGTGCATGCCCCGCTTCGGGGGCAGTGTGACGCCCCACATGCGCTCGAACTTGGCGCGCGCCTCGTCGTCCTCGACGTCCTGGAAGCCGGGCAGCTTGTTGGGGATCGCACCCATGTCGCCGCCACCCTGGACGTTGTTCTGGCCGCGCAGCGGGCTCAGCCCCGAGCCGTACTTGCCGACGTGGCCGGTGAGCAGGGCGAGGTTGATCAGCGCGCGCACGTTGTCGGTGCCGTTGTGGTGCTCGGTGATGCCAAGGGTCCAGCACAGCTGGGCCTTGTCGGCCTTGGCGAAGTCGTGTGCCAAGGAGCGGATCAGCTCGGCCGGGACGCCGGTCTCCCGCGAGGTGACCTCCAGGGTCCACGGCTCGGCTGCGGCGACGAACTCCTCGAAGCCGGAGGTGCCGCGCTCGATGAACGTCGTGTTGACCAGGCCGGCGTGGATGATCTCGCGAGCGATCCCGTAGGCCAGGGCGATGTCGGTCCCGATGTCCAGGCCGAGCCAGGCATCGGCCCACTCCGCGGTCTTGGACCGCCGCGGGTCCACGGCATACAGCTTGGCGCCCTTGTGGATCGCCTTCAGGACGTGGTGGAAGAAGATGGGGTGCGCCTCCCGGGCGTTGGTACCCCACATGACGATGACGTCTGCATCCTCGACCTCGCGGTAGGAGCTGGTACCGCCACCTGCATCGAACACTGCCACCAGACCGGCGACACTAGGAGCGTGTCAAGTTCGGTTGCAGGAGTCGATGTTGTTGGTGCCGATCACCGACCGGATGAACTTCTGGGCGACGAAGTTGACCTCGTTGGTCGCGCGCGAGCAGGAGAACAGCCCGAACGCTTCCGGGCCGTGGGCGGCCAGGTTGCGCTTGAAGCCCTCGGCCGCGCGGTCGAGGGCCTCGTCCCACGTGGCCGGCCGCAGCACGCCGTGCTCGCGAACCATCGGCTCGGTCAGTCGCGGGTAGGGCCGGGACTTGGTCTTCGCCATGGTTTCCTCCGCTTTGAGGTGGTGCTCTGTCTTTGAATCGTGCAGTGGCACAAGGTCTGAGTCAATTGTCACACCGATTGCCAACGGTGATCGGCCGATAGGCAGTGGTTATCGGAGCTCGGTCATTTGGTGAGGGCGATGAAGATCTCCGGAAGCTTCTCCGGAAGCCGTTCGATGTTGTCGATGACGGTGTAGGACCGGCCGAAGATGTCGGACACGTACTCGTCCGCCCGCGCATCGAGGCTGATGCAGTAGGTGAAAATGCCCTCTCGGTCCAGCTCGGTCACCGCCCGGTGAGCGTCCTCGATGAGCAGCCGCTCGTCCTCGACGTCGATGTCGGACGGCTCACCGTCGGTGAGGATCAGCATCAGCTTCTTGTCGGCCTTGCGGCCGCCGAGGTAGTGCGCCCCGTGCCGCATGGCCGCGCCCAGGCGGGTGGAGTAGGCAGCCCGCATCGCGGCAAGACGCCCCTTGACGGAGTCGTCGAACTGCTCCGAGAACCCCTTGAGGTGCAGGTAGCGGACGTCGTGCCGGGTGTTGGAGTAGAAGCCGCCGATGGCGAAGGAGTCGCCGAGCTGCTCGATCGCCCACGCCAGCAGGGACACCGCCTCCTGCTCCAGCTCCAGGATGGTCTTGGTCGAGCCGGGTGGCTTCTGGTTCAGCGACTCGGACAGGTCCACGAGGAGGAGCACGGCGAAGTCGCGGCCATCGGTGCGGTGGCTCATGTTGATTCGGGGATCGGGCGTCGAGCCGCTCTTGAGGTCGATGAGTGAGCGCAGCGCGACGTCCAGGTCGAGCTCGCTGCCGTCCTCCTGGTATCGGATCCGCACCTTGTCCTGGGGCTTGAGCAGGTCCAGCAGGCGCTTGAGCCGCTTGGCCAGGGCCGAGTGCTCGGCCAGCAGCCGGTCGATCTCGCGGGAGTCGCCGGTCGGGTGCAGCCCCTCGTAGACGCTGACCCAGTCGGGCCGGTAGGTCAGGCTGTTGTAGTCCCACTCGGGATAGAGGCGCGGTGGGAGGCTGGTGATCTCCTTGTCCGGGTCGGACAGCGGCTTCTTGTTGAAGTCGTCCGCCTCGTCGTCGTCCTCGATGAACCGCCACATGTGCCGGTTGTCGTCGCGGTAGTCGATGACGGTGTCCTCGAACCACACGTTGGCGAGCTGGTCGCTCTGCCGCCGGCTCCTCGTGACGTAGGAGAGGGCGAGCTCGGCCATCTCGGCGGTGCTCGACTCGCCCTCGGCCAGCAGGGCGTGGAAGCGGTCGGTGTACTCCAGCACCATGGGGTCGTAGTAGCCGTGGTCGGGGTCGAGGAACGCCCGCGACATCATGGCCAGCCGGTGGCGCAGGCAGGACATGGTCGTGGGGTCGCAGGCGCCCTCGACGGGCTTGGGGTGGAGGGCGAGGAGCAGGCGGCGCAGCCCGGGGTACTCGCGGCAGAGCAGGGTCTCGATGCGGCAGTCCTCGAAGAACTCCACCGCCATCCGCTGGAACGGGCTCCAGTTGTCCGCCGTCTGCACGTCGGTCCAGCGCCGGTGACCGACCATGTGCGCGAGGGTGACGTAGTAGCGGTCCATGCCGGACACGTTGCCGGCGTCCTGGTAGACGTCGGGGATCCGCATCCCGAGCTTGTCGTAGTAGGGGATCGGCTTGCGGATCTCGTGGAAGGCCGTCGAGTAGGGGACGAGGTAGGTGGTGTCGTCCCACAGCCCGCGCAGGTAGAGGTCGAGCTTGCGTTCCACATCCATGAAGAGCGTGCCCCGGCGCTGACGGGCCAGGACCGCGTTGCTGTCGGCCGTCTTGAGCGCGAAGTACTCCTGCTGCTGGTCGGGCCGCTGGAGGTAGTTCCGTATGCCGTAGTCGACCCAGTTGCGTATGCCGGCGATCGACAGCTGGTCGGTCAGGCCCGGCGCCTTCTCCAAGAACGTGACCAGGCTCGGACTCTGGATCGTCGTGTGGTGGCCGTGGATGGAGATGGTGGTCGCGTCCATCAGGTCCAGGCAGATGTCCAGGTAGTGCCGGAGCTGGTCGCGTGACTGCATGCGTCGGGCGACGGGCGCCAGGGTCTGCAGGAACGGGGTGATGGCGGTGCCGTTGGGGGAGCGCTGCATACGCATCACGACCCCCATCACGTCGGGCAGTGCGTCCTCGCCGACGGCATCGGCGGCCGGCGGCCACTCCGCCAGGAACGTGAGCATCGGCTCGACCCCGCGGCCCAGCTTGCCGAGCGTGCGGGCGGCGTCCAGGTAGGCGAGGAGCCCGTCCTCACTGAGCGAGGCCAGGGCACCGGCGATGGCACCCTCGAACACCGCCTCGACCTGCGGGAAGCCGGTGTCCAGACGGGTCCAGTACTCCTGGAGCCGCTCGTCGGTCTCGATCATCTCGCCGCCTCTCCGATCCCGCCGCAGCCGCGGCTCACGCGAAGGTCGTGTCGATGGCGTGGTCGAGGGTGGCGCGGATGTCGACGTCGTCGGTGATCGGACGCACGAGCGACATCCGGGAGGCGTCGCGAGGGGCGACGCCCTGGGCGATGAGCGTGGCGGCATACACGAGCAGGCGGGTGGAGACGCCCTCGTCCAGGCCGTGACCCTTCAGGTTGCGGGCAGCGTGGCCGATCTTGACCAGCTGTGCTGCCGTCTCGGGGTCGACGCCGGTCTCCTTGACGAGGATCCCGGCCTCGAGCTCGGCCTCCGGGTAGTCGAAGTCGAAGCCGGTGAAGCGCTGCTTGGTGGACTGCTTGAGGTCCTTCATGAGGGACTGGTAGCCGGGGTTGTAGGAGATGACCAGCTGGAAGTCGGGGTGGGCGGTCACCAGCTCGCCCTTCTTCTCCAGTGGAAGGACCCGCCGGTGGTCGGTGAGCGGGTGGATGACGACGGTCGTGTCCTGCCGGGCCTCGACCACCTCATCGAGATAGCAGATCGCCCCGATCCGGGCGGCCACGGTGAGCGGGCCGTCCAGCCAGCGGGTGCCGTTGGTGTCCAGCAGGTAGCGGCCGACCAGGTCCGAGGCGGTCATGTCCTCGTTGCAGGCCACCGTGATGAGCGGCCGCCCCAACGTCCAGGCCATGTACTCGACGAAGCGGGACTTGCCGCAGCCGGTCGGGCCCTTGACCATGACGGGCAGCCGAGCGGCATACGCCGCCTCGAAGAGGGCCACCTCGTTGGACTGGGGCTGGTAGTACGGCTCGTCCTTGACGAGGTACTGGTCGTGGTCGCTCATGCTCTATCCGATCGCAGAGGGCCGGTCCGATGCGTCCGGCTGGATGGTCGGGCTGATGATGGGCGAAGGCCCCGCCCCGCCGGGGACGGGGCCTTCGCCGCGATGCACGTGCTGTCGTGCCTACTTGTGCACGCCCAGCTTGTCGCGCCAGCCCTCGAACAGCAGGTCTGCGTCGCCCGGGAAGGACTCGAACGCGCGGGCGAACTCGTTGTGCTCCTTGGCGAACTCGATCGGGTCCGCACCCGCCTTCCAGCACTCGTAGGCCTGGCGCAGCGAGGTCGCGCCGGCAGCGGGCGAGTCGACGTGCCCGTAGGCGCCACCACCGGAGGTGTTGATGACGTTGCCGTGGCCGAGGTTCTCGAAGAAGCCGATGAGCCGCAGCGCGTTCATGCCGCCGGAGATGATGGGCGTCGTGGGCTTGCGGCCGTACCACTTCTGGTAGTAGACCGGGCCCTGGCACTCGTCGCGCTCGATCATGTAGGCGATGTTCTTGTCGTCGGCCTCGCCCTCCATCTTGCCGTAGCCCATGGTGCCGACGTGGATGCCGGAGGCACCCTGCAGGCGCGACATCTTGGCCAGCACGAGCGCGGTGTAGCCACGGTTCGAGCTGGGCGAGGTGACAGCGCCGTGACCGGCCCGGTGGTAGTGGAGGTACTGGTCCGGGAAGTGGCGGCGGGCGGTCGTGATCATGCCCGGGCCACCGACGTAGCCGTCGACGAGGAACGCCAGCTTGTTGGCGTCCGGGCCGAACGTCTCCAAACCGAACTCGGCGCGGGCGAGCATCTCGTCGTGGCTGTCAGCCGTGATGTTCATCGAGAACAGCTTGGCCTCGCCGGTCTCGTCCATGGCCCGCTTCATCGAGTCGTAGACGAGCGGGATGACCTTCTTCATCGGGGCGAAGACCTGGTTGCCCTGGGGCTCGTCGTTCTTGATGAAGTCGCCACCGAGCCAGAACTGGTAGGCCGCCTTGGCGAACGGCTCCGGGCGCAGGCCGAGCTTGGGCTTGATGATCGTGCCGGCGATGTAGCCGCCGTCCTTGATCGGACGACCCAGGATGCGCCACAGGTCGCTGATGTCCGTGGCCGGGAAGTCGAAGAGCTGGATGGCCTGCTCGGGCACGTAGAAGTCGATGATCTTGCCGTACTCGATGTCGCCCATGCCCTGGTTGTTGCCGATGGCGAGGGTGAGGAACGAGACGATCATCATGCGGCCGTCGGTGATGTTCCGGTCGAACAGGTCGATCGGGTACGCGATCCGCATGTCGTTGTTGGCCTCGTCGATGTAGTAGACGAGAGCGTCGACGCCACGGGTGAAGTCGTCAGTCGTGGAGACCTCGACGTTGGTGCCCGTGGAGGACTCGGCGGCGAAGTGGGCGGCGCAGGCGAGGTACGTGCCGAAGCCCGGCTTGGGCTTCATCTTGTAGGCGACCAGGATGTGCTTGCCGTCCTTGATCAGGTCCTCTTCCTTGAGGGACAGGTCGGCGTAGCGTGCGGATTGATCCATCGATTCGCTCCTTGTATCTGATCAGGTTGGGACGCCTGGGGCTGGCAGACGACGGGACATCAGAAGCGTGCACCGAGATGTCTACGGCCTCCAAGTCTGGTGTTGCTCCTGACGAGTCCGGATGCAGCCATGGGGTGAACCCGGGGGTGAAGTTCGTGACGGGGGTCACCATACGGCTGTCTGCCGTATGCCGCTCGGTGTCCGGCCGGCGGTCGAGGGGCCATCGCCCGTGCCGCTGAGGGTCGTGGCCGGGCCTGGGGCGGGGCCCGTGGCACAATCGCCGCCGTGTCCAGGCAGAGGCGGCTCCGCGTCGTCGGGAGCCGCTGGTGGCGGACGTTGTGGCACACCGTGGGCTTCCCCGAGCACGCCGTGTCCTGGCGCGAGCAGCTGGTGGCCACGGTCACCGCGGCACTGGGCATCGCCATGGTGGCCTGGCTGACCTCGACGTGGATCGGCAACGGCCGCCCCAACGTCCATGCCCTGTGGCTGATGGCCTCCATCGGCGCCTCGGCCGTCCTCGTGTTCGGGGTGCCGCACAGCACGCTGGCCCAGCCCTGGGCCGTGATCAGCGGCCAGAGCCTGTCTGCCCTCGCCGGGACCGTGGCCCATGTCCTGGGCGGAGGCGTGGTGGCGGCAGCCGCCGCCGTGGCGCTGGCCGTCATCGTCATGCATAGCTGCCGGTGCGTGCACCCACCCGGAGGGGCGACGGCGCTGTCGGCGGTGCTCGCGGTCAGCACGGCCGGTCCGCCCGGCTGGTCCTACGTCCTGTCGCCGGTCCTGCTGAACGCGGCGCTGGTCGTCGTGGCCGGTGTCGTGCTCAACGCACCGTTCCGCTGGCGGCGTTATCCGGTGGTGCTCGCCTACCACCAGGCGGCCGTGGCGGCAGGGGCACAGCTGGGTCACGAGGCGCCCTTCACACCACGACAGCTGCGTGCCGCCCTCGACGAGGTCGAGGCGGTCGTCGACGTCAGCGACGAGGAGCTGCTGGCGATCTACCAGGCGCTGCGCCGACAGCAGGAGCAGGACGCACTGACCGCCGACCACCTGCGCATCGACGGCTGCTACAGCAACGGGCAGGCGGGGGAGAGCTGGGCCGTGCTGCAGATCATCGACGCCATCGAGCCGGGAGTTCGCCGGGCCCAGTTCATCGTCAAGACGGTGGCCGGCCGCGGTCGCGGCGAGGTCCGCACGATCGGCCAGGAGGAGCTCCTGGGCTGGGGCAGGTACCCGGTCGTGCCCGACGGCGCGGTCTGGCACCGGGTCGAACCGGGGCCGTCCTGACCGGTGCCGGTCGAGGGTCGTCGAGAGGTAGTTGCAGGGTCTCCCGCCGGCATACGGAATCCTCGTACGGTAGGAGCGTGACCACTACGAGGAGATGCTCATGCGCGGCGCTGTGATCCATGCCCCCGGCGACGTCCGGTACGAGGAGCGCGCCGATCCCACCATCGTCGAGCCCACCGACGCGGTCATCCGGACGGTCGCGGCCTGCGTGTGCGGCTCGGACCTGTGGCGCTATCGCGGCATCTCGTCGGTCCCGAAGCCCACGCCGATCGGCCACGAGTACGTCGGCGTCGTGGAGGAGGTCGGTTCGTCGGTCACCTCGGTCCGGCCCGGGCAGTTCGTCGTCGGTGGCTTCCTCACGAGCGACAACACCTGCGCCGTATGCCGCAAGGGCGCCTTGGCCAACTGCCTCCACCGGACGGGCTACGACGGGTGCCAGGCCGAGCTGATCCGCGTCCAGAACGCCGACGGCACCCTCATCGCCACACCCGAGACCCCCGCGGACGACCTCGTGCCGGGCATCCTGTCGCTCTCGGACGTGATGTGCACCGGGTGGCACGCAGCGGTGTCCGCGGACGTCCGGCCGGGGTCGACGGTCGTGGTCGTCGGCGACGGCGCGGTCGGCCTCTCCGGCGTCCTCGCCGCGTCGCAGCTGGGTGCGGAGCGGATTATCGCGATGAGCCGGCACGCGAGCCGGCAGGCCATCGCCACCGACTTCGGGGCCACCCACATCGTGGCCGAGCGGGGTGACGAGGGCATCGCGCACGTCCTGGACCTCACCGACGGGATCGGCGCCGACTCGGTCCTCGAGTGCGTCGGGACGACCGAGTCGGTGACCCAGGCCCTGCGCGCGGCTCGGCCGGGTGGCCAGGTCGGCTGGGTCGGCGTGCCGCACGACCCGGAGTTCCCGCAGCAGCACATGTTCTGGGCCAACGTGGGCCTGCGCGGTGGCCCGGCGCCGGTCCGTGCGTACCTGCCGGACCTGCTGGAGCGGGTCTGGAGCCGCACCATCGACCCGGGCCGGGTCTTCGACCTCACCCTGCCATTGGCCGAGGTGGCCGATGCGTATGCCGCGATGGACGAGCGACGCGCGATCAAGGTCCTTCTGCAGCCCTGAACCCGGCTGGGACCGGCCCGCCGTCCGCCGCCTGACCCTGCCGCCCGCGCCGACTGACCACTCGGGCCCTGCGCCTGACTGGTGAACATGCGCGCAGGTCATGGCGTTGCGGGTGGCAGCCGAGATCTGAGCCGGCGATCGTTGGGGCGCCACCGGAAGTGCTCGCGGTGTTCGTTTGTCGCAGGAGTGGCCGACATGTCGGCCACTCCTGCGACAAACGAACACTCCTGCTGTCAGGGGGCTGGCCGGGGTGTTGCGGGGGAGGCCGTGCGAGGCGCGTCGCCGAGGAGGCGGTAGCCCTGACCCGGTTCGGTCACCAGGTAGCGTGGGGCGCCCGGCTCAGGCTCGATCTTGCGTCGCAGCTGGTTGGCATAGACCCGTAAGTAGTTGGCCTCGCGCTGGTAGCCCGGACCCCAGACCTGGTGGAGCAGGTCCTCGCGGGACACCAGCCGACCATCGGCGGCAGCCAGCGTCTCGAGGAAGCGCCACTCGGTGGGCGTGAGGTGGACCGTCTCGCCGGCGACGACGGCCCGGCGCTCGGCGAAGTCGAGGCTGACATGGCTCGTCGTGAAGGCTTGCGGGCCGCCCGCACCGTCGGGTGCTCTCCGGAGCACGACCCGGATCCGCGCGAGGAGCTCCTGCATCCCGAACGGCTTGGTCACGTAGTCGTCGGCGCCGAGGTCGAGCGCCTCGACCTTGTCGGTGGAGTCGGTGCGCGCCGAGAGTACGACGACCGGGACGGTGGAGGTCTCCCGGATCCGACGCAGCACCTCGACGCCGTCGAGGTCGGGCAGGCCGAGGTCCAGGACGACCGCGTCCGGCACACGTTCGGCGATCGACTGCAGTGCCGACCTGCCGTCCGCGACGGTCTCGGCCTCGTAGCCGTGCGCGCGCAGGCTGATCGCGAGGGTGCGCCGCAGGTGCGGCTCGTCGTCGACGACGAGGACGACCTTCATCGGCGGGCGCCTTCGGGTTCGGTATGCCGGGCTGCGGAACCTTCGGGTGCGACGTCCAGCGGCAGCTCGACGACCATGGTCAGCCCGCCTCCCGGGGTGTCCTCGGCGGTGAGCGTCCCGCCGATCGTGTCGACGAGCCCCCGGCTCACGGCGAGGCCCAGCCCGACGCCGTCTCCGACGGGGACGTCGCCGATGCGTTGGAACGGCGCGAAGATCGCCCCCTTCTGCGCGTCGGGAACGCCGGGGCCATGGTCGATGACCCGGATCTGGACCCGGCCGGGCAGGTTGGCGGCCTGGACCAGGACCCGACCCCGCCCCGCGGCATACCGGCGGGCGTTCTCGACGAGGTTGGCGAGGACCCGTTCGAGCAGGCCCGGGTCGGTCGTCACGAGGGTGAGGTCGCGCGGCATCTCGAGCAGCACGTCGCCCGTGTCGAGCAGACCAGCAAGGGCTGCGTCGACGACGTCAGGGACCGCGACCGGGGCCAGGTGGGTCCGGACCGAGTCGCTCTGCAGTCGGGACAGGTCGAGCAGGTTGGTCACGAGGGCGGCCAGCCGGTCGGTCGACTCCTCGATGGTCTCCAGCAGGTCGGCCTCGTCGGCAGCCGGCAGGGAGAGACCAGGCTCGCGGAGCGTAGAGACGGCGGCCTTGATCCCGGCCAGCGGGGTGCGCAAGTCATGCGACACCGCCGCGAGCAGCGCGGTCCGGCTCCGGTTGCCGCGGGCCAGCTCCTGGGCCGAGCTTGCTTGTGCCGCAAGCTCTTGGCGACGGAGCAGGGCCGCCGCGTGAGCCGCGAACGCGCTGACGATCCGGCGGTCGGCCGCGGTGACGACATGCCCCTGGAGAGCCAGGACCGAGCTATCGGGAACGGGAGCGCGCACCGCCGACTGGTCCACCTGGGTGGCGTCGAAGCCGGGGGTGGCGGCGATGACCTCCCACGGGTCTCGGGAGGTCTCCCGGCGCACGACTCCGGCGCCGTCCATCCCGAAGACCTCGACCGTGTGCTGGAGGAGCGCAGGCAGGGGGTCGACCTCGCCGAGCAGGTTCTCCGCGGAGGCCGCGAGCGCCTGTGCTTCACGCTGGGCAGCGCGTGCCGCCGCGGCTCGTCGGTCGCTGAGGTGGACCGCGGAGCCGACGCCGAGCGCGATGATGACGAAGACGACGACGGCCACGGCGTTCTGCGGGTCGTCGATGGTGAAGGTGTAGAGCGGCGGCGTGAAGAACCAGTTGAGGGCCAGGCTGCCCAGGACCGCCGACGCGAGGGCCGGGCCGAAGCCGCCGAGGAGGGCGCAGCCGACGGTCAGCCCGAGGAACAGGAGCATCTCGAGCGGCAGGTCGTGCAGGTCGCGCGTCGCGGCGAGTGCCGCTGTGAGAGCCACGATGCCCACGGTCGCGAGAAGCCAGCCGGCGATGGTGCGCCGCCGCCCGAGGAGCGAGCCAACCCTTCGGAAGGGGCCGGTGCGATCGCTGGCGGTGCCCCGGCGGCGGGCTGCGAGGTCGTGGGTGACGAGCATGACGTCGATGTCTCCGGACCCGGCGACGACCTCCTCGTTGACGCTGTTGCGGAGCAGTCGTTGGACGACGCCGTGCCGGGAAGCCCCCAGGACGATCTGGCGAGCGTTGACCCCGCGCGCCACATCGAGGATCGCGGCGGCGACGTCCCCACCGGACACGGTCTGGAAGGTGCCGCCCAGCTCGGTCGTGAGCTCGCGCAGGGCGGTGAGGTTCTCCAGGTTGGCATCGACGAGCCCGTCAGCGGGCGTGATGTGGACGGCGACGAGCTCGCCGCCCGGCCCGCGCGAGGCGATCTGGGCGCCCCGGCGCAAGAGGGTCACTCCCTCGGGGCCACCGGTCAGGGCCACGACCACCCGCTCGCGGGTGGGCCACGGCGTATCGATGCCGTGGGCCGTGCGGTAGGCCTCCAGACCCTCGTCGACCCGGTCGGCGAGCCACAGCAGCGACAGCTCGCGCAGCGCCGTGAGGTTGCCCTCGCGGAAGTAGTTGGCCAGGGCCGCGTCGACCCGGTCCGAGCCGTAGACGTTGCCGTGGGCCAGCCGTCGGCGCAGCGCGTGCGGCGACATGTCGACGAGCTCGATCTGGTCGGCGGACCGCACGATCTGGTCCGGCACCGTCTCCTGCTGTCGGATCCCGGTGATCGCCTCGACGACGTCGTTGAGCGACTCCAGGTGCTGGACGTTGACCGTCGAGATGACGTCGATCCCATTGTCCAGCAACGATTCCAGGTCCTCCCACCGCTTGTGGTGAGCGCTGCCGGGGGCGTTGGTGTGGGCCAGCTCGTCGACGAGGGCGACCTCGGGCCGGCGTTCGAGGACGGCCAGCAGGTCGAGCTCGCGCAGCATCGTCCCCCGGTGCAGCGACTCCCGGAGTGGCACGACCGGCATACCGTCGAGCATCGCCGCCGTGTACTTGCGACCGTGGGTCTCGCACACGGCGACGACGACGTCGGTGCCGCGCTCGATGCGGCGCCGTCCCTCGTCGAGCATGGCCACCGTCTTGCCCACCCCGGGGGCGGCCCCGAGGTAGATGCGCAGACGGCCACGGCTCATGTCGCGATTCTCCCTGATCAGATCCGCGCGGCGGCCAGGGCGAGGTTCAGGTCCAGGACGTTGACCCGCGGCTCGCCGAGGAAGCCGAGGACTCGACCGCTCGTGTGCTCCGTCACCAGCTTGGTCACGACGGTCTCGGAGAGGCCGGACGCCCTGGCGACCCGGGGCGCCTGGTCCATGGCGTATGCCGGGGAGATGTCCGGGTCGAGGCCGCTCGCCGAGGCGGTGAGCGCGTCCGGAGCGGCAAGCCCGTCGGCCGGGAGGTCGCCGTCCTTCACCAATGCCGCCTGGCGGTCCGCGATCGCCTTGACCTGGGCCGGGTCGCTGGCGGCGAGGTTCGAGCCACCGCTCGTGTCGCCGGAGTAGCTGCTGGCCGACGGCCGGCTGTGGAAGACGTCGGCGGCGGTGAAGTCCTGGCCGAGCAGGCTCGACCCGACGACCTTCCCGTCGACGCGGACGACGGACCCCGCGGCCTGGTCGTGGAAGGCGACCCGGCCGACGCCCCACACGACGGCGGGGTAGCCGATGCCGAGCAGGACGGTCAGGACGATGAGCATCCGCAGCGCGGCGACGCTCTGGCGGGTGAAGGACATGGTGGATCAGCTCATTCCGGGGAGGAGGGAGACGACGAGGTCGATCAGCTTGATCCCGATGAACGGGGCGACGATGCCGCCGACGCCGTAGACCAGCAGGTTGCGTCGCAGCATCGCCGCTGCGCCGCTCGGTGTGTAGCGAACACCCCTGAGCGCCAACGGGATCAGCGCGATGATGATGAGGGCGTTGAAGATGACGGCGGAGAGCATCGCGGACTCGGGGGAGTGCAGGCCCATGATGTTGAGAGCTTTCAGTCCGGGGAAGACCCCGACGAACATCGCCGGGATGATGGCGAAGTACTTCGCGACATCGTTGGCGATGGAGAACGTCGTGAGGGCGCCTCGGGTGATGAGCAGCTGCTTGCCGATGGCGACGATCTCGATCAGCTTGGTGGGGTCGGAGTCCAGGTCGACCATGTTGCCGGCCTCCTTGGCCGCGGACGTCCCGGTGTTCATCGCGACACCGACGTCGGCCTTGGCCAGCGCCGGGGCGTCGTTGGTGCCGTCGCCGGTCATGGCGACGAGCCGCCCGCCGGACTGCTCCTCGCCGATGAGGCGCATCTTGTCCTCGGGCGTGGCCTCGGCGAGGAAGTCGTCGACCCCGGCCTCCCGGGCGATCGACTGAGCCGTCAACCGGTTGTCGCCGGTGATCATGACAGTGCGGATCCCCATGGCACGCAAGGTGTCGAAGCGCTCGACCATGCCGGGCTTGACGACGTCCTTGAGCCGGATCACGCCAAGGACCTGCGCCGGGCTGCTGCCGACCCGCTCGGCGACGACGAGCGGGGTCGCGCCCTCGCCGGCGATGCCGTCGGCGATCGCCATCGTCCCGGCCGGCACGGTGCCGCCGCTCTCGCGGACCCACGCCGTCACGGCACTTGCCGCACCCTTGCGGATCTGAGCGCCCGAGGGGTAGTCGACGCCGGACATCCGGGTCTGCGCGGTGAACTTGACGAACTCGGCCCCGGCAGACTCCATCGTCGTCTCGGAGGTCAGGTCCTCGACGCCGTGGTTGGTCGTGGCGAGCTCGACGATGGACCTGCCCTCGGGGGTGCGGTCGGCGAGCGACGCGGCATACGAGGCCCTCGCGAGCTCGAGCGTGCGCGTGCCCGGGAGGGCGCAGAACTCGGTGGCCCGCCGGTTGCCCAGGGTGATCGTGCCGGTCTTGTCGAGCAGGAGCGTCGACACGTCGCCAGCGGCCTCGACCGCTCGGCCGGACATGGCCAGGACGTTGCGCTGGACGAGGCGGTCCATGCCGGCGATGCCGATGGCCGAGAGGAGGGCGCCGATCGTCGTCGGGATGAGGCAGACGAGCAGGGCGACGAGGACGACGACCGGCTGCTCCTTGCCGCTGTATGCCGCGAACGGCTGCAGGGCCAAGACGGTGACGAGGAAGACGATCGTCAGGGTCGTGAGCAGGATGGTCAGGGCGATCTCGTTGGGGGTCTTCTGCCGTTCGGCACCCTCGACGAGGGCGATCATCCGGTCGATGAAGGACTCGCCGGGCTTGGTCGTGACCTGCACGACGATCCGGTCGGAGAGGACGGTCGTCCCGCCCGTGACGGCACTGCGGTCGCCGCCGGACTCCCGGATGACCGGGGCGGACTCGCCGGTGATGGCCGACTCGTCGACGCTGGCGACCCCCTCGATGACATCGCCGTCGCCGGGGATGAGCTCACCCGCTTCGACGACGACGCGGTCACCGACCCGCAGGTCGGTCCCGGGAACCTGCTCCTCGGCGCCGGTCCTGGTCAGCCGACGGGCGACCGTCTCGGTACGGGTGGCCCGCAGCGATGCGGCCTGGGCCTTGCCCCGTCCTTCCGCGACGGCCTCGGCCACGTTGGCGAACAGGACAGTCAGCCAGAGCCAGATGGTCACCGAGATGGTGAACACGCTGGGGTTGACCACGGCGAGCGCCGTGGTGAGGATCGAGCCGACCCACACGACGAAGATGACGGGGGACCGGAAGACGTGGCGTGGGTCGAGCTTTGCCAGGGACTCGGGGAGGGCCTTGAGCAGGGAGTTGAACGTCATGACAGGGCCTCCGCGATCGGACCGAGGGAGAGGGCGGGGAAGTACGTGAGGCCGGTGATGATGAGCGCGACGCCGATCAGCAGGCCGAGGAACAGGGGCGTGTGGGTGGGCATCGTTCCGGCCGTCGCGGGCCGCTTCTTCTGTGCGACAAGGGAACCCGCGAGGGCGACGACGAGGATCATCGGCGCGAACCGGCCGACGAACATGGCGACCGTGAGGGTCAGGTTGTACCAGGGGTTGTCGGCTCCCAGGCCGGCGAACGCGCTGCCGTTGTTGTTGGCGGCCGACGCGTAGGCATAGAGCACCTCGGTGAGGCCGTGCGGCCCGTGCGAGAGCATCGTCGACTTCGGCCCGGACATGGCCAGCGAGGCACCGGCCCCGGCGAGGACGAGGGTCGGCGTCACGACGGTGTAGAGCGCGGCATACGTGATCTCGCGGCGACCGATGTGCTTGCCGAGGAGCTCCGGCGTGCGACCCACCATGAGGCCCGCGATGAACACGGTGATGATGGCGACGATGACGATGCCGTAGAGGCCCGACCCCGTCCCGCCGGGCCCGATCTCGCCGAGCGCCATGTTGGTGAGGATGACGCCACCGCCGAGCGGGCTGTAGCTCTCGTGGAGGGAGTTGACGGCACCGGTGGAGGTGCCTGTCGTCGAGGCGGCGAACAGGGTCGAGGCCCAGGTGCCGAAGCGTTGCTCCTTGCCCTCCATCGACCCGGCGACTCCGGAGGAGGCCGCCACCTCGGCCCACGTCGTCAGCGCGACGCTGAGGCCCCACAGGGCGCCGGCGAGGCCGAGGAGGGTCCAGCCCTGGCGTCTGTCGCCGACCATGATCCCGTAGGTCCGCGGGAGGGCGAAGGGGATGACGAGCAGCAGGAAGATCTCCAGCAGGTTGGTGAACGCGTTGGGGTTCTCGAAGGGGTGGGCAGAGTTGGCGTTGAAGTAGCCACCGCCGTTGGTGCCCAGCTCCTTGATCGCCTCCTGGGACGCGACGAGGCCGCCGCGGAGCTGCTGGTCGGCACCCGCGAGGGAGTGGATGGTCATCGGCTCGGCGAGGTTCTGGATGACACCGGCGGCCATGAGCACGACGGCGGCAATCGCGGCCAGCGGCAACAGGATTCGCGTGATGCAGCGAACGAGGTCGACCCAGAAGTTGCCGAGCTCGTGGGTCTGTTGGCGGGCCAGGCCGCGGATGATGACGATCGCGACGGCGATGCCGACGGCCGCCGACGCGAAGTTCTGGATGGTCAGTCCCAAGGTCTGGACCAGGGGACCCGTCCCGACCTCACCGGCATACGACTGCCAGTTGGTGTTCGTGACGAACGAGACCGCCGTGTTGATCGCGGTGCTCCGGCCCATGCCCGAGGTGCCCTGGGCGAAGGGGAGGTGCTTCTGCAGCACGATCATCGCCCAGAGCACGACGATGGAGACCAGGGAGAACGCCGTGACCGACACGGCATACGACCGCCAGGTCTGCTCCGATCGCGGGTTGACGCCGACGGCGCGATAGACAGCGCGCTCGACCCGCCAGTCCTTGTCGTCGGTGAAGACCCGCGCCATCCACCCACCCAGTGGCGCGTGGGTCGCGGCGAGCAAGCCGAGCAGGACGGTGAGGGTCAGCAGTCCGCTGAGGGTCTCTGACATCAGAACTTGTCCGGACGGATCAGTGCGTAGCCGAGGTAGGCGAGCAGTGCGAGGGCGACTATTCCGCTGATGATGTTGGCAATCACGAGATCGAGCATCGAGCCGCCATGGTGGCCCGCTGAGGTCGTTGACGGCCTCCTGACGCGTCTTGACGCGTTCTTGACGGCTCTCGTATGCCGTTCGTCAGGCCGGCGGGGACGTCCTCACCATGGGCTGCCGCTGGACCGGGCCACGGGCTGCGGGGGACCGACGCGCGGCGATGGCCACCCGGGCGACGACGGCGGGGTGGAAGAGGGCGGTGGGAGGTCGGCGGAGGTTGAGCACCTCGGTGAAGACCCGGGCGACCGGCTCGGACGTGTGACCAGCGTGGATCACCTGGTCCACCCAGGCGTTGACGAGTCGAGTCCCCCGGGGCGGCGTGCCCGGGGTCCGCGGGTTGGCGTAGTCGGCGCCGAGGGCGATCGCCCAGGGAGCGTCGATGACCCTGGCCACCCGCTTGTGGAACGCCGCGGGGAGGTCGTCGCCGAGGCCGAGCTTCGCCAGCGCGGTCCCGAGCGTCTCGGCCTGGAGGATGGCCGAGGTCATGCCCTGACCGTAGATCGGGTCGAAGCTGCACGCGGCGTCGCCGAGGACGACGAACCCCGGGATGGCCGCGACCTGCTCGAAGTGTCGCCGCTGCGCCGTCGGGTAGCGGTGGGTCACCACGGGGGACATGGGCTCGCAGGCGTCGAGCATCGCGGCGACTTCCGGCACGAGCAGCGTGCCGGCGAAGGCACGACATCCCTCAGCATCCGGGGGTGGGACGTCACCGTGCATCCCGCCGAGCGTCACCTGCCAGCGCGAGTCCTCGACGGGTAGCGCGAGGCCGATCCGGAAGTGGTCCGGTGGCGAGGGGGCGCAGGCGAGGAACGGCCCGTCGAGGTCCCTCGGGCGGCGGCGCAGGAGCTGGGAGGCGTATCCGATGCCGACGTCGAACCGGGTGACGGGCGGAACCAGCCGTCCGGACTCCAGCAGGTCGCGGACGAGGGGCGAGTTGCGACCGGAGCAGTCGACGACGAGGTCCGCGGAGCGGGTGTCGGTGCCGGTCCGCACTCCGGTCACTCGGATGCCGGTCGGGTCGAAGGTCAGCTCGTCGACCGTCGTGTCGTCGAGGACCGTGACGTTGGGCAGGGCCCGGACGCGGCGACGGATGCCGCGCTCGAGGAAGGGGCGGGTCATCCCGAGAACAGATCCGCCCCAGTCGCCCATGGCGCGGTAGCCACCGGCCTGGAAGAACCAGCCCGAGCCGTCCATCGGCGCCGCTCCGGCCGCCTCGAGCTCGTCGGGTAGGCCCGGGAACCAGTCCCGGATCCGGTCCAGGCCGGCCGCGAGGAGGACGTGGACGTGTCGCCCCTGCGGGACGCGAGCTCGGGCTCGGGCCGGCCCCGCCTCGGTGTCTGCTGAGAGGTCGTCGCGCTCGAGGAGGACGACCTCGTCGACGTGGTCGGCGAGGACCCGGGCGGTGGCGAGGCCGGCGATGCTTGCGCCCACGACGATGGCGGTGGTCACCCCGCCATCGTCCGCCGACTCCTCGCGGTCGATACGCCGTTCGTACGATCTACGGTCGTTCGGGCGGAGACTGAACCGCAAGGGCCCGTGGTCCGTGTCGAGGGCAGGAGGTGTGATGTCGCCGAGTCCGACCGCGGTCATGCAGCAGCTGCACGACGAGCACGCGGCTGCCCTGTGGGGCTACTGTCTGCGGCTGACCGGTCACGACCATGCCCGGGCCGAGGACGTCCTCCAGGAGACGATGCTGCGGGCGTGGCGCAACTGGGGCCGGCTGGAGGAGTCGCACGGGTCGGTCCGGTCGTGGCTCTACACGGTGGCCCGCAACATCGTCATCGACGAGTGGCGGACCCGCCGGGTCCAGAGCGAGGTCACCGTTGCGGACCTGCCCGAGGTGGTCGGCTCGGTGGACGAGGTGGACCGCATGCTCCAGTCGTGGGTCGTGGCCGATGCGCTGTCGGCGCTCTCCGATGAGCACCGAGCCGTCGTCGTCGAGTGCTACTACCGTGGGGCCTCGGTCGCGCAGGCGTCGGTCCGGCTGGGGATCCCCGAGGGGACGGTCAAGTCGCGGACGCACTACGCGTTGCGGGCGTTGCGACTTGCGTTGCAGGAGAGGGGGATCGGCGCATGACGTGCATACTGGCCCACCACGACGCGGCATACGTCCTGGGGTCCCTGAGCCCCGGGGACCGGGAGGCGTATGCCGCCCACCTGCCCGGGTGCGCGACCTGCACCCGCTCGGTCCAGGAGCTGGCCGGGATCCCGGGGCTGCTGGCGCTCGTGGATCCGGTCGACCTCGACCCCGCTGCGATGTCGCCGGCCGCGCCGCCGTTCCTCCTGCCACGTCTGGTGCGGGAGGCGCGTGCCATCCAGCGGCGTCGGACCTGGCGGGCGGTCGCGGGGGCGGCGGCGGCCTCGTTGGTCATCGGAGCCGGTGCGGCCTGGGTGGTGGACAGCGCCCGGGACGGTGGCACGCCGCTCACCCAAGGCACCTCCGTGACCTCGACCGCGCGGCCGACGGCGCAGGCTCTCGTCATGACACCCGTCGGCCAACACGTCGTCACGGCGACCGTGGCCCCCGTCCCGGTCGCCTGGGGGACTCGGCTCGACCTCACCTGCACCTGGGCCGACGTGCCCGTTCCCACCGGTCAGGGTTACCACGAGGGGGAGGGCCCGGCATACGCGCTCGTCGTGCGGACCAAGGACGGGAGGACCGAGCAGGTGGCGACCTGGCTGGCGCTCCCCGGCAGGACGATGCACCTGACCGGAGCCACCGCCACCCTTCGCTCCGACATCACCGACGTGGAGGTGCGAACCGCTTCAGGCAAGGTCGTGCTGGAGACCACGACCTGACTTCGTCGGCGCGAGGGCCTGCCCCCGAACAGACTGGACGGCCAGGGCGTTCCTGGCCAGCAGGCAACCTCAGGTTGCGGTGTCCGGTTCATCGGCCCAGGTCAGGGCTTGGAGGGTGTCGAGGTCCGCGAGGGGCGGCAGCTCGGCCAGGTTGAAGCGCGTGCGGATCCTCTCGAAGAGCACAACCACGTCGTTGCGCGCCTGCTCGAGCCCGTCCCGGCCCTGCAGCTGCGTGTGTGCGGGACGGTTGATCCTGGCGGTGACGCAGCGTCTGCCCGCGTGCACACTCGGGACGGGTGCCGCCTCACGGAGCCGGTACCCGATCTCCAGGAGCGAGTGAGGGGAGACCGACCACCACCGCTGCCACGGCGGGTCGGTGGCCTGGACGAGCAAGTGGTGAAGCGCCTTGAGGTAGTCGGCCGATGCTAGGTCTGTCGGGCCGCCGCCCAGGAACCGGATGTGGTGCGCCGATCCATCGATCTCGGTGGGGAGTTCGCCCCCTGACAACCCTGCACGTGAGAAGTCAAGGATCCGGACGTGCCAAGTGCTCGGCGGGCCGTCGGGTAGGAGCGGGACGGGGTCCAACCGACGCGCCTCCTCGACGAGGACGGTCACTGCGGGACCGGTCAGACCGAAGAGCCCCGAGTAAGGAGTGAGGCGCACACCCGTGTCGTCCTCGTTCCAGCGGACCGTCGCCCAGGAGCGCTTGAACCCCTCCACGGTCGAGAAGGCCACGAAGGGTCCTACGGCTCCGACCATCGTGCCGTCCCGCTGTGCGAAGACCACCAGCAGCCGGCCGTACCCGTCGTCGTCCAGGTTGACCCGCACCTGGACACGGTGGGCTCGCGTGCGGCTGGACTTCCACGGGCTGGTCCACGTGAACCCAAGGTCGTGACTGATCACGTGGTCGTGCGCCTGCCGAAGCTTCGCCGCGTCCCAGCCGCGGGCTCTGCCCAGTTCGGCCATGGCTGCGTCGATGAGAGCCAGGACTAGCCGAGCCCGCGACTGGGCGGCCAGGTCCTCCACTCCGGCCGGGACCCGGCATCGCGCGAGCTCGCAGCCGTCCGGGCGACCGGTCAGCACGGTGACCGCTGGCTCTGACCCACGGCCCTCTGACACCGCCTGGGTCTCTTGATCAGGGTGGATGGTCAGCAGGCCCGGCCCGACCGACGTGATACCTGCCGCGCGGAGGCCCTCGGCGTACCGCTCGCACACCCGCCTGGCGGTGCGCACCAGCCGATCCAGAGGGGGCGGGTACTCTCCCCAGGGCTGGTCGACGACACCCATAGGGGGGTAGAAGTAGATGTCGCGAAGCATCGCCATGGCGCCAGACTGCCATCAGCGGGGGGCAAGGTTCAGCCCGTTGTGTCGCTCTGCGAGAGCATCCACAACCTCAAGTCGGTGCTGTTGACTATGCCTGTGACATCGCACGATGTCGCCGGCGTCCGGGCGGAGGGTTCCATGGGTAAGTTGATCTACGCGGCCAACATCTCTCTCGACGGCTTCCTGGAGGACGAGACCGGTTCGTTCAACTGGTCCGTGCCGGACGAGGACGTGCACGCGTTCTGGAACGAGCATGAGCGACACATCGGCACGTCGCTCTACGGGCGGCGCATGTACGAGGTGATGCGCGTGTGGGAGAGCGACGACTGGTTGGCGAACGAGCCCCCGGTGGTCCGCGAGTACGCCGGGATCTGGCGTGACACCGACAAGGTCGTCTACTCCACCTCGCTCACCGACGTGTCGACCGCGCGCACGAGGATCGAGCGGCAGTTCGAGCCGGAGGCCGTACGACGGCTCAAGGAGGCCTCCGGCTCGGACCTGAGCATCGGGGGCGCCGGGATCGCGGCTGAGGCCTTCCGGCACGGCCTGGTCGACGAGTGTGTGCTGCTGCTCTGCCCGGTCCTCGTCGGCGGTGGGAAGCCGGCGCTGCCTCGAGGCGTACGAGCCGACCTCGAGCTGCTGGACAACCGACGATTCGACAACGGCGTGGTCTATCTCCGCCACGCGGTCCGTCACGCCGCCTGACACCTGCGCCTGACACCTGCCCCGGATAGCGGCACCCACGGACGAAAGAATCAGACGCAGACCCAGCAGCGGACAGCCTCGCCACGGGTTCGTCCTTCGCGAGCCAATCGCGAGAGGTCAAGCAACAAGGCAGTGAGGTCCTGCGCATCGCCAGCCGCCAGAACTCCTCCGTCTGCACGCTCGGTAGACACCGGTGCCTCCACAATTGCCGGATAGGCAGAGCAGGCAGCCCCTACTCGGCAACCCACGAATCTTGTGAGTGAGGCCCCGGCCGCAACCCCATCACGCCGAGGGGGTCACGTAATACCGTCCAGCCCGCCTTCCGGTCCGCCAGTGTTCCGTGAGGACGAACGCCAAGCAGGCGGGGACACCGAGCACTGAAGGGCGGCACTTTGGGGCGACAGGGTCGCCGGGTCGGCGGCGGCGTCCCAGGCCCCCGCATCGAGTGTGCAGCAGTTACTGATCTCCGGGACTGTTGTGGGCAGCTACTGCACACTCGATCTGCAGCTCGGCCGCTGGAGGGGTGTGCCACGCCGTGGTGCGAGCCCACGAACAGGCAAAGGATTCGTGACGACTATTGCTCGTTGGTGGGATCGGCTACCGGCGCTTGGCCATTGCGCCTCGGCAGATCCGGTAACCGGCCGGAACTCCACGCCGCTCACGGAAATGGCGCGGTGTGAGGGTGGTGAGAACGACCGCGGCGTCCAGGCAAACCCGAGCGGTCAGCCGTCTCGGCGGGCTGCCGATCCGGTTCCCCGGCGACCCATCGTCAGCAGAGCGAGCGCGGCCAGTGCGGCCAGCGCCTCGCCGACGGCGCTCAGTGTCTTCTCCGGCGGCGCCCAGTAGGGGTCGTACATGCTCGGGATCGGGCCGACCTGGCCCAGGTCCACGTACCGGTAGAACACGACCGCGAACGTGCCGGCCGCGGCAAGCAGGAACGCCAACAGGATCGTGTAGCGGTTCGGGCGCACCAGCAGGGCGACAGCGGCCACCAGCGACGCCGCGGCCTCGGCGCGGAACAGCTCGGGCTCACTGAGCCAACGGGTCCGGTTCGCCGTGAAGGACGACGCCAGGTGGAAGTGGACACACGCATCGATCGCGAGACCGACGACCACCACGAGGGTGAGCACGGTGCCGACCGAGGTCCGCGGTCTACCGGCCATCAGGGCCACCGACCTTTCGCCAGGACATGGGAGCCTCCTTCAGCGACGCGGTGTCGCCTCTCCCCATGTCACGGATCGGAACCCGTTCTGGTTCAAGGGTTTCGGTATGCGGTGAGGAATCTTCCGGGGAAGGTGTCCATCGGCCACACCGGCGCGTCCGCTGCCGGGAGCAGGCCGGCAGTCCAGCCCCAGTCGTTCACGGCAGCCAGCACGGCGGGGTCATGGGCGATGACCGAGATCGGCACGTCGTGGCCGGCGTGCGTTCCCGAGACCGCGGCATACGGCTGGTGGTCACCGAGTACGACAAGGACGAGGTTCGGGTCGCCCGCGTTCTTCACGAAGTCGACGAGACTGGCCAGCGAGTACTCGATGCCTGCGCCGTATGCCGCCCGCTCACCGCCGGGCCGCGGCTGCGGTCGAGCTGCCGCGGCATACGACGTCCCGTTCCCGAGGTCGGCCCAGGGGAGGAGCGGCGGGATGGGGGACCAGGGCGCGTGGCTGGTCACGAGGTCGATCTCGGCCATGACGGGGGCGTGGCCGGGCTGCAGCTCGTCGCGCGCGAAGGCGGCAAGGGTGAACTCGTCAGGCACGGGGGGATAGCCGTAGGCCGGCCCGTGGTAGCCGATGTTGCGGGCGTCGTAGGTCTGGTCGCAGTGGTAGAAGGAGGAAGCGGGTGGCCAGTCGTGCCGGTTCGCGGGGACGTCGCACACGGTGCGCCAACCGCTGCGGGCGAAGAGCCCGGTGAGGGTCGTCCGGCTGGTCGTGAGCAGCTGGTCGTAGCGGCCCTGACGGTCCACCCAGAGCCCGGACTCGAGGGTGGAGTGGGCCAGCCAGCTGATGCCGCCGTACGTGGGCGAGGTGAGGAAGCCGGACCGTGCCGAGAACCCGGCGGCCGCCAGGTCATCCGTACCCCGCCTGAGCACGTCGGTCACCCCGGGCGCGACAGGTGAGTCCTCGACGGCATACCGGCCGTAGCTCTCGACGAAGACGACCAGGACGTCCTTGCCGCGCAGGGCACCGAGCTCGCTCGTCGCGGTCGCGCCGGCGAGCGGGTCAGCCGCGATCCGCGCGCCGAACCGGCCCCGGTCGGCGAGGTCGGCTCTCAGCTGGGTCACGTGCGCGGCGGCGACCCCGGCCGTAGCCCGTCCGGCGACCGGCGTCCCCGTCGGAGTCTGCAACCCGACGGCCGCGGCGACCGCCCAGGCGGCGCCGCCGACGACGAGTACCCGAGTGCTGGTGACCGGTCGGGTGGCGACCAGACGGGCCGTGCGCCATCCGGCCCAACCCACCCCCGCCACGAGCCCGAGCGTGAGCCCCACCGCGAGCACGACGACGAGGGTGCCGACGAACGGGCCCAGTGAGTCGCGTGCGAGACCGGCGGCGGACCCGGCATACGAGAAGTCCGTCGGTGGGTCGAAGGCCCGACCGAGGGAGACGCGGAAGCCGAGGTCGGCGAGCTTGACCACCGCGACGACCGCCAGCAGCAGGGCGCCGAGCACGGCGAGGACGGCGCGGACCCGGCCCCCGGTCAGCACCACCAGGCCGACCGCGACGAGCCCCTCGAGGGGGATCTGGGCCATCGAAGCCAGCCCCTGTCGCACGTCGTCCGGGGCGGCGAGGACGGCCCACGCGAGGACGACGGCCACCCCGGAGGCGAGGACCGCCGAGCGGCGCGACGCAGTGGGGCGGAACCGCCGGACCTCCCACACCTGGGTGCCGAACGAGACCGCCAGCGCCAGCCCCGCTCCAGCGAGGGCGAGCCGGTCGGCGGTCCGTGGGAGCACCCCGGTGCCGACGACGACCAGGGTGACGACCTGGAGAACGGCCACGACCTTGCGCCAGTAGCGTTGCGGGACAGGGCTACCCAGCCACGGCGCGACCCAGACGCCGATCGCGAGCAGGTAGCGCGCGGCGCCGATGAACAGGACCCAGCCGATGCCGAGCTGCCCGGCGACGTGGACGGCGAGGATGAGCACGAGGGCGGCATCGACCTCCATGTCGAACCGCGCCCCGAACGGCGTGACCGTCCCGGTCCGTCGCGCGACCCAGCCGTCGACCCCGTCCAGGACCAGGGCGAAGGTGGCGAGGCCGGCGATCGGCCAGCGGGCGGTCGGCGCGGCCACCACGAGCACAGCCACGACGACCACGAGCACCGAACGCCCGACGGTGACGGCATTGGCCGGGCCGAGCCGACCGCCCAGCGGGTCGAGGGCGCGTCCGACCACACCGCGGTGAACCGAACGCATCACACCTCCGTGGTCGTTGTCGTATGCCATGGTTCACGAGTGAGGGAGCGGCCGGGTTCATGAGCGAGTCCACAGGATTGGCGGCAGGGTCGGCGGCGGGATCGGCGCGGGCCTTCCGGGTGCGCGAGCCGGGGGTCGGCGAGATCGTGACCGTCGACCTTCCGGAGCCGGGGCCGGACGAGGTCCGCGTCCGGACCGTCGCCTCCGGGGTGAGCCGGGGGACCGAGACGCTCGTCTTCTCCGGCGGTGTCCCCGAGAGCGAGTATGCCGCGATGCGCGGACCGTTCCAGGCGGGCGACCTCCCCGGTCCGGTCAGCTCCGGCTACCTGAGCGTCGGCGTCGCCGAAGTCGGCCCGGACCGTCTGGTCGGGCGTCGCGTCTTCTGCCTGCACCCGCACCAGACCCGGTACGTCGTCCCCGCCGCGGCCGTGACCCCGATTCCCGATGGCGTACCCGACCACCGCGCGGTTCTCGCCGGAACGCTCGAGACCGCCGTCAACGCGCTCTGGGACGCCGGACCGCTCGTCGGCGACCGAGTGGCCGTCGTCGGTGGTGGGATGGTCGGGCTGTGTGCAGCCCGGCTCCTCGCCGGAATCCCCGGCGTCGACGTCACCCTCGTCGACGCGAACCCGTTGCGGCACAGCGAGTCCGACGCGCTCGGCGTCAGGTTCGCCGCCCCGGCCGAGGCCGCCGCGGCAACGGGCGGAGACCTCGACCTCGTCATCCACGCCAGTGCCACCGGAGCGGGCCTGCAGACCTCCCTGGACCTGCTCGGCGTCGAAGGTGTCGTCGTCGACCTCAGCTGGTACGGCCGTCGCGAGGTCACCGTGCAGCTCGGCGGGGCGTTCCACTCCAGGCGGCTCACCCTCCGCTCCAGCCAGGTCGGCCGGGTCGGGCCGGCCCGGGCCAGCCGCCGCTCGACGACCGACCGGCTGGCCCTCGCGCTGCGGCTGCTGGAGGATCCGGCATACGACGTGCTCCTCACCGGGACCACCCCGTTCGACGAGCTGCCCGACCTGATGCCCCGGCTCGCGAGCGGTGAACAGCCCGCGATCTGCCACGTCATCACCTACCCAGAGGGAGGCTGACCGGTGTTCAGCGTGACCGTTCGCGACCACATGATGGTGGCCCACAGCCTGCGCGGCGAGGTCTTCGGGCCGGCCCAGGGACTGCACGGCGCGACCTACGTCGTCGACGTGACCTTCCGCCGCCCGGACCTCGACCGAGACGGGATCGTCATCGACATCGGGCGGGCGAGCGAGGTACTCCACGCGGTCGTCGGTGCCCTGTCCTACCGCAACCTCGACGACGACCCCAGCCTCGCCGGACTCAACACGACGACCGAGGTGCTCGCGCGCGTCGTCGCCGACCGGGTCGCCGCCAGCGACCTCGGACCGGGCGCGGCCGGCGTCACCGAGGTCGAGGTGACCCTGCGCGAGAACCCGAGCGCGTGGGCGACCTACACCCGCCCCTGGTGAGGACCGTCCACCTCGTCGTGCCGGCCGGGATCGAGGACCCGGCCCGGCCCAGTGGTGGCAACGCCTATGACCTGCGCGTATGCCGCGAGCTCACCGAACGCGGTAGGCGCGTCGTGCGTCACGACATCCCGGGCGACTGGCCAGTACCGGGCCCAGGCGGTCTGACTGCGCTGCGTTCGGTCCTGGCGGGGCTGGCGGCCGGCTCGGTGGTGCTCGTCGACGGGCTCGTCGGATCGGCTGCCGGCGAACTCCTGGCGGCCGAGGCTGGACGGCTCGGGATCGTGCTGCTGGTCCACCTCCCGCTCGGGGTGGGTGTGGCGCCGGACGCCGCGCTGGTTGCCTCCGAGCTGCGTGCAGTCAGTTCGGCGCAGCGGGTCATCGTGACGAGCGACTGGACCCGCGGCTGGCTCCTGCAGCACACCGCCGCCGACCCCGCTCAGGTCATCGTCGCCAGGCCGGGCGTCGACCCTGCGCCCACCGCAGTGGGAGGCACTGACGGCGGCCGGCTGCTGTCCGTCGGCGCCCTGGCTCCTGTCAAGGGGCAGGATCGAGTCCTCGCAGCTCTCAACGGGATTCGCGACCTGGAGTGGACCTGGACGTGCGTCGGATCACGGGCCGTCGACCCGGCATACGTCGAGCGACTGATCACTGAGGTGGACAGGAATGGTCTGGGGGGCCGGGTGCGACTCGCCGGCCCGCAACCTCCCGAGGAGCTGGGGGAGTCGTATGCCGCGACCGACCTGCTCGTCGTCGGGTCGCGACACGAGACGTACGGGATGGTGGTCGGTGAGGCGCTGGCCCGCGGCATACCCGTGGTCGTGACGCCGGTGGGTGGGGTCGCCGAGGCGCTGGGGACCACGCGGACGGGAGTGCCGGGGCTCGTCGCGGCGACCGATGATGCCGCCGGCCTGGCTGATGCCATCAGAAGGTGGCTCACCGATCCCGAGCTCCGGACTCGGCTCCGCGCGGCAGCCCGGGTGCGGCGGGCGACCCTGGCGCCGTGGTCATCCACGGTCGACAGGGTCGAGTCAGCCCTCGCCGTCGGGTCGACCGACCTCGGAGGGGTGTGAAACTGAACCGAGGGCACTGCGGCATCGTGTCAACTGTGTCGGGCCGAGTCTGGCCGGACGCCGACCCAGGAGGGTGGATGGCTGGACGCGCGGGATGGCGTATCGGGCGCGCGCTCGTGGGCGCGCTCGTTCTCGTGGTCGCGCTGTGGTGGGTCGGGCCCCGGACCCTCCTGGCGGCGCTGGCCGCCGTCGACCTGCGGACCGTCGCCGTCGCCCTCGGCTGCACCCTTGTCGCCACTGTCGCATCGGCCTGGCGCTGGACCCTGCTCGCGCGGCGGGCCGGACTCGACCTGCGGGTGGTCGATGCCGTACGGGCCTACTACCGGTCGCAGCTGCTCAACGCGACTCTTCCGTTCGGGGTGATCGGCGACGTGGACCGGGCCGTGCGTCACGGCCGCTCTGCGTCGCACCTGGGGCTGGCCGGGCGCACGGTAGTGGCGGATCGCGTGCTCGGTCAGTCCGTTGCCCTGCTGCTGACGGGTGCCGCCGTCGCCAGCGCACCCGCCCTCGTGCCGGCTGGGCTGGGGCGGGTCGCCCCGTGGGCGGCCGGCGGTTGCCTCCTGGCGCTGCTCGTCCTGCTCGCGCGGGCGCCGGGGATCGTCCTGTCCTCGCTCGTCGTGGCGGTCGCTCACGCCCTGACCTTCGTCGTCGCCGCCCGCTCGGTGGGCGCACAGGCACCCGTGAGCACACTCATCCCGCTGGCCCTGCTCGTCCTCGCAGGTGGGGCGTTGCCCCTCAACCTCGCCGGCTGGGGTCCGCGCGAGGGGGTCGCGGCCTGGGCGTTCGCGGCCGCAGGCCTGGGCGCCGCCACTGGGGTCTCGGCTGCTGTCGTGCACGGTGTCGTCACGCTCCTCGCCGTGTCCCCAGGTTTGGCCTTCCTCCGCGGCGCCGGCCTGGGCGGCGACGGGTCCCGCGCTCGTCCCGTTCACAACTCTCCAATTGCTCCGGTGTACACCGGAGCAATTGGAGAGTTGTGTGCGCCGGTTGCATCGACCCGCAGCCTCGAACCCTCCCGCGCAGGCGGTGACGCGTGACACCCGTCCCGTACACGATCCTCAGCGCCGCCATGTCCCTCGACGGCCGGCTCGACGACGACTCACCCCACCGCCTCGTCCTGTCCGACGCCACCGACCTCGACCGGGCCGATGCGGTCCGCGCCTCCTGCGACGCGATCCTCGTCGGCGCCGGGACGGTCCGCACAGACGACCCGCGCCTCCTTGTACGCGACACCGGCCGGAGGGCGGCGCGGGTCGCGGCCGGGCGGAGCGAGTCCCCGACCAGGGTCACCGTCACGGCCAGCGGCGACCTCGACCCCGCGGCACGGTTCTTCACGACCGGTCGGGGCGAGCGCCTCGTCCTCGCGGCCACCGCCGTTGCCGGTGCCCTGGCCCGGCGCCTCGGCGAGCGAGCCGACGTCCTGGCGTTCGATCCCGCGACCGGCCCCTCGGGGATCGTCGACACGCTGGCCGGGCGCGGCATACGACGACTGCTCGTCGAGGGCGGTTCGGGCATCCTGACCGCGTTCCTCGGCGCCGGCGTGGCGGACGAGCTGCACCTCGCGGTCGCGCCGTTCTTCGTCGGCGCGGGCCCCCGCTTCGTCAACGACGGCGCCTACCCCTGGACGGCCGACCACCGGGCCCGGGTCATCGAGGCCGCCACCGTCGGAGGCGTCGCCCTGATCCGGATCGCCCTGTCCGACCGTTGCACCGACGATGCACCCAGAGGTGACACATGACGCCACAACCGCCAGCCGCGACGATTCGCCAACGGGTCGACGTGCCGCTCCGTTTCGGCGACGGCTACACGGTCATCGCCCGGTTGCACACCTTCCGTGGGTTGGTCGATGGTCGCGAGCACCTGGCTCTCGGCTTCGGCGCTCGCTGGCGGCATACGACCGCCCTGCACTCCACCGACCACGAGCCGCTCGTCCGGCTGCACAGCGAGTGCCTCACCGGGGACGTCTTCGGCAGCGGCCGGTGCGACTGCGGCGCGCAGCTGCGTGAAGCCGTCGGCCGGATCGCCGAGGTCGGAGGATATGTCCTCTACCTCCGGCAGGAGGGAAGGGGGATCGGGCTCTACGGGAAGGTCGACGCCTACGCACTGCAGGACGAGGGCCTGGACACGTATGCCGCGAACGAGGCCCTCGGGTACCCCAAAGATGCGCGCGACTACACCGCCGCGGCCCAGATGCTGCACGCCCTCGGTGCCCCGCGCATCGTGCTGCTGAGCAACAACCCCGACAAGGCTCGACAGCTTGCCGCTCGGGGCGTCGTCGTGGCTCGCCGGGTTCCGACGGCCGTCCACGTGTCGCCCACCAACGTGACCTACCTGCAGACCAAGGCCGCTCGCGGCGGACACGACCTGACCCTCCCGGTGGAGGAGGCGAGGCACCCGGCATACGCCCGGAAACACCCCCGTGACATGTAGGACACGCGCGCGTTCGCCCTCCCCAATAGAGTGCCCACTGTGAGCGAGGACACTGCGACGTCCCTCTTCGATGACTACATCGGCAGGGGCGCGGCCTGGGACGAGATGCTGGCGGCGCCGGGTGTGGCTCGGGCGCCCTACAAACCGGTCCACCACACGCTGCGGTCGATGTCGTCTACGGCGATGCGCGAGCGGGCCGACGTGCTGGCGCGCAACTACCTCGACCAGGGGGTGACCTTCGACCATGCGGGGGAGGAGCGACCCTTCCCGCTCGACGTCGTCCCCCGCGTCCTCTCCGCCGACGAGTGGGCAACGATCGAGACCGGCGTCGTCCAGCGGGTCGCCGCCCTCGAGGCGTTCCTGGACGACATCTACTCCCGCGAGGGCGAGATCCCGCGGTCGGTCCACGAGGGAGTCATCCCGTGGCAGCTGATCGCCTCCTCGAGCCACTACCACCGCGCGGTCATGGGTATCCGCCCCGCCAACGGTGTGCGAGTGCACGTCGCCGGGGTCGACCTGATCCGTGACGAGGAAGGTACTTTCCGCGTCCTGGAAGACAACGTGCGGGTCCCGAGCGGGGTCAGCTATGTCGTCGCCAACCGCCGTGCCATGGCCAACGTGTTCCCAGAGGCGTTCTCCACCATGCGGATCCGCCCCGTGAACGACTACCCGCGGATGCTCCTCAAGGCGCTGCGAGCGGCCGCACCCGACGGGACGAGCGACCCGACCGTCGTCGTCCTGACGCCCGGCGTCTACAACAGTGCCTACTTCGAGCATGCCCTCCTGGCCCGGACGATGGGTGTCGAGCTCGTCGAGGGACGCGACCTGGTGTGCAGTGGTGGACAGGTCCGGATGCGGACCACCCAGGGCGAGCAGCAGGTCGACGTCATCTACCGCCGGATCGACGACGACTTCCTCGATCCCGTCCACTTCCGGGGTGACTCGATGCTCGGTGTCGCCGGGCTGGTGTCCTCGTTACGGGCGGGTCGAGTCAGCCTGGCCAACGCCATCGGCAACGGTGTCGCCGACGACAAGCTCATCTACTCCTACCTGCCGGACCTCATCCGGTTCTATCTCGGGGAGGACCCGATCCTGCCCAACGTCGACACCTACCGGTGCAACGAGCCCGAGGCGCTGAGGACGGTGCTCGGTCGGCTCGACGAGATGGTGGTCAAGCCGGTCGACGGCTCGGGCGGCAAGGGCTTGGTCATCGGCCCTCGGGCGAGCGGCGAGACCCTCGACCGGCTCCGCCGGACCCTCACCGACGACCCCCGAGGCTGGATCGCCCAACCCGTGGTCCAGCTGTCGACGGTGCCCACCTTCATCAACGGGGCGCTCCGGCCCCGGCACGTCGACCTGCGTCCGTTCGCGGTCAACGACGGCGACCGGATCCGGGTCCTGCCCGGGGCCCTGACCCGGGTGGCCCTGCCCGAGGGCGAGCTCGTCGTCAACTCCAGCCAGGGCGGCGGCTCCAAGGACACCTGGGTGATCGCTCGCAAGGGCGACCGTGGGCCGTTCGTGCCGCGGGACGAGGCGACCGACACCCGTGAGGTCGTCGTCATGAGCGCCCCCACGACCTCTCGCGAGGACGCCATGAGCGGCAGTGCCCAGCAGGAACAACAGCAACAACAGCAGCAGCAACAGAGACAACAACACCACGAGAAGGAGCGACGGGTGGCGCGCCGATGCTGAGCCGGATCGCCGAGTCGCTGTTCTGGATCGGCCGCTACGTCGAGCGCGCGGACGGGACGGCTCGGATCGTCGACGTGCTGCGGCTGCAGCTGCTGGAGGACCCTGGAACCGATGAGGCGCGTGCCTCGCGGCAGGTCCTCTCGGTGATCATGGGGCTGCCGAGCAACGACGAGGTGACCTTCGCCGAGGTGGGGCGACAGCTCGTCTTCGGCGACGAGAACCAGAGCTCGATCAACGGCTCCTGGCTGGCCGCCCGCGAGAACGCGCGCCGCGCCCGGGAGACCCTCTCGACCGAGCTGTGGGAGGCCATCAACACGACGTGGCACCGCTGGAACGGTCTGGGCCGCCAGACGGTGACCGAGCGGCACCTGTCCTGGGTCCGCGAGCGAGCCGCACTCGTCGCCGGCGTGGCCGACTCGACGATGAGCCACGACGACGCCTGGGACTTCCTCGTCCTGGGCCGGTCGCTCGAGCGGGCCGACATGACGGCTCGACTCGTCGCGACCGGCGGTCTGCGGCACGGTGGACCACCGTGGTCGGCGGTGCTGTCCAGCTGCGGCGCCACCCAGTCCTTCATGCGCAGCCAGCGCGGGCTCTACACCGACGAGCTGGCCGCGACCTTCCTCGTCCTCGACCGGGAGTTCCCGAGGTCGGTCGTCTTCGCGCTGTCCGAGGCCGAGAGCCGGCTGTCCGCGCTCTCGCCGGAGTCCCAACGGATCGGCGTCTCGGACGAGGCCCGCCGCCAGCTCGGCGGCATACGGACGACTCTGGAGTACCGCGCTACGCCGGACATCATCGCCGACCTGCCGGCGCAGATGCAGCGGGTTCAGCGGGCGGTCATGGCCTCGGCCGCCGCGATCCGCTCGCGCTACTTCCTCTCCGGACCGACGCCCTCCTGGACCGAGGAGCTGGTGTGATGCGCCGTTATCGGATCGTCCACACCACGGTCATGGACTACGACCAGGCGGTCCGCGCCTCGCACAACGAGGTCCGGATGAGCCCGCTCAACGAGCCGGGCCAGAGCACCCTGGAGAACCGGATCCGCATCCGGCCGATCACCTGGAGCCACGTCTACCGCGACCACTGGGGCACGCACGTCACGGCCATGGAGTCGCTCGCGCCCCACCAGCGGCTCGAGATCGAGGCGACCAGCACCGTCGAGCGGACCAGCCAGCCCGAGCCCCCGGCGACCGCGGGATGGGACGCGCTGCACGACCCCGGCCTCGTCGACCGCAGCTCGGAGTGGCTCATGGACTCCACTCGCACGAGGCCGGGGGAGGGTCTCATCGCCCTCGCCGAGTCGGTGCGCGACGCACCCAGCCCGCGCGAGGCAGCGGCCTGGCTCGCCGAGACGATCCGGACGACGATGACCTACGAGCGTGGGGCGACCGGTGTCGCGGCCCGCGGCGAGGAGGCCTGGGCGCTGGGCAACGGAGTCTGCCAGGACTTCGCCCACATCGCGATCGGGGCGCTGCGGTACCTCGACATCCCGGCCCGCTACGTCTCCGGCTACCTCGACCCCAGCGCCGAGAGCAACGTCGGCGACGTGAGTGAGGGCGAGAGCCACGCGTGGGTCGAGTACTGGGACAACGCCTGGCTGCCGCTCGACCCGACCAACGTCGGCGCGGTCGGGCTGGCATACGTCGTCGTCGCCCGCGGCCGCGACTACGAGGACGTCCCGCCGTTCAAAGGCGTCTACTCCGGTCGCGGGGTGGCCGAGCCCGAGGTGACCGTCCGGTTCACCCGACTGGCCTGACTCCCGCGGCGCGTCGGGGCGGGCTTCGTGGTCTCGCCTAGGATCGGCGCGTGGGTTGGGCACAGTTCGGTGACCGCCTCGCGACCGATGTCGTCGAGGTCCGGCACGACGTCGACGGTCTCGGTGCCGGCTTCTGGGCCCTCGTCGTCAGCTTCGAGGGCGAGATCACGGCGGTTCGGTTCGCCACGGTCCGGCACGCACCCACGCCTGCGTCGGATACTCCCTGGGTCCCGGTCGCCGGTGAGTGGACGACGAGCCTGGACCGTGCGGCATACGTCGCCGCGGTCTCCGACGTCCGCGAACGGATCGCCGCCGGCACCGTCTACCAGGTCAACATCTGCCGGGTCATGTCCTGCCCGCTGCCCGAGGCTGCCGATCTCGATGGCCTGGGTCTCCTTCTCGCACAAGGAAACCCGGCCCCGTATGCCGCGCGCCTGGCTCTCCCCGAAGCAGGGCTCGACATCGTGTGCGCCTCGCCGGAGGCCTACCTGCTGCGGCGTGGAGGTCACCTCGTGTCGCGTCCGATCAAGGGCACGGCGGCGATCGCCGAGCAGATGCTCCCCAAGGACCACGCCGAGAACGTCATGATCGTCGACCTCGTCCGCAACGACCTCTCGCACGTATGCCGGCCCGGCACGATCCGTGTCGACCGGCTCTGCGCCGTCGAGCAGCACCCCGGCCTCGTGCACCTCGTCTCGGACGTCAGCGGCGACCTGCGACGCGATGCGACCTGGGCCGACATCCTGGCCGCGTCGTTCCCCCCTGGCAGCGTGAGTGGGGCACCGAAGTCGACTGCGCTGCAAGCGATCTCGGATCTCGAGCCAGTGCCGCGCGGGCCCTACTGCGGCGCCATCGGGTGGGTCGACGGCGATGCCGGCGAGGCGGCACTGGCCGTCGGCATCCGCACCTTCTGGGCCGAGCGGGATACCGTCGGAAGGCGCTGGCTGCGCTTCGGTGCCGGGTCGGGGATCACCTGGGCATCGGACCCGCAGGCCGAGTGGGAGGAGACCGAGCTCAAGGCCGCGCGCTTGGTCGGGCTCGCCTCGGGGACGGTCCACGCCGGACCTGGCACGATCGACGACGACAGGAGGGACCTGGCCCATGCCGAACGACGCCTTTGACCCGCTCGCGGACAGGCGGGGCAACGGCCTGCCCGAGGTCGACCTGTTCCTATGGGGAACGGTGTTCCTCGACATCATCTTCTCCGGGCTCGCCCGGATGCCGGCGAGCGGCACCGAGGAGTGGGCCGAAGGCATGGCGTCCTGTCCAGGCGGCATCGCCAACCTCGCCATCGCTGCCAGGAGACTGGGGTTGCGCACCTCGCTCGCCGCGGCCTTCAGCGATGACGACTACGGCGACTTCTGCTGGCGCACGCTCGCCGAGCAGGAGCACGTCGACCTCGCGAGATCCCGACGCTTCCCCGACTGGCACACGCCGGTCACCGTGTCCCTGGCCGTCGATCGGGACCGGAGCATGGTGACGCACGGTCATGAGGCGCCGCTGCCGGCCAGCCAGATGATCGGCCGGCCGCCGCGATCCCGGGCCGTGATGGTCGAGCTGTCGCACTCGGGCCCGATCTCCGATGCCGACGAGCCGACGTGGGTCGACCTGGCCCGCCAGGACGGCGCGCTCGTCTTCGCCGACGTCGGGTGGGACCCGACCGAGACCTGGTCCACGGCAGTGCTCGACCAGCTCGAGCACTGCTACGCCTTCATGCCCAACGCCGTCGAGGCGATGGCCTACACCCGCACCTCGACGGCGCAGGACGCGGTCTACGCCCTCGCCGACCGCGTGCCCCTGGCCATCGTCACCAACGGTCCCCACGGGGCCCTGGCCATCGACGGGACGACGGGGGAAGAGGCCCAGGTGCCGGCCCTTCGGGTGGCCGAGCTCGACCCGACCGGTGCGGGTGACGTGTTCGGCGCTGCGCTGGTCCTCGGCACGCTGGGCGGGTGGCCGCTCACTGACCGGCTGTCCTTCGCCGCCCTGTGCTCCGGTCTGGCGCTCCAGCAGTTCGGGGGTTCGCTCGCGGCGCCGGGCTGGGGGGACCTCGCGGACTGGCACGCCGGCCTGCGCAGCTGCCCCGCCGAGGACAGCTACACGCACTCGCTGCGGCGACGCTACGGCTTCCTCGGGGACCTCGTGCGCGACGTGCCCGACCAGGCCTGCCGCCGAGCCACGGCGACCATCGCGCGCCGGGCCGACGTCCCCGGCCTGGACTGACCGGCATACACGTCACTGAGTGACCCAATTGTTCCGGTAGACACCGTGACTACCGGAACAATTGGGTCACTCAGTGACGTGGGGTGGGTCAGTCGCCGGCGATGCCGGTCCGCTCGACGCCCTCGACGATCCAGCGCTGCAGGAAGAGGAACATGACGAGCAGCGGCAGGATCGCCACCAGAGCGGCCATGAACAGCTGCGCCAGGTCGACCTTCTGGGCGGTGAGGTAGGTCGACAGGGCGATCTGCACGGTCCAGCTGTCGGGGTCGCGCCCGATGACGAGCGGCCAGAGGAACGCGTTCCACGAGCCGATGAAGGTGATCGTGCCGATGGCGGCCACGAAGCCGCCGGAGTTGGGCACGACGACTCTCCAGAAGACACCCCAGTAGGAGAGCCCGTCGATCTGGGCGGCCTCCTCGATCTCCTTGGGGAAGGAGAGGAAGAACTGGCGGAAGAGGAACGTCGCCAGCGCCTGAAAGAGGCCGGGGACGATGAGGCCGCGCAGGGTGGAGATCCAGCCCAGGCTGGAGACGAGGACGAAGCTCGGGACGAAGGTGACCGCCGCCGGGATGAGCAGGGTGGCGGTGATCGTGTAGAACACGGCGTTGGCGTGGCGGTAGGGGATTCGAGCCAGGCCGTAGCCGGCCAGCCCGGACAGGACGAGGACGCCGACGGTCTGGACGACCGAGATGGCGACCGAGTTGAGCAGGGCCCGACCCATGGGCACGGCCGGGTCGTCGAAGACGCCCTGGAGGTTGCTCCACTGCCAGTGCGGCGGCAGCCAGTACCAGTCCGGCGCGGTCAGGTCGAGGTCGCGCATGAGCGCGTTGCGGACGAGCAGGTAGAACGGGATGAGGAAGAGCAGCGCACCGAGGCCGAGCGCGGCATACCGCCCGATCGCGCCGGCGCGCTGGCTGCGGTCCTGGACGATGGCCATCAGTCGGCCGCCCGTCCGATGCCGGTGAGCCGCCCCTGGACGACCGCGACGATGGCGATGATGAGGGTGAGGATCACGGCACCGGCACTGCCGTGGCCGAAGTCCTGACCCTGGCCGAGGGCCGTGTAGTAGAGGTAGACGAGCGGTGGCCGGGCGTACGGGGGATAGGTGCCGAACGTCGACAGGATGTTGAAGAACTCGTCGAACGCCTGGAACGCGTTGATGAGCAGCAGGAGCGTGACGGCGGTCGAGGTGGGCCGCAGCATCGGCAGCGTGATCCAGCGGAAGACCTGCCAGCCGCGGGCGCCGTCGATCGCCGCCGCTTCATACAGGGTCGGCGAGATCCGTTGCAGCGCAGCGAGGAACAGGATCATGTAGAACCCGATCTGCAGCCACAGCCGTGCCGTCACGATGACCAGCCAGTACCAGGGCGGGTGCGTCACCGAGAGGAACGGCACCGTGTCGCGGCCGAGCCAGCCGAGGATCGTGTTGGCCAGGCCGAAGCGGACGCCGGAGAAGATCGACATCTTCCAGATGAGCGCCGCGACGACGTAGGAGCAGGCGACCGGCAGGAAGAACACCGACCGGAAGAACGACTGCATGACCCGGGTGCGGGCGACGAGCAATGCCGTCCCGAGGGACAGGGCGAACGTCGTCGGGACGATGAAGATGGCGAACACGACGAACGTGCCTAGGCTGCTGCGGAACGCCGGGTCCCGCACCATGTCGAGATAGTTGCCCAGCCCGACGAACTCCGTGGGGGTGACGGTGTTGTAGGCGGAGAAGAACGACAGGTACGCGCTCCAGATGATGGGCACGTAGATGAAGACGACGAGCCCGATGACGAACGGCCCGACGAACGCCCAGAACCACAGGTTCTGGTCCTGCCGCCCGCGCAGGCGGCGCCCGAGCGGGACGCTGCTCAGCCCGCGACCCGCTTCAGCTCGGCGTCGGCGACCGTCTTGACCTTGGCGATCTCGGCCTTCACGTCGGCGCCGTCCTTGACGATCTTGGACATCATGTCGCCGAACGCGGTCTGGCACTTCGGCGTCCACAGCAGAGGGCTCTGCGCGTGACCGAAGTCGACGGCATACTGCGCGGCGTCCTTGGCCGGACCGGACTGGAGCGTGGTCGCCTTGGCGAGCAGCGCCTTGCGGGAGGGGATGTGGAAGCCGTATGCCGTGGCGAAGTCCAGCTGCTTGTCGGTCTGGTCGACCCACAGCCACTTGGCGAACGCCTTGGCGGCGTCGACGTTCTTGCTCTTGGCGCTCACGCAGGAGCCGTAGGCACCCACCGGCACCGACTTCTTGCCGTCGCTGGCCGAGCCGAGCTTGGGCCAGGGGATGCAGCCGAAGTCGTCGCCGAGCGCCTTCTTGATGTCGGGGAAGGTCCACAGCCCGGTGAACTGCATCGCGGTGAGCCCCTGGTTGAGGGCGGAGGCGTCGAACCAGTCGGCCGGCGCGCCGAGGAGCAGGTGCTTGGACGTGAACAGCTCGCGCAGCTTGCTGAGGCTGGTGACCGCCGCGTCGTCGTCGAAGCCGAAGGTGTTGTCGTCCTTGAGGTAGTCCAGGCCGGCGGCCCACAGCATCGGTCCGCCCATCAGGCCGGCACCCCCGTCGTTGCCGAGGAACAGGCCCTTGACCTTGCCCGTCGTGAGCGCCTCAGCCGCGCTCTGGAGCTCCTCGATCGTCTCCGGGGGAGTGATCTTCGCGGCCGCGAGCAACGACTTGCGGTAGACGAGCAGCTGCATGTCGACGACCTGCGGGATGGCCCAGATCTTGCCGTCGTAGGTCATCCGCTTGATGACCGCGTCGTTGAAGTCGCTCGCGGCGGCGCCCACGGCGTCGGTCATGTCGACGACCTGCTTGCCCTTGATCATGTCGATCGTCGGGCCGTTGCCGTACTCGAAGACGTCGGGGCCTGAGTCGGTGAGCAGCGACGCAGCGGTCGACTGGTCGTAGTCACCGGGCTTCCAGGTCACCGTGACGGTGGCGTCGGTGTAGGCCTTGGCATAGCCCTGGACGGCCTGCTGGGTGCCCGTCTCGCCGTACTGGTGGTACCACTGGGCCAGCGCGGGCTTGCTCCCGCCGGACCCGGACGTGGTGCTCGACGACGTCGTCCGGCCGGTGTTGCTGCCGCAGGCGGCGAGCAGCCCGGCCGCTGCCGCTCCACCGCCGAGGGTGAGCAGGCTGCGACGATCCAACGACTTGCTGAACGCGCTGTCCGACATGGTTGGTCCCTTCAATCCACGGCCGCGCCCCAGATGGCCCGCCCACCTGAGCCTGACGCTACCCCGAACGGGCTTCTGGGAGAGTGGTGCCATGCCCGAACCGTTCCGTGTCTGGGTCGACGGCCGCCTCGTCGGCGCCGACGAGCCCGCCGTTCCCGCCCTCGACCACGCCGTGACCGTCGGCGACGCCGCCTTCGAGACCTTGAAGGTCGTCGACGGGGTGCCCTTCGCCCGGAGCAGACACCTGCGCAGGCTCGAGCGGACGATGGCGGGGCTCGGTCTCCCCGCCCCGGATGTCGCCCGGATCGCCGAGGGCATCGAGTCGGTGCTCGGTGCCGGCCCGGTCCTCGGCTTCGGGCGGTTGCGCTACATGGTCACCGGTGGCTCCGGGCCGCTCGGGTCGGACCGCGCGGGTTCACCGCTCACCTACATCGTCACCGCAGGCCCCCAACCGCGCCCACCCGCGACCGCGACCCTGGCGACCGTGCCGTGGGTGCGCAACGAGCGGGCCGCGACGGCCGGGCTGAAGACGACGTCGTATGCCGAGAACGTCATCGCCCTCGCGGCGGCCCACGACCGGGGAGCGATCGAGGCGATCTTCGCCAACACCCGCGACGAGCTCTGCGAGGCAACCGGATCCAACCTCTTCCTCGTCCGCTCCGGGGTCGTGCTCACCCCGCCGCTCTCCTCCGGCTGCCTGGCCGGCGTGACCCGTGACCTCACCATCGAGTGGGCCCGCGCCGCCGGGTTCGAGGTGCGCGAGGAAGCGATCCCGATGCACACGGCATACGACGCCGAGGAGGTCTTCATCACGTCCTCGACCAAGGACGTCCTGCCGGTAGCGAGCTGGGAGGGACGCTCGTATGCCGCCCCGGGTCCGGTGACCGCGAAGCTGTCGGCACTCTTCGCCGACCGCTCGACCACGGACGTCGATCCGTGACCGAGCCGGACCTCGAGGAGGCCGGCGAAGCAGTCATCGACCGAGACTGGGCCTGGCGTCGGCGGATCCGGGCCAACCCGCCCCTGTATGCCGCGTACCGGATCCTGGTGTTCGTCGCCGGGCTGGCGGTGGTCGCCCTCGGCATCCTGCTGGTGCCGTTGCCCGGGCCGGGCTGGGTCATCGTCTTCCTCGGGCTCGCGATCTGGGCGTCGGAGTTCCGGATCGCCAAGCGGCTCCTCGGGTTCGTGCGTGGCAAGGTGCGGGCCTGGACGAGCTGGACGGCAGCACAGCCATCCTGGGTCAAGGGGCTCGTCGTACTGGCGACGGTCGCGTCCGTCCTCGCGGTCGTGTGGGCGATGCTCTGGGTGTCGGGCGTGCCGGCGTTCCTGCCCGACGGCCTCGAGACCTGGCTGAAGTCCCACCTCGGCCTCGACTGACGTGGTGGGGGCTGGCGGCCCCCGTGCTGCAGCGTCTGCTAGCAGAGGCTGGGTCACTCAGCAGAGGTTGCAACCTGCGCTAAGTGACCCAAGGTCTGCTGAGTGGGCTTGACCCCGCCGCCCACTGGATTTCGCGGCGACCGGGGCTGACGGGTATCTTGTGTCAGCCCGCGAGGGCATCCGGACGTATAGCTCAGTTGGTTAGAGCGTTCGCTTCACACGCGAAAGGTCAGGGGTTCGAGTCCCTTTACGTCCACCGTCGCACGCTCCGGTGCTCGTCATGGGGCCCACCTTTACGTCCACCGTCGCACGCTCCGGTGCTCGTCATGGGGCCCACCTT
>JAJPIW010000018.1 GCA_021324575.1 Intrasporangiaceae bacterium | reverse complement strand
CCCGCCGCGTCTTCGGCGGCAGCGACGGACGACCTCGTCGAGCAGTCATTGCTCCAAACCCCATCTCTGATCAGGGGTGTTGCACTAACCGCGTGAGCCCGCCTACTACCTTCCGCACCCGAGAAGGCTTCTCGGGTGCAGACATAACTAGCCCGAGGACCCGATAATTTTGAGGGCGCGGGTGGGCGGGACGCGACCCCACTCGTTCAGGGCGGTCAGGGTAGGAACACCAGGCGGCCGACCGTCTTACCGTCGGCCACGCGCTGTACGCCGTCCGGCACGGCGTCGAGTCCTAGCCGCTCGCTGACGAGTGGCTTGACCTTTCCCTCCGCCGCCAACAGGGTCAGCTCGGCGTGGCACTGGCCGATGAGCGCGGGGTTCTTCACGGCATACAGGCCCCAGTGCAGACCGACGATCGAGTAGTTCTTGATGAGGGCGTGGTTGAGGCCCGGCGTCTGGATCGTTCCGCCGGCAAAGCCGATGACCAGGATCCGGCCCTCGAAGGCCACGCACTTGGTCGACTTCTCATAGGTCGACCCGCCGACCGGGTCGTAGATGACGTCGGCGCCCTTGCCCCCGGTCACCTCGTTGACCACCTCGACGAAGTCCTCGGTGCGCCGATCGACGACGACGTCAGCCCCGAGGGCGCGCACGTAGTCGGCCTTGTCGGCGCCACCCGCGACGCCGATGACCCGCGCCCCGGCGGCCTTGCCGAGCTGGACGGCGGCGCTCCCGACGCCACCGGCCGCCGCGTGGACGAGCAGGGTCTCCCCCGGCTGGAGGTTGGCGCGGCGGTGTAGCCCGAACCAGCCGGTCTGGTAGCCGATGAGCAGGCCGGATGCTTCGGCGTCGTCCAGAGACGGCGGTGCCGGGAGGGCCTTGGCACCCAGCAGCACGGCATACTCCGCGAAGCCACCCGTCGGGAACTCCGGATTGCCGATGACCCGGTCACCCACCGTCCATCCGGCGACACCCTCGCCGACCTCAACGACCTCGCCACACAGCTCGATGCCGGGCGTGAACGGCAGCGGCGGCTTGACCTGGTACTGGCCGCGGCAGAGCAACGCATCGGGGAAGTTCGCCGCGGCGGCGAGCACCCGGACGACGATCTCGCCGGCGGCAGCCCGGGGCGTCTCGATCTCCTCGAGGGTGAGGACGTCCTTGGGTTCGCCGAGCTCGTGAACGCGCCAAGCCTGCACGGAAGTTCTCCTTGGTCAGTCGTATGCCGGGTGCTCGCCACCGTAGCGGGCCCACCGGGTCACCCGTTCGGGCCGGGTTCCTGCGGGTCGGCCGCGAGCTCGGCCCAAGCCTCGACCATGGAGGGCACGGGCAGACAAGGACCGTGGGGAGGAACACGTCATGACCGACCACAGCGCCATGCAGGAGACCCCCGAACCGGCCGAGCCGGCCGAACCACCCGAACCAGCCGAACCTCCGCCGAGCCGGCTGCTCCTCTACGTCACCGGCGCCTTCCTCGCCCTCTTCGCGTTGCTCTGGGTCGTGCTGTGCTTCCGGGTCCTGACGTCGAGCACGAAAGTGACCTTGTCCGACGCCGTGGTGACGACGGCCGGCTTCATCGGGACCACGGTGGCAACCGGGACGGCTTCGGTGCTCGGCATCACCATCAAGGGCGCGAGCGACAGCACAGCCCACTCAGGCAAGAGCTTCGCCCAGGCGACAGCCGATGCGCTCGCCGACTCCAGGATGACGGTCGCCGGGGTCCTGACCTACCTGTGTGTCGGGTTGGCGGTTCTGGCGACCTGGTTGGTCAAGGGCGACATCGCCCCCGACCTGTTCAAGGCGTTCGGGCTGACCGTCCTGGGCTGGGCCGGCGGTGCGTTCGGCGCGGTGTTCAAGGCCGGCGCACCCTCGTCCTGAGCCAGGTGGCGCTCGGTCAGGTCCGGATCAGGCCGTCCCAACCCCACCGCGGGACGGCCAGCCCCTCGGGAACGTCCGTGGGGTCGTCGGGGTAGGCGATGAACCTCCCGGTCGCCCACTCCATGTAGGCGCGCATGGCAGCACGGAAGGCGGGGTCGTCCGGCATACCGACATCGTCGATGGCCCCGACGAAGCAGTCGACGAACCGTCGCGCAGCCTCGCTCATGTCGCCGTTGCCGGCGTGCATCCGTTCCAGGCTCGTCTCGTCGAGCATCGTCTCGGAGTACGTCGTGGGCCCGCCGAGCACCTCGCCCCAGTAGGCCGCCAGCCGTTCGAGATGCTGCGGGTGCCCGTCCTCCTTGGAGAACGGGTGGTTCAGGTTGTCGTCGGCGAGACAGCGGGCGTGATGGGCCCGGGCGAGCGCGAGCAGGCCTTCCTGGCCGCCGGCCGCCTCGTAGAGCGTCGGTCGCATCTCCCGATCGTGGCACGCCCCGCCGACAGCCGGAAGACGTGCGCTGCACCATGATGGCTCGTATGCCGAGTGCTTCCGACCGTCAGTGGGTCACCGACGCGGTGCGCCTCATCCAGGGGGACGCTCACCGCAGTGCCGACACCCACCTCATCCGGGTCCCGCTCCCGGAGGCGCACACGGTCGACCTCTACCTCAAGGACGAGTCGACGCACCCGACCGGAAGCCTCAAGCACCGACTGGCCCGATCTCTGTTCCTCCATGGCCTGGTCGATGGCCAGATTCGTTCTGGCACAACGATTGTCGAGGCCAGCAGCGGGTCGACGGCGGTGAGCGAGGCCTACTTTGCTCGGATGATCGGGTTGCCGTTCGTCGCCGTCATGGCCGCCACGACCTCGCCGGAGAAGATCACCCTCATCGAGCGGACCGGCGGCACCTGTCATCTCGTCGAGGATCCGACGACGGTGTATGCCGAGGCGCAGCGGCTGGCCGACGAGGCCGGCGGGACCTACCTCGACCAGTTCACCAATGCCGAGCGCGCCACGGACTGGCGCGGCAACAACAACATCGCCGAGTCGATCTTCGAGCAGCTCGCTCGCGAGCCGCACCCGCTCCCCCGCTGGGTGGTCGTCGGTGCCGGGACGGGCGGGACGAGCGCCACGATCGGCCGCTTCATCCGCTACCAGGCCAACGCGACGACTGAGCTCTGTGTCGTCGACCCGGAGGGCTCGGCGTTCCACCCGGCCTGGGCCGGGGAGGAGCCGGGACCACTCCACGGCTCGCGGATCGAGGGGATCGGCCGGCCCCGGGTCGAGCCGAGCTTCCGCCCGGACGTCATCGACGCGATGATCCGCGTCCCGGATGCGGCCTCGGTCGCCGCGATGCGGCTGCTGAACGACCGCACCGGCATCCAGGCCGGCCCGTCGACGGGCACCAACATCTACGGCGCGCTCCAGCTGGCCTGCGCGATGGCCGCCCGCGGCGAGCGCGGCAGCATCGTCTCCCTCGTCTGCGACCGCAGCGACCGCTACGCCGCCACCCACTGGAGTCCGGACTGGCTCACCGCGCACGGCCTCGACCCCACGCCGTATGCCGCGTCCCTCGCCTCTGCCTGGGACTCCGCCACCTGGCATACGGACTGACCGATGCCGCGAAGGCATCACACGCAGGTGCTGAGCACGAGGGCTGCAATCGTATAGGTGCGGGTCTGTGATGCGACCGAGGTCCACGTGGTCGACCCGAAATTCCGGTTCGCCTGCACCCACGCCGTACCGCCATTGACGATCGTCAAGATGGTCGCGCTGGTTCCAGCAACGGTCTGGGTGCTCCCGCCGCCTGGGCCGAAGTGGAGGGTGTAGTTGGTCGCGCCGGTCACCGCTGACCAGTTGAAGGTCACCGAGGCGATGCCGAGCGACCCACACGTGAAGCTGGAGCTCGGCGCGACTGTCAGGGTGCCCATCGTCGAGGTGGCGGTCACGTCGTTGGTCCAGACGGCCTGGCTCGACCGCGTCGAGCCGGTGAGCGCGCCGACCGAAGTGGCCGTGAGCACCAGCACCAGCGCAGGTACGGCCAGAACCCGACGGCGGCCACGCGGCGTTCGGGCCAGGGCGTGGAGCAGCAGGCCGCCCAGGGCGATGACGCCGAGCGCGATGCCCGTCGGACCGTTGACGACCGCGACGAAGCGGCCGAGATACGGGATCGCCGCCTCGGTGCGCTCCGCGCTGCGGACGGGGTAGACGGTCGGGTCGTTGGCCTCGTTGGCGTCGCCACGCAGGCGGAGCGTCGCGCTGCCGTCAGCTCGGTGGGTGACGGCAACGACCCGGTGGGTGACGTTCGACCCGGGCGACGCCGGCACGGTGACGACGTCGCCGACGCCGATGTCGCCGGCCGGGACGCTACGGGCGATGACGAGGGCCCCGGTGTCGATGGCCGGGGACATCGAGCCTGACGTGATGACCACCGGACGCAGCCCGAGACAGACCGCCGCGAGACCGGCCAGGACGCACCCGACACCGAGGACCGCGCCGACTGTCAACGCGGCGCGGCCGATCACGACCAGGACGCGGTGCGGCAGGGACGTGCCTGTTCCGGGCGTGATCCTCATCGGGGTTCGAGTGGTGCTCATGTCAGCTTGGAGGTCGCGTGGAAGGTGAGGGTGATCGTCGTGGCCGCCGTCTGCAACGTGTTGGCCGCGGTGGCGGGCAGCCCGGCCTGGACACACAGCGTCTCGCTGGTGTTCGGGGCCAGGACGCGCCCGGTGGTCACCAGGTCGGTGGTGAATCCGGAGGCCGTTCCCGAGAGCGCCGTCCCCGAGCAGGTTGCCGTCGGCGCGGTGCCGGTGACGGTTCCCGCGCCGGTGACCTTGCCGGTCAGGGCAGCGGCGAGCCCCTTACCATCAACGTTCGTGGTGCCGGTGGCCACGGTGTACTTCAGGGTGACGCTGCCGGCGTTCTTGACCGTGAGCACTCCTGCGGTGGTGTTGCCGGGTGCCATGCCGCCCAGCGACAGGGCGCTGAAGGTCACCACGTCGCTCGCGGTCGCGTTCACGAGTAGGTCGAGGTTGCCTGCCGTGAACGAGCTGCTCGGCACGGTGACGCTTCGCGTCCAGTAGGCATAGCTGCCGACCGAGCCGACTCCCAGCAGCACTCCGAGGCTGAGGGCGAGCCGGATCGGCACCGACCAGCGGCGCCATGATCGGCCGCCAGTTCCGAGTGCAGGAGCCCAGCGGATGCGGTCACCCATGGGCGGCCCGTCGGCTGCGCTGGGGGCGACGCCGGGCGCCCGCCCGTCCAGAGCCGAGCAGCGCGACTCCTACGCCAAGCAGGGCGGCGACGGCCAGCGTGGACCAGCGCAGGTCCGCGCCGGTGAAGGCCAACGGCCCGCCGGGGCCGCCGGACCCGGGGCTGCCCTCCATCCCGAGGTCGCTGCTGAGCGTGACGACGACGTCGAAGCTGAGGTGACGGCGTTGGGACCGGTTCGGCGAGGCGGGGTCGAAGTCGGCGGTGATGCTCAGCTGCCGGGCTTGCCCCACCGCGAGAACCGGGCCGTCCCAGCGGGTCGTGCCGCCGGTCAGCTCATGTGGGCTCGCGCCGGGGATGCCGGCCCCGATCCGGATGTCCTTGTTGCCCACTAGCCCGTCGGGGTCGCTCACCCGAACGGCGACCGACAGCCGGGCCGGGTCGGCGGCCTGGTTGCGGATGTAGAAGGCGGCCGACCGCGAGTCGCCGGGGACCCACGCCGTGGCCGCGTCGAACAACGGCGTGGGCAGGCGTGCCGACCAGTGCACGCCGTCCCGGCTCACGGCCACGCCAACAGCTGTCGCGCCTGGGGCGGCCTCGGCGGGTGCACCGCCCACGAGCATCGCGACCAGGGCGACGGCCGCGGCCCAGCGCACGAGCCGGACCTTCGTCACGGGCTCACCTGTTGTCGGCCGGCTTGTTGTCCGGCGGTGCCGGGGCCCTTCCGACGGTCGCGCGCGGCACCGATGAACATGTAGGCGGCATACGCCGCCAGTCCCCCACCGACGAGCAGGGTGGCGATCTGGCGCTGCCCGTTGCCGATCAGGAGGGTCAGCCGCCCGAGCCGCGGCACGGCATACCAGAGTCGCCCCTTGACCTGGACGGGCTTGACCCAGGCCTGGTCCGGGGAGGGGTTGGCGTCGCCCCGGGTCCGGAAGATCGGCTGGCCGAGACCGTCGAGGCCCTGGGCAATGACCCGATGGGTCACGACGGTCGGTTCACCGGACCGCAGCTGGTAGGTGATGACGTCTCCGACACCTATCCGGTCCACGTCGACCGGGCGCGCCACCACCAGGGTCCCGGGTGGCAGCCCGGGTCGCATCGAGCCGGTGAGGATCGTGTACGGGGTGGCGCCCACGATCCGCGGGACGACGACGGCCACGGCCAGCAGCGCCCCGACGGCAAGGATCACCAGCCAGGACAGGACCTGCCCGACCCAGCCGACCCTTGCCCGCCACCTGGGCGGCGTGAGCTCCGGCGGCGTCTCCGTGCCGGGCGCTGCCAGCACCGTCAGGTGTGGACCTGCGTCGCGGTGATCGTGATGGCGTTGAGCGTCGCCGCGAGATTCTGGGTGCTGTTGTCCGAAGCGCCGTTGAAGGTGACGGTCAGGTTCAGTGTGAGGGCCTGGTTGTTGTTTGCCTCGGTGAACTCGGTGGCCGGCAAGCCGTTGACCATGATTCCGCTCGCGCCGAGCGTCAGGGCGGCTGCCAACGCCCCTGAGGCGCTGGGTGCGGTCGCCGACACCGTGGCCCGCAGGTGGTTTCCAGTCGCCTGGATGGTGTAGGCACAGGACCGGCTCAACACGTCGCCGGGGACCAGCGGGTCGCCGGGTGCATAGGTTCCAGGGGCCTGCTCTCCGCTGTCCAGCGTCCACGCACCACACCCCACGTTCGTCGCGTCCGTGATCAGGGCCAGGTGCCCGGAGTTGACGGTGCCGCCAGCCACGGTCTGGCTCGACGTCCAGTACGCGAGGGAGCCTCCTCCGCCGAGCAGCACCACAGCGGCGCCGACGGCCGCCAAGGACCCCTTTGTTGACTTACGCATTGAACGTCTCCTCAGTCACCATGGACCAGCACTGTGCGCACTGGGCTCATGAACCACACACGCCCCAGCGCCGAGCATAGGAGATAACCGGTCAGACCGCGCGGCGAGAACCAGCCGCGCGGTCACACCCGCATGAGCGGGGTCGAGGCGATGAGCTCGGCCGTGTACGGATCCTGCGGGCGGTCCAACACGTCCTCGCACGGTCCGACCTCGCAGATCTCGCCCTGGTTGAGAACGGCGATGCGGTGGGCAAGCGAGCGCACGGCACCCAGGTCATGGGTGATGTAGAGGATCGCCAGACCCTCGTCCGAGAGCTCCCGCAGCAGCTGGATGATCGTCGCCTGGGTGGAGACGTCCAGTGCGGAGGTCACCTCGTCGCAGATGAGGAGCTCAGGAAGGGCCACCAAGGCGCGGGCGATGGCGACCCGTTGCTTCTCGCCGCCGGAGAGCTCGGTCGGTCGCCGCCCGAGGAGATGGCGCGGGAGGCGGACCCGATCGGCTGCGGCATGGACGCGGTCGGTTCGCGCCGCGGCTCCCACCTTGGGGTCGAACGAGCGCACGGCACGCGCGATCGCCTCGAAGCCGGTCTCGCGCGGGTTGAGGGAGCGGTCGGGGTTCTGGTAGACGAGCTGGATGCCCCGAACCTGTTCGCGTTGCCGGCGGCGAACCTGCGCAGCGAGCTCGTGCCCCGCCCAGGTCAGGCTGCCGGCAGTAGGGGCGACCAGACCGGCAATCGTCCGCCCCAGCGTGCTCTTGCCGCTCCCGCTCTCACCGACGAGGCCCACGCACTCGCGGGCGGCGATCGTGAGGTTCACGTCCGCCAGGACGTTGCGCGCGCGCCGACCCCGCGCGTAGCTGACCGCCAGGCCACGGACCTCGAGGACACCGACGGGGTCCGCGACCGGCATACGAGGCGGGAGTGCCTCGACGCGTAGTGCGGTCCAGGCCTCCGCCGGCCCGTCCGAGGCCTCGACGTCGACGGCTTCGCCCACCTCGTTGGCCACGATGTTGACCCCGTGCGGACCCGGCGCCGATGCCGCCAGGATGCGCGTGAACGGATGCTTCGGCGCACCCAGGACCTCGCGCACGGTCCCGGTCTCGATGACCTTGCCCCGGAACATCACCGCGACCCGGTCCGCCACCTCACTCACGAGGGCCAGGTCGTGGCTGATGTAGACGAATCCCGCCTCCCCCGCGTCCGCGAGCTCACGCACGAGCTGGATGATCCGCTGCTGGGTCGTGACGTCCAGCCCTGTCGTCGGCTCGTCCAGCACGATGATCTCCGGTGACGCGGCCAGCGCCATCGCGATGGCAACGCGCTGCTGCTGCCCACCGGACAGCTCGAAGGGGTAGCGGCGCAGGAAGGCAGCCTCGCCCGGAAGGTTCACTCTCGTCAACAGCTCCTGCTGGCTCGCCTCGTCGTCGCGGTCGACGAGGGCAAGTGCCTCGCCCAGCTGACGGCCGATCCGGTGCGCCGGGTTGAGCTGGGTCGAGGGGTCCTGCGGGACGTAGGAGATCACCCGACCGCGCAGAGCACGCTGCTGCGCCTCGCGGAGGGCAGCGATGTCGCGCCCGCCGATGTCGACCTGTCCACGCGAGATCCGCGCTCCGCCGCGCGTCGCGCCGAGCAGAGCCAGGGCGGTGGTGGTCTTGCCCGAGCCGGACTCACCGACGACGGCCAGCACCTCGCCCCGCCTGAGCGTGAGGGCGACGTCCTCGATGATCGGGCGGCCGGTCCTGGTCACGACCTCGAGGGCTCGAACGTCCATCACGGTCGCCGACGACGACCCGGGTTCAGGCGCCATCACCGGCCACCTCCGACCGCTCCGTTGTTCATGGTTCGCGAGAACGTGTCGGTGAGCAGGTTGGTACCCACAGAGAGCACGGCGATGAGCACCACCGGCACGACGACGCCCCACGGCTGCGTCACGATGCCGATCTGGTTCTCGCTGATCATCTGGCCCCAGTCGGGACTCGGTGGCGGTGCCCCGAGCCCGAGGAAGCTGAGCGAGCTGAAGAGGATCACCGAACTGGTGACCCGCAAGCCGAAGTCGGTCAGCATGGGCGTCCAGATGTTCGCGAGGATGTCGCGCCGCACGACGCTCCACATCGAGTCACCACGGGCGGTCGCGGCCTCCACGAAGTCCTGCGCGGCGACCTCCCGGCTCGCAGCGCGGACGATACGGAAGACACGGGGAGCCTGGATCACGGCGAGCGCGAGGGCGATGGTCACGTTGCCCGAGCCGGCGCCGGCGAGCAGGACCAGCCCGATCACCAGTGGTGGAAGGGACAGCAGGACATCAACCACACCGATGCTGACGACATCGAGCGCCGAGGAACGCAGGCTGACCGCCATCCCCCAGCAGGCACCGACGAGATAGGCCAGCAGGGTCGCGCTGATCGCCACGGCGAGCAGGGTCAGGCCACCGTTGAGGACCCGGCTGAGGACATCCCGACCGAGCACGTCGGTGCCCAGCCGGGCCGCGTGCGACGGGTGGGCCAGGGGGATGCCCACCACCGTGCGGATGTCGTGTGGTGCAACGAGCGGTCCGATGAGCGCCACGACCGCGACCAGGGCCAGCATCAGGGCCCCGACGGCTCCCTGCGGTTGCCGAAGGACCGTCCACACCAACGACCGCGCGCCCTTGGGCGACGGGGAGGCTTCGACGGCGGGGCTCAGGGTCACAGGTGCCTCCGAAGTCGCGGGTTCAGGACGGAGGCCGCGATGTCGGCCACCACGCTGCCGACCACGAACACACCGGTGACGATCAGGGCCAGGGACTGGACGACCGCGACGTCACGCTCGGCCACGGCCTGGGTCAACGCCCGTCCGACGCCTGGGAACTCGAAGACCGCCTCGACGACGACCACGCCACCGAAGAGCCAGCCGAGGTTGATGGCCAGCACCTGCAGGGTGGGTCCCAGGGCGTTCGGGAGTGCGTGTCGCCAGATCACCTGACGCTCCGGCACACCCTTGAGACGTGCCATCGCGATGTACGGCTGCTCGAGGACGTCGATGACACACGCTCGGATCATCCGGCAGGTCTGGGCGGCCCCGGCAGCCACGAGGGTGAGGGCAGGCAGCACGAAGACGCGCAGCTGCCCGCCGACCGGGCTTCCCGTGTCGATGAGCGACACCCGGGGAAAGATCGGGATCCACACCGCGAGCAGGAGCATGAGCGCCGCCGCGATGACGAACTCGGGCGTCGCCGCGAGGATGAGCGTCACCATCGAGGTCACGCGGTCGGTCCGACCGCCCTCCCGCGTCCCGCTCAGGACTCCGAGCGAGACCCCGAGCGGGACGAGAACGAGCAACGTGAGCAGGGCAAGGAGTGCGGTGTAGCCGATCCGCGGCCCGACCAGCTCGGTCACCGGCGTCCCGGACGGGAACGACCGGCCGAGGTCACCGTGCAGGACCCCACCCAGCCAGTCGGCATACCTCACCGTGATCGGCCGGTTCAGGCCGAACTCGATGCGGTACTGGGCCAGCTGCGCGGGCGTCGCACTCGAGCCGAGGGCCGCCGCGGCCGGGTCTCCCGGCAGGAGGTTGATGCCGAAGAACAGCAGGACGGAAACCGCCCACATCGTTGCGGCTCCGGCCAGCAGCCGGACGACGACGAAGCGCGCCACGGGTGGCACCCTCAGTCCTCGGCCGTGCTGGACGGCCGCTTGCGACGTCACGCGAACCGCGCTCCCCTGAAGTCGTAGTTGCCGAGCGACCGGATGGCGCTCGGGGTGATTCCGCTCAGGCCGGAGACGGTGGCATCGACGTTCTTGGCGAAGCCCCAGACGATGTAGCCGCCCTCGTCGTACAGCATCGTCTGTGCCGCGACGAGCTTGTCGTGTCGAGCACCCGCGTCCGAGCTGGCCATGGCATCGGCCACCAGCCCGTTGAACGTGGGGTTGTTCCACTGCGTCTCGTTGTAGCTCGCGCCCGGGAGGACGCTCAGCTGCAGGTGGCTGATCAGCGGACGGCCACCCCAGTGGCTGCAGGCGAACGGCTGCTGCATCCAGGCACGCGTCCAGTAGTCGCTCGTCGACCACTTGTGCAGGTTCACGGTGACGCCCGCGGCTTTGGCCTGCGCGGCATACAGGGTGGACGACTCGAGCATGGCCAGGCCGGCGTCGGAGGTGTGCAGGGTGACGGTGAGCCCGTCGGCGCCGGCCGCCTTGAGCAGGCTCTTGGCCTGGTCCGGGTCGTACGTGCGCTGGGCCAGCCCGGACGCGTAGTCAGGGTCGAAGGTGCTGGACAGGTCGTTGCCCAGGTCTCCGGCACCGAACAGTGCGTTGCTGATCATCTGCTTGCGGTCGGCGAGCAGACGCATCGCCTGGCGGACGCGCTTGTCCGTGAACGGACCCTTGGTCATGTCCATGTACTGGGTCGAGAACGAGCCGGATGCCGCCTGGAGCAGCTTCACGCCGGACCCGGTCGCCGTGGCGATGAGCTGTGGCGCGACCTCGGCGATCGCGTCCACCACCCCCGAGCTGAGGGCGTTCATGCGGGCCTTGGGGTCGTCGATCGAGATGATCTCCAGCTCCCCGATGGCCGGCGCGCCACCGTGGTACTGCTCGAAGCTGGCGAACTTGGCCCGGTCGCCGGGCCGGAAGCTGACCAGCTTGAACGGCCCGGTGCCGACCGGCTTGTCGAAGGTCGTCGTGCCGGTGGGAACGATCACCACCGAGCGCTCGCCGAGCAGTGTCGGGAAGAGGAAGTTCGGCCGGTGCAGCGCGATCGACACGGTCTTGTCGTCCAGCTTCTTGCAGTTCTTCAGGTCGACGTCCGCGAGCGGGCCGGCACCATCGGCCTTGCTCTTGGGGTTGAGCATGTAGGTGAAGCTGTACAGCACGTCGGCGGCGGTCAGCTTGGCTCCGCTGTGGAAGGTCGCGTCCTTGAGGCGCACGGTCCAGACCTTGCCGGACGCGTCCGCCGTCACCGACTCCGCCAGCCGGTTGACCACCTTGCCGGTCGGGTCGAAGGTCGTCAGGCCCTCGAAGATCTGGGCGGTGCGCGCGACGTCGGTCTCGCTCAGCGCGCTGTTGGGGTTCAGCGTCTCCGAGGAACCGCCGCCCGTCGCGCCGACCCGAAGGGTCTTGCGGCTCGAGCCACTGCTGCTGCTGCCGCCGCTTGTCGAGGGGCCACACGCCGCGAGCAGGGGCGACGTGGCCGCGGCCACGGCACCGAAGGCCAGGACCTTGCCCAGGTTGCGGCGGCTCATTTCGACCGATGGAATCTCCATCTGGGTCTCCTGCCTGCCGGCGTATGCCGGCGATCTCGTGTCGGAGGTCGGGTGCCGAGGCTGACCAGTGGCGAGAGGATATGCAGGTCATCGAGGTGCCGCCTTTGGCCCCGGCGGCCAACTTTGCAGCGATCCTTCGCCCGGCCGGCCACAGGGGCCGTGAGGCCGACGCGCGTGTGACGGGGAACACGCGCAATTGTCCCCCCAGGCCGATCCGTCCATGAACATTCACCCCGCCGGACATTGAAGTGAGCGGTCCCCTGCTCCTAGCGTCCACGTCGCTACCTACGCTTTCACGAGAGGAACTGAACACGTGATCACAACGAATGAGTACTTCGACGGACAGGTCCGCAGCCTGGAGTTCGAGAACTCCCAGGGCAAGTTCACGGCCGGCGTCATGCAGGTGGGCGAGTGGACGTTCGACGTTCCCACGCGCGAGTGGATGATCCTGACCCGCGGAGCCTGGGAGGCCAAGCTGCCTGGCAGCGACGAGTTCGTGCCGTTCGGTGAGGGCGAGTCGTTCGAGATCGACAGCGGGCTGCAGTTCGCCGTCCGCATCCTGGAGGAGAGCGCCTACATCTGCCTGTACACCTGACCGGCCATGGCGGGCGAGGCGGGCTTCCACGCGTCGGCTCCTCGACGCGCCGAAGCCCGCCCGGCGCGTTTGCCACTGGGTACGGTGTCCTCGTCTGGTGTTCCCGACCACGAGACCGAAGGAGTGACCGCCGATGGAACCTGACGTCCCCCGCGTCCGGGTATCCGACATCGTCGCGATCTCTGCGCTGGGTCTGAAGGTCCGCGCGGGCGAGGCCGGACTCGGCCGACCGATCGAGGGCGCCCACGTCTCCGAGGTCCTCCACGCCGCCGAGCTCCTCGAGGGCGGCGAGTTCCTCATGACCACCGGGTCACTCCTGGGGGACGGCGACGAGGAGTGGGCGACCTACGTCGATGAGGTCGCCCGGCGAGGGGCCGCTGCCCTCGCCGTGGGTATCGGTCCGGGCGAACGGCACGACAAGCTGCCCGGTGCGCTGCTGCGGGCAGCCGCCCATCATGACGTACCCATCATCGAAGTCCCCGAGTTCACCCCGTTCATCGCCGTCAGCAAGGCGATCTTCGCCGCCCACTCCGAACGTGACCGCCAGGTGCTCGAGCAGTCCTCCGAGCTCCAGCGCCGGCTGACCAAGGTGGCCGCCGGCGAGCGCGGGCTGGCCGGGCTGGTGACGGCCTGGAAGAGCGCCACCGGGGAGGACGCCTTCGTGCTCGATCGCCGGGCGCGTGTGCTCGCGAGCTCGGTGTCCTTCCCGGGCGAGGTGACCGCCGCCATCGCCGAGGGAGCCGCCGACCTCAAGCCACTCACCATCGAGGCGCGGCACGTCCAGACCACGGCCGGAGAAGCCATCGTCACGACGGTGGGCGCCACCCGCCATGCCGGGTATCTGGCCCGGATCGGCCGTGCCGGCCAGTCCGCCGACCTGGCCGTCCCGACGCTCCTGTCGTTGTTGGCCCTGGAGTTCGAGCGCCGCTGGCTCCTCGACGAGCCGCAACGTCGGACCCGCGCCAACCAGCTCGCCAGGCTGCTCAGCATCGACGACGAGCCCAAGGCGACCGCCCAGCTCAAGGCGCTCGGCATCAAGGCCGTGGAGCTTCGCGCGATCGCGATCCAGGCGCCGAGCGAGCAGCAGGCCGAGGAGATCCTGGCCGACCTCACCATCTCGCTGGGGACGCCGTTCGTCCGGCGGCGCGACCGGGTGGTGGAGGTGATCGCGCTGGGCGACCCGCGCGTGGTCGTGGCCGGCTACCGGTTCGAGGTGCCGACCGGTATCGGGACGGCCGTGCGGCCGGGCCTTGCCGGGCGCTCGATGCGACAGGCGCACTCGGCGCTGGCGACCAGCCAACACACCGGGACCATCGTCGAGTACGTCGACGGCGCCGCCCACGAGTTCCTCCTCACCGTCGCGGACCCCGACTATCTACGCGCGTTCTCGGACGCCGTGCTGGCACCACTCGACGCCGCGGAGAACTCGGCCGCGCTCATTGCGACGCTCCACGCGTGGTTCGCGGAGGAGCGGTCGGTGGCTGCCTGCTCCGAGCGGCTGGGCGTCCATCGCCACACGGTCCGGCACCGTATGCAGCGGATCACCCAGCTCCTCGGCCGCGGCCCGGAGACCGTGGACACCCAGACCGAGCTGTGGCTCGCGCTGAAGGCCCGCGGCATACGGGAGGACATCGGCGACCGGGACCGCGAGCAGCCCTAGCCAGGGGTCTCCCGGTCCTACATCACCGCACGGAGGTCGGCCGACGATCGCCTGAGGTGCTCCTCGATGTGGGCGCGGGCCCGCTTGCCGTCCATCTCGAGGATGGCTGCGACGACCGCCACCGGCAGCTTGTCGGGTTCGTGGGTCCGTCCGGTGCCCGCCTGGCAGTAGTACCAGAGTCGGAGGCTCAGGTTCAGATACTGGTTGAGGGTCACCTCGATGAACGGGTTGTGTGCGGCTCGGTACAGCGCGCGGTGGAAGGACGCGTCGTGCTCGTTCACGCCGGTCGCGGTGTGCTCACGCCCGAGCGCGTCGGCGTGCCGCATCAGCTCCTCACGGTCGGCGGTCGTCGCCCGGGAGGCCGCGAGCTCTGCGGCGAGTCCTTCGAGCGCGAGGCGGGCCTCGCTCAACCAGCGTTCGTCCCCCAGGTTCACCTCGGTGGCGAACGTACCTCGGCGGGGATGGACCACGGCCAGGTGCTCCAGCGCCAGCCGCTTGATGGCGTCCCTGATCGGGGTTAGCCCCAGGCCCAGCTCACGGGAGAGAACGGACTCGTCCAGCGGCACGCCGGGAGCGATGTCCAACGAGATGATCCGATCGCGCAGGACCTCGTATGCCGTGTCCCTGGCGCTCAGGCCACGGCGCGAAGGAACGACTTCGGTGGGTCCTTTCGAAGCGGCCACCTGACGCCCTCCTGATACCCGCACTGACACTTTAGTATTTGACCACACCTCGGTGGGCCCCGTCACCGGACGCCACGACGTCGTCCGAGAGCGCCCGCCGCGATGACGGCCACCAGTGAGACGGCGAACATCATGACTCCGACGACGTCCACCTGGGGCGGGAGCTCGCGCCGGAGCAGTCCGTAGGCCCACGTCGGGAACATCACGGTCGAGCCCGCGGTGAAGTTGGTGAGCACGAAGTCGTCGAGGGAGATGGCGAACACCAGCAGGCCCCCGGAGACCACGCCCGGCCACAGCGCGGGAAGCCAGATCGTGCGGAACACCGTGGGCGCGATCGCTCCCAGGTCCTTGGCCGCCTCCTCCAGGACGAGTGTCTCCCGGTCGACGCGGGCCCGCACGTTGATGATGACGAAGCTGAGTCCCAGTGTGGCGTGGGCGATCACGACGGTGACCATGCCGAGGGGGTAGAGCAGCCCCTCCGGGAGCAGCGTCTTGAAGGGTGCCGTGCTCGCCGACGCCACGGAGACGGTGAGCAGCCCAGCACCCATCACGATCTCGGGCGTGGCCAGCGGGAGGAAGGTGAGACTCGAGGCCATCGACTTGCCCCGGAAGCGATACCGACCGAGGGCATATCCGAACGGTGTCCCCAGGAGCACCGCCAGCAGTGAGGCGATCACCGCCACGGTCAGGCTGTTGCGGATGGCGAGGCCGAGCTGCGGGACGTCGAGCGGATGCATCCACGCGTCCACCGAGAACCGGTGGAGCACGTAGTTGAAGCGTGTGCCGGAGTCGTTGAGCGAGTACCTGATCATCACCAGGACCGGCGCGAACATCAGCAGGATGGCCAGTGCGGCATACAGGCGGACGGCCAGGCCCTCTGCGGGAGCTCGCCTAGACAAGGTCCAACACCGCGGTCCCGCGCAGGCGATGCAGGTAGAGACCCAAGATGGCGAGGGTGATCGCGAGGAGAAGCGAGGACAGGGCGGCCGCCCCGGCGTAGTCGAGCTCGGTGAGGAACTTGGTCTGGATCACGTTTCCCAGCATCTGCGTCCGAACGTTGCCGAGGAGGGCGGCGTTGACGTAGTCACCCAGCGCCGGGATGAAGGTGAGCACCCCCGCAGCGGTCAGGCCGGGGACGCTCAACGGGAGGACCACGTGGAGGAAGCTCTCGGTCACCGACGCGGCCACCAGGGCCCCCACCATGGCAAAGGCGAGCAGGGCCAGGGCAGCTGTCGGAGAGAGGTCGAGCCGTCGGCCGCTCAGGGTGTAGACCGCCAGCATCCCGACGGCCAGCCCCAGGACCGACCCGAGCACGGCCCCACGCGCCCCCCATCGGCCGGAGTACAGGTCCGCGGCAGCGGCGCACAGGTCGCGATCGACCCGCTGGAACGCGGCATACGACGGGAGGATGACGAATGGGATGAGCTGGTAGGAGAGCCCGGCCACCACCGAGAACGAGGTGCCCATCACCACGAACCTGTCGCCCACGAGACCGAGCGACTTCAACGGGCCCAACACCGGTCCACTGGCACCGAGGAGCGTCTGCCACGAGATCACTCGAACCAGATAGCTGGTCAGGAAGGGCGCCACGGCCAGAAAGAGGAGAAGTGCTCGCCGCCGCCCTCCGTAGAAGGAGATGCCGTATGCCAGCGGCACCCCGACCAGAAAGGCCACCGTCGTGGCGAGCAGTCCGATCGTCAGCGAGTTCGCCAGATTCGGCAGGAAGGCCCCGAGAGCAGCCGTGTAGCTGCCCAGCGACCAGCCCTTCGCGGTCAGGCCGAACTCGTCGGCGCTGAACGACAGCCGAACGACCTGCACCAGCGGCGCGAGGAAGAAGACGACCAACCAGATCGCCGCCGGGGCCACGAGCAGGAGGGGCGACAGACGCCGAGGTCGGCCCCTTCTTGCTCGTCCATCAGCCACTGATCACGGCCGTCCATGCCCGGGACAGGCTGGCACGCTCGTTGTCGGACCAAGGGGGCGGGTACGGGAAAAGGCGGTTCAGGACGTCCTCGCCGGGGAAGATGATCGGGTTGTCCGCGAGCTTGGGGTCGGTCTTGGCCAACACGTCCTTGACGCCCCGCGCGTAGGGGTACTGCAGGGTGTACTTGCAGAAGCTGGCAGCGTTCTCCGGCTGGAACCACCAGTCGATCAGCGCCTCTGCGGCCCGCGGGTTCGCCGCCCCCTTGGGGATCGCAAGGCGGTCGACGTATGCCGGTGCCCCCTCGGTCGGAACGGCGAAGCCCACGGTGACCGGGTCGACCTCGGCGACGTTGACCGGAGGTGCCACGGCTGCGAAGAGGTCCCCGCTCGCGAGCTTCTGAACGGCATTCTCACCCTGGGTCGTCAGCAGCTGGCCGCTGCGGATGTACGGCTTCAGGAAGGCCACCACCTCGAGGGCCTCCTCGATCGTCATCTCCGCCGGGGCATGGTCGATCTTGCCCTGGGACTTCAGGTACAGCCCCCACGCCGCCACGTTCGGAATCGGCGTCGAGTAGAGGCCGACCTTGCCATGGGCGGCTTTGGAGAGGAGGTCTCCCCACGAGTGAAGTCCACTCGGGAAGTCCTTCTTGCTGTAGGCCAGCCCCAGGGGTGCGTAGTCGTAGGGGATGGCGATGTCCCGGTGGGCAACCGAGCTCAGCTGTGGCAGAAGGTTCTTGGTGACGTTGGGCAAGGCCGAGCTGTCGGGCTTGATCAGCCAGTCGTGCTCGGCATACACCGAGACGTACTGGCTGCTGAGACAGATCAGGTCGTAGCCGATCGAGAGTCCGGCCGTGAGCTGCGGCTTGACGCTGGCGAAGAACTGGTCGGCATCGGCAATCACCTCGCGGTAGTCGAGCGTCACGCCGGCTGCCGCCTCGAACCTCTTGACGTCCTTGGGGTCGATCTCGCCGGAGTTCGCGGCCCATCTCACGGTTCCTGTGACGGGCGAGGAGGCGCCGAGACCGCCTGTCTTGGCGGTGGTGGACCCCTTCGACGAACATCCGGCGACGCTGACCCCGACGCCGAGTGCGGCGGCCCCGAGACCCATCTGCCGAAGGAACGTACGTCGGGACCTGGGCTGGTTGAAAGTGGACATGACTCTCCGTTTCGATGACGTGGGGCGGCCGCCGGCTCAGTGGGTAACTGCTGTGTCGTCAGTCCCGGACGTGGATGAAGATCTTCTTGATCGGCCCCGGCTGCTCCCAGGTGCCGCTGTCCTTGTTCGAGTAGATGAGAAGGTCACCCGAGGTCGCGTTGTGCGCGACGCCGTCGGCATCGGTGACCGTCACGTCACCGTCGATGACGAAGTCAAAGGACTGACCGCCACCCAGCAGGTCACCGAAGTCGGCGTCACGCGTCCACAGGCCCACCGTGACCTTGCCGTCGGGGGAGGTGTACACCTGAGCGTGCCGGCCCATCGGGTTGCCCGGTGTCCGGTCACCGGGCAGGTCGCCGTAGTCCTCCCACACGATGTCCGGCGAGTCGATCTTGATGACCTGGACGCCGGACTTTCCCGGAGCGGACGGAGCCGTGGGGGCGCTCTTGTCTTCTGGCATTACGTTCTCTTTCTGTTGGCCACCGGACGCGAGTCGTCCGGGGTCGTGGTTTGGAAGTGATCCGGTTCGACGATCAGATGGGCTGCGGACGTGGAGACCTGGTCCCACGTCAGGTCGACCGCGGACGCCTCGTGGCCGGACGCGCCGTTGAGGGTGGGCAGCTGGGCGGTCAGCTCGACACCGGAGGCATGACGGAAGCCGACCTCGTAGTGGTCGCCGACGTAGGTCGCGGAGATCAGCGTCGCGGTGATCGTGAACCCGCTCGTCGTGCCGGTGGGGACCACCAGCAGCTCGGTGGGTCGCACCATGACATGGCACCGCTGACCGACCCGACCCTGGTCGCTGGGCACCGAGCAAGTGGCCCCGAGGTCGAGCCGGACGGTTCGGTGTCCATCGCCCACGGCGACGACCTCCCCCGGGAGCAGATTCGCACTGCCGACGAAGCGGGCGACGAAGAGCGTGGAGGGATGCAGGTAGATGTCCTCGGGCGTGCCGGTCTGCTCGATGCGCCCGGCATTCATGACTCCGATCCGGTCGGACATGCTCAGCGCCTCGTCCTGGTCATGGGTGACGAAGATCGACGTCGTGCCCACTTCGCGCTGGATGCTCTTGAGCTGCTCACGCAGCTGTCGGCGCAGCTGGAAGTCCAGGGCGGAGAGCGGTTCGTCCAACAACAGCACCTGAGGTCGGTTGACCAGCGCACGCGCCAATGCGACGCGCTGCTGCTGCCCACCCGAGAGCTGACCCGGCCGCCGGGCGGCCAGCTCTGACATTCCGACGCGGTCCAGCTCCTCCTGAGCGCGCCTGGCGCGCTCCGCAGCGCCGACCCGCTGGCGGCGAAGACCGTACTCCACGTTGTCCTGCACGGTCATGTGCGGGAACAGGGCGTAGTTCTGGAAGACGTAGTTGGTCGGTCGGCGGTTGGGCGGGAGCGCAGTCACATCCTGGTCGCCGAAGTGGATCGTGCCCGCCGCCGGGCGTTGAAAGCCGGCAACGGCCCGCAGCGTCGTGGACTTGCCGCATCCACTGGGCCCGAGCAAGGTGAAGAACTCACCCGGCTCGACGGCCAGGTCGATCCCCCGGACCGCATGCGTCCGCTCGTAGTAGCACGACAGCCCCTGGATCCTCACCGAGACCGCCGACCCGGTCGTGCGGCGGCCCACCGCCTCGGCAGCTCGCACAGACACTTATCTACGCTCCTAACTGAAATGTTAGGAGTATGTCTACACAGATCCGCCGCGAGCGTCAAGAGCATCGAGGGACGACCGCCATCGGCAACGGTCCAACCGGTAGCCGTTGGGGGTACCGGGAGGGTCTCCCGCGCAGGGAGCGCCGTCCCTAGATTGGGGTGGTGCACCCCAAGGACGACATCGCTGACTTCCTGACCACGCGGCGGGCAAGGATCACGCCCGAGCGGGCCGGGCTTGCGGTGTACGGCGCCGCCAACCGCCGGGTGACCGGCCTGCGCCGCGAGGAGGTCGCCCTGCTGGCAGGGATCAGTGTCGAGTACTACACCCGCCTGGAACGCGGCCAGGTCGGCTCGGTCTCCGAGGGTGTCCTCGACGGCCTGGTCCATGCACTTCAGCTCGACGAAGCCGAGCGCGACCACCTGTTCAGCCTGGTCCAGACCGTGGCAACCCGCAGGCCGGTCCGGCGCAACCCCACCAGGAAGCGGGTGCGTCCGACCATCCTGCGGATGCTCGACCTGATGCCGATGCCCGCGTTCTTGCGTAACGGACGCTTCGACATCCTCGCTGCCAACGACCTCGGACGGGCCTTGTACAGCCCCCTCTACCAACAGTCCGAAGAGCCCAACAGCGCACGCTTCGTGTTTCTCAGCCCGCATGCCCGCGAGTTCTATCTCGACTTCGAGACCGTCCAGGACGACGCCGTCGCCTTCCTCCGCGCCGAAGCGGGCCGCGACCCGTACGACAAGAACCTGCAAGACCTCATCGGTGAGCTCTCGACCCGCAGCGAACCGTTTCGACAACGGTGGTCTGCCCACGACGTGCGCTACCACCGGACAGGCACGAAGCGACTTCACCACCCGCTCGTCGGTGACCTCACCCTGGACTTCGAGGCACTCGACCTGCCCGGTGACGAAGGTCAACGACTCAACGTCTACACCGCCCCGCCGGACTCCCCAGCTGCCGAGGCACTCAGCCTGCTCGCCAGCTGGACCGTCGCCGAGCCAACCCGAAAGCAGGACAAGACATGGAGCTCCTGAGCAAGCAGGCCACGACCGCGGGTCCCGCCGAGCTCTTCACCGGAAGCGTGTGGTTCGACGTGGTCGCGCGGGGCGAGGGCGACTCGCGACTCCGGGTGAACACGGTCCGTTTCGCGCCCTGCGCACGAACGGCCTGGCACAGCCACAGTCTGGGCCAGATGCTTCAGGTCACCGAGGGAGTCGGTGTGGTCGCCACCCGCGAGAAGGTCATCGTGATGAGGCCCGGCGACACGGTCCACACCCCTCCCGGCGAGGAGCACTGGCACGGCGCAGTCCACGACCGGTTCATGACCCACCTCGCCATGTGGGAGGACGACGACGCCACGTGGGGCGACCACGTCACCGATACCGAGTACGAGCAGGCGACCCGCGCCTGATGCGCGGCGCCGGCAGGGAACCTCACCTGTCCGTGTTCACGTAGAAAGGCGGTCCGGTCGCCGAGCGACCGGACCGCCTCCGTCGGGTGGAGCTGCGGGGATTCGAACCCCGGGCCTTCTCATTGCGAACGAGACGCGCTACCAACTGCGCCACAGCCCCGAGTGCAGCCGAAACGATAACACCGGACCCTGCCCGGAGGGAAAACCGCAGATCAACGGCATACCGGACAGGTGGCACACGCGTCGGCGACGTAGGCTCCAAATCAGTCCCCTCCCAACCCGAGGAGCTCCATGGCGCAGGTCAGCACCGTCCCCAAACCCGTACGGGCGGCAAGTGAGTGGTCCCTTCGGCTGCTCCTCATCGGCGCCGCCCTGTTCGCCCTGGCCAAGATCGTCGCGCACCTCAGCGAGGTCTTCATCCCGCTGTTCGTGGCCCTGCTCCTCGCCGCGCTGCTGTGGCCGGTCACCCGCGCGATGGCCCGTCACGTCCCCCGGGGCGCGGCGGCGGGCGTGACCGTGCTGGGGACGCTGGCGGTCATCGCAGGTGCCTTCACGATCATCGGAACCCAGTTCTCCAGCAGCTACCAGCAGCTCACCGACCAGGTCACCGAGGGCCTCAGCCAGGTCCGGCAGTGGATCCTGTCGACGTTCAACCTCACCGACGACCAGTTCGCCAGCTACTTCGACCAGCTCAAGAAGCAGATCCAGAGCGGCGGCAGCATCACCAACACTGCCGCCCAGGCCGGAACCACCGCCACCCACGTCCTCGCCGGCCTCTTCATCTCCCTCTTCGCCCTCTACTTCTTCCTCTACGAGGGCGAGCGGATCTGGGCCTGGGTGGTCTGCCTCTTCCCCCGCAACGCCCGCGACCGGCTTGCCTCCTCCGGCGAGATCGCCTGGGGTCAGCTCTCGGCCTTCACCAAGGCGACCGTCATCGTGGCGGCGACCGACGCGCTGGGGATCTCGATCGGCGCGGCTGTTCTGCGGGTCCCGCTCGTGCTGGCCATCGGCCTGCTCGTCTTCATCGGAGCGTTCGTGCCCGTCATCGGCGCCGCCCTCTCCGGCACCGTCGCCGTCCTGCTCGCCCTCGTGGCCCGGGGCCCCGGGTGGGCGCTCGTCATGCTGGCCGTGGTCATCCTCGTGCAGCAGATCGAGTCGCACGTGCTCCAGCCGTTCCTCCTCGGCCGGGCGGTACGCGTGCATCCCCTGTCGGTCATCCTGGCCATCGCGATCGGCGTCATCACCGCGGGCATCGTCGGCGCGCTCGTCGCGGTCCCCTTCGCCGCGGTGGCCAACGCGGTGGGCCACCACCTGCTCGACAGGCCCGGCGAGCCGACCCCGGACCCGGAGGACGGCGGCGCACTCGCCCCCGATCCTGTCCCGCCGCCGTCCGACCAGGACACCGACGGCGAGCGGGCGACCGTCCACGCCGAAGCGGTCGCACACGACCTGAGCTGATCTTCCTTATGCCGGGCACGCGGCAGCTGGTGAGCCGGCGGCGTCGAGCCACCTCGCGGGACGGTGTCGTGGGCCGGCGACCTCGGCTGGCAGCCGCAACCCACGTTTTGTCCCGTGTACGCGTGAGCTATCCGGTGACTCACGCGCACACGCGATAAACGGCACGCGGGAGCAGGTCCCCAGACGTCGCGGGCCGCGCTGGGAGCGAGCAGGGGCCCCGTTTCAGCCGCTCGGAGTCAGCCGGTGTGGCGCTGCGGCTCGACGGCGCGCACGTCGTCGTCCTCGTCGACACCGACGGGCGTCGGGGTGACGTCGGCCGGCGGTGGCAGTGGCCGGTCCGCCCGGGCCTTCATCGTGTACGTCGGGCGCGGCACCGGGCGAGGGTCCCAGGTGAGCGGGATGTCGTCCTCGTCGACGAGCACCGCAGCCGGCGAGGTGCCGGCCGAAACAGCGGCCGGCGAGGTCGCCGGAGTCGGGTCCTCGAAGCCGTAGGGCTCGAGCCTCTCCGCTGCGGCCACCTCGAGCTCAGGATCGGCACCTACCTCGACCGGCGGAGCATCCTCACCGGCAACAGCTGAAGGAAGATCAGGCTGAGCGCGTCGCGGCGCCCGTCGCGGCGCCGATCGGGCCGGCACCGACCGGGCCCGGACCGGACGGCGAGCAGCGTTGCGGCCGTGGGTCGTTCGGGTGGCGCGCTCGGCACGGACCCCTTCACCGACCCAGACGACCGCACAGCCGATCGCCACGACCGCGAGGAGTGGAGCCCACCAGACCACGGCACCGACGAACGCCAGGACCGTGACGGCAAGGAAGGCGACCAGCTGGCCGAGCAGGACGAGGCCGCGGATCCGACGCGGGACCCGGGACGGACGGCCACTCGACGACGCGGGGCGCGTTGTGCGGTCCGCCGAGACCGACGAGGAGTCGTATGCCGGGCGACCGGCCGAGACAGGTCGCGGCGACGGCCCAGCCCCGGAGACCGACGAATCCGCCCCGCCAGCAACATGGTTGGCCATGATGGAGGTCGAGGTGGTCACATCGGCTCGCTTGACGAGGACCTGGGGACGCATCGAGCGACCCGGGCTCACGGCATACGAGCGGGCCGCCGGGGTCTCGAGCGAGGACTGCGGGAGGGGACTGCGTCGGGCGAGCACCCGCATCGACTCCGAGAAGCGGTCCATCGACCGTGCCGTGGCGAGATGGTCGCGCCGACGGATCCAGTACTGGACGAAATAGGCAGCCCAGATCGCCACAACGACAAGGAAGATGAGTCCGTTGGGCGCCACGCTCCGAAGTTACGGTGCGGTGTCGGCAAGGCGGCGGACGTGGGACGGTGTGTCGTCAATGTGACTGGTGTTGTGGGTGATCCAGCCGATCCCGCAGCGTCCCACCGTTCAGCTCCTCGACCGTCACGGCGAACGACTCGTGGTCGCGCCAGGCGCCGTCGATGTGCAGCATCCGCTTGCGGACCCCCTCCGGGCGCAGGCCCAGCTTGCGGACCACCGCGAGGCTCGCGGCGTTCTCGGGCCGGATGTTGACCTCGATCCGGTGCAGCCCCAGAGTGGTGAAGGCGTGGTCGGCGACGGCCGCGAGAGAGGTGGGCATGATGCCGCGCCCGGCGTACTCGCGGGAGATCCAGTAGCCGGCCGACCCGCTGCGGAACGAACCGAGGGTGATGTTGCTCAGGTTGACCTGCCCGGCGAGCCGACCATCGACCTCGATGACGAGCGGCAGCTGCCGACCGATCGCCGCCTCCTCGTCGAAGGACCGGAGCATGGCGGCGAACGTTCGTACCCCGCCGCCGGGCACCGGGTTGGTCGCGTCCCAAGGTGACAACCACTGGGCGTTGGTGCGGCGCACCTCGACGAACTCGGACTCGTCGCGAGCGGTCAACGGCCGCAGCACGATGCCTTCACCGCGCGGGGTCGTCGCCGTGAGGCGTACTGGCCAGTGCGCACCGGTCCGCCGCCGGAACATCACCGGTGCCCCATCAGTGGTCGCCGCCGCGGATCTGGGAGACGGCATGCGCCACCACCGGCTCGAGCACGGCGAGGGCATCCCGGACTCCACCGGTCGAGCCGGGAAGGTTGACCACGAGCGTCCGACCGGCCAACCCGGACACGCCACGGGAGAGCATCGCGGTCGGGACGCCGGCCCCGACGCCCTGGGCGCGGATCGCCTCGGCGATCCCCGGCACCAACCTGTCGAGCAGGGGGGCGGTCGCCTCCGGGGTCCCGTCGGTCGGTGTGAGACCGGTCCCGCCGGTCGTGAGCAGCAGGTCGGGCCCGGTGGCCAGGGCCGCCTCGAGCGCGACGCGGACCTCCGGTCCGTCGGGTACGACCGTGGCGTCCGCCACGTCGACACCCCAGCCGCGGAGGGTCGCCACGACGAGCTCACCGCCGCGGTCCGGATAGACGCCGGCCGCTGCCCGGGTCGAGCAGGTGACGACCGCAGCCCGTATGCCGGTCGCGCGGCTCTCCCCCGCACTCACGGCTCGCGCCAGTCGCCGGAGCGGCCGCCGGACTTGGCGGTGACCCGGATGTCGGTGATCCGGGAGTGCTTGTCCACCGCCTTGACCATGTCCACCACGGTGAGGGCGGCCACCGCGACGGCCGTGAGAGCCTCCATCTCGATGCCCGTCCGGTCGGCGGTCCGCACCGTGGCGGTGATCTCGACCGCCTCGTCGGTGACCACGAGGTCGACGGTCACGCCATGGACCGCGATCGGGTGGGCCAGCGGGATGAGGTCGGGCGTCTTCTTGACCGCCTGGATGCCGGCGACCCGAGCCACGCCGAGCGCGTCGCCCTTCGGGACGCCGTCGCCGCGCAGCGCCTCGATCACGGCCGGCGAGACGAGAACCCGGCCGGCGGCGCTCGCCTCCCGCGCGGTCACAGCCTTCGCGGACACGTCGACCATGTGTGCCGACCCGTCGGCCCGGACGTGGGTCAGCCGGGGGGCGTCGTTCATGCGCCCAGCGTGCCAAGCAGCGGGAGACAGGTGAGTACCTGACCCGCGACCACGTGGTCGTCGGTGGCCGGGACCACCGCAACGGCTGTCGCGTCGGCCAGGGCGCCGAGCTGGTGCGACCCCTGACCGCCGCTCGGTCGGAGCCCGTCCGGTCCGACGAGGACCCGGGTGAAGTCGACCCGGCCCGGGATCGAGGGCCAGTCGACGGCTGCCACACCCTCGAAGGCGCCGTCGGCCAGCGGGTCGAGGCCGGCCAGCCGACGGAGCGCCGGAAGGACGAAGACCTGGAACGACACGAGCGAGGACACCGGGTTCCCCGGCAGGGTGATGATCGGCGTCCGGGCCGGTCCGATCCGGCCCGAGCCCTGCGGCATACCGGGTCGCATGGCGACCTTCACGAAGTCCACTCCCCCCTCGCTCAGGACCTCCTTGACCGTGTCATAGGCACCCATCGACACCCCACCGGCCGTGAGCAGCAGGTCCGGCGACCCCGGAATGGGCTCGAGCAGCGCCCGCACGGCCGAAGGGTCGTCGTCCAGGTGGCCGATCGTGACCAGCTCGGCGTCGGCAGCACGCACCAGCGCGGCGAGCATCGCCCCGTTGGAGTCGACGATCTGGCCGAAGGCGAGCTCGGACCCGACGGTCTGCAGCTCGTTGCCCGTCGAGTACACCGCCACCCGCGGACGCGGGTGGACCGACACCTCTGCGACGTTCGCGGCCGCGGCCAGCGCGAGGTGGCCGGGGCCGATCCGCTGACCGGCCCGCAGGACGACCGTGCCCAGGCGGACATCCTCGCCGCGTGGCCGGATGTGGCGGCCAGCCTCAGGCGCGAGCATCAGCGACACCGTCACGGCGCTGCCGTCTGACGCCTCCACCGGCACGATCGCGTCGGCCCCGTCAGGCATGGGGGCACCGGTCATGATCCGCATCACGCGACCGGCCGCGAGCGAGTGCCGCGTGGTGTCACCCGCCGCGATGTCGCCGTCGACCGGGAGGACGACCGGCGAATCGGCCGATGCACCAACAAGATCAGCGGACCGCACGGCATACCCGTCCATCGCCGAGTTGTCGAAGCCCGGGAGGTCGACACGGGCGACGACGTCCTCGGCGAGCACCAGCCCCAACGACTCGGCGACCGGAACACGCCGCGCGGGAAGGGGAGAGAGGTCCGCGAGGATGTGGTCGCGGTGCTCGATGAAGGAACGCACCCTCAGACGGTAGCGGTTCCCGTCAGCCGGGCACCGTCCTCGACGAACGCGGCCCCGTCCTCGGCGGCCGAGACGACGACGTCGCCCGCGCACACGACATCGGCACCGAAGGTGACGTCGCCGGTCACCCGGAACGACGTCGCAGCGGCGAGCGACGGCACGCCTCGGGGAAACCGCGTGTCGAAGTCGTCGATGAGCGTGTAGTGCCCGTCGAGGTCGACGAGCGGCTCGGGGCCGGACCCGGTCGGGACGATGTCGTAGGCCGCGTCGATGTCGAAGAGGTCCGAGCGCAGGAGGAGCAGCTCGTTGGTCGTCTTCACCGGACGGAACCGGCTCCGCGGGACGAGCAGGGCCTGGGAGCCCTCGAACGTCTCGATCGCCGCACCCATGGCCGACTCGATCTGGATGACCTTCGTGGAGTCCTTGCGCGACGGGTCGACGGTTTTGCGGTTGACGATGATCGGCAGGCCGAGAACACCGTCGCGAGCCGTGAGCACGGCATCGAGGACGTCGAGGTCGACCCACAGGTTGTTGGCGTGGAACACACGGTGCCGCTCGTTGTCGGCGAAGAAGTGCTCCTCCCCCGGCACCACCATCGCGCTGTCGCGCAGGACGATCCGGCCGTCCGCCCTTCGGCGCGCGAGGTGCCCGCCCTTGCGGTCGTTGATGGTGCGGGGGCAGACCTCGGCGACGTAGGGGATGCCCTCGCGGGCCATCCAGGCCGGGATCTCCGGCTCACAGGTCGCTCCGAGGTTGTCGGAGTTGGAGAGGAACGCATAGCGAAAACCCTTGCTGCGCAAGGCATCCAACAGTCCGCTGCTGGCCAGCGCGACGTAGATGTCGCCATGGCCGGGCGGGCACCACTCCAGGGTCGGGTCGTCGGGCCAGTCGACAGGGTCCAGACCGTCGGCGGTCAGCTTGGGCTCGGCGTTCTGGAGGAAGTCGAGGGGGAGGTCGCCCACCGGCAGCTCGTCGTATGCCGCGAGCGCACCGAGCGACTCCTCGCGGGTGCGGAACGAGTCCATGAGGACGAGCGGGAGGTCCACCCCGTGTGCCCGGCGGAGGGCCAGGACCTGGCGCACGATGATGTCGAGGAAGGTCAGCCCGTCACGGACCTCGAGCGCGGTCTTGGGGCCGGACAGCCCCATGCTCGTCCCGAGGCCGCCGTTGAGCTTGATGACGACCGTGTGCGACAGGGCGGTGGCCCGCTCGGCCTCGGTCGCCGTGAGGTCCGACAGCGCCGGCGTCGACCCCAGTGGCTCGATGCTGGCCTCGGGGATGGTGCCGGTGGTGCCCGCCTCGAGCTCGCGGTAGTAGTGCCCGAACACCCGGATGGCACTCTCGTCGATCCCCCGGTCGCGCATCCTGGTCGTCGCTGCCTGCAGACCTGAGTCGCTCATGGTCGTGAGCCTACGATGACTCAGGTGACTGGTACTCCCAAGGCCGAGGTGCGGTCGGCGCTGCGCGCCAGACGCCGCGAGATCGCTGCCGCCCGTGACCTGGCCGCCGATGCCGAGGCCCTCGCCCGATACGGCCTGGCCGCGGCGCAGGAGCGGGGGCTCGGCCCGGGCAGCACGGTCACCCTCTATGAGTCCCGTGCGGCCGAGCCACGGACGGCGGCCCTGACCGCGGCCCTGCAGGCAGACGGCATACGGGTCCTCTGGCCGATCACCCTCGCCGACCTGGACCTGGACTGGCAGGACGCCGCCGACGAGGGTCGCACCCCGCTCGGCAAGGACGCCATCCACGACGCGGATCTGGCGTTCGTCCCGGGGCTGGCCGTCGACCCGACCGGGACCCGGCTCGGCCAGGGCGGCGGGTGCTACGACAAGGCCCTCCCCCGAGGTCGCAGCGACATCGACGTCATCTGCCTGCTCCACCCGGGCGAGTACGGCCTGCCGACCCTCCCCCGCGAGGCTCACGACCTGCCGGTGGGGTGGGTACTCACGGCCGAGGGCGTATGCCGGGTGGCCGGCTGACGGTCAGGACGTACCGCTGGGGCGGAGCGTCAGGACGTCGGAGGAGGCCGCATCGACCGCTGCCGACGTGAAAGCCCACGGCAGCTGCTGACCCTTGGCCCAAGCCCCCAGCTGGTCGTCGTAGTGGTCGGAGAACGGCTGGCCGGACTGGCCGGTCTGGTTGACCCAGGTCGAGTCGTCCAGCCGGCCCAGGTCGACGACCATCCGCATCGACGGCGCCGACGTGACGGCATACCCCTTGGCCGCGTTCCACCCGTTGGCGTCGACGATCGCCGAGCCCCCGGGCAGCTCGATCCCGCCGTGGTTGAAGACCCAGCGGACCGGGCCCGGGACGGTGTCACCGCCCAGCACCGGGTGCTCCAGGTCGAGCTGGTGCAGCTTGCCCCACTGCCACTCGCTCGGGTCCTTGCCGAGCTTCTTGGTGAGGTCCAACCGAGCGGCGACCAGGGCCTGGCGCAAGATCTCGTCCTTGCCCTCGGTCACGCCGGGCGTCGACTTGTTGTCCCACCAGGCGCTGCGCGGGTTGCCGAGCATGACCGTCATCGCCTCCATCCACTGGCTGCCCCCGGTCGCCTGGGCGTCCGGTGGGAGCTCGTCGTCGTAGGTGAGGCGGAGCAGGTTGGACCAGACGGCGTTGAAGTAGGCCGCCGCGGCACTGCTGCCGGAGCCGTCGGCAGGCGTCGAGTAGTCCCAGTGACGCAGCAGATCCTGACCCTCGCGGGTGAAGGGATCGTCCTTGAGGCTGACCCCGAGCAGAGCCTTGACGAGCGTCGGAGCGAAGGTGTTGCGGTCGTCCGTCTGGATGTCGGCCATGGCCTCCGGGGTCACCTTGGTCCCGCCGACCAGCAGGTCGCGGATCCGCTGGGACCGGAAGCCGTAGTCCCACTCACTCGTGAGGAACGGCACGGCGTTCTGGGTGACGGCCTGGTTGGCGGTGACGAGGAAGCCGTTCTGCGGGTCCTCGACCCAGGGCAGCTGGTCGAAGGGCACCCAGCCCTTCCAGTCATAGCTGGAGGACCAGCCGGGAGCCGGCCAGTAGCCGGGCGGCGAGCCGACGAAGGCCGAGGCCCGGACCGGGACCAGCCCAGGAGCCTGGTAGCCGATGTGCCCGGCGGTGTCGGCGTAGACGAGGTTCTGCGAGGGCACGGCGAAGTCCTTGGCCGCTGCCCGGAAGTCGGTGAAGCTCCGCGCCCGGTCGAGGGCGAACAGCGCGTCGGCCGTCTTTGCCGGGGTCAGGCCGGTCCAGGCCAGCGACACGGCATACGAGGCAGAGCTGTCTCCCCCGGTCACCGGGGCCGAGTCGCCGGCGGACCGCACACCGGAGATGACGTCGGACAGCACAGGCCCGTGGGCGGTGCTCCGGACCGTGATCGTGCGGTCGGCACCGCCGGCGACCTTGATCGTCTCCTGGCGCACCTGCAGGGGTACCCAGCTGCCGTCCCGCAGGGTCGTGTCGCCCTGGACCTGCTCCAGATAGAAGTCGCTCACGTCCGGGGCGAGGTTGGTCAGGCCCCAGGCGATCGACTGGTTGTGACCGACGACGACGCCGGGCATCCCCGCAAAGGTGAAGCCGGACACGTCGAACGGGCAGGCCTCCGACACGGTGCGGCAGTGCAGGCCGACCTGGGTCCAGATGCTGGGGATGCCAGTGGCGAGGTGCGGGTCGTTGGCGAGGAGGGGTTTGCCGGTACTCGTCCGTGAACCGGCGACGACGAAGGAGTTGGAACCGATGCCGTCCCCCCGCCCGAGAAGCTCCGGGACGGCCTCCAGCGCCGCCTGCACTCCGGCATACGCATCCTGGGTTCCCGGCCCGCTCACCGAGGAGGCGGTCGCCGGGACCGCGCTGGGTCGGACCGCCTCGGTCGTGGTGAGGGCCCGTGGCAGGGCGCTGCCGGCCGACGGTGTCACCGCGGGCGGCCAGTCACCCGCCCCGAGGATCGGCTGGTGCTGCGCATAGGGGTAGGGCGGGTAGATCTCGGCGATCTGCTTGAGGGTCATCCGGCCGGCCAGCCGGGCCCGGGTGATCTCGTCGTCGTAGTCGCTGCGCAGGTCCCACGCCATCGCCTTGAGCCAGGTGAGGGAGTCCAGCGGGGTCCAGTCCTCCACGGTGTAGTCCGGGTAGGTGTGGCCGAGGACGGCGTACTCCAGGGCCATCGCGGAGGTCGAGCTGCGGCTGTGGATCCACGCGTTGACCCCCGCGGCATACGCCTGGAGGTACTGGCGGGTCGCGGAGTCCAGGGTCGGCAGCTCCTGCTCGGCCACCCGGCGCCAACCCATGGTCCGGATGACCTTGTCAGTGTCGACACCGGCGGAACCGACCAGCTCCGAGAGCCGGCCCGCCGTGATGTGACGGCGCAGGTCCATCTGGAAGAACCGGTCCTGGGCGGCGACGTAACCCTGGGCCATGAAGAGGTCCTGGGTCGTGTCGGCATAGACGTCGGGGACGCCCTTGCCGTTGCGGACGACCTTGACCTGCGCACTCAGGCCGGGCAGGGTCGCCGCCCCCGAGACCTTCGGCTCGGACCGGCCCACGAGGGACCATGCGGCGAACCCCACGACCGCCACCGCCACCACCGCCACCGCGAGGATCGCCACGGCGACCCGGGTGACAACAGCGGAGCGAGGCACCCTGCGAGACTAGGACACCATCCGAAGGAGAGAGGACTCGACGTGGCCGGACCCCACGCCTTCCTTGCCGCGGCAGGGTTCTCGACGGGCGACCTCACCCGAGTCCTCCTCGTCGGGAGCGCCGTCCTGCTCATCGCCGTCGGGGCGGTGCGGCTGTCGGTGCGTTCGGGCCTGCCGTCACTGCTCATCTACCTGCTCATCGGGGTGGTGCTCGGCGAGTCCGGCCTCGGCAAGATCCAGTTCGACAACAGCGAGCTCACCCAGGTCCTCGGCTACTCGGCCCTCGTCCTGATCCTCGCCGAGGGCGGCCTCACGACCTCCTGGCGCGGCATCCGGCGATCGGTGGCTCCCGCCCTCGTCCTGTCCACCGTCGGCGTCGTCGTCTCGGTGTTCGTCGTCGCCGTCGCGGCCCGGTTCGTCCTCAACCTGTCCTGGACCGTCGCGCTCCTGCTCGGGGCGATCCTCTCCTCGACCGATGCCGCGGCCGTGTTCTCCGTGCTCCGGCGGGTGCCGCTGCCACGCCGGGTCAGCGGGATGCTCGAGGCCGAGGCCGGGTTCAACGACGCCCCGGTCGTCATCCTCGTCATCGCCCTCGCCGGCAACGCGGCCGACCCCGGGCACGCTCATCCGTGGTGGGTGCTCCTGCTCCACGCGGCCGGGGAGCTCGCCGGTGGGGCAGTCATCGGCCTGGGGATCGGCTGGCTCGGCGGGGCCATCCTGCGCCGTCTGGCCAGCAACGCCTCGGGCCTGTTCTCGATCGCCGTCATCGCCGTCACCGTGCTCGCGTATGCCGTGGCCGGGAGCCTGCACACGTCGGGCTTCATCGCGACCTACCTGGCCGGGCTGGTCCTGGGCAACATGCGCCTGCCGCACCAGTCCGCAGTCCACGGCTTCTCCGCGGCGCTCGGCTGGCTGGCCCAGATCGGGTTGTTCGTGCTGCTCGGACTGCTCGCCTCGCCGAGCGGGTTCGGCGCCCAATTCGTCCCCGCCCTCGTCGTCGGGTCGGTCCTGCTCCTGCTCGCCCGGCCGCTGTCGGTCTTCGTCTCCCTCACCCCGTTCCGTATGCCGTGGCGCACCCAGGCGTTCCTCTCCTGGGCCGGGCTGCGCGGGGCGGTCCCGGTCGTCCTGGCGACGGTTCCGCTGACCATGGGCACACCGGGCGTGGACTGGATCTTCGACTTCGTGTTCGTGCTCGTCGTCGTCTTCACCTTCATCCAGGGGCCGACCCTGCCGTGGGTGGCGCACCGGCTCGGCGTCGCCGAGGGCCACACGACCAAGGGCCTGGACGTCGAGGCGACCCCACTGGAGGAGCTCGGCGCCGACCTCCTGCACGTGTCGGTCGGGCCGACGTCGCTGATGGGTGGGGTCCGGGTCTTCGAGCTGCGGTTGCCCGAGGGTGCCAACGTCACCCTCGTCGTGCGCGACGGCGCCGGGTTCGTGCCACAGCCGCAGACCGTCCTCCGGCACGGTGACGAGCTGCTCATCGTGTCGACGAGCACGGTCCGGGACGTGGCCGAGCGCAGGGTGCGCGCCGTCTCCCGCCATGGGCGGCTGGCCGGCTGGTCCTGATCGGTTCCATATACTCCGTACTCGGCAACACCGTCCGTCCCGGGAGGAACCCGTGCCCACGTACGCCTACGCGTGCACCGACTGCGACCACACCTTCGAGATCGTCCAGCCGTTCAGCGAGGACTCGCTGACCGTGTGCCCCGAGTGCGGCGGTCGCCTGCGCAAGATCTTCAACGCGGTCGGCGTCGTCTTCAAGGGCGGCGGCTTCTATCGCACCGACTCACGCCAGTCGGGGAAGAAGCCCGCGGCCGGCTCGTCGAACGGGTCGTCGTCCAACGGTGGGTCTGGAGGGTCCGGCGACTCGGGAGGGTCGAGCTCGTCCGGGTCGGGATCCTCTTCGGGCTCCTCCGGATCGGGCTCCGGATCGGGCTCCGGGTCGTCCTCGTCCGGGTCGAGCTCGTCAGGTTCGTCGTCCACAACCCCTGCAGCCTCTTCGGCGTCGTCCACAACTTCCGGCTGAGGCCGGCGCGCGGCATACGGGCGTCCCTAAGGTGGCGTCATGAGTGCACGCGCAGCCATCGGAGTGATCGGCGGATCCGGGTTCTACAGCTTCCTCGACGAGGCCGAGCCGGTGCCGATGCAGACCCCGTTCGGCCCGCCGAGCGATGACGTCGTCGTCGGCTCCGTCGACGGGCGGCAGGTCGCGTTCATCGCCAGGCATGGGCAGGGGCACCGGTTCCCGCCACACCGGGTCAACTACCGGGCCAACCTGTGGGCGCTGCGCTCGGTCGGGGTCCGGCAGATCGTGGCGCCGTGTGCCGTCGGGTCGTTGGTCCCCGCGCACGGCCCCGGCACCGTCGTCCTGCCCGACCAGCTCATCGACCGCACCTGGGGGCGTGCCCAGACGGTCTACGGCGTGGAGGGGGCGGCGGTGCACGTGGGCTTCGCCGACCCCTACTGTGCCCGGGGCCGGGCATCGGTGGCTGCCGCAGCGGCAGCCGCCGGTCGCGAGGTCGTCGACCACGGCACGCTCGTCGTCATCAACGGGCCACGCTTCTCGACCCGGGCCGAGTCGGTCTGGCACCGGGCAGCCGGAGGCACGATCGTCGGCATGACGGCCATGCCGGAGGCGGTGCTCGCCCGCGAGCTGGCCATGTGCTTCACGTCCGTCGCCCTCGTCACCGACCATGACGCCGGCGTCGACGGGCAGGAGGCCGTGAGCCATGAGGAGGTCCTGGCGGTGTTCGCCGCCAACATCGAGGGGCTCAAGGGCCTGCTGCGATCGGCCATCGCTCGGCTCCCCGACCCGGAGCCCGACGACACAGCGGTGTGCGCCTGCCGACGCGCGCTCGACGGCCAGCAGCTGCCCTTCGAGCTGCCGGACGCCTGACGGGTGGAGTGGGGTCGATGAGCAGTCGGGGTGTCGCATGACCCGCGGGGACGGGACGGCGTCGGGGGCGGGCGGGTCCGGGCGGCTGTCGCGTGCCTTCGGGCCCGCCGGTGGGCGACGGGCGGCCTGGCGTCGCCGGGTGGCCCGGCGCTGGGCTGCGGCCGGCCTCGCCGCGGCGGCCGTGTCCGGTGCCATCGGCCTGCTCCGACCGGCTGCCGCGACGCCACCCACGCGGCAGGTCGTCGTCGCCAGCCACCGGCTGGCTGCCGGTGCGGTCCTCACCCCCGGCGACCTGGCCACCCGGTCCTACCCCGTCGACCTGGCGCCCGGTGGCTCGCGCGACAACCCGGCCGCGCTCGTCGGCCGGTCAGTGGCCGGCCCGGTCGGACCGGGCGAGATCCTGACCGACGGACGACTCGTCGGCACCGCGCTCCTGGCCGGCCTTCCCGACGGCACGGTGGCGCTTCCACTGGCCGCGTCCGCTGCGTCGACGGCCGTGGTCCGCCCCGGTGTGCGGGTCGACGGGTTCCTGCCGGGCCGTGCGGACCCGGTGGTCCGGGACGCACTGGTCCTCGCCGTCGACCGCATCGGGTCCGACCCGATCGGGAGCGGCCAGGAATCGACCCGGGTCGTGCTCGCCGTGAGCAGCGTCCAGGCAGCCGCGGTCTTCGGTGGCATGGACCCGTCAGGACCTGTGACTGGCGTCACATTTGCGGCGCACTGACCTCCGTAACGGACGAATCGACCGCTCGTTTACTGATTATTGGGGGTGCCGGTCCCACTGCGGAAGCGTTTCCACCGGTACCGTCCTGTGTCGCAGTACTCCGTCAGAGAACCTGAACAGTAAAGGAT
>JAJPIW010000083.1 GCA_021324575.1 Intrasporangiaceae bacterium | reverse complement strand
CCCCACCAATCGCGATCATCTGCACATGCCGATTACTCAACGACTGCTTATAACCAACCTGCTCGGCATCCAAAGAATTCTGCGGCTCGTCACGCTCAGCAACGTCCGTGGTGGTCTCACTCATGGGGCTCTTCCTTTGATCGGTCCTTGAACGCTGTCAACATGCCGAACTACCTTCGGTGACGCCCGGGGTTGGCGTCACCGGCTCACTGCAGGGCCCGGGCCAGCTCGTGGGCGATGAAGTCGACCTCGTCGCCGGTGACGACCAGGGGTGGGGCGATCCGCAGGGTCTGTCCGTGGGTGTCCTTGACGAGGATCCCGCGCGCCAGGAGCCGCTGACAGATGTCCCGTCCGGTGCCGACGGACGGGTCGATGTCCACCCCGGCCCAGAGGCCGGCCGACCGGACCGCCGTGACGCCGTGACCCACGAGCTGCAGGAGCGAGTCACTGAGCCGCTCACCCAGGGTGAGCGCTCGTTCCTGGAACTCACCGGTGCCGAGGAGTGCGACCACCGCGGAGCCGACGGCCGCGGACAGGGGGTTGCCACCGAAGGTGGAGCCGTGCTCACCGGGGTGGAGGACGCCGAGAATGTCCCGGTTACCGATGACCGCCGAGACCGGGACGACACCGCCACCAAGGGCCTTGCCCAGCAGGTAGAGGTCCGGAACGACGCCGACCCGGTCGCTGGCGAAGGTCGCTCCGGTGCGGCCCAGACCGGACTGGATCTCATCACAGATGAGCAGCACGTCACGCTCGCGCGTGATCCGCCGGAGCGCAGGCAGGTAGTCCGCCGGTGGGATGATGACCCCCGCCTCACCCTGGATCGGTTCGACGAGCACCGCCACCGTGTCGTCGTCGATGGCAGCCTCGGCCGCGGCCGCATCGCCGAACGGCACGACCCTGAAGCCGGGGGTGAAGGGCCCGAAACCGGTCCTCGCCGTACCGTCGTCCGAGAAGCTGATGATGCTGATCGTGCGCCCGTGGAAGTTGCCTGCCGCGACCACGATGTTGGGCGTCGTGATGCCCTTGACGTCGTGGCCCCACTTGCGTGCGACCTTGATCCCGCTTTCGACGGCCTCGGCGCCGGTGTTCATCGGCAGCACCATCTCCTTGCCGGCCAGGTCCGCGAGGTCTCGAGCGAAGCTGCCCAGCCGGTCGGAGTGGAAGGCTCGGCTGACGAGGGTGACCCGGTCGAGCTGGTCGTGGGCGGCCGCCACCAGGGCGGGGTGTCGGTGTCCGAAGTTGACGGCGGAGTATGCCGCGAGGCAGTCCAGGTACCGTCGCCCCTCGACATCGGTGATCCAAGCGCCCTCGGCGGACGCGGCGACGACCGGGAGCGGGTTGTAGTTGCGTGCGACGTAGGCGTTGTCGAGGGCGATTGCCTGCTCCGACAACGTGCCGATCGTCAGGCCGGTGCTCATGGTTTCTTCCTTCGCTCGGGTGTGGGGCGTCGTCGTCACGGGTAACGCTCCAGCGTGCAGCACTTGACGTTGCCGCCGGCCTTGACGAGCTCGGAGAGATCCAGGGGCAGCGGCAGATAGCCGCGGGCGGACAGCTGATCGGCCAGACCGGTCGCCCGGTCGGCCAGGACGACGTTGCGCCCATCGGAGACGAAGTTCAGCCCGAGGACGTCTGCGTCGCTCTCATCGGCGATGACGGCGTCGGGGAAGTGCCGCTCGAGCGCGGTTCGGCTCGCAAAGCTGAAGGCGGGCGGGTAGTAGGCGATCGTCTCGTCGTCGAGAACGCCCAGGCATGTGTCGAGGTGGTAGAACCGCGGGTCGACCAGCTCCAGGGAGAGGACCTGTCGCCCGAACACGGCCTCCGCCTCGGCGTGCGCGTCCTTCTCCGTGCGGGGACCGACTCCGGCCAGGACGAGCTGCCCGACGACGAGGAAGTCGCCCTCCCCCTCGTTGCGGGCCACCGGCTCGTGGACCTCAACCCCGGTCGCCTCCAGGAACCGGGCGTGCGCATGCGCCTCGTCCCGTCGCTGCGGGAAGGCGAACCGGGCCTGGAGCGCACGGGCGCCGATGACCAGGGCGCCGTTGGCGGCGAACACCATGTCCGGTAGCCCGGGCTCGGGGTCCATGACCTCGACCGTGTGGCCCAGGTCGAGGTAGGTCTGGTGCAGCACCCGCCACTGCTGCATCGCTCGGGCAGGGTCGACGGCGACGCTGGTGTCCATCCAGGGGTTGATCGCATAGTCGACGGTGAACTCGGTCGGCGGGCACATCACGTAGTGACGGACGGTGGCGGAGCGTGGCATCTGCCGATGCTACGGACGGCGCCGATGTGCAAGCAATAGGCAAACGGTGCAATCTAGGGCACGGTTTGTTGCAAAAGATGTCATCTGATAACAGAATCCTGCGTATGGACGAGATCGATGGCACCGTCGTCAGGCACCTCCTCAGGCACGGACGCGCCTCATTCGCCGAGATCGGAGCGGCGGCGAACCTGTCGGCTTCGGCGGCCAAGCGTCGGGTCGACCGGCTCGTCGAACGCGGCACGATCCGCGGTTTCGCCGCCGTCATCGACGCCCGCGCAATGGGCTGGGAGACCGAGGCCTACGTCGAGGTGTTCTGCCGCGGCAACGTCTCGCCGCACACGCTGCGCACGCACCTGGCACAGATCCCTGAGGTGATCGGGGCCTGCACCGTGTCGGGCCGTGCTGACGCCCGCGTCCAGGTCCTGGCCCGGGACGTGGAGCACCTCGAGCGGGTCCTGCAGGTCATCCGGTCCGGCGCCGACATCGAGCGGACGGAGACCGAGATCGTCTTGTCCCGACTCATCGCCCGAACCCAGAACGGCGCCCTGTCGGGTGGGAGTGCGTGACGTGGCGTCGGACGGGCAGGCCGTGAGTGCCGGCTCAGGCCCCTGCGTCGACGCCCAGGCGTAGGAACTGAATGCTTCCTGGTGCCTGGACAGCCACCGTGTCCAGACGGAACGCGGCCGCCGGCAGGTAGGTCTCCGGCCCGAACGAGACCGTGCCATGGACCACCGCCTGGTCGAACGAGGTCCGTTCGCTGACGAACACGGCCTCGTCGAACCAGCTGTCCAAGCTGCCGAAGCAGGCCCCGTCGAAGGAGGTCTGACGGCTCGCGAACGTCGCGTGGTCGAACGAGGTGTCCACGCCGGAGAAGGTGGCACCGTCGAACGAGGCCCGCCGCCGGGAGAAGGTCACCCCGTCGAAGGAGGTGTCGAAGCTGCCGAAGGTCGCCCCGTCGAAGGAGGTCCACTCGGCGTCAAAGGTCACCCCGTCGAACGAGGTCCACTCCCCGGTGAAGGTCACCCGCTCGAACGATGTCCGTTCGCCGCCGAAGAGTGCCCCCTCGAACGACACGTCCACCAGCACCGAGCCCGACAGGTCGACATCCGATGTCGACCAGGATGGTGTGGCCCCGGGCTGCAGGCGGTCGCGGATGAGGGTCACGATCCCTTGCCGAACCTCCAGGTCACCGGCCTGGATCGCCGGCCGGCGCAGGTAGCCACACAGAACGGTGACGCAGTCCTGGCGACCCGCAGGGTACTCATCGGCGAGGGCTGCCAGGGCGTCCACGCCGGCCCTGCGCTCACTGGACGACGCCTGGTCGAGCTGGGTCGTGGCGGCCTGGAACCGCCGGGTGAAGCCGGCCGCGACGGGCCTGTCCTGCGACGTCGCGCTGGCGGCCGCTCTCCCACGAGGTCTGGATCGGCGTGGCATCTGTGCTGCACCCTCATTCCGCGACGAGTCAGGCGTCGTCGTCGACGCGCGTCGATAGTGCACGGTAGCATTCCCTGGACGGCGTGTCTGCACCTTCTTTGACGGAGCAGGACCCGGTGTTGGCCAAGACGTCGGACCGTCCCGGGCCCATCGGCTGGAGGGCCGGGCAATGAGGTTCACACCCGAACGGAAGGACTGGACGCGCGATGGGGCCTGACTGGATCCGCGACGCCGTGCTCTACGAGATCTACCCGCAGTCGTTCGCCGACTCCAACGGCGACGGCATCGGCGACCTTCGGGGCGTGATCGACCGCCTCGACCACATCGCCTCCCTCGGCGTGGACACGCTGTGGTTCAACCCGTGCTTCGCCTCGCCCTTCGTCGACGCGGGCTACGACGTGTCGGACTACCTCACCATCGCGCCGCGGTACGGCACGAACGAGGACCTCGTCGAGCTGGTGGCCAAGGCCGGGGAGCGTGGGATCCGGGTGCTCCTGGACCTCGTCATCGGGCACACCTCGATCGAGCACCCGTGGTTCCAGCGCGAGCTGGAGGCGACCGGTCCCGACCCCGCGGGCGACCGTTACGTGTGGACGACGCGGCCCCCGGAGCGGACCTGGTCCTCCGACACACCCGGGACCCCGGCCTGGGTCCCATCGCCCGGTCCGCGCCCGGGCTGGTACCTGAAGAACTTCTTCGACGAGCAGCCCGCCCTCAACTTCGGCTGGGCCTACACCGACGCCAGCGAGCCGTGGCGGGACGCGGTCACCGACCTTGGTCCACGGCGCAACATCCAGACCCTGAAGGACGTCATGGGTTTCTGGCTCGAGCGGGGCGTGGCGGGGTTCCGCGTCGACATGGCGTTCTCGCTCGTCAAGGACGACCGGACCCCGGACCGCAGCGCGCCCCTGACCGCCGACCTGTGGAGCGAGATCCGCGAGTGGCTCGACGCGGCATACCCCGAGGCCGTCATCATCCCCGAGGGCAACGAGCCGCGGACCGGGGCGCCGCTGGCCTTCGACGCCGACTTCTTCCTGGTGATCATGGCCGAGCACGCCAGCCTGTTCAACAACCATGCCGCGGGCGTGCTGCCCTTCCAGGAGCCCGGCGAGCCCTTCTTCGACGCCGACGGTCAGGGAACCGTCCGCGACTTCCTCGACGGGTGGAACGCCGTCAAGGACACCGACCCGGAGCGCCTGGTGATGATGGCCACCGCGGACCACGACTTCGACCGGCTGCGATGCGGTTCACGGACCCCCGAGCAGCTCGGGGCGGCGCTCACCTTCCTGCTCACCTGGGGGACCGTGCCGTGCATCTACTACGGCGACGAGATCGGGATGCGCTACCTGCCCGGGCTGCCCGACGTCGAGGGCTCGATCTGCAACCCGAGCTACAACCGAGCCGGCTGCCGGACCCCGATGCAGTGGGACGACAGCCCCAACGCAGGGTTCTCCAGCGCCGATCCCTCCCGCCTGTACCTGCCCATCGACCCCGACCCGGACCGACCCACCGTGGCCGCCCAGCAGGACGACCCCGCCTCCACCCTCAACCTCCTGCGCCGGCTCATCGCCCTGCGCAAGGAGACCCCCGCCCTGGGCACCCGTGCCACCACCAGGGTGCTCCACGAGGGATACCCGCTGGTCTACCAACGCGGCCAGACCCATCTGGTCGTCCTCAACCCCCGACGCGATGCGGCGAGCTTCACCGCCGAGAGCGTGCGCGAAGCTGTGCCGGTGCTGGCCAGCGGGACCATGGTCGAGGGCGACACCATCTCGGTCGACGGCTTCGGCTACGCCATCTACGAGCTGGCAGACCACACCTGACCCCAGCTGCACCGATGCCCGGAGGGTCCGACCGCGACTCAGGCCGGCGGAGCTGAGCTGGCCCTGACCATGAGCGTGGGGGCGAGCAGGGACTGGGGCACGTCCGCGACCTTGCCCTCGATCATGTCCGCCAGGACGTCGACCGCCGTGGTCGACATCCTGGTGCTGGGCGGTGACACGGTCGTCAGCTCCGGCAACAGCATCTCCGCGCCGACCGTGCCGACCGCGAGGCCGACCACACTGAGGTCGTCCGGGATCCTGACGCCGGCCAGGGCGGCGGCGTGGTAGAGCCCCAACAGGGCCGTCTCGCTGGCGGTCGCCACCGCGGTCGGGGCAGGATCCATGGCCCTGAGCCGGGCAAAGGCCTCCCGTCCTCCGCGGACCGAGTCCTCGTTGTGCGCCAACGCGAGCTGCACCCCACGTTGTCGGGCCCGGACTTCCATCGCCCGAATGACGCGCACGGTGTGTGCCGAGGTCAGCAGCATGACCCGACGGTGTCCGAGATCCGCGAGATGATCGATGGTCTGGTCGGCAAGTGAGTCGAAGTCGTCATCGACGTAGGCGACCCCCTCGATGTCCGCCGGTCGCCCGACCGTCACGAAGGGCGTTCCGGAGGCCTGCAGCACGGCGATCCGCGGATCCTCCGGACGGACCTCCATGAGGATCACGCCGTCCACCAGCTGTTGACCCACCAGACTGTGCAGTCCGGCGGCGTCATCGATCGGGTTGGTCCACAACAGCAGGTGGTACCCGCGATCCCTGGACCGCTCGGCCGCAGCCGAGATGTACTCGAACGAGGACGAGCTCAACCCGTGCGTCGTAGGTGGGTAGTGCAGAGCCACGAGTCCACGCCGGGAGCCGGCCAGCCCACGGGCGAAGGCGTTCGGCGTGTAGTCCAGGTCGCGCATCGCCTGATGCACCCGCTCACGGGTGGCCGCAGAGATGGGGCGCTGACCACTGATGACGTACGAGACGGTGCTCGACGAGACACCCGCCCGGCGGGCCACTTCGTCACGCGTCGCCATCTCAGGCGTGCTCACGCAGGTAGCGACCGAAGTGGGGGACGGTGAAGGCGATCCGGCCACGCTCGGCCGAGTAGATGAGGCCCTTCTTGAGCAGAGCGTCCCTCGCCGGGGACAACGACTGCGGCTTGCGGCCCAGCAGCTTGGCGACCTCGGCCGTCGGCACCGAGTCGGCCTCGACCCGCAGGGTCGACGTGAGCGACACCTCGGCCATGGCGCGCAGGTAGTCGCGCTCGGCGGCGGTCGCCCGCTCGAAGCGGGAGCCGAAGAAGCCGACCGCAAGCTCGGACTCCGCCTCCGGCGCCGCCACCGTCACGTCCTCGGCAGAGATCGGCGAGCGCGGCGCCCGGTCCCAGACGGCCTTGCCGTAGGCCTGGACGAAGTAGGGATAGCCCGCGGTCACGGCATACATCGCCGCGAGTGCATCCGGTGACCACTGTGCCCCTTCCTCCGAGGCCGGAAGGGTGAGCGCCAGCGCGGCCGACGACTCGTCGAGCCGGTCGATGCGGGCATACCGGAACAGCCGCTCGGAGTACGACTTCGACGCCGACAGCACCGCTGGCAGGTGGGGCAGCCCGGCGCCCACGACGATGACCGGCAGTCCTGCCTGCCCCATCTCGTGGCAGGCCGCGCAGAGCGCCGACACGTCCTCGGGGCCGAGGTCCTGCATCTCGTCGATGAAGATCCCCACCCCGCGACCCACGTCGGCCGCGAGGCCACCCACGTCGGTGAGCAGCTCGACCAGGTCGATCTCGATGTCCCCCGAGTCGGCCCGCCCGGCCACCGCCGGCGCGTCGATCCCCGGGTTCCACTTCTCCCGCAACCTCGTGCCAACTGCGGCGTCCCGCTGGGCGAACGCCTTGATCACCCCGAGCACATGGTCGACCTCCGAGCCCGCGGGATGGCTCAGCTCGCGCACGGCCTGGTGCAGCGCCGAGGCCAGCGGGCGCCGTAGTCGCTGGTCCGGTCGAGCCTCCAGCTTGCCTGTCCCCCAACGGGATCGGACCGCGGCCGACCGGAGGGCGTTGAGCAGCACGGTCTTGCCCACGCCCCGCAACCCGACGAGGAGCAGCGACCGCTCGGGTCTGCCACGGGCCACCCGCTCGAGCACGATGTCGAACGCGGTCAGCTGCTCGTCACGCCCCGCCAGTTCGGGAGGGCGCTGGCCGGCGCCAGGGGCATAGGGGTTCCGGATCGGGTCCACGATCGCATCGTATGCGGTTATCTAGCGTTCACGGCATACATCTGAATATCTCGGTATGCCGTGTCGCTTGCCCCCCTCAACTTTCCCGCCCCATCCGCGAAACCCCATCTTCACAAGGGTTGATGTGCCTTGCGAAGATGACCTTCCCGGATGGGGCGGGAAAGTCCAGCGGGGCGGGGCGGGGCGGAAGGGGTCAGAGGACGTGCGGCTCCGCGTCGCCCGCGGCGGTCAGCGGCCGGCCGCCGGCCTCCCACGCCTTCATCCCGCCGGTGAGGTTGGCGACGTCGAAGCCCTGCTGGACCAGCCACGCAACGGCGCGCGACGACCGGCCCCCGCCGCGGCAGACGACCGCGAGCGTGCCGTCGTCGGAGATCGGCAGGCTGTCCAGGGCCGACGGCAGATCACCGAGCGGGACGTGCACGGCGTTGGGGGCATGCCCGGCGTCCCACTCGTTCTGCTCGCGGACGTCGAGGATGACGGCATCGTCGGGCAGGGTCACGGGGTCGATCTCGGGTATGTCGCTCATGGCCCCATCATGGCAAACACCTATTTGAGGAACTTGCTCGTCCTCCGGTCGGCCAGTGGCTTGCCGCCGGTCTGGCAGGTCGCGCAGTACTGCAGCGAGGAGTCCGCGAACGACACCTCCCGCACGATGTCGCCACACGTCGGGCAGACCTGACCGGTCCGTCCGTGGACGCGCATCCCGGCCCGCTTGGCGTCCTTGAGCTCGGCCGCCGGCTTGCCGGACGCGGCGGCGATGGCGCCGGCCAGGGTCTCGCGCATCGCGGCATACAGTCGCTCGACCTCCTCCGGCTTGAGCGAGGAGGCGATGGCGAACGGCGACATCTTGGCGACGTTGAGGATCTCGTCGGAGTAGGCGTTGCCGATCCCGGCGATGGTCCCCTGGTCGCGCAGGAGGCCCTTGACCTGCATCCGCTTGCCGGCGAGCAGCTCGGCAAAGGCCTGCTCGGTGAAGGAGTCCGAGAGCGGGTCGGGACCGAGGGTCGCGATCCCCGGAACGTCCGATGGCGAGGAGACGACGTATGCCGCGAGCCGCTTGCGGGTCCCGGCCTCGGTGAGGTCGAAGCCGGACTCGTCGGAGAAGCGGACACGGAGCGCGATCGGTGACTTGCCGGGGCGAAGGACGTTGCGGGACAACGCATCTGACCATCGCAGCCACCCCGCACGGGCCAGGTGGAAGATGAGATGTGTTCCGTCGCAGTCGATGTCGATGAACTTGCCGTGCCGCGACACCCGGTCGACGGGCGCCCCGACCAGAGCCTGGGGCGGCGGGTTGAAGGTCTTCAGGACCGAGATCGAGCCGAGCTCGACGCCGGTGACGGCCAATCCCTCGAGCCGGGCGGCCAGGAAGTCGACGAGGGCCTGGACCTCGGGCAGCTCAGGCATCGGGCCCGCCTTCCAGCGCGACGTCGATGAGCCGGCCGAGGGCATAACCGTCCGAGGCCCGGCACACGGGCACCTCCATCGCCCTGCGGCGGACCGGGCTGAGGTCCTCGTTCGGGACCGGCAGGACGTGGGAGAGAACCTGCTCGGTCGTGGACAGCTGGCGGATGGCCAGCGCCCGCACGACATCGGGCCGGACCTCGGCGAAGTCACCGTAGATCGAGGGGTCGTGCTGGCCGTCGTCGCCGACGAGCAGCCATCGGATGTGGGGGAAGTCGCGGGCCAGCCGGTGCAGGGCTGCCTGCTTGTGGTCGCGCCCGGACCGGAACCAGCCGGTCGACGTGGGGCCCCAGTCGGTGAGCAGCATCGGCCCCAATGGGAACCCGTTGCGGCGTAAGAACCTGGTGAGGAGCGGCGCAGTGTTCCACGCCCCCGTCGAGACGTAGATGATCGGTGCGCCGGGGTGCCTGGCGAGCAGGTCGCGGTAGAGGGTCGCCATCCCCGGGACGGCGCGACGGGTCGCCTCGGCACGGATGAAGGTGTTCCAGGCCGCGATCATCGGCCGCGGCAGCGACGTCGACAGGACGGTGTCGTCGATGTCGCTGATGATCCCGAAGGTCTGGGCCGCTCCGACGATGAGCACGGCGGCCTCGACGTCGCGGGCGTCCGGGGAGGAGATCCGCACCGTGTGCCACCCCGGCGCCAAGCCGTGACCACGGATGATGACGTCGACCAGGCCGGCCCGGTCGGTCCGGTTGCGGACCACCTGGTCCCCCACGGTCACCGTGATCGGGACCGCGAACGCCGGCGCGGTCATGAACGCCCGCCACCCTCGCTGCTCGTCCTCGGCCGCCCGCAACTGGGTCGCCGTGGCGTCGGCGTCGGCGGCGGCAGGTCGCAGCGGGTCGCGGCTCATGAGCACCCGGGCCATCACCCGGACGAAACCCACCGTCCCGTAGCCGGTGAACGGCACGATCTTGGTCTTCCAGCCCCGCCCGGCCAGACCGCCCGTGACCCGCTTGTTCCACGCGTCCTCCAGGACGGCGGCGGCGTGGGGGCGGGCCATGACCGCAGCCTAGGACAGAGCGATGAGCCGCTCCTTGATGTCGGTCTTGAGGACCTTGCCCACCTTGCTGCGCGGGAGGTCGGCCCACACGTGGACCTCCTTGGGCGCCTTGACCGACCCGATCCGCCCCTTGACGAACGCAATGACCTCCGCCGGGTCGGGCTCACGGCCGGGCAGTGCCTGGACCACGGCAACGACGCGTTCGCCCCACTTGTCGTCCGGCAGCCCGACCACGGCACCGTCCTGCACGTCGGGGTGGGCGAGCAGGGCCTGCTCCACCTCGGTCGAGTAGACGTTGAAGCCGCCGGTGATGATCATGTCCTTCGCCCGGTCGACGATGAAGAGGAAGCTGTCGTCGTCGAGGTAGCCGATGTCGCCGGTGTGGTGCCAGCCATGACGGCTCGCCTCGGCGGTTGCCTCGGGGTTCTTGTAGTAGCCCGGCATGACGAGCGAGCTGCGCACGACGATCTCGCCCCGCTCGCCCCGCTCGAGCACGGACCCGTCCTCGCCCATGATCGCGACCGTGACGAGCGGGGACGGGCGCCCGGCCGACGAAAGGCGCAGCCGCGCAACGGTCCCGTCGGCCTCGAAGTGGTCGGCCGGAGCCATCGTCGAGATCATCATCGGTGCCTCGGTCTGCCCGAACAGCTGCGCCATGACCGGCCCGATCCCGGTGAGCGCCTCCTCCAGCCGGGTCGCCGACATCGGGGCCGCGCCGTACCAGAAGCATTGCAACGACTGCAGGTTCGTCGTCGCCAGCGCCTCGTGGCCGAGGACCATGTAGATGAGGGTCGGCGGGAGGAAGGTGTGGGTGATGCCACGCTGCTCGATGTGCTGCAGGAACCCGCCCACGTCCGGGGTGCGCATGATGACGACCTCACCGCCGAGGGCGAGGATCGGGAAGCAGAGCACCCCGGCTGCGTGGGTGAGGGGCGCCAGCGCGAGGTAGACGGGTCGGCCGGCAAAGGGGTATGCCATCAGGGTGATGGCCGTCATCGTCTCCAGGTTGGTGCCGGAGAGCATGACCCCCTTGGGTCGGCCGGTCGTACCCCCGGTGCCGACGATCATGGCGAGGTCCTCGACGGCAGCCCGGTCCGTTCGCTCGGTCCCCAGTGACAGGAACCCTTGCCAGTCAAGGGAACCCGGCAGGTCCGCGTCGAAGCAGACCCAGGTCGTCACGGCTGGCAGGTCGTCCCGGATCCGCTCGACGAGGGCGGCATAGGCCGAGGAGAAGATGACGACCGAGCAGTCGAACAGGTCGAGCAGCTCGCGGTTCTCGGCGGCCTCGTTGCGCGGGTTGACCGGGCACCAGACCGCCCCGGCGCGGGAGATCCCGAAGACGCAGGAGAACGCGATGGGGTCGTTCGCCGAGATGACCGCCACCTTGTCGCCCGGGGACAGGTCCCGGGCGACAAGGGCCGCCGCGACGGCGTACGAGAGGTCGACCACCGCGGCATACGTGAGTGACTCACCGTCGGTGGTCAGGCACGGACGCTCGGCGCCGAGGGATGCGCCCTTGTCGAGGTAGTCGACGACTCGCATGGGGCGGGCCTCAACGGTGGATCGTGACGATCGGGTCCTGGACGTACCCGAAGGTCTGCAGCACGCCGAGCAGCTCGCGGTGCCCGAACGCCTGACACCCCGAGGCGAACCCGACCCGCCGGGGAGCTTGCTGCACGAGGGAGTACGCGGCATACGCCTGCAGGAGACCGGTCTGCTGGTAGTTGCGGTTGCCGTGGATGACGACGTGGGCACGACCGAGCGGGCCGGATGCGTGGACCGAGTCCAGCGACTTGTTGATCCGCGGGTTCTCGCGCGGCGGCATCTGGTTCATGACCTGCTGCGCGGTCGCGGTGAGCGCGGCATACCGGTCCTCCGGTGTCATGTCCTTGGTCGCCTCGATGGCCGCCGCGACGATCTGTGGGACCCCCTGCATGAGCGCCTTGTTGAAGACCCCGCCGAGCGCCTTGACGTTGGCGACGCGTGGGTCGCGCTTGAACCAGACGGGGTGCGATGTGCCACCCCACGGGAGGGCCAGTGCGAGCTCGTGCTGCCCCGGGATCGCGAGGTTGTAGAGCCCGGCATTCGGGTCCCACTCCTGGTAGGCGTTCTGCTCGAGGTAGTAGGCCTTGGCCAGCGCAGCGTTGACGAGGATCGTCTGGGTCGAGGCGATCGTCGGGCTGCCGCCCCAGAACACCGCGATGTCCAGGGTGTCCAGTCCCGGTGTCTCCAGAGCGATCTGGGCGGCGATCTCGCCGGTCGTGTACATCTGGGCGATGCTCGGCGCGAGGAGCAGCCCGGCCGCGGCGAAGCCGGCGCCGTACTTCTCGTCGCACGTCACGAGCCAGTCTTGCTCGCCGGTCGTGTCCGTGTAGTGCACCCCGGCCGCGAGCGCCGCCTCGACGACCTCCGGGCCGTAGATGCTGAACGGACCCACCGTGTTGCAGACCACGGAGGCGCCCTCGAAGAGCGCGGTGAGGGCTTCGACGGTGTGCTCGACGGTCCGGATCTCGTAGTCGGCGGTCTCGATGCCGGCGACGTTGGTCCTCATCGCGGCGGTGAGCTTGTCCTCGCTGCGGCCGGCGGCGATGAACGGGACGTTGTAGTCGCGCAGGTGCTCACAGACCAGCCGGCCGGTGTAGCCGGAGGCGCCGTAGACGATGACGGGCTTGGTGCTGCTCATGGCTTCAGGTCCTTTGGTCGTATGCCGGGTGCTCGGGTCGGGTGCTCGGGTGCGGTCCGCGGGACCTACATCCCCATGCCGCCGTCGACGGGCAGCCCGATGCCGGTGATGAACCGGGCGGCGTCGGAGGCGAGGAAGACGACGGCGTCGGCCATGTCCTCGACGGTGCCGAGCCGACCGGCCGGGGTGAGCTCGATGACGGCACCGACCGCGGCCTCCGGCGAGGGGAACAGGCCGAGTGTCGCGACGTCGTTGGCCAGGCCCGCGCCCATCGCCGTGGGCACCAGGCCGGGGTACACGCAGTTGACCCGCACGCCGTAGCCCAGCTTGCCCGCCTCCATCGCGGCCACCCGGGTCAGCCGGTCGACGGCCGACTTGGTCGCGGAGTAGACGGCGATGCCCGGGAAGGCGATCGTGGCGGCGACCGAGGCGACGTTGACGATGGCGCCGCCCTTGCCGCCCGGGCCACCGGGACGCATGGCGCGCAGGCCGTGCTTGATCCCGAGGGTCGTGCCGAGGATGTTGACCTCGAGCATCGTGCGGACGTCGTCAGCGGCCACCTCGGTGAGCAGGCTGGTGATCTCGATGCCCGCGTTGTTGACGAGGATGTCCAGGCCACCCAGCTGCGCCACCGTCGCCGCGACTGCCGCTTCCCAGGACTCCTCGGAGGTCACGTCGAGCGGTGTGTACCCGTGGCCGTCGCCGAGCGAGGAGGCGGTGTCGGCGCCCGAGGCCTGGACGTCGCCGATCATGACGCGCGCGCCGGCCGCGGCCAGCGCCCTGGCCATCCCCTCCCCCAGCCCCTGGGCACCTCCGGTGACCAGTGCGGTGCGTCCGGACAGGTCGTACGACGTCATGGCAGGCTCCTTTGCCTCGGCTCGCCGGGCACCGTAGCCCGTCCATTCCGATGCTGAACCTTCTTCTGGACAGTTGTCAAGACCCATTGTCCACACCAAGCCGGACGGCCTACAATTCGGCCCATGACCATCACTCCGGCTGCCGGACCGGACACCTCGACGCTGCGCGGGGCAAGCACTCCCGCCCGCAGTCGACGCGGGACCGGCAGCTACGACGACCGCCGGGACCGGCTGGCCGACTCGGCCCTCGTCACCCTCGGCGAGCTCGGTTACGCACGCACCAGCCTGCGCGAGATCGCCGCCAACTCCGAGTTCACCCACGGAGTCATCCACTACTACTTCCGCGACAAGACCGAGCTGATCACCTACTGCGTCCGCTACTACAAGGCGACCTGTGTGACCCGCTACGACGACGTGATCAAGGACTCGACGACGGCCGACGGCCTCGTGCGAGGCTTTGCCGACAAGCTGGTCGAGACCATCACCGACGAGGCGCCGATGCACCGGCTCTGGTACGACCTGCGTACCCAGAGCATGTTCGACGCCGCCCTGCGCGAGGACGTCCTCTACATCGACGCGACCCTGGAGACGATGGTCTGGCGGGTGCTGGAGCGGTATGCCGCCCTGGCCGGCCGGCCGGTCCGCCTCCCCAGCTCCACGGCATACGCGATGTTGGACGGGGTGTTCGAGCGGGCCCTGCTGCGGCACGTGTGCGGCGATGCCCGAGCGCTCGACCAGCTGCACGCCACCGTCCTCGGCACACTTCCCCTGCTGCTCGCCGACGCCTGACCACCGTCACGGCCCCCGATGGTGCCGTGACGGGTGGCGGACGAGGGTCGTGAGGAGCGCCAGCGCACGCTCGGCGGCCGGGTTGGCCGTGCCGGTCGTCCGGACCAGGGCGGCGATCTGGCGAATCGGCTCGGGACCCTCGAGGGCGACCCGCTTGACCTCCGGTGGCAGGGGCGTCGTCGCGAGCCGCGGGATGACCGTGATCCCGATGCCGGCCGCGACGAACGCCATGGCGGTGCGCTGGTCCTGGGCCTGGACGGTGAACCGTGGGGTGAAGCCGGCGGCGGCACAGGACGCGAGGACGATTCGCGGGCCGACGTTGCGGCTGAGGTCGTTGCTGACCCACGTCTCACCGCGCAGGGCGACGAGCTCGATCCGTCGTTTCCGGGCGAGCGGGTGGTCGCGGCGCAGGACGACCACGAAGGGGTCCTCGTGCAGGTCGGTGCGCCGGTACCCCGGACGCGGCGGGCTGCCCGGTGCCTCGACGACCAGGTCGATGTCCGGGCTCGTCCCACGGGTCCCCTCCTCGGTGAGGACGAGCTCGAGGGTGAGGTCGGGCAGCTCGGTCATGAGCCGCTTGACCAGGGCGGGCATCCAGGCGGCTCCGGCAGAGGCGAAGTAGCCGATCGTGAGCCGCCCGGACCGGCCCTCACGCAGGTCGGCGACGACGGAGTCCAGGCGAGTCACCTGGGACAGGAGGTCGTCGCTCTGGGCATCGAGGATGCGGGCCGCCTCGGTCGGCCGGATGCCGCGCCCGGCCCGCTCGAACAGGACCAGACCGGTCTCCCGCTGGAAGGCCGAAAGGTGTTGGGAGACGGCGCTGCTCGTGATCCTCAGGTTGTCGGCGGCGGCCTGGACCGAGCCGCTGGCGATGACCGAGCGGAAGACTCGCAGGCGGTGCAGGTCGATCATCTCAACAGTTTAGCAACACTAATCTACCTGTTAGTAATCTGACGTTGTGCTGAATAGTTGATCGCGCGACAATTGGGGCATGCGAAAGACCATCACCAACGCCACATCCCTCTTCCACACCTTCGCCCGTCGCGGCGAGACCATCCCCCGCGGTTGGCACAACAGCGCCGACCGTGACGCCCAGCGCACCTCGCAGGACCTCCTCCTCCTGTCGCAGATGTACCAGCTGCCGCGCTGACCCTAGATCGCGGCCGAGGTCCCACCACGCGCGATCTCGGCCGCCACCTCGGTGAGCGGGCGCCGCGAGCTGCGTGCCGCGGTCCGCAACATCTCGAACGCCACGGCCATGTCGACACCGGTCCGCTCCGCGATGACCCCCTTGGCCTGCTCGATCACGATCCGGGTGTTGAGGGCAGACTGAAGCTGCTCCGCAAGAAGGGTCTGCTGGCTGGTCAACCGGTGGTTGATGATGCCGATCGTCGCGATGTTCGTCAGGAGGCGCGCGATCTCCAGATCCTCCGGACCGAGGACCGTCTGGTCGTCGCAGAGCAGGTTCAGGGCGCCGATCGTCGTCTCCCGCAGACGCAAGGGCACGGCATACGCAGCCTGGATCCCCAGGACCTCGGCAGCAGCCACGAACTCCGGCCAACGGTCCCGGGCCGCATCGAGGTTCGGGACCTCGATGACCGAGCTGGTCGTGAGGGCGTCCCGGCAGGGTCCGCCGGAGCCCTGGAGCTCCAGCAGCTCGAGCATATGGGTCTCCTCGCTGGAGGAGGCCAGCACCCGCAGCGAGCCCCGCTGGTCATCCAGCAGGATGCCGGCGGCGCTCACGTTCAGCAGGCTGAGTGAGGAGCTCACCAGGCGGTTGAGCAGGTCGACCACGTCGAAGTCCGCAACGAGGTTGTCAGCCAGGTAGACGAGGCTGGCGTAGAGCTCGCGGTTGGGGAAGTCTGTCATCGGCGTTGCTCTCTGTGCGAGGTCTGAGGCATTCGGTCCTGCCTGGCCGGATGCCGCCCTGCGTCAACCATTGTCGTCTCGCTGCCCGGTGGGCGGCAGGGTTTGCGGTCCAGGCGTCCAGTCGGACCCGCCGTCGGTGAAACGCCGCTCGCGGCGGACCACCTGTCGGGAGATCTCGGACATCGACAGCGCCGAGGAGAACGACGCGGCCCGTAACGCGAGGAGTGCTGCCTCCAAGGTGATGCCGAGCTGCACGCTCACCATCCCGGTGGCCTGGTGGACCACCAGGTGGAAGGCATCCCCAGCACCGGAGGACAGCGACGGCGCGTCGGGCAGGGGGTCGAGCAGGATCTGCGCGATCCCGTTGGCGACGGTGAGGACCTCGCGGACCACGGCGGCATTCAGCCCGACGACCTCGGGACCGCTGACCGTCAGGACGCCGAGGATGACCGCGCCGACCTGCACGGGCGCGGCATACACCGACCCCACGTCGCGCGCGGCCATCTCGCGCGCAAAGCTGGGCCATTCCTCCAGTCCGGGGAGGGCGGCGATGTCGTAGCGGAAGATCGGGCCACCGACCCGCAGAGCGAGCACGGCCGGCCCTTCGCCGAGGGTCTCCTGGAGCTCGTCGACCCGGCGGGCACGCTGATCCGAAGCGAAGATCAGGCCCTCCAGCCGGAGCTCGACCACCCGGGAGACGGCCACGCTCGTCAGCCCGGAAGCGGCCGACCGCGGCAGTCCGGTGGAGCACAGTCTGGCGACGGCGTCCTGGTACCCCGCGCGAGGATGGGACGTGCCGTCCACAGATGCCCTCCGGCCGGGTTGGTTCAGGTGCGGTCGACCCGGGGTCCGGGGGCGTGCTCCGACGATAACACCGGCTGCAAAGACAGCCCCGTGGTCGCTTGACGGGCCCTTGGCGACCGTGATCCCATGGTTTCGGGCCCGGTCCTAGCCCTCCGTCCTGTCGCCGGAGGTGCATGTGAAGGCCCAAACCCCCGTGGTCGCAAACCCATTCGACCGAACCCCCATGCCCGTGGCCCACCCGTCCGCGCAGGGGCCGGCGGGTGGGCCACGCCCTCGAAGCGCTTGCGCATCCTGGGGTCAGCGGTGACCCGTTACCGGGGCGCACCGCCCTGGGACACGACAGCGTCGCTGTCCCTCGAGTGGCTCGCGACCAGGCGTGACTCTGGCCTGATCGGCCTTGCCATCACGCAGGCCAGCGGAGGGCGGCTGGGCAGCACGTCGTTCAGCAGCGACGGGGTCGCGGCCTATCTGATGGACGTGCAGCGGACCTTGGGTGACGGCCCGGCGCAGGGGGCCATCGAGGAACGCCGACCCGTCCTGCTGCACGACCTTCGAATCGCCGTCCCACCGCAGTGGGCCTTCTTCGCAGCCGAGGTCCGTGCTGTCGGCGGCCGCTCCTTCTTCGCCCTGCCGGTGCAGTCCGAGGACAGCCTCGTGGGGTGCCTCACCGTGCACGGGCCTCGGCCGGTGACCCTGGACGGATGGCAGCTGACCGAGCTGCTCGAACTGTGTGCTGCCGTCGCGACCCCGCTGCTCAGGGAGCAGGGAGCCAGCGTGCTCCGTCGAAGCGGCGCTGCCGGGGCGCCGGGATAGGTGCCGGGGCGGCACCCATCCCCGGTCTGCGGATCCGACCTGGCCTGGTCGGGTCCGCGGATTGTCCCTCGGTCCGGTGCCTAGCGGGTCGTCGCGAGAGTACGGACGGTCGTCGGCACGGCGGCCGAGGACTCGACAAGGGCCCTGGTGTCGGCAATGCACGCCGTCAACAGGTCGACCAGGCGGTCGTCGGGGTCCATGATGACTGCCGACGCGATGCCCCGGCCGGAGAAGGCGACGATGCGCGGGGCCGACACCCGGCGGAACAGCCGCGGGTTGACCTCTGCAGTGCCATCGGTGAAGTGCTCCGCCCAGGACGCCGCGTCGGGGACGAGCTCCAGCACGGTGGCGATCTCCCGGCGCAGGGCCGGGATGCTCGGCGCGTCCAGCGTCGCCGCCACCCGGTCCGCGGTGAGCAGGCCGACGGCCAGCGCCCGCTGGTAGTCCATCGACGCCACCGGCAGGGCGGCCATCGCACACCGGGCCGTGAGGGTCACGTCGATGACGAGGTCATCGCCGGTCAGCCCGACGACATCGGGGATCAGCGGCACGAGCAAGGTGCGGTGCTCGCTGTCGACCAGGTCGTTGACAGTCCTCGCAATGCCCGCGAGCAGCGGGTGGGTGCACGCGGGATGGTCGCTCCACTTCTCACCGGCGAGGTAGGACGCGAACTCCATGAAGCAGGCGCCCTTGCGCGGCCGACGGTGACGACCTGCTGACAGGACGGGCACACCGTCCGGGACTCGGTTCTGGCGCATCGACCGACCTTCCTCTCGTCGTCCCAGCGACGCTGACGACTCCCAGTCTGCGCCGTCTGCGGCGAACTTGCCAGAGCCAGCGCTAGGGTCGGCCAAAATGGTGCAGGGCAGCTGCCCACCCGGCATACGACGCAAGGACGCTCATGCAGGCAAGCACGTTCACCCTTCCCGCCACCGACGGGACCGAGATCTTCGTCCACCGCTGGCTGCCCGACGGCCCGCCCCGCGCCATCGTCCAGGTCGCCCACGGCATGGCCGAGCACTCGGCCCGATATGCCCGGCTCGCCGAGGCACTGACCGGCGCCGGGTATGCCGTCTACGCCGAGGACCACCGCGGGCACGGCAGGACGGCCGGGTCGCTCGACAAGGCGGGCTTCTTCGCCGCGAGCGGCGGCTGGGACACCGTCGTCGAGGACCTGCGCCGGCTCCACCAGAAGGCCCAGGAGGAGCACCCCGGGCTGCCCGTGTTCCTCCTCGGTCACAGCATGGGGTCGTTCCTGTCGCGGTCGTATGCCGCGCGGCACGGGTCCGACCTCGCCGGGATGGTGCTCAGTGGCACGGCCGGTGACCCCGGGGCCCTCGGCAAGGTCGGCACCGGGATCGCCGCGGCTCAGGCCCGACTCCGCGGGGCGGGACGGCCGAGTGGGCTGATGAACACGCTGACCTTCGGCCAGTACAACGCGGCGTTCAAGCCCGCCCGCACCGACTTCGACTGGCTGTCACGCGACGAGGCCGAGGTCGACGCCTACGTCGCCGACCCGTGGTGCGGGTTCGTCTTCACCGCGGGCGGCTACCAGGACGTCCTCGGGGGCCTCGCGGCAGTCAACTCCGACCGCCTGGTCTCGACGGTGCCCAGGACCCTGCCCATCCATCTCGCCTCGGGCGACATGGACCCCGTCGGTGGCAAGCACGCCGCCGGACCACGGGCCGTCGCCGACCAGCTCCGCCGGCTCGGTGTCCAGGACGTCACCCTCACCGTCTGGCCCGGCGCTCGGCACGAGATCCTCAACGAGACCAACCGCGACGAGGTCACCGCCGACATCATCGACTGGCTCGACACCCACCTGCCCACGTCCTGACCCGGCGGCGTTCCACCCCAGGGTCAGACCTTGGCCTTGCGCCAGCCGGCAGCCCGGGCCTGCGCCTCGCTGCAGAACCATCGCTCGCCCTTTGACGCGGTGATGATCGTCGCGTTGTAGAACCGCTGGCCCGGCAGGTGGTAGATCTTCTCGCCCGTCCTGGAGATGTTGCCCTTGATGTTGCACGCGGCGGCTGGAGCCTTCGGCTTCGCGCGGGGGACCGGCTTCGTGCGCGGGGCGGGCTTCGGCGCCGGGTTCGGCTTCGGCGCCGGGTTCGGCTTCGGGGGGTTCGGCGGGTTCGCGACCGCCCGGGTCGTGACCACGGTTGGGTACTTCGACGGGCTCAGGGGCTTCACCACAGGCGCGGGCGCTGTGACCGACGTGGCCGAAGTGGTGGTGGAGGGCGACTGCGGTACCGCCGCGGTGGCCGCCGGCGAGGCCGCAGCGGCAGCCGGGGTCGCGGTCCCAGTGGTTGCTGGCCGGTCGGCTCGAACCGAGCCGTCGTCAGGGAGCTTCACGACCAGGGCGAGCAGCGCGAGTACGGCCGCCACAGCCCACCACCAGGCGCGCGACGTGGGTCGTGCGGCGGGCCCGACGGTCCGCGCACTGCTCGGGGGCGGTGGGGTGGCACTCATCGGGGCGAGGTGCTCAGACCAGTGCTTGCCGTCCCAGAACCGCCAGGTGTCATCGGACTCGGGGTCGGGGAACCAACCCGGTGGGACGGGATTCACGGGCGTTGACCCCCCTCGGTCTGACTCTGGTAGAGGCCCTGCCCGCCTGGCGTCCGAGGGTAGTGCAGGTCAACCGCCCGCGTTGGGGGTTCGGGAGAAACTCCCGGGACGACCCCGACGCACGAGAGGGTCCGTATGCCGGGCACACACCCGGCATACGGACCCCCTCGTACCGTTCGCGGTCAGGAGCGAACGGGGATCACCTTCCGGATGACCCGGACGATCTGGTTGCGGCACAACACGACCAGGGCGAGGAGCAGCCACGGCAGGGTGCTGGCCGGCGAGTGCGGCAGGACGCCCCGCATGGTCTGCAGGTCGAGCGGGGTGCCGCTTCCGTTCTTGGCGGTCGACGCGGCGCAGCTGGACCCGTTGCCGCTGCCGTTGCCGTTGGCATTGGCGCTGTTGCTACCGCTGGTGGCGCCGGAGCCGGTGTGTGAGCCGGACGTCGTGCCGCCGCCGTGGCCGGAGCCGCCGCCCGGATGCGTGCCGCCGCCGGTGTGACCGCCGGTCGTGCCGGGCGTGCCTTTCGGGCATGGGACGACAACCTGCTGCAGGGGGACGCCCGCGGACGTGAGCTGGCCGAGGATGTCGGTGTTGAGGGCCAGGATGGTCGCCTTGAGCGGAGGCGCCTTGTCGACGCTCACGCAGAGCCCGACGAGTCCACCGATGCTGCCCTTGACGCCGGGCTTGGACGGGATCGAGCCGGCGGGGCAGGCGGCCAGCACGCCGGGAAGCGCCTGGACGAGCGGTGCCGTGATGTTCTGGCCACCGATCGTGATCGTCGCGTTGGCGACGGCGGTGCCGGTTCCGGTGGCCTGGACGCAGGCCGTGCCGAGCGGGTTGGCGTTGATCCCGAGGTTGAGGACGCTGCCCGGTGCGCCGTTGGGGAACACCTTCTCCAAGGGGGTGCCCTTGGCGCCCTGCTGGACCTGGTTGAGACCGTTCTTGAGCTGGGTGCCGACTCCGGAGAGCGGGCCGGTGACCTGGCTGGGCAGCGTGCTCGGGACCCCCGGAAGGCTCGGCAGGCCGGGAAGGCTCGGCGCTCCTGGAACGCTCGGAGTGCCCGGCTTGGGCGTCGGTGAGGTCAGGCCGGCCAGGGGTCCGGTGACCGTGCCGATGAGGGTCTGGACCGGGTCCGGCAGAGCGGGCAGCGTGGGCACCGGCACGGGAAGCTTGGGGGCCGCGGGCAGCGAGGGGAGTGCCGGGAGCGGCACCGGCAGGCCGTCGGCCGGCGCGGCGTTGGCGGCCGAGCCGGCAGCGATGGTCAGGCCGGCAGCGAGCGCGAGTGCCCAGCCTCCGGTCCGGAGGTGACGTGTGGCGGAAATGCGGCGTTGCATGGTGACCTCACAAGGACAGGAGCGGGTCTGGACATCTTGTAAACGACCGCTCTGACGTGGGGTTACGCAAGATCTTCGCGCCCAGGCGCCGTGGCGACGCCCTCTCCCGCGGGCCGGCCGACAGGGCGACGCAAAAACCCCGACCGGAGGGTCCCGGCCGGGGTTCTGCATGCACTCAACGCGTGCGCGAGGGGGGATTTGAACCCCCACGCCCTTTCGGACACTGGCACCTGAAGCCAGCGCGTCTGCCGTTCCGCCACTCGCGCGTGAAGCCCCCATAGTGTGCTGCATCGCCACCCGCCATCGCAAACCAGCCCAGGCGTCGGCAGCCGGCCGGGTCCGGAACCCGCCTCACGGCCCGTCACCCGGACGGCAGATCGAGTGATCACGACACGCGGGGGAGACCCGAGGGAGGCCCGCGCGTCGTGATCGCTCGACTGTCCTGCACGCGGCATACGGCGACCAACCAGACCGACCTCCCGAGCCGCGCACGATGCCCCGTTACGATCAAGGACCTAGTCCCACGCCCGCCAAGGAGGTGCAGCCAGTGGGGATCTTCGACCGCGTCGAGGCCCGGCTCGAGCGCGCCGTCAACGGCGCCTTCGCCAAGGCGTTCAAGTCCGAGGTGCAGCCCGTGGAGATCGCGAGCGCCATCCGGCGCGCGATGGACGACCGGGTGGCCGTCATGGGCAAGGGCCGCAGCTTCGTGCCCAACCTGTTCACCATCGAGCTCTCGCCGACCGACTACGACCGGCTCGGCGGCTACGGCGACGACCTCGAGGACGAGCTCATCGCCGCCGCGCAGGAGCATGCCGACTCCCAGCGCTACTCCCCCGCCGGCACGATCCGCGTCGACCTCACCGAGGCCGACGACCTGGAGACAGGCGTCTTCCGGGTCCGGCCGCAGACCGCCAAGAAGACCGGCATGACCGGTCCCCGCCCGACCATCGACGACGACCCGTATGCCGGTCAGTCCCGTGGCCGTGCGCCATCCCCGGCCGCGCCCGTCCCCGCCGCACCCGTCCCGGCGTCGCTTCCAGCGCGCGACCAACCCCGTGACGACCCCCGGGACGACGTCGACCAGCCGACCCAGCGGGAGCAGACGATCGCGCCCCCGCCGCCCAAGCCGCGACGGGTCAACCCGGCCGACCGGCCATGGCTGGACATCGACGGCGAGCGCTACCCCCTCATGGGTGCGCTCACCATCGTCGGCCGCGACGACTTCGCCGACATCATCCTCGACGATCCCGGAATCTCCAGGCGGCACAGCGAGATTCGCGTGACGAGCGACGGCCCGCACCTCGTCAGCAGCATCCGCGACCTGGACTCGACCAACGGCACCTTCGTCAACGGGGAGCGGATCTCCGGCATGCGGCTCGAGGACGGTGACCGGATCACCGTCGGCCGCACCAACGTCACCTTCCGGGCCGGCCGGTGAGATGGGCGAGCTGACCGTCACCCTCATGCGCCTCGGTCTGCTGGCGCTGCTCTGGCTCTTCGTGTTCTCCGTCGTCGGCGTGCTCCGGGGCGACCTCTACGGCACCCGCGTCCTGCGTCGTCCGACGACCCAGCCCCCGACCCAGCCGGCCGCCGCCACGACCGCTCCCCCACGCAAGCTGAGCCGCAGCGAGCAACGCGCCCAGGCCAAGGCCACCAAGGCCGACGCCCGGGTCCCGACCCATCTCGTCGTCACCGAGGGGCCCCTCGCCGGCACGACCCTGCCGCTGCGCGAGTCCGGCACCCTCATCGGCCGCAACCCCGAGGCCAGCCTGGTCCTCGACGACGACTACGCGAGCGGCCGACACGTCCGCCTGCACCGCGACGCCAAGGGCTGGGTGGCCGAGGATCTCGGCTCCACCAACGGCACCTACCTGGACGGCATGAAGCTCACGACCCCGTCACCGGTCGAGGTCGGCAGCCAGCTGCGGATCGGCAAGACCGTCGTCGAGCTGCGGCGGTAGTCCCTCGTGACGATCGCCATCGACTACGCCGCCCGCTCGCACGTGGGCATGGTGCGGTCCAACAACCAGGACAGCGGGTATGCCGGCCCGCACCTCCTGGCGATGGCCGACGGCATGGGCGGCCACGCCGGCGGCGACATCGCCTCCTCGATCGTCATCGGCTCGCTCGTCGACCTCGACGACGAGGCGCTCGGCAGCGCCGAGGCCGGGCGGGCGCTCCTGGACCGGATCCACAGCGCCAACACCGAGCTCGCGCAACGCATCGAGGACGAGCCGTCCCTCGACGGCATGGGGACCACCCTCATCGCCATCCTCCGGTCCCGCAACAAGCTGATCCTCGCCCACATCGGCGACTCCCGCGCCTTCCTCGCCCGCGGCGGCGAGGTCACCCAGATCACCAAGGACCACTCCTTCGTCCAGTCGCTCGTCGACGAGGGCCGGATCAGCGCGAGCGACGCGATGGTCCACCCCCAGCGCTCGCTGGTCACCCGGGTCCTCACCGGACGACCCGAGGACGAGCCCGACCTCGTCGTCCGCGAGGCCCGCCCCGGTGACCGCTACCTCATCGCCTCCGACGGTCTCACCGACTACGTCGCCGCCGACACGATCAACGAGCTGCTCGTCGGTGCCGCCGATGCGGGCACGACCGCCGACCAGCTCGTCGACCTCGCCCTGCGGGCCGGCGCACCCGACAACGTCACGGTCATCGTCGGCGACATCATCGACGTCGCCAAGCAGGAGCCACCGTCCACCACCCCGGAGATCGTCGGCTCAGCGGCTTTGCGGCGCAAGGGAGCCGGCGGCACACGCCCCATTCCGGTCACGCCCGCCGAGAAGGCTGCGGCACTCGGCGTCGAGACCTCCGGCCCGCACTTCGAGGAGGCCGACGACGAGGTCGCCCTTGCCGAGCAGGGTGGCCACTCGCGCGGCATCCGCCGGCTGCGGGCGCTCGCCATCCTCCTCGCCGCCCTCGTCGTCCTCGCCGGCGGCACGTATGCCGGGTACGCCTGGACCCAGCAGCAGTACTACATCGGCTCCCAGCTCGGCTACGTCACCGTCTTCCAGGGCATCGACGCCTCGGTCGGCCCGGTCCACCTGTCGCACGCCGTGGCCGCTTCCGAGGTCCTGGTCAGCGACCTGCCGAGCTCGCTCGCCGACTCCGTCCGGCGCGGCGCGGACCAGCCCGACGCGGCCGCCGCCGCCAACCGGGTCGACTTCCTGCGCGCCCAGGCCGCCGCCTGCGTGCTCGCCAAGGCGGCGGGCCGGGACTGCGCCGTCACGTTGGGTGAGGCCACCGACACGACCCCGACCCAACCGGCCAGCCCGTCCACGACCTCGAGCGGGACAGCAGGCACGACCAACACCGGTCCGGCCGCCAAGACCTCGAGCACGGCGCCATGACCGCCATCGCCTCACTGCGCCCCCGACGCGGCCGCAACGTGGAGCTGCTCCTGCTCCTGTTCGCCGCCGCGATCGTCACGCTGGCCTACTGCAACGTCGAGATCGCCGTGCACGACACGCTCCCGCCGGACCTGCTCTACGGCGTGGCCGGGCTGCTCGGGATCGCTCTCACCTTCCACGTCGTGCTGCGGTGGCGGGCCCCGTATGCCGACCCGATCCTGCTCCCCGTCGCGACCCTGCTCAACGGGCTGGGCCTGGTCATGATCCACCGCCTCGACCTGGCCCACGACCGGACCTTCGCCGGAGGGCTGGCGCTCAAGCAGCTGACCTGGACCGCGCTCGGGGTCGCCATCGCCCTCGGTGTGCTCATCATGCTGCGCGACCACCGCGTGCTGCGGCGCTACACCTTCGTCGCGGCGCTCACCGGCTTCGTCCTGCTGCTCCTGCCGCTCGTGCCCGGCATACGGCATCCCGTCCTGGGCGCCCAGATCTGGATCAAGCTGGGGCCGTTCACCTTCCAGCCCGGCGAGGTCGCCAAGATCGTCCTCACCATCTTCTTCGCGTCCTACCTCGTCCGGACCCGCGACGCCCTGTCCGTGGCGGGCCGCAAGCTCCTCGGCCTCACCCTGCCGCGGGCGCGCGACCTCGGTCCGATCATGGTCGCCTGGCTGCTCTCGATCGGCGTCCTCGTCTTCGAGAACGACCTGGGGACCTCGCTGCTCTTCTTCGGCCTGTTCGTCGCCATGCTCTACGTCGCGACCGAGCGGGTGTCGTGGATCGCCATCGGCATGCTGCTCTTCAGCGCCGGCGCGTATGCCGCGTTCCTCCTCTTCGGGCACGTCCAGACCCGCGTCCTGCTGTGGCTGCACACGTTCTCGCCCGAGGCGCTGCAGCGGTCCGACCAGCTGGCCAAGGGGCTCATGGGGATGGCGAGCGGCGGCATGTTCGGGACCGGCCTGGGCCGGGGTCGCCCGGACATCACCTACTTCGCCGAGTCCGACTTCATCATCCCCAGCTTCGGGGAGGAGATCGGCCTGATCGGGCTGATGGCGATGCTGCTCCTCTACGCGATCCTCGTCGAGCGCGGTCTGCGCACGGCGATCGGCGTCCGCGACGGGTTCGGCAAGCTGCTCGCCACCGGGCTCTCGTTCTCGGTCGCTCTCCAGTGCTTCGTCGTCGTGGGCGGCGTCACCCGGGTCATCCCGCTGACCGGGCTCACGATGCCGTTCCTCTCCGCCGGCGGATCCTCGCTCCTCGCGAACTGGACCCTGGTGGCCCTGCTCCTGCGGATCAGCGACCAGGCCCGGCGCCCGATGCCCGACGTCGTCGCCCCGCGCCCACGGTCCTCCGAGGACACCCAGGTGGTGAGGGTGCGGTGAACAACCCCATCCGGCGGCTCTCGGTCGTCGTCGCCTTCCTCTTCGCCTGCTTGCTGGTCTCGACGACGACGATCCAGTTCGCCCTCGCCAAGTCGCTCAACGCGCGCCCGGACAACCGGCGGACCCTGCTGTCGACGTTCGGCCGCGAGCGCGGCCAGATCCTCGTCGCCGGCAAGCCGGTCGCCCAGTCGGTGCCGAGCAAGGACGAGTACCAGTGGCAGCGGACCTACACCGACGGCGACCTCTACGGCCACATCACGGGCTACTACTCCTTCCTCTACGGCGCCGGCGGCGGGCTGGAGGGCAGTGAGAACGACCTGCTGTCCGGGAGCAGCGACAAGCTGTTCTACCGGCGGATCACCGACATGCTCGTCGGCAAGCAGCCCCACGGCGCCAGCCTGGAGCTGACCATCAACCCGGCCGCGCAGAAGGCCGCCGACGAGGGGCTGGGCAACCAGCGTGGCGCCGCCGTCGCCATCGACCCGCAGACCGGCGCCATCCTCGCGCTTGTCAGCCACCCGGCATACGACCCCACCGCCCTGGCCAGCCACGACACCACGGCCACCGAGAAGGCCTGGAAGCAGCTCACCGGGGACAAGACCCAGCCGATGGTCGACCGAGCCATCGCCGGCAACCTCTACCCGCCCGGGTCGACCTTCAAGCTGGTCACCGCCGCGGCAGCGCTGTCCGGCGGCAAGTTCACGCCCCAGAGCGTGCTGCCCGGCCCGGCGGTGCTCGACCTGCCGCAGACCAGCGTCGGCCTGCCCAACGAAGGACACCGACCCTGCTCGAGCAGCGGCAAGGTGACGATGACCGAGGCGTTGCGGATCTCGTGCAACCCCGCGTTCGGCTGGCTCGGCATGCAGATCGGGGCCGACGCGCTGCGGGCGCAGGCGGCCAAGTTCGGTGTCGGCGACGCCCTGTCGATCCCGATGCGGGTCACGCCGAGCAGCGTCCCCGCCGACCTCAACCCGCCGCAGCTGGCCCAGTCCTCGATCGGCCAGTACGACGTCCGGATGACCCCTCTCCAGGTGGCTCTCATCTCCGCGGCCATCGGCAACGGCGGGGTGGTCATGAAGCCCTACCTGGTCAAGGCGGCCGTCGTCGACTCCGACCTCAGCGTCGTCGACGCGCCCAGCCCGCAGGAGCTGAGCCAGGCGATCACCCCGGAGGTGGCCGGCGAGCTGCGCGACATGATGGTCGGCGTCGTCCATTCCGGCACCGGCACTCCGGCGCAGATTCCCGGAGTCAGCGTCGCCGGCAAGACCGGCACCGCCGAGCACGAGGTGGGCGCCAACCCGCACGCCTGGTTCACCGGGTTCGCCCCGGCCACCAACCCCAAGGTCGCCGTCGCCGTCGTCGTGGAGGACGGTGGCAACGCGGGCAGCGAGGCCGCCGGTGGACGGGTCGCCGGACCGATCGCGCGCGACATCATGAAGGCGGTGCTCGGCTCGTGACGACGGGGTGGCCGCCGGCACACACGGCATACGAGAGGTTGGTCTGGAGTCTGGACTCCAGGCATGGGAAGGGATCATCGTGAGTGCGACACCGCGGCTGCTCGGCGGCCGCTACGAGGTCGGTGAGCTGCTGGGCCGGGGTGGGATGGCCGAGGTGCACAAGGGCTACGACACGCGCCTCAGCCGTGACGTCGCGATCAAGCTGCTCCGCTCCGACCTGGCGCGTGACCCCTCCTTCCTCGGGCGGTTCCGCCGCGAGGCACAGTCCGCCGCCGGGCTCAACCACACCTCGATCGTCGCCATCTACGACTCCGGCGAGGACCACATCACCGAGGCGGGCGGGGCGTCGGTCCCGGTGCCGTTCATAGTCATGGAGTACGTGGAGGGCAAGACCCTGCGCGAACGCCTCAACGAAGTGGGGCACCTGGAACCCAAGGAGGCCGCCCGGGTCACCGAGGGGGTCCTCGACGCGCTCGCCTACAGCCACCGCGCCGGTATCGTGCACCGCGACATCAAGCCGGCCAACGTCATGCTCGGCACCGGCGGCGAGGTCAAGGTCATGGACTTCGGGATCGCCCGGGCCATCGCCGACAGCAACGCGACGATGACCCAGACCCAGGCCGTCATCGGCACCGCCCAGTACCTCTCGCCGGAGCAGGCTCAGGGCCTGCACGTCGACGCGCGCTCAGACCTGTACTCGACCGGGTGCATGCTCTTCGAGCTGCTCACCGGGCGGGCACCCTTCGTCGGGGAGACCCCGGTGTCGATCGCCTACCAGCACGTCGGCGAGCTGCCGCCCCGGCCCTCACTGCTCCAGCCGGGGGTACCGGCGGACTTCGACGCCGTCGTCCTCCACGCGCTGGTCAAGGACCGCGAGGCCCGCTACCAGACCGCCGAGGACTTCCGCAGCGACCTGCTCAAGGCGCGGCTCGGCCGACCGCTCAGTGCCGCCGCCCTCGGATCGGTGACCCACGCGGCGATGTCCAGCGTGGGTGGCGGCGCCGCGGCGGCGAGTGGAGCGGGCGGAGCGGGTGGACCGGGCCTGGGCACCATGGCCGGGGGGATGCCGACCGAGGTGTATGCCGCGCAGACCGCACCTCCGCCGCCGGCCGACCCCGGCGCCAACACCGCCGGCCTGCCCGCCATCGGGCGCGACCCCGACACCGACCCGGAGAAGCGCCGGGTCGGTGCCTACGTCCTGCTCACCCTTGCCGTGCTGGCCGTCATCGGCGGTCTGATCTTCGTGGGCATGAACTACCTGGGCAAGGGCACACCCACCCCGCCGGCCCAGGTGCTCGTGCCCAAGGTCGTCGGCCTCCAGCAGGCCGTGGCCCAGCAGACCCTCGCCGAGAGCCAGCTGCGGATGCAGTCCAACCCGACGGCCAGCGACAAACCGGTCGGGGAGGTCGTCGCCCAGAGCCAGGACCCCGGCGCAAAGGTCGACCCCAACACGATCATCAACGTCGAGGTCTCCGCCGGCCCGGACTCGGTGCAGGTTCCCGACGTCTCCGGCCAGTCACTCGAGCAGGCCCGCATAACCCTCACCGACGCCCCCTACAACTTCGTCATCGCCACCCAGAACCAGGAGAAGAACGACTCCACCTTCGACAAGGGCCAGGTCGACTCCACGATCCCCGCCTCGGGCCAGGACGCGGCCCCGAACTCGACGATCACCCTGGTCATCTCCACGGGCAAGGTGACCGTTCCCGACGTCACCGGCGAGATGTCCTCCCAGGCCTACTCCGAGCTCCTCGCCGCCGGCCTCACCCCGGTGGTCGTGCAGAAGGAGTCCCCGCAGAAGCAGGGGACGGTCATCGCCCAGAAGCCCACCAAGGGCCTGCTCGACCGCGACGCCAAGGTGACCATCACGGTGGCGATTCCGGTCACGCCGACCCAGACGACGACCAGCCCGACCCAGACGACGACCACCACCCCGACCGACACCGGCACTGCGACGGGCACCTCCACCGGGACCGGGACGACCGGCCCGCTCCCGACGACGCCCTGAGCCGCAGGCTTCGCGGTCTGCCGGCCTCAGCCGGCCGAGCCTGCTGAGCCGACCAGGGGAGACAGGCCACGGGCGGCCTCGACCGCGCCCGGCATACCGGTGAGGACGAGCCAGTTCGCGAGCAGCCGGTGACCGCCGACGGTGAGCACCGACTCGGGGTGGAACTGGACCCCGTGCAGCGGGAGGTCACGGTGCCGGACGGCCATGATGATCCCGCTCTCGGTGTGCCCGATGGCGAGGAGCGCGTCGGGCAGGGTCGGCGGGTCGATCGTCAGCGAGTGGTAGCGGGTCGCCGTGAACGGAGAGGCCAGCCCGGCAAGGACCCCCGTCCCGTCGTGGAGGACCTCCGAGGTCTTGCCGTGGAGCAGCTCGGGCGCCCGGCCGACGGTCGCCCCCATGACCACACCGAGCGCCTGGTGGCCGAGACACACCCCGAGCATCGGCTGGGCCCGCTCGGCACACGCCTCGATCATCGCCATCGACACCCCGGCCTCCTCGGGCGTGCCTGGGCCGGGAGAGACGAGAACCCCGTCGTATGCCGCGGCCTCCTTCGGCGTGACGGCGTCGTTGCGCACGACGTGACAGTCGGCGCCGAGCTGCTCGAGGTAGCCGACGATGGTGAAGACGAAGCTGTCGTAGTTGTCGACTACGAGGATGCGGCTCATCGGTGGTCTCCCATCAGTGGTCTCCCACAGTGACATCGTTGAAGGGCATGTGCGGCGCGAGCCACGGGAACACCCAGGTGAAGCAGACGGCGAGCACGGCAAGTATCAGCACGAGGCAGATCAGTGCTCGCACGAGAGGTGGGCCGGGCAGCAGGCGCCAGAGCGCGGCATACATGACGGGTCAGCCGCCCTTCGGGGGGGTGAGCGTGCCGGCCGGCAGGCCCTGCGCGCGGGTGTAGGCGTGGTCCAGCCTGGCATGCACGACGTAGCGCTGCGCCGCGCTGAACTTGGGGTTGCACGAGGTCATCGTCATCACGGCGATCGTCGGCGCGACCCCCGGCTTGCTCGGGACGGGGTCGATGACGTCGACCTGGGTGGGCAGGACGATCTGGTGGTCGGTCACGACATAGACGTCGTATGCCGTGCGCGTCTCGACGACGATCCGGTCACCGACGCGCAGGGTGTCGATGTCGGCGTACGGCTTGCCGTAGGTCGTCCGGTGGCCGGCGGTGGCGAAGTTGCCGACCTGACCGGGCAGCGCGGTGCCGACATAGTGCCCGATGCCCCGGTCCAGCACGTCGGCCGCGGTGCCCTCGTGGACCGGCCGGACGTAGCCCTTCCCGAAGCGCGGGATCCGCACGAGCGCGAACGCGTCGCCGAGGTTGGCCGGCTTGGGCTTGGCACCGGGCTTCTTGGTCGGCGGTGCGGTGTCGAAGGAGTGCTCGATCGCCTGGACCTGGGCCGCCTGGTCCTTGTTGGCGACGACGTCGGTCCACCACAGCTGCCAGGCGAGAAAGGCGAAGAGCAGTAGCCCTGCCGTGATGCACAGCTCACCGATGAACGACACGATGGCCGCCGCGACGCGGACCCGCGCGCTGGGGTGGGCGGGCTGCGGCTCAGCTGCCTGTTGCGGCATACGTCATCTTGATCGAGCCGGAGAAGGCCGGGAAGGTGAGGTTGCTCGACGTCTTCACGTCGTAGCCGAGCTGGGCGACCGCGACGTACTCGCGGTAGAGGCTGACCTGCGGGTCGGTGACAAGGGCATCGGACATGGTTGCACGGTCGCCGATCGCTCTGATCACGAAGGGCGGGGAGTAGACCCGGCCCTGGAGGATGAGGGTGTTGCCGACGCACCGGACCGCACTCGTGGCGATGACCCGCTGGTCCATGAGCATCATCGCCTCGGCACCGCCGCGCCACAGCGCGTTGACGACGGCCTGGACGTCCTGCTGGTGGACGACGATGTCGTCGACGCCGAGGCCGTCGGGGATCTGGTCGCCGCGCAGCGGTGAGTCGTTGAGCGAGACCGTGATGCCGGGTCCTTGCACCGGGGTGCGGCCGACGGTGACGGCGAGCGCGTCGGCCTTGGTCTGGAGCCGTTTGAGGTCCTGGTCGAAGGGCGCCGAGGACTTCTCCAGGGCATCGACCTGGGCCTGGGTGGCGTCCAGCTCGGCGGCCCGGAGCTGGTTGGCGCGGGTCTGCTTGCGGATCAGGTCGGGCAGGTTGGCGGTCGTCGAGCGGAGGTCGGCCCCCTTGGCAGCACGTGAGCTGGAGGAGAACAGGGCGCCCGCCACGAGGCCCACGACGGGGACCAGCACCCCCCACCGCGTCAGCCTGCCGCGCACCGTCATCGCCATCAGCCTCTACGCTAAGGCACGTCAGTCATGAGCAAGGAGAGTGTCCTCGTGCCCGAGTCCAAGGGTCGGTCCAAGCCGGCGTTCACCCCGCCACCCGCGGCGCAGAAGGTCAAGGTCGGCAACCCGCAGTGGTTCGTGCCGCTCATGTGCGGACTGATGGTGCTCGGCCTGCTCTGGACCGCGACGTTCTACATCAGCGGTCAGCAGTGGCCGATCCCGCAGATCGGGCGCTGGAACCTGGGCATCGGGTTCGGCCTGATGCTGTCCGGCTTCGCGATGACGACCCGCTGGCGCTGACGACCCGGGCCTCACGTCATTTCTGGTTTCTGCACCGTGGCGCAGATCTTTTGGGAGGCTTGTCCTGAACCCGGTGTCGACCGGGCGACCCCGGACACTCACGGGACGTTATCCACAGGGGTTATCCCCATTGGGGATGAAATGACAGCCGTGTAAGTCAGTCGTGCTGCTCGTATGCCGGTCAGCCGGCGACCGCGTACTTGACGACCGTTGCGGCCACGAGGAGCAGCAACATTCCGGCCAGGCCCGCCCACTGGAGGTTCGGTCTGGGTGGGCGACCGGCATACGCGATCACCGCCGCACAGGCCGCGCCGACGATGAACCCGCCCACGTGGGCCTGCCAGGCGATGCCCGGGATGGTGAAGCCGAGCACGGCATTGATGGCGAGGGTGGCGTACATGCCGGTCGAGCTCCGGCCGAGCCGCCGGTTGAGCACGAGGAGCGCCCCGAACAGCCCGAACACCGCGCCCGACGCACCCACGAGCCCGGTGTACCAGAGTCCGTAGTCGCCGGCCGCGACCTCACTCTGGGTGGGTGGGCTGGCGATGAGAAGGAACATCACCGAGCCGCCGAGGGCGCTGGCGAGGTACATCGCGGCGTACTTGGCCCGACCGACGAGTGGCTCGAGGTAGGAGCCGACGACGAACAGCGCGTACATGTTGAACACGATGTGCAGCACGAAGCTGCGGTCGTGGGCGAAGGCCGAGGTGACAAAGCGCCACGGCTGGGTCTGGCCGAGGAAGGGCGCGAAGGCGACGTCGTCGGCGAACCCGGGGCTGACCAGCTCGGCCAGCCAGATGACCACACAGATCGCGATGATCGTGTAGGTCACGACCGGCCGTCCGCCCGACGCGCGCCCGCCGAAGACGGCGCGCGTGGGCCGAGTCGTCCTGGCCTGCTCCTTGACGCAGTCGACGCACTGGACGCCGACGGCAGCCGGCCGCTGGCACTGCGGACAGGTCGGGCGGTTGCACCGCTGGCAGCGGACGTAGGCGACCCGGTCCGGGTGCCGCGGGCAGACCGGCTCCGGCTCCGGCTCTGAGCCGGCGGCGGGCCCCACCGGTTGGTAGGGCCCGCCGCCGGGTGGAGTCGTCACGGGTTCTCGGCGTCAGCTGATCTCGACCGACTCGATGACGACGTCCTCGACGGGACGGTCACCGGGGCGGGTCTGGGTGCCGGAGATCTTGTCGACGACCTCGCGGCTCGGGGCGTCAGCGACCTCGCCGAAGATCGTGTGCTTGCCGTTGAGCCACGGGGTGGCGCCCACGGTGATGAAGAACTGGGAGCCGTTGGTGCCCTTGCCGCCCCGCTTGCCGGCGTTGGCCATGGCGAAGAGGTACGGCTTGTCGAACTGGAGGTCCGGATGGATCTCGTCGTCGAAGTTGTAGCCGGGGCCGCCGACGCCCTGACCGAGGGGGCAGCCGCCCTGGATCATGAACCCGTCGATGACCCGGTGGAAGACCAGGCCGTCGTAGAACTTGGTCGGGTTGGTGCGGCCCGCGTCGTCCTTGTACTCGCGCTCGCCGGTGGCGAGGGTCGCGAAGTTGTCGACGGTCTTGGGGGCCTGGTCGGGGAAGAGGGTGACGTTGATGTCGCCCAGGTTGGTGTGGAGGATCGCCTTGGTTGCCTTCATGAGCCCAAGTCTCGCACGCGAGCACGGGCGGTCAGGATGCCGTATGCCGTGCTCACAGGGCAGGATGGACGGAACGCACGCGACCACGAAGGAGATTTGACGTGTTCCGCACCAAGAGCAAGACCGAGGTTCTCAAGGACGCCGCCTCCGACTACGCCGGGACGGCCTCCGACTACGCCAGCTCGGCCTCCAGCTATGCCGACGCGGCCAGGGACCGTGCCTCCGACCTGGCCGGCAGCGCGTCGGACCGCGCGTCCGAGTTCGTCGACCGGGCCCGGCCGCACGTCCAGGACGCGATCGACGCAGCAGGCCCCAGGTTCGACAGCGCCAAGCACACCTTCGTCGACGAGGTCCTGCCCAAGGTCGCCGAGACCCTGGCCACTCTCGCCGCAGGCGCGGCCACTGCTCGGGCCCAGGCCAGCGAAGCCGCCGGTCGCGCGCCGGAGGCCCTGGCCGTGCTCAAGGGTGACGCGGTTGCCAAGCAGAAGCACGGCGGCGGCAAGCTCCTCGCACTCCTCGGTCTGGCCGGGCTCGGTGCGGTCGTCGTCGCGGTGCTCAGGAAGAGCAAGGCCAAGGACGACCCGTGGGCCACACCGGCCTACTCGCCGCCGGCCACCGGTCGCGCCTCGTCGCTCGATGACTCGGTCACCGACACCGCGTCGGCGGCCAAGGAGCCCGCGGCCGACGACGACGTCGCGGCCGAGGAGACCGACGACCCGGGCGAGGTCAGCACCGCCACCTTTGCGGCCGAGGACGACGCCGACCCGCTGATCGGCGAGTCGTCCGACGACGATGCTGCGGAGGGCGAGACCAAGGACTGACCACCGCCTGTTCCTCCGCCGGTGCCGCGGTCATGGGGGGCCAGGAGGGCCTGAGAGGGTGTCGGCATGCGTGCGCTGGCCTATGACACCTTCGGCGGTCCGTTGACGGTGCGCGAAGTCCCCGATCCCGTCGCGCCGCCCGGTGGCGCGGTCGTACGGGTCGTGGCCACCGGGTTGTGCCGCAGTGACTGGCACGGCTGGATGGGCCACGACTCCGACATCGCCTCGTTTCCGCACATCCCGGGGCACGAGCTCGCGGGCGTCGTCACCTCCGTGGGTGAGGGCGTCTCGGAGGAGTGGCTCGGGCAACCGGTGACCGCACCGTTCGTCTTCGCCTGCGGCGACTGTGCCGTCTGCCGGGCCGGCGACGGTCAGGTCTGCCCGAGCCAGACCCAGCCCGGGTTCAGCCATCCCGGCTCGTATGCCGAGTACGTCCAGATCCGTTCTGCGGCAACGAACCTCGTCGCACTGCCGGCAGGGGTGTCACCCGGGCTGGCGGCCGGGCTCGGGTGCCGGGTCGCTACCGCCTATCGCGCGGTGACCGCCCGGGGCCGGGTGACCGCAGGTGAGTGGGTGGCGGTCTTCGGGTGCGGCGGGGTGGGTCTGTCGGCGGTCGCCATCGCGGCGTCGCGCGGCGCCTCGGTCGTCGCCGTCGACGTCTCCGAGGCGTCGTTGGAGCGGGCGCGGGTCATGGGTGCCACGGAGGTCTTCCTCTTCGACTCGACTGTGGTGCAACGGATCCACGAGCTCACCGGGGGCGGCGCGCACGTGGCGATCGAGGCGATCGGCTCGCCGGCAGCCTGTCGGGACTCGGTGCTGTCCCTTCGTCGGCGTGGTCGCCAGGTCCAGGTCGGGCTGCTCCCGCCGGTTGTCGGGGCAGCACCGGTTCCCATGGAGAGGGTCATCGCGTGGGAGCTCGACATCCTGGGCAGCCACGGCATGGCGGCCGCGGACTATGCCGATCTCCTCGATGACCTCGCGTCCGGGCGGCTCGCGCTCGACCACCTTGTGGCAGAAGGTGACCCGCTCTCGTTGGCCGAGGCTGCCGACGCGCTGGTGACGATGGGGGAGAGCCCATCGGGCGGCATACGGGTCATCGACCCGACCCGCACTGCTCCCACCGGTCCATGAAGCGCGCCCTCCTGCCGTCGGCCGCCCTGCTCTGGGGTCTTCAGATCTCGTTCCTCAGCCCGTCGCTCGCGTTGGTTCTCGTCGCGCTGCTGCACCTCACGCCGGGCCAGGTCGGCTGGCTGCTCGCGGCATACAACGCCAGTGCGTTCCTGGCGGCCGTCGTCGTTCCGCGCTGGGCGGATCGGCACGGGGACTACCTGCGGCCGATGGCGATGGCCGCGACGCTCACCGTCGCTCTCACGGGCGCCTTGGCGGTCGCGACCACGGTGCCGCTCGTCCTGGTGGCGCTCGTCGTCCTCGGTGGGCCCGCCGGGGTCGGGGTCTCGATGTTCTTCGCCCACCTGCGCCACGAGGGTGCGACCAACACCGAGGTGGTCAACGCCCGGGCACTCATCTCGGTCGCGTGGGTCGCCGGGCCGCCGCTCGCGACGCTGATCCTCGGCGCGTCCGGCAGCCACGGGGTCCTTGCCGCGATCGGGGCCGTGGCCGTGCTCAACCTCCTCACCACGGTGCTGCTGCTGCGGATTCGTCGGCGGCGGGCCAGTGTCGAGGAGCCGCACGACTCCCCGGTGACAACCCGAGTGGCGTCGCGCTGGGGTCTGGGCCTGCTCATCGTCGCGTTCCTGGCCATGCAGGGCGGGAACGCCGCCGGCGTCGCGGTCATGGGGCTGTTCGTCTCCAAGGGTCTGGGCCTGCCGGTGTGGTGGGCCGGGGTGATCCTCGGCGTCGCGGCCGGGCTGGAGGTGCCGGCTCTCATCCTCATCGGCCGGCTGGGTCGCCGGTACTCCAACCTGCGCCTCATCGCGTCGGGGACCGTCGCGGGAACCGCGTACTACGTGGTGATGACGCTGGCCTCCGGAGCGTTCGGCCCGTTCGGCTCATCACCGTGGGTGCTCGTCGGCGCGCAGGTCCTCAACGCGTGGTTCTACGCAACGGTTGCCGGTGCCGGGCTGACGCTGTTCCAGGAGGTCATCCCTGGACCTGGCGCAGCGTCCGGGACCTACTCCAACGCGGCTCGGCTCGGTGCCGTCGCCGCCGGCCCGATCATCGCCACGGCGTCGCTGACCTCACTCGGCTACGGCAGCGTGTTCGCCATCGGGGCGGTGACCACAGTGCTGGCGCTGGTTCTCGTGGTGCTGTCGGCCCGGGCCTTCCGGATGGCGCGCGTCGTCTGAGGGCCGCGGGTCAGCTCACGCTCGACCAGGTGGAGGGGGCGATGACCCACAGCACCTCGGCGGTCCGTGTGGGGCTGGGGTTGTGCCAGGTGTGCGGCTCGCGGCCGGAGAAGGTGATCGAGTCGCCCGCCCGCAACAGCTCGGTCCGACCGGTGAAGACGACGACGACCTGTCCCTTGAGGACGTGGAGGACCTCGACCTCGGCGTTGAGCGTGTAGAGGTCGGGGCCGCCGCCGGCCAGGGGGTCGACCATTGACCGGACGAGCTGGAGCCGCGGCTGGTTGCGCGGGGTCAGGAGACGTTCGTCGACACCGACACCGACCAGCTGGACCTGGGGGGCATCACGTTGCCGCACGACATCGGGCGTCGGCGCGGCGAAGGGCTCACCGATCGGGAGGGTCAGGACCTCGCAGATCGCGACCAGGGTGGCGACGCTCGGTGACGTCCGGTCGCGTTCCAGCCGGCTGACGAACCCCTTGCTCAGGTTGGTCAGCTCCGCGACCTGGTCGACGGTGAGCCCCTGGCGGAGTCTGGCGTCGCGCAGCCGGGGACCGATGTGCAGACCCGCGAAGCCGGGTTCGTCCGCCACCGCGCCACCTCTCGCCTCGACTGCCTCGAGCTCTTCACCAAGAGGGTAGTTCTCTGGTAGGTATCTGTCGTTTACCGCTGTGCAACGAACCTCTCCGAGGAGACCGATGGCCGCGACGACCGACGACCAGCCCGACGTGGTTGGCGAGGTGCTGGCAGCGGCCGACCACCTGGTGGGACGATTCGGGTCTCACGACACCGCGGCATACTTCGCCTGCTTTGCCGAGGACGCGACGTTCGTCTTCCACAACCATCCCGCCCGCCTCGGGAGCCGCGCGGAGTGGGAGGCACTGTGGCACCAGTGGGAGACCGAGGACGGCTTCCGAGTGGCGGGGTGCCGGTCGAGCGACCAGGCGGTGCAGGTCGTCGGCCCGGACCTTGCCGTCTTCACCCACTCGGTGGAGACCGACGTCGTCCTCGGCGGTGATGCAAGCAGGTCCCAGGAGCGGGAGACGATCGTCTTCCAGCGTCGGCCCGGGGGCTGGATCGCCGTGCACGAGCACCTCTCGCCCGCGCCCTCGGCGCCTGGAGCCGGATCGTAAATTCTCCGTTTCGGTGCGGTCCCAGGGGTTGTGCGGCAGGAAACGCGGGTTCACCCTAGGTCAACGCGCATCGCACGCCGGGTGCCTGCCGAGCCAAGGAGCAGCCCGATGACATCGACGGCCGTCGAAGGAACCGCCTCTCGCCCGCTCATTGAGGTGCGGTCCATCGACTGGGTGCCCGAGAACGAGCGCCACGGCAAGCTGTGGCACCAGTTCCCGCTCTGGTTCACCGGCAACTTCCAGTACTTCTCGATCCCGATCGGGTTCATCGGGCCTTCGATGGGCCTGTCCTTCTGGTGGACGGCGCTCGCCGGGACGCTCGGGATCCTGATCGGCACCCTGTTCATGGCGTTCCACGCCTCGCAGGGCCCGCAGCTCGGACTGCCGCAGATGATCCAGTCTCGTGGCCAGTTCGGCTACCGGGGAGTCGTGATCCCCCTGTTCGCCACGCTGTTCACCTATCTCGGCTTCAACGTGGCCGACCAGGTCCTCGTCGGGCTCGGCCTGAACGCCGCCTTCGGCTGGAACCAGCTGCTGGTCGTCGTCGCCTCGGCCGTGATCGCTGCGGGACTGGCGATCCTCGGACACGACTGGCTGCACCGCGCCTTCCGCACCGCTCTCGTCCCTCTGCTCCCGCTGACCGCGGTCCTCACCATCGGCGTGCTCCTCGGTCACGGCGGCGGCTCGGCTCCCCACAACCCCGGCGCCTTCGGCTGGGTGGCGTTCATGGCCCAGCTGTCGGCCGCTGCGGCATACAACATCACCTACGCCCCGTACGTGTCGGACTACTCCCGCTACCTCCCGCACGACACCAAGCCGGCCAAGGTGATCGCCTCGGTCTTCCTCGGCGCCAGCGGCGCGGCGATCTGGCTCATCGTGCTCGGTGCCTGGATGGCGATCCGGCTCGGGGCCACCGACGGGCTGGCCGGCCTCCAGCTCGCCGGCAACAACGTCTTCGGCCACCTCGGCAGCATCGTCGCGGTGCTCTCGGCGCTGGCCATGGTCGCCACCATGGGGATGAACGCCTACGGCGGCGCCCTGACCGTGCTGACCGCGATCGACTCGTTCCACAAGATCACGCCCACGCCGATCGCCCGGATCATCGCGATCCTGGGGCTCACCGTCGTGTGGTTCGTGATCGGCGAGTCGATCAGCGCCGACGCCGTGGGAACCGTCTTCGTCACCCTCACCCTGATGCTGTACCTCCTCGTGCCGTGGACCGCGACCAACCTCGTGGACTTCTTCGTCGTGCGCCGCGGGCACTACACGATCTCCGAGCTGTTCCGGGCTGACGGGATGTACGGCGTGTGGGCCTGGCGAGGTCTGACGGCATACGGGGTCGGGTTCGTCGCCGAGATCCCGTTCATGGTGATCCCCGACGAAGGGTCGTTCCACTTCACCGGACCGCTGGCCAAGGCCCTGGGCGGGATCGACCTCGCCTGGGTGGTCGGGCTCATCGTCACCGGGGTGGTGTACTGGCTGCTCAGCCGGACGATCGACCTCGCAGCGGAACGGCGCGTGGAGGAGCAGGCCGCTTGACGACACCGAGGAGGGCGTGAGCTGATGGTGGCCCGACAGGTTCCCCGGCCGTCCGACCTGCGCCCGCTCCTCCGGTTCCGGGCACCCCGCCTGGACCGCAGGGCCGCCCGGCTAGCGGACGCCCAGACCATCGACGACCTGCGCCGCATCGCCCGTCGGCGGACGCCCAGGGCGGTCTTCGACTACGCCGACGGCGCGGCCGAGGCCGAGATCTCGATCGCCCGCGCCCGGCAGGCGTTCGAGGACGTCGAGTTCCACCCGCACGTGCTGCGCGACGTGGCCGAGGTGTCCACGGGCCGTCAGGTCCTCGGTGGCCCGGTGTCGCTGCCCTTCGGCATCGCGCCCACCGGCTTCACCCGGATGATGCAGACCGAGGGGGAAGTGGCGGGTGCGCGCGCCGCCGGGCGACACGGCATGCCGTTCTCGCTCTCCACGGTGGGGACCACCTCCATCGAGGACGTGGCCGCGGCAAACCCGCACGGGCGCAACTGGTTCCAGCTCTACATGTGGAAGGACCGCGACAAGTCGATGGCGCTGGTCGACCGGGCGGCTCGGGCGGGATTCGACACGCTGCTCGTCACGGTCGATGTCCCGGTCGGCGGAGCACGGTTGCGAGACAAGCGGAACGGGTTCTCCATCCCGCCGGCGCTGACTCTCCGGACCGTTCTCGACGCGCTCCCCCGGCCCTGGTGGTGGTGGGACTTCCTCACCACCGAGCCACTGTCCTTCGCCTCCTTCGACCGCTGGCCCGGGACGGTCGGTGAGCTGCTGGACACGATGTTCGACCCGACCGTCGGGTTCGACGACCTCGCGTGGATCCGGGACCAGTGGCCCGACAAAGTGGTGGTCAAGGGCATCCAGTCGGTCTCCGACGCCCGCCGGGTCGCCGAGGTCGGCGTCGACGGGATCGTCCTGTCCAACCACGGCGGGCGGCAGCTGGACCGGGCGCCCATCCCCTTCCACCTGCTGCCGTCGGTCGTCCGAGAGGTCGGCTCGTCGTACGAGATCCTGCTGGACACCGGCATCCGATCCGGCGCTGACATCGTCGCGGCCCTGGCGCTGGGAGCTCGGTTCACGCTGGTCGGGCGGGCCTACTTGTACGGGCTGATGGCTGGCGGGGAGGCCGGCGTCGACCGAGCGATCGAGATCCTCGCCGGTCAGGTCACCCGCACGATGCGGCTGCTCGGCGTGACCAGCCTGGACGAGCTCGAGCCCGGCCACGTGACCCAGCTCCAACGCCTCGCCCCCATCCCGCGCGAGCAGTAGGCCGATAGGTCACACGGTTCAGATCCACGTACGCGAACTCTTGGCCGCGAAAGCCCACCCATGCGGTCGCCGACTTCGCATCTCCGACGTTCGTAGTCGAGTACAGCGGTTACTGAGCCACCCAGCCATAAGGCCTTCTCGGCCACCGGCCGCTGATCACCCGACCCGTTTGAACTCATCGAACCGAGCGGCGAGGCGATCCTGATCGGGCCGGTCCTTCGGCCGGCTTGGTACCCAGAGGTTCCGACGGTCCATCTCCTGCAAGCCGTATCTCAACATGGGGCCGTCGACCTCGAGGAGGACTTGCTCATTGATGTGCACCACGTAGTCGGGGGAAATGCCTAGGATTCTCTCGTCGTACGCGGCATGGTGGATCTTGCAGAGTGCTAGGCCGTTCGTGACAACCGGCAGGCCTTGGTCATCAGAGTCTGCGGTGATGTGTGCGGCATCGAGGAGCGGTGCCTTCTGCAGCTGGCAGACGGCACACCTCAATGCATATGCGCTCAGCACGCGGGAGCGGAACTCTGGTTGGTGCATACGCTGCTTGACCACGCGTTCGGCGTACCGGCGTTGATCCTCCGTGAGATGCGCGGGGTCAGGTAGGAATCGAAGGCTCTCGTCCAGCGCGAGTAGGAACCGCTTCTGTTCGGGCTCCTCTTTCACGACATAGACAGGCATGATCGGCACGAATCGACCGTCGGCAACTTTGCGAAGCATCACGATCGGAAGTCCGAGATGCATGGCCTCGCGAAGCTTCGTGTTGGAGCCTCGGGTTGGGTCCTGACTCGACGGACGCTTCTCGTACGAGTACCGATACAGCGAGTCCCCATGGTCGCCATCGTCGTATTCGCTGACTGGGTCGCTGATGATCGTGAGAGTGGCGGCGTACGACTGCGGATTCCAGATGCCTTTACTGGTATCGATCAAGCGCTCGGGCCCCCACCCGAAGTCCACTCTCGTGAGCCACTCGCGGGTGAGAACTGCCCTCTGCCCGAACTCCGTCGCCAATCTGTGCATGAGGGCCTCACGCTTGGAGAACTCGTCCGGAAGATCCGCCATGAGCGCCAGGATGTCAGAGTTGTCGTGTCTCTGTAGGCAAGTCAGAGGGCCCTGCGATGGGACTGTTGAGACGGATCCGCGACGCGCCTTCGCGGAGATCAAACGGGCTGCTTGTCAGGGGACCGCCACAACGGCAAGGAAAGCGCCGTTCCCGACGGTGGCCGAGATGAACGCGCGGCTCGCATGGCCATGCGAGCCCATCCTCTCGATCCAGAAGACCCGGGCCCCAGAAGCGCCGCCACGAGGTGGAAAACCACGAACCCGCCCCCGGATCACTGGACTGGCACGCGGACAAGGTCCTTGGGAACGGGATCCTCGTGGTTCGTTTCCCAGGACCTTGTTGACTCCGGGCCTAGTGGCCGCTGGTGCGGCCTGGCGACTGGATCTCCCTTTGTCTCGGGGCGGGACAGACGACCCGCCAAACAGAGGAAGACCGGATGAAAAGCGTGTCCGGGTCCTTCGTCGTTCTGTGGAGCCAAGGGGACTCGAACCCCTAACCCCCTGCTTGCAAAGCAGGTGCGCTACCAATTGCGCCATGGCCCCGTTGTCGCCTGCCAGCGTGACCGGCTGGCATCCGACGCGGGTGTGGGCCTATCGGCCCACTGGGTGAAATCTGGGTCTAGCTGTCGGAGGACGAGGAGCTCGACGGGGGCGTTGCCGTGGCCTCGTGCCACAGGTTCTGCTCCGCCTGCTGCTCCTTGATCTTCCGCTGCACGAACACGGCTCCCGCAGCGGTGGCTACGAGCAAGAGAAGTTTCTTCATGCTTCGATCCTGCCTTGGGAGGGTGCGTGAGTCCAGCCAGCTGCTGGGAGGGTGGGCCTAAGAGGACTTGAACCTCTGGCCTCTTCCTTATCAGGGAAGCGCTCTAACCGTCTGAGCTATAGGCCCGTGCCGTGACCGGCTGGACGAGGTTACCCCACCGGCATACGGACCTCAAAAACGGTGCCGTATGCCGGGGAGAGACTCGCCAGGCAACGCGCGCTCAGTCGTCGGTCAGGGTCAGCTGGAGACCGCCGACCAGGGCCGAGCACACGTTGTAGAGGAAGGCGCCGAGCGTGGCGATCGCAGTCATGATGACGACGTCGAGGACGGCGATGACGATCGAGAGCGACACGACCCGGCCGAAGCCGACGAAGTCCTTGATCGACACCGGCTTGGTCGTCGCGCCGGCCAGGACCTGGCTGATCATGCTGTCGATCTGGTCGAAGACGCCCATGCCGGCCAGGATCGTCCACAGCACGGCGACCATGACGACCATCGCGATGCCGAGGGCCACCGACAGCAGGAACGACATCTTCATCGCCGACCAGGGGTCGATCCGGCTCACCGTGAGCTTGACCCGGCGGCCACGGTTGACCGTGACCTGGGCCGGGCGCGCGGCGCCCGCAGTGCCCGAGGCGCCGGTTGCAGCCACACCGGACGTCGGCACGGGCCGGGTGGTTGCGGCGGATGGGCTGGTCGACCCGGCGGACGCGGCGCGTGCCGTCATCCCGGTCTCACCTGTGGTGCTCACTCGCTACCTCCCGCGTCGGGGCCGGACTCCCCGGACTCCGGAGTCTCCGGGTCCATCGAGCCATTGTCACCCACAGACGGTACGTCATCACCATCGGACACGGCGTTCGTGCTGCTCGCGGGCGCATCGGCAGGGTCCACCTCCGCCTCGGGCCGCTCCGGGTTCTGCGCCACGGCCACGACGATGTCGCCCGCGCCGGGGTTGGCGAACTTCATGCCCTGGGTGTTGCGACCGCGACGGGTCACCGAGTCGACCTTCATCCGGACGATGTTGCCCTTGCCCATGACGACGAGGACCTCGTCGTCATGGGCCACGGTCAACGCCCCGGCCAGGTCCCCATTGCGCTCGGTGATCTTGGCGACGGCCACCCCGAGACCACCACGGCCCTTGGCGTTCCAGTCCGAGGCGGGAGAGCGCTTGGCCATGCCGTTCTCGAAGACGACGAAGACGTCGGGGTCCTCACCGGCGGGGATGACCGACATCGACAGCAGCGAGTCGTCGCCACGGAACCGCATGCCCGTCACACCGGACGTCGCCCGGCCCATCGGGCGGAGCTGGGCGTCGGTGGCGTGGAACCGCACCGACATCGCCTTGCGCGACACGAGGAGCACGTCGTCCTCCGCCGAGCACAATGCGGCGCCGATCAGCTCGTCGCCCTCGCGGAGGTTGACGGCGATCAGGCCGCCGGTGCGGGGCGAGTCGTACTCGGTGAGCCGGGTCTTCTTGACCAGGCCCGCCTTGGTCGCGAGCAAGAGGTAGGGCGACACGGCATACGAACGCAGGTCGAGGACCTGGGCGATCTGCTCGCCCGGCTGGAAGGCCATCAGGTTGGCGACGTGCTGGCCCTTGGCGTCACGGCCGGCGTCGGGCAGCTCGTAGGCCTTGGCGCGGTAGACCCGGCCCAGGTTGGTGAAGAAGAGCAGCCAGTTGTGCGAGGACGTCGTGAAGAAGTGCTCGACGAGGTCGTCGCCTCGCAGCTGAGCGCCGCGCACGCCGCGGCCCCCGCGGCCCTGGGAGCGGTAGAGGTCGACCTTGGTCCGCTTGGCGTAGCCGCCCCGGGTGATCGTCACGACGACGTCCTCCTCGGGGATCAGGTCCTCCATCGACATGTCGCCGTCGTAGAACTCGATCTTGGTCCGCCGGTCGTCACCGAACTTGTCGACGATCGTCGCGAGCTCCTCGGAGACGATGGTCCGCTGCCGGTCGGGCCGGGCCAGGATGTCCTGGTAGTCGGCGATCTGGGACGCGAGCTCGTCGTGGTCGTCGATGATCTTCTGCCGCTCCAGAGCGGCCAGCCGGCGCAGCTGCATGTCGAGGATCGCGCGCGCCTGCAGCTCGTCGATCTCGAGCAGGGCGATGAGTCCGTCGCGGGCCTCCTCGACGGTCGCCGAGCGCCGGATGAGGGCGATCACCTCGTCGAGCTGGTCGAGGGCCTTGAGGTAGCCGCGCAGGATGTGGATGTCGGCTTCGGCCTTCTTCAGCCGGTATGCCGTGCGCCGCTGGATGACCTCGATCTGGTGGTCGACCCAGTGCCGGATGAACGCGTCGACCGGCAGCGTCCGCGGCACCCCGTCGACGAGGGCGAGCATGTTGGCCCCGAACGTGGTCTGCAGCTGGGTGTGCTTGTAGAGGTTGTTGAGGACCACCTTGGCGATCGCGTCGCGCTTCAGCACGATGACGAGGCGCTGGCCGGTGCGCCCGGAGGTCTCGTCCCGGATGTCGGCGATGCCGGCAAGCCGGCCGTCCTTGACCAGCTCGGCGATCTTCTGGGCCAAGGTGTCCGGGTTGACCTGGTACGGCAGCTCGGAGACGACCAGGCAGGACCGCCCTTGGATCTCCTCCATCTCCACGACGGCCCGCATGATGATCGAGCCGCGGCCGGTGCGGTAGGCGTCCTCGATGCCCTTGCGGCCCATGATGAGGGCGGCGGTGGGGAAGTCGGGACCCTTGATCCGCTCCATCACGGCCGCGAGCGCCTCCTCGCGCCCGGCCTCGGGGTTGGCGAGCATCCACTGGGCGGCGTCGGAGACCTCGCGCAGGTTGTGCGGCGGGATCTGGGTGGCCATGCCGACCGCGATGCCGGACGAGCCGTTGACGAGCAGGTTGGGGAAGCGGGCAGGCAGCACGTCGGGCTGCATCGTCTTGCCGTCGTAGTTCGGGACGAAGTCGACCGAGTTCTCGTGGATGTCGCGCACCATCTCCATGGCGAGCGGAGCCATCCGGCACTCGGTGTACCGGGGCGCGGCCGCCGGGTCGTCACCAGGGGAGCCGAAGTTGCCCTGCCCCTGGACCAGCGGATAGCGCATCGACCAGTCCTGGACGAGCCGGACGAGGGCGTCGTAGATCGCCGAGTCACCGTGCGGGTGGTACTGGCCCATCACGTCGCCGACGACCCGGCTGCACTTGTTGAACCCGCGGTCGGGCCGGTAGCCGCCGTCGTACATGGCGTAGACGATCCGTCGGTGCACCGGCTTCAGCCCGTCGCGGACGTCGGGCAGCGCACGGCTGACGATGACGCTCATCGCGTACTCGATGTAGCTGCGGCTCATCTCGGTGTTGAGGTCGATCGGCTCGACGGCGTCACCGATGCGGGGCGGCTGCTCGCTCATGAATTCCCTTGTCCTACAGATGTTTTGGTCGGTAGTTCAGTCGGCACAGTCCGTATGCCGGGTGCCGACGTTTCACGTGGAACGTAAGAGGCCGGCATACGGACCGAGGTTGTTAGATGTCCAGGAACCGCACGTCGCGGGCGTTGCGCTGGATGAACGAGCGACGGGACTCGACGTCCTCCCCCATCAGGACGGCGAAGAGCTGGTCGGCCGCCGCCGCGTCGTCGAGGGTGACCTGGAGGAGCACCCGGTGGTCGGGGTCCATCGTGGTCTCCCACAGCTCCTGGTAGTCCATCTCACCCAGGCCCTTGTAGCGCTGGATGCCGTTCTCCTTGGGCAGCCGGCGACCCTTGGCCTGGCCCTCGGCGATCAGCCCGTCGCGCTCCCGGTCGCTGAACGCGAACTCGTGCGGGGCGTTGGACCACTTGATCCGGTAGAGCGGCGGCTGGGCGAGGTAGACGTAGCCGATCTCGATGAGCGGCTTCATGAACCGGAACAGCAGGGTCAGCAGGAGGGTCCGGATGTGCATGCCGTCGACGTCGGCGTCGGCCATCAGGACGATCTTGTGGTACCTGGCCCGGGCGATGTCGAAGTCCTCGCCGATGCCGGTGCCGAACGCCGAGATGAGCGCCTGGACCTCGTTGTTGGCCAGCGCCTTGTCCAAACGGGCCCGCTCGACGTTGAGGATCTTGCCGCGGATCGGCAGGATCGCCTGGGTCTCGGGGTTGCGGCCACGGACGGCGGAGCCACCGGCCGAGTCGCCCTCGACGATGAAGACCTCCGAGCGGGACGGGTCCTTGGTCTGGCAGTCGCGCAGCTTGCCCGGCAGGCCGCCGGACTCCAGCAGGCCCTTGCGGCGGGTCGCCTCGCGGGCCTTGCGGGCGGCCATCCGGGCAGCGGAGGCCTGGATGGCCTTGCGGACGATGTCCTTGCCCTCGCCCGGGTGCGCCTCGAGCCAGTGCCCGAACGAGTCGGTCATCGCCCGCTGGACGAACCCCTTGACCTCGGAGTTGCCGAGCTTGGTCTTGGTCTGGCCCTCGAACTGCGGCTCGCCGAGCTTGACCGAGATGACGGCGGTGAGGCCCTCGCGCACGTCGTCGCCGGTGAGGTTCTCGTCCTTGTCCTTGAGCAGGTTCTGCTTGCGGGCGAAGTCGTTGACCAGCTTGGTCAGTGCCGCCCGGAAGCCCTCCTCGTGGGTGCCGCCCTCGTGGGTGTTGATCGTGTTGGCGTAGGTGTGGACCGACTCGCTGTAGGAGGTCGTCCACTGCATCGCCAGCTCAAGGGCGAGCGACTTGGCCTCGTCCTCGACCTCGATCGAGATGACGTCGGGGTTGACCGGCTCGGACTTCCGGCTCTTCACCAGGTAGTTGACGTAGTCGACGAGCCCGCCGTCGTAGCGATACGAGACCTTCTTGGCCTTGGTCGTCTTCTTGCCCCCGGTCGCCGTGACGTCCTCGGAGTCCTCGACGTCGGCGATGTCGTCGTCGATCGCATCCAGGTCGACGTCGTGCTCGTCCGCCGCGTCGGTGGTCGGGGCGACCCGCTCGTCGACGAGGGTGATGGTCAGCCCCTTGTTGAGGAACGCCATCTGCTGGAACCGCGCCCGCAGCGTCTCGAAGTCGTAGTTGGTCGTCTCGAAGATCTGGTCGTTGGCCCAGAAGGTGATGGTGGTTCCGGTCTCTTCGGTGGCCTCCATCTTCTCCAGCGGGCTGACCGCGACGCCGTTCTCGAAGGCCATCCGGAAGGCGTTGCCCTTCTGCCGGACGGTCACCTCGAGGCGGACCGACAGCGCGTTGACGACCGAAGAGCCGACGCCGTGCAGCCCACCGGACACCTTGTAGCCGCCACCACCGAACTTGCCGCCGGCGTGCAGCTGGGTGAGGACCAGCTCGACCGCGCTCACGCCCTCGATCGGGTGGATGTCGGTAGGGATGCCGCGACCGTTGTCCTTGACCCGGACGCTGCCGTCGGCGCGCAGGGTGACGTCGATGTTGTCGGCGTGCCCGGCGAGCGCCTCGTCGACGGAGTTGTCGACGATCTCGTAGACGAGGTGGTGCAGGCCGCGCTCACCGGTCGACCCGATGTACATGCCGGGGCGCTTGCGAACGGCCTCCAGGCCCTCCAGGACGGTGATCGCCGCAGCGTCGTATGCCGGTGAGTCGTCCACCGCTGCCGGGGCGACCTCGAGCGGCGTCACGATCTCGGCGACGACCGGCTCGATCTCGTCGGGCTGGTCCTGGGGGTTGGGCATGCTCGAGGCCACGGTGCTCCTTCGGTGCGGCTACTACGGTGAACTGCAGCAGACCGGGCGTCCTGGTCGCGGGCACGCGAGGTCTGGACGCTGGACGTCCGGAGCTCGGCGGGACCTTGGTCAGGTGCCCCTGCCCGGCATACGAGCGCATGCGCGGAAGAGGCCGCTGTCTGGCTCCCCAGTTTAGCGGTCAGTACCGACAAACCTCGCCTCAGGAGGCCCTTGAAGGCCGATTTGGGCCCGAATGGGGCTCGGTTTGGACTCCCCACACGCGCCCCGGCCCCAGAACGCCCCGGTGAGCCGTCCTCGACGACCGCGCTTCCCAGCTTCTGCTAGCAGAGGTTGGGTCACTCAGCACAGGTTGCAACCTCTGCTGAGTGACCTGACGTCTGCTAGCAGAGGCTGGGAAACGGGGGGCGCCAGCCCGGCCAGGGGCCTTAACGTGGAGCGATGACGATGGCATGGGGCGGGCGATGACAACCGGGCCGTGGCGGGTCGACTTCATCCCGGACGTGGCCTCGTTCGAGGAGGTCGCGGGACCGCTGCTGGCGGCCGATCCGGTCGGTTCCACCGTCATCGCGACCCAGGTGGAACGCGCACGGGCCGCCGGGGCGGTCTCCCCGATCGACCCGTCCACGCCGATCAACCCGGACGACCCGTGGTGGGGGGTCGTGCGCGACGAGCGGGGAGAGGTCGCCGGGCTGGCCATGCACGCCGACGGGTACCGCCGCTTCTGCTACGTCCTCGGTATGCCGGACGGCGCGGCGACTGCGCTGGGACGCGCCATGGCCGATCGGGGCGGCTACATCCACGGCGTCAACGGGGCTCGGCCGGCCTGCGACACCGTCGCTGGCATCCTCGCCGAGCAGGTCGGCCGCCTCGTCGTCATCACCGTGCACACCCGGCTGTTCCGCTGCGACGCCGTGGTCGCGCCGCCACGACCGGCCGGGCGGCTGCGCCTCGGCACCCACGACGACCTCGACCTGGCCACCGCTTGGTGGGCCGCCTTCCTCGCCGATGCCGATGCCCAGGGCGGCCGCACCACACCCTCCGAACCCGTGCATGACGTCCGGGCCGCCGTGCAACCCCGGATCGACGACGGCTGCCTGTGGTTCTGGGAGGACGAGCACGGCGAGCGGGTGCACCTGACGGCCGCCAACCCACCGGCATACGGCGTCTGCCGGGTCGGCCCGGTCTACACGCCAGCCGACCACCGCGGTCGGGGCTACGCCGCCGCGGCCGTCGCCGAGGTCACGGCGGGGATCCTCGCGGCCGGCAACGTGCCCTGCCTGTTCACCGACCAGGCCAACCCGGTGAGCAACAAGATCTACGAGCGGATCGGCTACCGGGCAGTGACCGACATGGCCAACCTGCGGATCACGCGCTGACCCCTCACTACCGTTCGGCACCGTTCAGGACCCGTTCAGGTCGCCCGTGGGGACAATGGCCTCATGCCCAAGATCGCGGCGCCGACCGTCGCGGAGCACCACGCGATCAAGCGTGCCGAGATCGTCGACGCCGCCGTCACCATCCTGGCCGCTGAGGGTCCCGTTGCCGTGACCCCGGCCGCTGTCGCCGCCCGGGCCGGTTTGGCGCGCAGCAGCGTCTACCAGTACTACGGCTCGACCGGCGCGCTCATCGGTGCCGCCATCGAGGAGATGTTCCGTCGGGCCGTGGTCACCCTGGACCAGGCGGTCACCGGCGCCCGAACCCCCGAGGCACGGCTCACGGCATACCTCGAGGCATCGTTCGACGAGGCCCTGGCGGGCCATCAACCCCTGGCGGCGCTCACCGACATCGTGATGCCTCGGGAGTGCCTCGTCCGGGTGATCGAGCTGCATGCACGCCTCGTCGACCCGCTCGTCGCCTCGCTCACCGAGCTCGGTGTCGCGGATGCTGCCGGGACTGCCGGCCTGATCGGCGGCATTGTCAGCGCGGGAGCGGCGCAGGTCGGTCGTGGAGAGCCGCCCGCACGGGTCCGACGTCGCGTCCTGGAGTTCGTCCGGCGGGCGGTCTCGCCCGTCTCCCCGGCCTGACCGGACAGACCGGTCCAACCCGGGCAGCCCCTACCCGTAGGTGTCCCGGGGGCCCCGACCGTCGCTGATCTTGCGAGGCCCCTTGGACCACGAGGGAGCACTCGGGCCTACGATCCGCAGCTCGGTGACCACACCCTCCCCCGCCTCGCCGGCCAGCCGGGTCAGCAGGCTCGAGGCGAGCAGCCGCAGCTGGGTGGCCCACGCCGTCGACTCGGCGCGCACGACGAGAAGGCCCTGCTCGAAGCTCACCGGTGCGCAGTGCTGTGCGATCTCCGGGCCGACGATCTGCGGCCAGCGGCCCAGGACCGACCCGGCCGCCACGTCGATGCCCCAGCCGCGCTCCGCAATGAAGGCCTCGACCTCCTCCCCGAGGGCATGGAAGTCCCGGGCGTCGTCGCGACGACGGTCGAGCGGCACGTCCTTGGCCCGACGCCGAGCCGGCTTCGACCCCGGTCGAAGTCCCTTGCCGCGGGCCACTGCACGAGCCCGGGCCAGGGCGGCGGCCGCCGCGTCGCGGACGTCGTCCGGGGTCGGCTCGCCCGCGACGGAGGGCGGCTCGGACGGCATACCGGCAAGCCTATGGTCGCCGGGCCCGGCACGGACCGGCACGGCGCGGCTCCGCGGGCCGGCGCGAGGCCGACCCTAAGGTGGCGCCGTGGGGAGCCAAGGGCCACAGCCAGCACAGCGGGTGGTACTCACCGTGCGTGGGCGGCGGGCCGCCGCCGGGGCAACGGTTGCGGGCCTGATCCTGGTGGGTCTCGGCGTCCATGCCGTCTGGCCCGGCGGACAAGCGCAAGCCGGACCGCGTCCACAACCCACGACAGCGACCTCCACGGCTGCACGCACCACCCCGGCAGCCACGACCTCGACCGTCAAGACCGCCAAGGCGACCTCGAGCGGAACAACGGCGACCCGAACGACCACCACAACCACCGCCCCAACCACCGCCACGACGACGACCTCGCCCGTTGAGGGCAACGGCAAGATGCCACGCTCCGGGCTGGCCGGCTCCAACCGGTTCACCGCATCGACGGTCTCCCTCCCGGCCGCGCGGCACACGACGGTGACCCACACCTATGTCGTCAAGGTCGAGTCGACGGTCAAGGACGCCCCGAACGACGTGGCCACCCGGATCGAGAAGATCCTCAACGACCCACGGGGCTGGATCGGCTACCACGGAGCTAGCTTCGCCACCGTCTCCGATCCGACCCAGGCCGAGTTCGTCATCTATCTCGCGGCACCCCCGACCGTGGACCGGATGTGCGCCCCTGTCGGGACGATCGGAACCTGGAACTGTGAACAGGGCAAGAACGTCATCCTCAACTCCGACCGCTGGTTCCTGATGACGCCGACCTACTCCGACCTCACCGACTACCGCGCCTACATGGTCAACCACGAGATCGGCCACTTCCTCGGCCTGGGGCACGTCGGCTGCCCACTCCCGGGCGCGCGAGGGCCGGTCATGATGCGCCAGAGCATGGCCCTGGACGGATGCGTCCGCAATGCCTGGCCACAGCTCGAGGGCTGAGCGAGTCAGGCCGGCTCCACTGGCTCCACAGTCCCGAGGGTGACTGAGTAAGTCTGTCCCACAAGGGATTTGGGCACGTCCTCGGCAACCGCTGCCGTGATGAGCACCTGCTCGCAGTCGACGATCAGCTCCGCAAGGCGCCCGCGTCGGCCGGTGTCCAGCTCGGCGAACACGTCGTCGAGGATCAGCACCGGGTCGTCGCCCAGGTCGTGCGCGAGCAGTCGGTATGCCGCGAGCTTGAGGGCGAGGGCGAAGCTCCAGCTCTCCCCGTGGCTGGCGTACCCCTTGGCCGGCAGATCACCGAGCCGCAGGACGACGTCGTCGCGGTGCGGCCCGACCAGGGTCACCCCCCGCTCGACCTCCTCGCGCCGGACCTCCTCGAAGGACGCGATCAGCTCGTTCTGCAGCTCGGTGATCTCCGGGACCTCACCAGCGGCGATCCGCTCGGCGGTCGCCTGCCGCAGGGACGACCGGTAGGTCGCCTCGGCTGCGGAGACACCCGCGCTGACCTGCTCGTATGCCGTGCCGACGTGCGGTCCGAGGTCACGCAACAGGCGCAGCCGCGCGTAGAGGAGCTGGGCACCCACTCCCGCCAGCTGGGCGTTCCACACGTCCAGGGTGTGCAGGGCGTCGGCGCGTGCGGCGTCCGGGTTCTCACCCTCGGCGAGCGCAGACGAGCGACGAGGCGCACCGCGATTGCCTCGTTTCAACACCGGGGCCGCCGACTTCAGCAAAGCGTTGCGCTGCTTGAGGATTCGGTCGTAGTCCGAGCGCACTCCGGCCCACCGCGGCTGCCGGGCAACGAGCAGGTCGTCGAGAAACCGGCGTCGTTCGCCGGGGTCGCCCTTGACCAGGGTGAGGTCCTCGGGGGCGAAGAGGACGGTTCGCAGGGTCCCCAACACGTCCCGGGGTCGGGTCAGCGGGGAGCGGTTCAGTCGGGCCCGGTTGGCCCGCCCGGGGTTGACCTCGATCTCGACCACCGTCTCGCGCCCGTCGCGGACGACGGCGCCGCGGATGATCGCCTGGTCGGCCCCGAACCTGACGAGGGGCTGGTCGGTCGCCACCCGGTGGCTGCCGAGGGTCGCCAAATATCCGATCGCCTCGACCAGGTTGGTCTTGCCCTGGCCATTGAGCCCGACCAGCGTCGTGATGCCGGGGGTCAGCGGGAGCTCGGCCGCGGCATACGACCGGAAGTTTCCGACCGAGAGGTGACGGACGTGCAGATCAGCCGCCGGCCTTCTTGGCCGCGGCCTTCTTGGCGGGCGCCTTCTTGGCCGCCTTCTTCGCGGCCGGGGCCTTGGACCCGTTGGCCCTGCGCAGAGCGTCGCCCTCCTCGATCGTCATCACCTGGTGCCCGCCGAACCCGCCGCGCAGCGCCGCCACGGCCTGCATGGTCGGGCTGGTCTCCTGCCGGGAGGCGAACCGGGCGAAGAGTGAGGCCGAGATGACCGGCATCGGGACGTCGAGGGCGATGGCCTCCTCGACCGTCCACTTGCCTTCCCCGGAGTCGACCGTGTAGTCCGAGACGCCTTCGAGGGTGGGGTTCTTGTCCAACGCCTCGACCATGAGGTCGAGCAACCAGGACCGGACGACGGTGCCACGGCTCCACGCCTTGAAGGCACCGGCGACGTTCTTGACGATGTCCTTGCGCTCGAGCAGCTCGAAGCCCTCGGCGTATGCCGCCATCAGGCCGTACTCGATGCCGTTGTGGACCATCTTGGTGTAGTGCCCGGCGCCGACCGAGCCGGCGTGGACGAAGCCCTCGTCGCGCGGGCCCTCGGGACGCAGCGCGTCGAAGATCGGCATGCCTCGCTTGACGTTGGCGTTGGTGCCGCCGACCATCAGGCCATAGCCGTTCTGGAGTCCCCAGATCCCGCCGGAGACGCCACAGTCCATGTAGCCAATTCCCTTGGCCTTCAACAGCTTCTCGTTCTCGAAGTCGTCGGTGAAGCGGCTGTTGCCACCGTCGATGACGAGGTCACCGGGCTCGAGGAGGTCGGCGAGCTGGGCGATGGTCTGCCTCGTGATCTCGCCGGCGGCGACCATGGTCCACACCACGCGCGGGGCCTCGAGCTTCTGGACCAGCTCGGCGAGGGACTTGACGTCGGACACCTTGGGGTTGAGGTCGTAGCCGATGACCTCGTGGCCGCCGCGGCGGATCCGCTCGCGCATGTTGCCGCCCATCTTGCCCAGACCGATGAGTCCCAGCTGCATGTCTGCTCCTTGGTGCGACGGGCGTCTGTCGACGCGCGGATCGTGTGTGTGTGACTTCAACTCCGGGTGAACGCTACCAACGCGGCAACAGCCTGTCCTCAGGAAGCGAACCGGACCGGCATGAGGACGTAGCGATAGGACGCGTCCGCCTCTCCGTCGGCCTCGGCCTGACCGGAGAGGACCGCCGGTCGTGAGGGCTGGGTGAAGGAGAAGCGGCTGTATGCCGTGCCGACCGCACCGAGCCCGTCGAGGAGGAAGTGCGGGTTGAAGGCGATCTCCAGCTCCGGCCCGGTGAGGGTCGACTCGACGGCTTCGGAGGCCTGGGCGTCGTCGCCCGTGCCGGCCTCGATCGTGAGCTGGCCGTCGGTGAACTTCAACCGGACCGGGGTGTTGCGCTCGGCGACGAGGGCGACTCGCTTGACCGCCTCGACGAGCTCGGCGGTCGACACGACGGCCTCGGAGTCCACCGACGTGGGGAAGATCGAGGAGACCTTGGGGTACTCGCCGTCGAGCAGCCGGCTCGTGGTCCGTCGGGAGCCGGACTCGAAGCCGACAAGGCCGTCGCCACCGGCGGAGCCGCCGAGGGAGAGGTCGACCTTGCCGGACGCGCCGAGCGCCTTGGCCGTCTCGGAGAGGGTTCGGGCCGGGATGAGTGCGACGTGGCTGGCGTCGGACTCGGTGGGGTTCCAGGTGAGCTCGCGCATCGCCAGGCGGTACCGGTCGGTCGCGAGGAGGGTCATCTTCTCGCCCTCGATCTCGACCCGGACGCCGGTGAGGATCGGCAGCGTGTCGCCGCGGTCGGCCGCGATGGACACCTGGGCGACGGCTTGGGTGAAGACGTCGCCGGAGATGGTCCCGCTCGGTGCCGGGCTGGTCGGCAGCGTCGGGTACTCGGCAGCCGGCATGGCCAGCAGGCTGAACCGGCTGGAGCCACAGGTGACCTGGACCTTGTTGCCCTCGGTGGACACGTCGATCGGCTTTGCGGGCAGGTTGCGGGAGATGTCGGCGAGAAGGCGGCCCAGCACCAGGACGGTTCCGCCCTCGGCCACGTCGGCCGGGACGGTGATCCGGGCCGAGACCTCGTAGTCGAAGGCCGACAGGGTGAGGGTCCCCTCGCCGTCGGCCTCTATGAGCACGCCGGCGAGCACCGGCACCGGCGGCCGGTTCGGAAGCCCACGGGCAACCCAGGTGACCGCCTCGGCCAGAACGTCGCGTTCGACCCTGAACTTCACGGCATACCGCCCTTCGTGGCCCGCGGCACGCGGGCACCCATGCACCTGATCAATGGACTCGTGGTCGGGCGTCGGCAAGGACTGGTGTCTTGACGCCCGGGGCACTGACCTTAGCCGTATGCCGCGTTCCTGCGGTAGCCGACCGGGCGGGGTGCTTGACGTTCTTTACCGGGCGTTTCCCGGGTCGGGTCGTGATCGGGGTGATCCATGGACCTTTGAGGGTTCATCGTCATCTTCGGCGGTGTGGACGGTGTGGAGAAGTGACGACGTCGCAGGTCAGCAGCCGGATCGGGGTGTGGACAGTCGGTGTGGCCGGCTGCGGACGACGGAGTCGCTGTCGTGGACGACCGAAGTCGTCCACGACCCGTCCCCCGATGAAGGCACGTACGTCCCCACGTATGACCTGGTTGTCCACAGTTGTCCACAGGTGCTGTGGACAACCACCTGTAGTGATGGTCATAACGGACATAACATCTCCACATATCCATCCACAGTCGGTGGATGAAGGAGCCCGCCGGGTGGAGTTTGGGGGTGGTTCAGGTTACGGATCGGCGTCGATGACCCCACAACCTGTGGACAACATGTGGACGACGCGATCAAGACTGGGAGTCCGGGGAGTCCGGGGGGAAGGCCAGGGCGGCAGCCAGGTCGACGACCGCAGCGAAGTGTGCGTCTCGGTCCGTGGCCAGGTCGGGACCGTGGTGTTCGAACAGCTCGCTGCTCACGGCGCCGAGAACCAGGGTCCAGGCCGTCACGCCACGCAGGAGCTCGGTGGGCGACAGGTTCGCGCCGAGGAACATTGGGTCCTGGAGCGTGTCGGCGAGGCTGGCAGCACCGAGCTCCTGCGTCGCCGGGTCCACGCCGGGCAGAGGGGGGGCGTCGAGACCGGAGAACAGTGCGATGAGGTGGGCGTCGACCCGCGTGCCGGGTCCAGTCGTCCGCTCGGCGGGGGCCGTGTAGCCGGGGACGGGGGAGCCGAAGATCAGCGCGTGCTCGTGGGGGTGTGTCAGCGCCCACCGTCGGGTGGCTGTGGCGATCGCCGTGAACGCGGCCCGGGGTCCGCTCGCCGGCTGCTCGGTCTGCTGCCTGGCGAGGGCGGCGTCGACGGCGTCGGCCAGATCGTCGTAGGCAGCGACGATGAGGAGTGTGAGCAGGTCGTCGCGACCCGCGACATAGCGGTAGAGCGCCGAGGGCACCATCCCCAGGTCCCGAGCGACTGCGCGCAGCGAGAGCGCCGCCGCCCCGACCTCGGCGAGGTGCCTTCTGCCCACCGTGAGGATCTCCGCCTCGATGGCGGCCCGGTTGCGCTCGCGGATGCCGGGGACCCCGGTCGTGCTCGTCGTCACCCGGTGATCCTCGCACATGGACAGAACATCAGCCACAAATGAGAACATCATTCTTGACAACCCGCATCCGAGCGTCGCACACTCCTCTTGTAAGAACAGTGTTCTCAGATTCTCCCCTCACGAGAAGGTCCACGCCATGACCGAGCCACTCCCCACCGACCCGGGTCGGCCGAACCAGCGGTACCTCCCACCGACCAAGTCCATGGACGTTCGTTTCAACGAGGCCGTCGGCTGGCTGGCTGCCCACGGCGTCAGCCTCTACGGCTCGCGCATCCTGGCTGTCCGCGGCCGATCGAGCGGGCAGTGGCGAACCAACCCGGTCAACCCGCTGACCGTCGACGGGCAGCGGTACCTCGTGGCTCCTCGCGGACACACCCAGTGGGTGCGCAACATCCGGGTCGCCCGCGGCGGCGAGCTGCGCCTGGGTCGCCGCGCGGAAGCGTTCACCGTCGAGGAGGTCCCGGACGCCGACAAGACCCCGATCCTGCGCGCCTACCTCAAGGCGTGGGGCTGGGAGGTCGGCCGGTTCTTCGAGGGCATCGACAAGCACTCGAGCGACGCCGATGTCGCCAGGATCGCGCCCGGCTTCCCCGTCTTCCGGATCCTCCCCGTCCGCTGATCCCGAGACCCGGGGAGGTCTCCCTGGTCCCCCGCAGCCCGTCGACCCCAGGGACCGCGGACCCCCTCCGACCTACCTTCTGCTAGCAGAGGTTAGGTTTCTGGGTGCGTCGGGCAGGGAGAGGGGAGCGCCCGGCATACGGATGAGTTCGTATGCCGCACAACAGTTTTCGCGCAAGGAGCCGACCCGACCCGGTCGGCGCGCGCCGCCGCCGGACCCACTGACGAGCGCCCGAAACCGGGCTCAGCGGGACTGTTGCTTGATCCGGTTGGTCAGCTCGGTGACCTGGTTGTAGATCGCGCGTCGCTCGGCCATCAGCTGGCGGATCTTCTTGTCGGCGTGCATGACCGTCGTGTGGTCGCGGCCACCGAACTGCTGGCCGATCTTGGGAAGGGACAGGTCGGTCAGCTCGCGGCACAGGTACATCGCGATCTGGCGGGCGTTGACGAGCACCCGGGAGCGGGAAGAGCCCTGGAGGTCCTCGACGGTGAGCCCGAAGTAGGCCGCCGTCTGGACCATGATCGTGCCGCCGGTGATCTGGGAGGCCGAGTCGCTGGGGATGAGGTCCTTCAGGACGATCTCGGCCAGGCCCATGTCGACCGGCTGCCGGTTGAGGCTGGCGAACGCGGTCACCCGGATCAGGGCGCCCTCGAGCTCGCGGATGTTGGTCGAGATCCGGGAGGCGATGAACTCCAGCACGTCGTCGGGGACCGAGAGCCGCTCCTGGATCGCCTTCTTGCGCAAGATGGCGATCCGGGTCTCCAGGTCGGGCGGCTGGACGTCGGTGAGCAGTCCCCACTCGAACCGCGAGCGCATCCGCTCCTCGAAGCCGGACAGCAGCTTCGGAGGCACGTCGCTGGTGATGACGACCTGCTTGTTGGCGTTGTGCAGCGTGTTGAAGGTGTGGAAGAACTCCTCCTGGGTCTGCACCTTGCCCTGCAGGAACTGGATGTCGTCGATGAGCAGGACGTCGACCTCGCGGTAGCGGCTCTGGAAGTTGGCGGCCTTGTCATCGCGGATCGAGTTGATGAAGTCGTTGGTGAACTCCTCGGAGTTCACGTAGCGCACCCGCACATGCGGGTAGAGGTTGCGGGCGTAGTGGCCGATCGCGTGCAGCAGGTGGGTCTTGCCCAGCCCGGACTCGCCATAGACGAAGAGCGGGTTGTAGGCCTTGGCCGGCGCCTCGGCGACCGCGACCGCCGCTGCGTGGGCGAACCGGTTGCTCGCGCCGATGACGAAGGTGTCGAAGGTGTACTTGGGGTTGAGCCGGGTGTGCTCGATGAGCTCGGGCACCGGCTTCTGGCCGCGCTGCTGCCGTTGGGCGACGAACGTGGTGTCAGGCGCCGAGTCGATCGTGTCCTGGGCCTCGTAGTCGTCCTCGTCATCGCCGTATGCCGCGTCGTCGCCGCCGGTGAGTGGCCGCACCGACGCCAGACCGCGGGTGGGCGGTGCAGGGTGGGGCTCGGTGAGCGAGGCGTCGACGGTGACGGCGAGCCGGATGTCGTGGCCGTACTGGTCGGCGAGGGCCTGGGACAGCTGCCCGCGGATCTTGGTCTCGACCACGTCCTTGGTGTAGTCGTTCGGGACGGCGATGAGGGCGGTTCCGTCGATCAGGCCGATCAGCTTGGCGAGGGAGAGAAAGGCCCGTTGCTGCATGGGGATGCCGTCGGCGTCCAGGGTGTCCAGAGCGGTCTGCCAGACGTGGGCATAACTTGTGTCGCCGTCGGGCACCGAACCTCCAACACCTCACTCACCCCGGGCCGTCCGAGGCTCGGGTGCACCCCCGAGAGGACGCAATCCACACCTTTGTCCACAGATTGTGGGTAAGGGTCACCGCACCGGTCCACCGGAGGCCCGGGAGGGGCCCCACCAGGGCGGGGGTTGAGAGGCGACGCTAACAAGGTGATCGGTCCCCGGCAACCCCGTCCACCGCCGCTTACCGATAAGTAGCCGCAATTTGTACCAGAACCTCGGCGTGTCGCGCTACCGATGGCGCGGCAGGGATGGAAAAGTTTGTGGGTTCTGGTCCTAATCGCCGTATGCCGTCTCGGCCGGCTCGCGCCGGCCTGGCCGGTTTGACCCCATCCGGGGCGGTCCCGTACCGTTGGGACGGCCTGTCCACACATCGGCCGTTCTCGCATGCCCGCGCCCGCCAGTTTCGGCGTGGGTTTCCGACGGCGGCCGAGCCCGGCCGGCCCACAGACCCGCACCACACAGATCCGTGCCTCGAGCACGACCCGGAGAAAGAACCGACGTGAGCAAGCGTACTTTCCAGCCGAACAACCGTCGCCGCGCCAAGACGCACGGCTTCCGCCTGCGCATGCGTACCCGCGCCGGCCGCGCCATCCTGGCGGCCCGTCGTCGCAAGGGTCGCGCCGAGCTCTCCGCCTGAGGCCCGCACCGTGCTGCCCGCGCGGCACAGGTTGCGGGAACGCGCCGACTTCGCGGCAGTGCTCAAGGGTCCAGGTGGGGCTCGAGCAGCGACACGACTGCTCGTGGTGCACGCCAACCAGACCGACACGCGGGCGGGTCAACCGCCGCGGGTCGGTCTTGTCGTCTCCAAGGCCGTCGGCATCGCGGTTATCCGCAACCGCACCAAGCGCCGTCTCCGCGCGCAGCTGGCTGCTCGCCTCGACGTCGTCCCTTGCGGGTTCGATCTCGTCGTGAGAGCCAATCCCATTGCAGGACAGGCGAACTCGTCCGAGCTGGGCGCAGCGCTCGACGTCTGCCTTCCCGCTGCGGTCGCCAAGGCGTCAGCTAGGCGGGCCTCGTGACCCTGGAGCGGACCCTCGCCTGGCCGCTCATCGCAGCGATCCGGGTCTACCAGCGCATCTGGTCCCCGATGCGACCGCCCACCTGCCGGTTCTACCCCTCGTGCTCCGCGTATGCCGTGACCGCCCTGGAGCGGTACGGCCCGGTCAGGGGAACCTGGCTGGCGGTCCGTCGGTTGTTCCGATGCCACCCGTGGAACCCCGGCGGCGTCGACCATGTCCCACCCAGGACCGACCGGCGACACCATGACCACCCGGTGGCCGCGCCGCACTGAGGGTCGCGGCATACGAACTTTGACCGGCCCAGCGATGGGCGAACAGGCGGCCAGGCCGCTCCCGAGGACAGGACAGCATGGGAAACTTCATCCAGACCATCTTGACGCCCATTGAGTGGCTCGTCGCCTGGATCATGTACGGCTGGCACCAGCTGTTCACGACGATCGGTATGCCGGAAGCTTCCGGCTGGACCTGGGGTCTGTCGATCGTCGGCCTGGTCCTCGTTATGCGGGCCGCCATGATCCCGCTGTTCGTCAAGCAGATCCACGCCTCGCGACGGATGCAGATCATCCAGCCCGAGCTGCAGAAGATCCAGAAGAAGTACAAGGGCAAGAACGACCCTGACTCCCGCCAGGCGCTCACGTCCGAGACGATGGAGCTGTACAAGCGGACGGGCACCAACCCGTTCAGCTCGTGCCTGCCGATCCTTCTCCAGTCACCGTTCTTCTTCGGGCTGTTCCGCGTGCTCAACGGCTTGGCCGACATCGCCCACGGCAAGAAGGACGCGATCGGCCCGATCACCAAGGTGGTCGCCAGCCAGGCCGAGTCTGCCGCCATCTTCGGGGCCCAGCTGTCTGCCAAGTTCACGACCGCTGCCAACACCAACACCCGGATCCTCACCGTCCTGCTCATCGTGCTGATGTCGGCCTCGACGTTCACGACGCAGCGTCAGCTGATGATGAAGAACATGCCGGCGTCGGCCCTGGACAACCCGTTCGCCAAGCAGCAGAAGGTGCTGCTCTACGTGATGCCGCTGTTCTTCGCGATCTCCGGCGTCAACTTCCCGATCGGTGTCCTGCTCTACTGGTTCACGACCAACGTGTGGTCGATGCTCCAGCAGTTCTACGTGATCCGCCGGATGCCGGCCCCGGGGTCCCCTGCCGACAAGGCCATGCGCGAACGGCACGAACGCCGGGGCAAGTCGGTCAAGGAGATCACCGTCAAGGGCCTTGCCACCGAGGCCGTCGGCCTCGACAACGGCGACAGTGCGCCCGAGAAGCCGACCAGTGGCCAGCGGCAGCAGCCCAAGGGCAAGAAACGAGCCAAGGGCTCCGGCCCTCGCCCGGGCGAGCAGAGCCAGGACGGTCCGACGGGCGGCAAGCGCGTCGACTCCGATGGCACCGACGCCGCTCCGCCGGAGCCGGCAGGCGCCTGACCTGCACGTTCCCGGGCTGGACGACCGCACACGCGGCGGTAGATCGGCCCCACCAGCAGCCCAGAACCCCACGACCCATGAAGCACCCAGGCCACTGAGGCCACTGCCCGAAGGAGATACAGCATGAGCCAGACCCACGAGGAACCCACTGACGTCGTTGCCGAGGCGCCACTCGCTGTTGACGGCGAGCTCGAGGCCGGCGTCGAGACGGTCTCCGTCGAGGAGGTCGAGGTCCCGGACGACGATGACACCGACGCCGATGGGGCGACAGCTGCGGCCGTCGATGAGGACGTGGACACTCAGGACTCCGAGACCGAGAACGAGGGCGACGAGGACACGAGCGGCGCGGCTGTGGACGGGGATAGCGACGCAGCCGAGGGCGCGACTGCCGCGTCCCGCCGGTCCCGCCGGGCTCCGTCCCGAGACCTGCTCGAGAAGGAAGGGGAGATCGCCGCTGACTTCCTGGAGACCCTTCTTGACATTTGCGACCTCGACGGCGACCTGGATGTCGACATCGACGGCGACCGGGCCGCGGTCTCGATCGTCGACTCCGACGAGGGCCGGGTTCCGCGCCGTCTCGTCGGCTCGGACGGCAAGGTCCTGGACGCACTGCAGGAGCTGACCCGGCTGGCGGTGTACTCCTCGACCGGTGAGCGGTCCCGACTCATCCTGGACATCGCCGGTCACCGGGCCGAGCGTCGGTCCATCCTGGTCGCCCAGGCACAGACCGCCATCGAGGCCGTCAAGAGCAGCGGCGAGAAGCAGGCGCTTGAGCCGATGAGCGCTTTCGAGCGGAAGATCGTCCACGACGAGGTGCTGGCCGCCGGTCTCCACTCCGAGTCCGATGGCGTCGAGCCCCGCCGCTTTGTCGTTGTCCTGCCGGTCTGACGAATGTTTCACGTGAAACATGGACGCTGAGCAGTTCGACGGGCCAGCTACACCGCCGCCTCCCCCGGAGGCGGCGGTTGTCGTTGGTCCTCACCTGGACCAGATGGCTGCCTTCGCCGCGATCCTGGCCGACACGGGCGTCAGCCACGGCCTGATCGGTCCCCGTGAAGTGCCGCGGCTCTGGGATCGACACCTGTTGAACTGTGCGGTGATCGCTGATGCGTTCCCCGAGAATGCCTGGGTCCTTGACATCGGCAGTGGAGCGGGCCTGCCCGGTCTGGCCCTGGCGATCGTGCGACCCGACCTACAGCTCACACTCATCGAGCCGATGCTGCGCCGGACCACGTGGCTCGAGACCACCATCGCCGATCTCGGCCTGACCAACGTGGACGTGCGCCGGGGGCGAGCCGAGGAGTTTCACCGGGAGCTGGCTGCTCCGTTCGCCACTGCCCGGGCGGTGGCGCGGCTGGACAAGCTGGCCCGTTGGACCTTCCCGCTCCTGGCGGCCGGTGGCACGTTGGTCGCCATGAAGGGATCGTCGGCTCCTACGGAGCTGGTCGAAGACGAGGCCACCCTGAGCCGACTCGGCATGGTGTCTGCGCGGGTCAGTGAGCACGGGGCCGACGTCCTACAGACGCCCGTGCTCACGGTCGACCTCGTCGTCGGAGAGTCGAAGTCAGCCGCCCGGAAGGCCAGACGGCGCCGCTGAGCTGGCTCAGGTGGCTGCGGTGTGCAGTGGACGCGGGACCTCAACCACTGACCGTGTTTCACGTGGAACGCTTCGCACCGTTGACCACGCAACGAGTTATCCGCAGGTTCATCCACAGTCTTTGTGCGTGCGTGACGGCGTTTATCCACAGCTAGACCCTCGGCGCTGGTTCGCGTTTGGCGTGTCTGTGCAGGGTGGGGTTTGATGGTGCGGTTGCCCTGCCGCCTCACCCGAAAGCGATGTGACCGTGACGGTCGAAGAAGCCACTCCCGGATACCGGGTGGTTGCGCGGGGGCTCGGCTTCCCCGGGCTACGGGCCGAACCCTCAAGCCCGCTCGGTTGGCCGGCGGTCGACCTGGATCCAGGGGCTGGGGAGATCCGACCAGATGTTTCACGTGAAACATCTGCAGATCAGGCCGCCGGGGCCGACCGTTCGCCGGATGGGGCGACCCGGGATCACGCGGTGGTCGAGCCGGAACCGGAGCCCCAGCAAGAGCCTGCGACGGAACCCGAAGCCGAACCCGCGCCGGAGCCCGCGCCAGTGGCACTGTCCGTCATGGACGGCATGTCGACCGACACGCCCCTCGCCCGTGCGCTGGTCGACACGAACCGCCGCCGGGATGCGCTGGCCACCCGCTCCTACCCCAAGCCGGGCCGGACCCGCGTGCTGACCGTGGCCAACCAGAAGGGTGGCGTGGGCAAGACCACGACCACGGTCAACCTCGCAGCCGCCCTGGCCCAGAACGGGCTTCGTGTACTCGTCATCGACCTGGACCCTCAGGGCAACGCCAGCACGGCGCTGGGGGTGCCCCACCACGCGGACGTACCGAGCATCTACGACGTCCTCGTCGACGCCAAGCCGCTCGCCAGCGTGATCCAGCCGTGCCCCGACGTCACCGACCTGTTCTGCGCACCGGCGACCATCGACCTGGCGGGCGCGGAGATCGAGCTGGTCTCCCTCGTGGCGCGTGAGCTGCGGCTGCAACGGGCGATCACCGCCTACCTGGAGTCACAAGGCGACGAGGAGCGACCGGACTACGTCCTGATCGACTGTCCGCCGAGCCTGGGCCTGCTGACGGTCAACGCGTTCGTCGGCGCCGATGAGGTGTTCATCCCGATCCAGTGCGAGTACTACGCGCTGGAGGGCCTGAGCCAGCTGCTCAAGAACATCGAGATGATCCGCACCCACCTCAACCCCAGGTTGCACGTGTCGACCATCCTGCTCACGATGTACGACGCCCGCACCAGGCTGTCGGCGCAGGTCGCCGACGAGGTACGCACCCATTTCGGCGCCCAGACGCTGCGGACGACCGTCCCCCGCTCGGTGCGGATCTCCGAGGCCCCGAGCCATGGTCAGACCGTCATCACCTACGACCCGCTGAGCACGGGCGCCCTGTCCTACCTCGAGGCGGCCGGCGAGCTGGCCGACCGCGGCGCACCTGTTGCGCGCGGCTGAGCGACCGGCAGCGAACACCCATCCCTGATCGACCGACCAGCAGGACAGGACGAACCGCATGAACGACAAGCGCCGCGCACTCGGCCGCGGGCTCGGAGCCCTCATCCCCTCCGGCCCGGCCGGCGGGGCCCGCCCCGTCGACGTGTTCTTCCCGGGCGAGACACCCGTCTCCGAGCACGACGGAACCGGGACCGACCTTTCGGACGGTACCCCGAACCTCGAGCGGCTGGACCACGCGGCGCCGGAGTCCGGGCCAGGGATCCGGACCGACCTCGCTCCGGTCCCCGGTGCCCGGTTCGCCGATCTCCCGGTCGACGCCATCCGACCCAACCCCAAGCAGCCACGCACGGTCTTCGACGAGGACGACATGGCTGAGCTGGTCCACTCGATCCGCGAGATCGGAGTTCTCCAGCCGATCGTCGTCCGGCCGGTCGACGACGCCGAGGACGGCGGGCCGGCATACGAGCTGATCATGGGCGAACGCCGATGGCGTGCGTCCCAGGCGGCCGGCAACGACACGGTCCCAGCCATCGTCAAGGACACCCAGGACGACGCGATGCTGCGCGACGCCCTGCTGGAGAACCTGCACCGCTCCCAGCTCAACGCCCTGGAGGAGGCAGCCGCCTACCAGCAGCTGCTCGATGACTTCGGCTGCACGCAGGAGGAGCTGGCGGGCCGGATCGGGCGCAGCCGCCCGCAGGTGTCCAACACGCTCCGACTCCTCAAGCTGCCGCCGCTCGTGGCGAGGCGGGTGGCTGCCGGTGTCCTGTCGGCCGGCCACGCGCGGGCGCTCCTCGGCCTGCCGGACCGGGCGGCGATGGAGCGGCTGGCTCAACGGATCGTCGCCGAGGGGCTGTCGGTCCGTGGCGTCGAGGAGATCGTGGCCGTGGGCAGTGACCAGGGCGAGGTCAGGCCACGACGTCCCCGCGCCGGCGGCCGGCACCCGCAGATGGACGACCTGGCCGCGCGCCTGTCGGACCGGCTGGAGACCCGGGTCGGCATCAACCTGGGGCAGCGGCGCGGCAAGGTGACCATCGAGTTTGCCAGCGTCGAGGACCTCCACCGGATCCTCGACGTCATGGGCCTGCGCGACCACGGCTGAGGCGCTTCACCCGACAACCTCGACCGCCACATGGTTTCTCACCCTGTATCGGTCTGGTTTATCGGGTGACCCGATAAACCAGACCGAGCGCAGGGTGTGGGTCAGCCGATGAAGTCTGCCAGCTCGCGGACGAGGATCGGCTTGGGCTTGGCGCCGATGATCTGCTTGACGACCTCGCCGTTCTGGAAGACATAGAGCGAGGGGATCGAGACGATGCCGTAGCGCGCGCTCACGGCGGGGTTCTCGTCGGTGTTGATCTTGACGACCTTCAGCTTGTCGGCATAGGTCGCGGCGATCTCCTCGACGACCGGGGCGACGGCGCGGCACGGGCCGCACCAGACGGCCCAGAAGTCGACGAGCACCGGCTTGTCGCTCTGCAGGACGTCGACGTCGAAGGTGGCATCGGTGGTCTCGGTGGTGAACGCGGTAGCGGTCATGTCTGTCATCTTTCCGTTCTCGGGTTGGCGGGGTCTGGGGTCGGGAAGGGGGCGGTCAGCCGACGACGACGAGCTCGGCGTCCTGCTGGTGGGCCAGGAAGCGCTCGGCGTCCAGGGCGGCGGCGCAACCGGAGCCGGCGGCCGTGATGGCCTGTCGGTAGGTGTGGTCGACCAGGTCGCCACACGCGAACACGCCGTCCAGGTTGGTTCGGGTGCTGCGGCCCTCGACGAGCACGTAGCCCTCGGGGTCGGTGTCGACGACGCCCTTGACCAGCTCGTTGCGTGGGTCGTGGCCGATCGCCACGAACAGGCCGGTCACGGCCAGCTCGCGGGTCTCACCGGTGACGGTGTCGCGCAGGGTCACCCCGGTCAGCTTGCCCTCGCCGTGCAGGTCGGCCACCTCGGAGTTCCAGGCGAAGGAGATCTTGTCGTTGGCGAAGGCGCGGTCGGCCATGATCTTGGATGCACGCAGCTGGTCGCGACGGTGGACGAGGGTCACCGAGCGGGCGAACTTGGTGAGGAAGGTGGCCTCCTCCAGGGCCGAGTCACCGCCCCCGACGACGGCGATGTCCTGGTCCTTGAAGAAGAAGCCGTCACAGGTGGCGCACCAGGACACGCCGTGTCCTGAGAGGACCTTCTCGGCCGGCAGCCCGAGCTCGCGATAGGCCGAGCCCATGGCGAGGATCACGGTGCGCGCGGCATACGTCGTGCCGTAGGAGTCGGTGACCGTCTTGACCGGGCCGTCGAGGGAGACCGTCGCGACGTCGTCGGTGATGATCTCGGCACCGAACCGCTCGGCCTGCCCCCGCATGGCGAACATCAGGTCCGGGCCCTGGATGCCGTGCTCGAAGCCGGGGAAGTTCTCGACCTCGGTCGTGTTCATCAGCGCCCCGCCCGCGGTCACCGACCCCTCGAAGAGCAACGGGGCCAGGTTGGCCCGCGCGGCGTAGACGGCAGCGGTGTAGCCGGCCGGTCCGGACCCGATGATGATGACGTTCCGCACGTCGGGTGCGGTCACGCTCGCGTCACTCACTGGCACTGTCCCTTGTGGTCGAGAGGGTCGCCGACCGCTAGATGCGGTGGTGTCTGGGTTGAACCGATCCTAGGCCCTGATTGTTCCGGGGCCAGTCCACCACGCGGACGGGGAGGTGGTCAGGGGATGCTGACCGGCCCGGCGAGGACCCCACAGGCCATCGAGAAGGCGTATGCCGTGCGCCCGGCTCCCTGTCCGGCGACGACGACCATCCCCGGCATGCCGTCGACCGACGCCAGGTCGACTGCCAGTGGCTCACCCGGGTTGACACCGTGCTTGACGGCACAGTCGCGTGCGCCGATCGGGGTGCCGATCCCGCCGACGGCGGGGCTCTCGGCGGCCAACGGCGGCACCGTCTTGCTCGGGTCGGGCGTCAGGGCCGCGGCCTGGGTGGCCAGCCCGGCGGTCGTGTAGCTGGCGCCGGTGCGCATGACCGTGACGGCCCCGGCCCCGGCCCCGGCCCCGGAGGAGTCTGCCCCGGACGAGCCGGCCATCACGCCCGCACGGGCGGGGGCGGCCGAGCTCTGACCCGACGAGGCCGAGCTGCCCCCCTGGAACGCTGCCGCGATCGAGGAGCCGCGGTCGTGGAGCAGGTTGGTTCCGGAGACCGTGACGATGCCGGCCACGGCGGCCGCCGCCAGCCAGGGCAGGACCACCCGGCGTCGCTCCTGGCGGGTCTGGCCGCGCAGGATGCCGTCGTCGCGGGTGGCATCTGCCTCGGCGAGCGGGATGACGGTCACCACGTGGTCGCCGCCACCGGCTTCTGCCGCGAGCGCCGCCTCGATCCGGGCGATGAGCTGGGCCGGCATCGGACCGGGGTCCGGGAGTGCACCGAGCAGCGCACGCACCCCGGTGGGGTCGTGCTCGATCGGCTGGTCGCCGATGTCGGAGATGCTGCTCACGAGGGGATCCTCACGGTGTTCGATGCTGGGCGAGGGGTGCGGCGCCCGACGACGGGCACCAGGCCACCCAGGGCTACGACGTGTCGTGGCTCGGGCTGGTTCCCTGCGGCGCGTCGGGTTCGGCCTCCGCGCCCCTGTTTCCAGGACCCCCACGCCCCTTCCGGAGGCCGAGCAGCTCGGCCATCGCCGCACGGCCACGGAAGCATCGGGACTTCACCGTCCCCTCGGCCACCCCCAGGATCACGGCGGCCTCCTGGACCGGCAGGCCTTGCATGTCGACGAGGACGAGGGCCAGCCGCTGGGCCTCCGGCAGCTTGGCCAGCGCCTCGCGGACGTCGAGGCGCACCTCGGCCGAGGAGTGCGCGTCGTGGGGGTCCGCGAGGTCGAACTCGGGCAGCTCGTAGGTCGGCTTGTCGCGGCGCAGCCGGTCCAGGCACGCGTTGACGACGATCCGGTGCAGCCAGGTCGTGAACGCCGCCTCACCCCGGAACGAGCCAGCGCGCCGATAGGCCGCGATGAACGCGTCCTGGACGCAGTCGGAGGCCAGCTCGGGGTTGCCGGTCGTCCGCAGCGCGACGGCCCACATCCGGTCCCGGTGACGACGGAACAGCTCCCCGAACGCGTCCGGGTCGCCCGCCACATGGCGGCGGACGAGCTCGTAGTCGGTGGCGTCGGCGATGTCCCCCAGCATCGGGCCCTCAGCCCGTGACCTTGACCTCGGCCAGGCTGGCACGGAAGCGGCCGCCGTCGCCGGGCGCCAGCTTGGTGAACCACACGATGAGGTAGCGCCCGGTCGCCCCGTCGGGCACCGGGAGGGAGGTCGCGTCGGTGCGGCCCTTGTCGACACCGACCTTGGTCGCGCCGTCCAGGGAGTCGGTCGAGGCGAGGTAGACGGTGTAGGCGGACGCGGTCGTCTCGTCGACCTCGATGGCCGAAGGGTGCACGGCGCTGCCGAGGTCGAGGATCACCCCGACACCCTTCTTGATCCCGCCCAGGCCAGCCGAGTTGTAGCCCTCGGACGTCCACACCGACTTCGGGTCGCCGTCGATGACCCGACCGACCGCGGCGTCGTTCTCGTGGCGGTCGCCCTGGGGGTCGAAGGACTTGGCACCGGTGATCGTGATTGGGGCGCCATTGGTGGCAGTGGAGGTGGTCGTGCTCGTGCTGGGAGTCCCCGAGCTCTGCGTGGTCTTGGCGGTGGCCAGGGAGCTCTGCGTCGTGTCGCCGCTGAGGCCCAGGTTGACGCCCGCACCCATCCGGCTCACGCCGTAGATGCCGAGGACCAGGGCCAGGATCAGCAGCCCCGTGACCAGGGCCAGGGCCAGCTTGGACTCGTCGTGGCTGAGCGGCTCGACCGCATCGGGGTCGATGAGCGGACCGACGCCGGCGGCCGGCGGGGAGCCGACAGCGAACACGTCCGAGCCGGCCTCGAGGGTGTCGGCCAACGGGACGCGGTGCTCCTCGGTCCACTCCGCAGCGGCGGCCTTGGCGGCGCGGCGCTCCTGGGCCCGGTCGACAGCGGTGCGGGCCAGGTCGCCCACGCGGCCGGACACGGCGGCGACGGCGTCTCCCGCCGCACTGGTTGCGCTCCCGAGGGCAGCGGCGACCGTGGCGCTGGTGGCGGGCCGGACCTCGGGGTGCGTCGGGAACTTGCGGGCAGCCGGCGCGGGGCCGCCTTCGGTCGAGGCGTCAGGCTGGTCCTCGTATGCCGTGTCCTCGGTGTCGGGGTCGCCGATCCCCTCCGCGGGAGCGGGGTCGTCGGCCGGGGTCGGGGCGGCGGTCCCGGCCTGGGCCGGCAGCGCCTGGGTGTCGTCGCGGCTGTCATCGGGCGTGGCGGCGGTGGCCGGGGTGACAGGTTCAGCGGCCGGCGCCGTGGGCAGCACCTGGGTCCGGGAGGCGGACCCGCCGCCCTGCTCGGAGGTGTTGTCACCTGAGCCGAAGTCGCCGACCGGCTCGTGGGACCAGGGAGCGATCTGGCGGGCGAAGTCGCCCGGGGTGGTCGGCCCCTGGTCGTCCACCAGGGTCTGGCGGCACAGGGTGTCCAGGTCCTGGGGGACCCCGGCAGCGATCTCGGACGGCGCCGCGACGCCCCCGACGAAGCGCGGAGCAGGGTCGAGGCCGCCGGCATCGGAGGCGAGCGGCCAGCGGCCGGTGAGACCGGCATACGCGAGAGCGACCACCGCGACGGCGTCACGACGCGACGCGGTCTCGGGGTCGGCACCCTCCCGGCCGACGAGAGCGGCAGCCGTCGCCAGCCCGAGAACCTTCACGGTCCCGTCCGGCGTCCGGACGATCGACTCGGGCGTGAGGGCCTCGTGGTGGAGGCCACGCAGGCGGGCGCCCTCCAGGGCGCGGGAGGCCACGCCGATGATCCGTCGGACCTCCTCGGCAGGCAAGCCACCGCGGGCCGCGAGCGTGGACAGGGTCTGGGCCGAGGCGAGGTCCTCCTCTACGACGTAGGCGGAACCGTCGGCCCGGCCCACGTCCAGGATGCGCACGAGATGGCTGTTGTCGACCCCGGCAGCACGCCGCGCCGCGTCGAGCACGGCCTCGGCCTGGGGGTGGCTGGTGGGTACGACGAGGAGGGTCACATCGCGGCGGAGGGTGTCGTCGTGACCGCTCCAGCGCTCGGCACCGTCGCGCTGCTGGAGACGGCGGTGCACGGTGTAGCGGCCACCGAGCACCGTTCCTGGACCCACGCCTTGCACGACTTTCCCTCTCGACGACCGATCTGCCCGCTCATAGTAGGCGGGGGGAGGGGTCCGGACGGGGGAGGGCGCGCGCCCGGCCGGGCTCAGGCCGCTCGGCTGCCGACCCGCCCGAGGAGCGGACCGAGCACCTCGTGCACCTCCCGGACCCGGAGCCGGGCCGCGACCACGAGGGTGACGACGGCGAACACGGCCGCCACGGCGAACAGGGTGATGATCACCGAGATGCGTCCGGTGCCCAGGACCTGGCGCAGCAGGAGCAGCAACGCCCCGCCGACGACCGTGCCGGCGACCGACGCGACGACGAGCCGGAGGTTCTGCTGGACGGCGGGTCCCAGGTGCAGGGCCCCGAGCCGGCGACGGAGCAGGACGAACCCGAGCAGCGCCGCCACCAGGTTGCTCACGGTCTGGCCGACGCCCACGCCGACACCCACCCACTGCGGCGGCAGCGTGAAGGACGCGAGGTTGGCGGCGGTCGCCAGAACCGTGACGACCACCTGCAGCCAGAAGGGGGTGCGGGCATCCTCGTAGGCGTAGAAGACGCGCTGGATGAGATAGAGCCAGCCGTAGGGGACGATGCCGATGACCATCGCCGTCATGACGTGCGCCATGGCGTCGGTCTCGCTGATCGTGTTGCCGAGGAAGATCGCGTTGGTGGCCCACGGCGCCAGCAGGGCGCCGGCGAAGGTCACCGGGATGAGGACGACGGCCGGCAGCCGCAGGCCCTGGCCGAAGTCATGGACGACGTCGCGGGACCGACCCTGGTGTGCGGCATACGACAGGCGGGTGAACAGCGCGGTGACGAGCGAGACCGTGACGAGCGAGTGCGGGAGCATGAACAGCAGGAAGGCGTTGGCGTAGGCGACCTGCCCCGCGCCCTGGACTCCTTGCGCGTGCGCCTGCCCGTCGGCATACGTGACGGCCCGGCTGGTGACGATGTAGCCCAGTTGGCTCACCGCGATCGCCGCGAAGGTCCAGCCGGCGACCCGTGAGGCCGAACCCAGCCCGACCCCCCGGAAGCCCCACACCGGGCGATAGCGGAAGCCGATCCGGCGCAGCGGCCAGAGCAGCACGAGCGCCTGGGCGACGATCCCCAGCGTGGCCACCCCGGCGATGAGGACGAACATCTCGGGGGTCCACTGGTCCGGTGCGGCACGCCCGTGCAGGCCGCGCGCCACGAAGACGACCAGACCGGCGATGGCCACGACGTTGGCCACGGCCGGTGCCCACATGTATGCCGCGAACTGGCCGCGGGCGTTGAGCACCTGGCCGAGGACGGTGTAGAGGCCGTAGAAGAAGATCTGCGGCAGGCAGATGAAGGCGAAGATCACGCACAGGGTGATCCCGTTGGAGGGGAACTTCGCCGAGGCGTAGAGCCGGACGAGCAGGGGGGCGGCCAAGGTGGCGAGGACCGTTGCCGACGCCATGACCGTCAGGGCCAGGGTGAGCAGCCGGTTGACGAAGTTCTCGCCGCCGTCGTCGTGACTGGCCGCCTTGGCGATCTGCGGGACGAGGACCGCGTTGAGGACCCCGCCGGCGATGAGGAGGTAGAAGCTGTTGGGCAGGGTGTTGGCGACGCCGAACGCCACGCCGGACAGCCCGGTGCCGAGCACCCCGGTGACCAGGACGCCGCGGACCATCCCGAGGACGCGGGAGGCGAGCGTCCCGGCGGCCATCGAGGCTCCCGAGCGGGCCAGGGAGCTGCTCGATCCGGAGACTGGCGGATCCGGCATACGGGCTGGTCGTGGTCCTGCGCCCGGGGAGTCTGGCGCCCGTCCGGGGCGGTGCCGACCGTTCGAGGCGCCGGTCGTCGCGGCCGGGGTCACTGGACGGGCTCCTCGTCGGCGCCGGCCGGCAGCGCACCAGGTCCCCCACGCCGCACTCCACGCCAGATGCCCACGACGAGGATTGTCCCCGCGATGGAGCCCAGAACCCAGTACATCCAGTCGCCTGTCGGCGTGACGCTGATCCGGACCGGGGCGTCCTTGCGGATGACCGTGCCGTCCGGGGCCGTCAGGGTTGCGGTGATCGGTACCTGTCCGGCGGCCAGCGCGGTGGCCCGGAAGATCCGGGTGGTGCGCGACTTGGCCCCGATCGTCACGCTCGAGGTGGGGCTCTCGATCCGCAGGCGCGGGTTGTCCGGGTGCAGGGTGAGGGTGATGTCGTGGACGGCGACGTCCAGGTCGTTGACCACGGTGATCTGGATCCGCCCGGAGTCGGCGAGGAAGTTGATCTGCCGCGGGGAGACGAACACCCCGGACGCACCGGACGTCGCCGCCCGGGTGACCCAGGTGTCCAGGGTTCGCCACCGGCCGGGGGTGGTCCGCCAGCTGGCGGCGAGCAGCTGCTGACCGGCCTGGAGCAGCGGAGCGGCGAAGGTGTCGCCGTCGCTGCGGACGGCTGCCATCGCCCGGACCGTGGTCGTGGTCCTGGTCAGCGCGGTGGTGGCCCGCGTCGTGAGCAAGCTGCCCGGAGTCCGGGGTGGGGAGCTCGCGAGCTCGGCGAGGGGCAGCTCGGCGGGGGTCGCCGAGCCGTCGACGACGACCGAGCGGGCGCCGACCGTCCGCACCCAGGGGACGCCGGTGCCGATGCCCTGGAGCAGTCTGCTGAGGTCGGCGGGGGACGGGTCGAGGCCGCGGGACCCCACGAGCAGGAGCTCGCGCTCGGTGCCGGACCGCTCGGCCACGAGCGCGGCGCTGTCGGCGACGAACTGCTGCAGGGCCAGGGTGCCGGCGCCCTGGGTGGCACGTCCGAGCAACCCGCTCAGCGGCGCGTCGTAGACGGCGAGCGGCAGGCCGGTTGCCGAGCGTTCGTTCACCTCGGCCGTCCGGTCACCACCGCGCAGCGCGGCACTGCTGACCATGGCGACCCGCAGGTCCGGACCGTATGCCGCGCGCACCGTCGACTCGATCGGGGTCGACCAGGCGCCGCCCGCCGGCCAGGCGATGGTCGGGCCGCTGCCGGCCGGGCCGGCCTCGGCCGTCGCGCGCACCGCGGCGCTCACGTTCTGGCGCACGGTCGGCGCCGCGATGTCGGGGTCGCCCATCGGCAGCAGCAGCCGGTCGGTCGCGGCGGGTGAGCCGGTGCTCGCGGTGGCCGGGTCGCTGCTGATCCGAGCCGCCAGGTCGGTGCGGGCCTGCAGCTCGGCCGTCGACGCGGCATACGTCGCGAGGTGAGTGGGGTCGGTCGGTGACGTGGTGGTCGTCTGGGTCGTGGTCGGCACCAGGACGTGAGGAGTGGCCGTGAGGGCCGGGTCCAGGACGAACGAGGCACTCGTCCCGGCCGCTGCGGCGACGATCCGGCCGAGCCGCGAGGTGGGCGCTGTGGCGGCGGTCCACGCATCGGCTCGCGCCGTGCCGGTGGCGGCGAGGTCCGGGTCTGCGTCCATAACGAGGGGGAGCAGGACGGCGGTGGTGAGCGGGAGGTACTGCTTGACCACCTGGTAGCCGAGGAAGGTGTGGACCCGACCGTCCGCAGCACCCGCAGCACCCGCAGCACCCGCCGCGCCGGCGACTGCCTCGACACTGACCGGCACGGCACCCCATTTCTGGGTTCGTCCCGCGGCGACGTTGGCGATGGTCAGGTGGACCGAGGTGGTGGCACCGGCGGCGAGGGTGCCGGGGAGCGCGCCCTTGGCGAGGACGGCACCGGTCGCCGGAACCCGGCTGGCGGCCCAGGCCGCGACCTCGGACCGGGTCGTGACCGGCGTGCTGCCGTCGCGGACGCTGACCGAAACCCCGGACACCGGGGCATCGCCCAGGTTGCGCACAGTCGCGACGACCGTCAGCTTGGCGCCGTTCAGTGCCACCGCCGGCGTCACCGAGCCGACGCTCACCGCCAGGGAGTCCGCCGTCACGGCCGCCGGCGGGCCGGCATACGACGGGGTGGCGATCGCCGCAAGGAGGGCAGAACCGGCTGCCGCTGTCGCCAGGGCGAGCCGCACGGCCCGATGCGGCATCAGCCGTCCCCGGCGAGGCGCTGCCAGGCGACCCGGGCGATCCGCCGCTCATTGGGGAAGGTGAGGTGTCGGTGGGCCTCGTTGAGGGGGAACCAGGCGACGTCGATGGCCTCGTGGTCGGGGTCGTTCTCGATGGTCAGCTCGCCGCCGATCGCCTCGAGAAGATAGTGGTGGACGAACTTGTGGATCCTGCGTTCACCGGCCGCGAACCAGTAGTCGATGGTGCCGAGCTCGACGAGGACGCGCCCCTCGATCCCGGTCTCCTCGGCCACCTCACGGGCAGCGGTCTGGGGGAGGGTCTCCTCGCCCTCGATGTGCCCCTTGGGCAGGCACCACTCGATCCGGCCGCCGCGGTTGCGCCGCGCGATGACGGCGATCAGCGCCTGACCGTCGACGACGTCGACGACCACACCGCCTGCCGAACGTTCCTCGACGGTCGGCAGCCGGCGCGTGAACCTCGGGGGTTCGGCGGCGGCGTGGGTCACACCGTCACTGTAACCAGAGTGACGGGTGAACCTGCTCGGCCAACGGCGGTGCGGCGGTGCGGTTGTCGATCTCCACGTGCGGGACCGGCGGCGGGCGGTCCGGCTGCATGCGCTCGACGAACGCGTCGTATGCCGCCAGCTTGCCCACGTCCTTCGGGTCACCTCGGGTGAGGAGCCTGGTGCGCAGGGTGGCCGCGTCCGAGCGAACCCAGACCAGCCGGACGTCCGGTCCGCCGAGCGCGTCGACCCAGTGCGCCCACCGCGCGGTGTCGCGGATCTGGGTCGTGAAGGGAGCGTCCAGCAGCACCGGCGTACCTGCAGTGCGGACCTGGCGGGCCGCGGCGGTCATCGCGCCGTACTCGTGGTGCTTGACGTGCTCGTCGTACCAGGCGCCCTCGCGCTCGCCGGGTGGCCTGTCGTGCGCGGCGAGGAGGGCGCCCACGAGCCCCCCGAACAGGACGTCCTTGTCCAGCCGGGCCGGAGCGGGGTCCAGCCGCTGGAGCAGCAGGGCGGCGACGGTCGACTTGCCGGCGCCCGGCGCGCCCGCGACGACCCACACCGTGCCCTGCTCTCGCGGCCTGCTCACGCCGCCATCCTCCCGCGCGCCCGCCGCGCTCGCCCTGCCTGCCCCCGGCCCGCCCGCCGCGCGCAAGTTATCGGGTTCTCGGGGTACGGCCTTCCGCACCCGAGTTTCCTTCTCGGGTGCGGAGGCAAGTTCTCGGGTGCAGACGCGTCGCCGGCTCTCGCGGTGGCGGGCCGCCGGCATACGGCACGATGAGCGCCATGGCCGACCTCCGCCCGTTCCGGATGCTCCGCCCGACCGACCTCACCGCGCCCCGGGTGGCGGCCCCGCCGTACGACGTCGTCGACGTCGCCGAGGCGCGGGCGCTCGCGGGCCGGAACCCGGACTCCTTCCTCCACGTCAGCCGGCCGGAGATCGACCTCTGGGACGGGACTCCGGCGGACTCGCCGAGGGCCCACGAAGCGGGTCGGGCGGCGCTGGCCGCTCTCGTCGACCGCGGGGTGCTCGTCGCGGACGACCGACCGGTGTATGCCGTGCTGCGGATCCGGAGCGACATCGGGCGGGGCGAGCAAACCGGGATCGTGGCAGCGGCGTCGGTGGCCGACTACGTCTCCGGCGCCATCGCGACACACGAGCAGACCCGTCCGGACAAGGAGGACGACCGGGTCCACCACATCGAGGGGATCGGGGCCCACGACGAGCCGGTGTTCCTGCTGGCGGCGCCCGGCGAGCAGGCCTGGAACCCTGTCGGCGAGGTCATCCGGCGAGTGGTGGCCAGGCGTGCGGCCGATCTGTCGGCCACCGACGGGTGGTCGAATGTCGCAGCAGTGGCCGACATGTCGAACACTCCTGCGACAGACGAACACGTGCCGACCCATCCGGAGCACGAGCTCTGGGTCGTCGACGAACCGGCAGACATCGAGACGCTTCGGTCCGCCTTCGCGGCCATCGGCACCGTCTACGTCGCCGACGGGCACCACCGGTCCGCCGCGGCGGCACGGGTCGCCGCCGCCCACCGCGACACCGAGGGCACCGACGTCTTCCCCGTCGTCGTCTTCCCCGGCGAGGAGCTGACGATCCTCCCGTACAACCGGGTCGTCGCCGACCTCGGCGGACGCGCTCCGGAGGAGTTCCTCGACAGTCTCGGCACGGCATACGAGATCTCGCCGGTGCCGCCGGGGGGTGACCCGCGGCCGACCGCTGCGGGCCAGATCGCGCTGCGGCTGCCCGGTGGCTGGTACCGGCTGGTATGCCGCGAGCGCACCTTTGGGGACGACCCGGTCGCAGCGCTGGACGTGTCGGTGCTGCAGACGACCGTGCTGGAGCCGCTGCTGGGGATCACCGACGTCCGACGGGACCCGCGAATCGGGTTCGTCGGCGGGATCCGCGGGGCAGCCGAGCTGGATCGGCTGGTCGACGGCGGGACCTGGGCGGCCGCGTTCCTCATGCACCCCACCTCGGTCGAGGACCTCGTCGCGGTGGCGGGCTCGGGTCGGGACATGCCCCCGAAGTCGACCTGGTTCGAGCCCAAGCTGGCCAGTGGCCTGTTCGTGCACCCGTTCGGCGACTCCTGAGTTTCCCCTGCGAAGATGACGTTCCCGGATGGGGCGGGAAACCCTTCTTCACAAGGGTTGACTTGCCTTGCGAAGATGACTTTCCCGGATGGGGCGGGAAAGTGGAGGCGGGAGGGAGAGAGGGGTGCGGGGAGGAGGCGGCATACCCTTGACCCTCGTGTCCACGCCCGAGATCCCCGCCGAGCTGTTCGCGCGCGCGCTCGCCGGGCTGAAGCCGGTCATGCCGCTGCTGCGCGACCTCGGCGACCGGTTCACGGCGGCCGGGCACACGCTCGCCCTCGTCGGGGGCCCGGTCCGGGACGCCTTCCTCGGGCGGACCTCGCCGGACCTGGACTTCACGACCGACGCCCGGCCCGAGCAGATCCAGCCGATCCTCGCCCGCTGGGGCGACGCCGTGTGGGACATCGGCAAGGAGTTCGGGACGATCGGGGCGCGCAAGGGCGACACCATCGTCGAGGTCACCACGCACCGGGCCGACGCCTACGACGGGGTGACCCGCAAGCCGGTCGTCGCGTTCGGCGACAACCTGCCCGACGACCTGGCCCGCCGCGACTTCACTGTCAACGCGATGGCCATGCAGCTGCCCGACCTCACCTTCGTCGACCCCTACGACGGCCTCACCGACCTCGCCGCCGGGCGCCTTCGGACCCCGATCACCCCGGAGATCTCCTTCGGCGACGACCCGCTGCGGATGATGCGGGCGGCCCGGTTCGCCGCCCAGCTCGGCCTGGTCCCGGATGAGGAGACGTATGCCGCGATGCAGGCGATGGCGGGCAGCATCCAGATCGTCTCGGCCGAGCGGGTCCGCGATGAGCTGACCAAGCTGCTCCTCGCACCGACTCCCCGACCCGGTCTGGCCCTGCTCGTCGACTCCGGCCTCGCGGCACACGTGCTCCCCGAGCTCCCCGCCCTCCAGCTGGAGATCGACGAACACCACCGGCACAAGGACGTCTACGTCCACAGCCTCATCGTCCTGGACCAGGCGATCGCCCTCGAGGGACCTGCCGACGGTCCGCCGGAGTCGGTGCCGGGGCCTGACCTGTGGCTGCGGCTCGCCGCGATCCTGCACGACGTCGGCAAGCCGGCGACCCGACGGTTCGAGGACGGCGGGGGCGTGAGCTTCCATCACCACGAGGTCGTGGGCGCCAAGCTGACCGCCAAGCGGCTGCGGGCGCTGCGCTTCGACAAGGACACGGTCAAGGCGGTGTCGCGGCTCGTCGAGCTGCATCTGCGCTTCCACGGCTACGGCGAGGGCCAGTGGACCGACTCGGCCGTCCGCCGCTACGTCACCGACGCCGGGCCGCTGCTTCCCCGGCTGCACCGGCTCACCCGCGCCGACAGCACGACCCGCAACGTCCGCAAGGCCCAGCGGCTGGCCCGGACCTACGACGAGCTCGAGGTGCGGATCGCCGAGCTGCTGGCCAAGGAGGAGCTGGACGCAGTGCGGCCGGACCTGGACGGCAACCAGATCGGCCAGATCCTCCAGATCCCCCCGGGCCGGACCATCGGGCTGGCCTACAACTACCTCCTCTCGGTGCGGCTCGACGAGGGCCCGTTGTCCGAGGAGGAGGCGACGGCGCGGCTGCTCGACTGGTGGGCGGGCAGGCCGGAGGCGACCGCGGAGCCGGACTCCCGGCATACCAAGCAGAAAAACGGGTAGTACTCCCCATGTCGGCAGACCTTGCGCTCGGCTAACGTGCTCCGGGCCGCCTCGCGCGCCCCCAGCGGTTCGGCCAGAATGAGGATCGGGAGGATCGGGAATCCTCTGCGGCTCGCCCCGGAGCCGACGGACGACAAAGGTGGACCATCGGCATGACGCAGTTCTCTGCCCCGAGCCAGACCTTCCCGGGCCCTCCCCGGGTGTCCGTCGAAGTGCCCGACGACTGGACCGCCGTGCCGATGGCCGGGACCGTGCTCGCCGCCCGTGGTCCGCTCGTGGACGGGCTGGCGAGCAACGTCGTCGTCCGGCACTACACGCGGCCGCTCACGTTCACCGTGCCCTCGGCGATGGCCGACCTCAAGGCATTCGTCGACCAGCAGCCCGAGGGCGAGATCGACGAGCCGTTCACGCTCACCCTCGGTGAGGTACCGGTGATCGGCGTCAACATCTCCTGGACCGACCCCAAGGCCGGCGACATCGTCCAGGTCCACCTCTTCGCCGGGACCCGGCTCGAAGGCCTCGTCCACCTCGTCCAGGTGACCGGATCGGTCGGCGGCACGGAGATCGAGACCGACTACGACCAGGTCCAGGGCATCCTGCAGACCGTCCGGATCGAGCGATGACCGAGGAGTCCCGGACCGTCCAGGGGGCCGGGCTCGTGCTGCGATCCGGGGCAGCGACCCACGTCGGCCAGGTCCGGCCGCACAACGAGGACAACGCCCTGGCCGACGGCACGATGTTCGTCGTGGCCGACGGGATGGGCGGGCACGCCGCCGGTGAGGTGGCGAGCGGCATCGTCATCGACGCCATGCGCGAGCTGGCGCACCGGCCCAGCGTCCGCGCGGAGGACATCATCGCCCAGCTCCGCCTCGCCAACGAGCGGATCCTCCAGTCGACCGCCCGCAACCCCGAGCAGGCCGGGATGGGGACGACGGCCACCGGTCTGGCGATCGTCCGGGCCGGCGGCTCGGACCACTGGGCGGTCTTCAACGTCGGCGACTCCCGGACCTACCGCTATCTCGACGGCCGGCTGACCCAGGTCACCGTCGACCACTCCGAGGTCCGCGAGCTGATCGACGCCGGTGTCATCACCGTCGAGGAGGCCGCCCGCCACCCCCTGCGCAACGTCGTCACCCGCTCCCTCGGGTCCGACCCCGCGCCCTCGCCGGACATCTGGGTCTTCCCGCCGTACCCCGGCGAGCGCTTCGTGATCTGCTCCGACGGACTGTCCAACGAGCTCACCGACGCGGGCATCCGGGACATCGTCGAGGCGGCCGAGGACCCCCAGTCCGCCGCCTCTGCGCTCGTGGACGCTGCGGTCCGAGCAGGCGGGCGTGACAACGTGACCGCTATCGTCGTTGCACTGGACACCGCGGACGACGCGGACGACACGGATACGGCGCCCCGTGGCGGCGCCGGTGGGGAGGGGTGACAGGCGTGCCCGACGTGAGCAGCACCGAGACGCCCGGGTGGCGGTCGTTCGCCGTGGGATCCCTGCACGGGCTCCTCGCCGGCGACGAGGAGCTCCTCACGGATGTGACCGCTGCCGCCGAAGGCGGGATCGACGAAGTGCTCGACGTGCTCAGCCGCGGCGGAATCCGCCAGATGCCCGACTTCGTCCTCGTCTCGACCCCCGAGAACGCACCCGGTCAGGTCGTATGCCGCGGCACGGCCCACGTCGTGGTCACCGACGGTGAGGGCGAACACGAGGTGCGCGCCGGGGCGCGAGGCCCGTGGACGGAGGTCGACCTCGCCGATGAGGTGACCGCCGTGCGACTCGAGTCCGGTGTCGCTCCCGAGCCCGCTCCGGTCGTACCGGTGTCGGCGCCTGCCGCTCCCGCCACCGGCGGCTGGAAGGCACCGGCGCGGTTCGGTCGCCGGTCCGGTACCCCGGCGGCGGTTGTGCCGGCCGAGCCGGCGCCTGAGGTACCGGCCGAGCCAGTGCCTGAGGTTCCGGCCGACCCTGCGACCGCCGAACCCGCGCCCCAAACCGCTCCGGCCGATCCTGCGACCGCTGATCGTGCCCCCGCCGAACCGCCCAGCGCTGAGGAGCCGCCGTCCGCGCTCGCCGCGCCGCAGCCAGTTTCGCCGCCGGCTCCCGTTCCCCTCGTCCCCGACCCTCCAGCGCAGTCGATGCCCCCGGCTCCGGCGGCAGCTGCTGCGCCCGAGGCGACGGCCCCCCCGCCGCCGACCGCGCCGTCGCTGTCCACCAGTCCGGCGGACGACGAGGATGCGCTGCCGAGCTACGACCACCTGTTCGGGGTCACCGCCCACGCGGTCCCGAGCCAGATCGAGCGCGTCGAGGAGCCGGACGAGCACGACGACGCACCGCCGGTCATCCAGGCCCGTCGTCCGGCCTCGCCGCAGCCGAGCGAGCTGACCATGCCGCCCCCGGTGGAGGAGGCCGAGCCGGTGGCGCCGCGGCCGGTACAGCCACCGGCCCCGCCGCCACCGAGCGGTGGCACCCTCATCGCCTCGGTCCCCTGGGCCACCGGTGGCCGAACCCAACCGGCACCGGCCACGCCCGCGCCCACCCCGGCCACCTCGCCCGTGCCGTCCCGCCCGGCTCCGCCGCCAGCCGCAGTGACCCCGGCGACTCCCGTGCCGCTGCCTCCCAACCAGCCGGTCCCGGCACAGCCGCCACCCCCACCACCACCCTCGCCGGCCAGTGCCCCGGTCTCCACTTCCCCGGTCATCCGCAACCTGCCGGCGCCGAGCGTCCCGACGATCCCGCAACCGCTGCCGACTCCATCTGAACCCCCGACCCAGACCGGTCCACCCCTCGAGGTGACCCCGATCATGCCCCCGCCGGCACCGGCATACGGATCACCGGCCGGCGCCGGCGCGGGAGCCGACGAGGCGGTCGAGATGACGGTGGACCGGCGCACGCTGGCCACCGCCGAACCCGAGGGTGGAGCAGGGCCGCTCGTCCTGTCGGTGCTCTGCCCGGCCGGTCACGCCAGCTCGCCGCACTCCACGAAGTGCCGGACCTGCGGTCGTGACATCCCGCCGCAGCAGGCCTTCCTGTCCCCGCGGCCCCCGCTCGGGGTGCTGCGCCTGTCCACCGGCGACGTGGTGACCCTCGATCGGGGCGTGCTCTTCGGCCGGTCCCCGAAGATCAACGCCGACCTGCCGGCGGCCGAGCGACCCCACCTCGTCAAGCTCCCGAGCCCGGACAAGGACATCTCCCGCAACCACGTCGAGGTCTTCATCGACGGCTGGTACGTCCTCGTCCGCGACCTCGGCTCGGTCAATGGCACCACCGTCGCCCTGCCCGGTGAGCAGCCGCTCCGCCTTCGCCCGAGCGACCAGCAGGGCATCGAGGCCGGGACCGTCGTGACCATTGCCGACTCCGTGTCGTTCACGTATGAGGTGAACGCGTGAGCCCCAGCACCCCGCCGGACATCCCCGGCCTGGTCTATGTGCAGCCCCTCGGGTCGGGGGGCTATGCCGACGTGTACCTCTACGAGCAGCAGATGCCCCGTATGCCGGTCGCGGTCAAGGTGCTCAAGGCCGAGGGCATGACCCCGTCGGTCCGGCGCCAGTTCATCGACGAGGCCGACACGATGGCCCAGCTCGCCGACCACCCGTACATCGTCCAGGTCTTCCGGTCCGACACCTCCGGCGACGGCCGCCCGTACCTGGTGATGAAGTACTACCCGCCGCCGAACCTCGCCGCCCGAGCCCGCTCGGAGCGGTTCACCGTCGAGGAGGTGCTCCGCACCGGCATCCAGCTCGCGAGCGCCGTCGAGACGGCGCACCGGGCCGGGGTCATCCACCGCGACATCAAGCCGGCCAACGTCCTGGTCAGCCAGTACGGCGCCCCCGGGCTCACCGACTTCGGCATCGCCGGCCGGGGCCGAGCCCTGGAGGAGGACACCGACGACGAGGTGGGCGTCTCGGTCCCCTGGGCTCCACCGGAGGTCCTCTTCGGCCACAGCAACGGCGGCCCCCGCTCGGACATCTACTCCCTGTCGGCGACCCTGTGGCAGCTGCTCGTCGGCCGCTCGCCGTTCGAGATGCCGGGAGGTGACAACTCGGCATACGCGCTCATGCCCCGGATCCGTTCCACCCCGGTGCCGAGCACCGGCCGCGCCGACGTCCCCGCCTCCCTCGAGCGGCTCCTGTCCCAGGCGATGGCAAAGGACGAGAACGCCCGGCCCGAGACCGCCCTGAACCTCGCCCGAGCCCTGCAGGAGATCGAGCAGGAGCAGCGCTTTGCGCGCACGGCCATCGTCGTCCTTGACGAGCAGGGTCACACGACGGTCGCCGACCAGGTTCGCCCGGCGGTCGACGACGCCGACCAGACCCGGGTGCGGGCTCCCCAGGCCGTCCACGGCCAGCGGGCCGGGACCGCAACGGGGTCCCGTATGCCGTCCTACGCGCCGGCCCCGCTGGGGGGCGGCACGACGATCCCGGCCTCGTCCTCGCCCCCGGTCCACACGGCACCCAAGGAGCCCGCCCCCGTGGGCCGGGTGGCCACGGACGTCGAGGAGGGGACGGTCCGGGTCCAGCGCGACCGGCCCGGCACTGCCGGCGGGACGGACCCGGCCGGCGGGGGTTCCGGCGACGGCTCGGTGACGATCAGTCCGGTCGTCCTGCTCGGCATCATCGGCCTGCTCGTCATCGGCCTGGTCGTCGGTGCGATCGCCGTGTTCCACGGCGGCGGCGACTCACCGGACCCGGCGTTGACGTCGCCGTCGACGAGGAACGCGGCGACCGACGGTGACCAGCTCGGCCTGCCGGGCGTCCCCGTCGTCAAGGCCCGGTCCGGAATCGGCGAGGTCAGCTTCACGTGGTCCTACACCGGGGCCGCCTCGGGTGACACGTTCCGCTACAAGGCCGGTTCCGACCCGTCGAAGCTTGGCGACGCCACGGTTGCCATCAGCAGTAAGCAAATGGTCACCATCAAGGCCCCCAAGGGGGGGCTCGTCTGTGCCATGGTGCTCGTCAATCGCAGTGGGTCGACAACGGCCTACTCCGATCCGGCGTGTGAGAGGGCGCGCTAGCGGGGGTCAGGGGTTCATCGTGCGTCCAGTGGTGAGGGAGGGAGTCAGGTGGGACTGACGGTCGAGTTCTGTGGCGAGGAGTTCGCCGCGCCGTTGGAGCGTCCGCTCACCATCGGACGGGAAGGCGACGTCGTCATCGACGACAACCCCTACCTGCACCGGGTCTTCCTCCAGATCGTCCACGAGGGCGGGCTGTGGTGGCTCGCCAACGTCGGCTCCACCCTGTCGGCCACCGTGAGCGACCCCCGTGGGCTGTTCCAGGCCTTCCTCTCGCCCGGCGCGAGGGTGCCGCTGGCCCTGTCGAAGTTCACCGTGTGGTTCACCGCCGGGCCGACGACCTACGACTTCGACGTCCTCGTCGATGCGCCGGCCTTCACCGAGGTGGACGTCCCCACCCAGCTCGACGACCGCGGCGAGACGACGTTCGGCCGGGTCAGCTTCACCCCCGACCAGAAGCTGCTCATCGTCGCCCTGTGCGAGGGGATCCTGCGACGGGCCGGCACGGGCGCCGGCCAGATCCCCACCTCGGCCGACGCGGCCGCTCGACTCGGCTGGACGCTCACCAAGTTCAACCGCAAGCTGGACAACGTCTGCCAGAAGCTCGCCGACGCCGGCACCCGGGGGCTGCACGGCGGTCCCGGCAAGCTCGCGAGCAACCGCCGGGCCCGGCTCGTCGAGCACGCCATGTCCACCCGCCTGGTCACCGAGACCGACCTGGCCCTGCTGGACGGGGATCGCCCGTGACCGGCATACCGACCCAGGCGTTGAACGGCACAGGGACCGCACGGTCCGGCACACGACTCGTCAAGAACCCACGCAACCGTCAGCCCACTGACACACCACCGAGAGGGAGCACGCGACCATGACCATTCCCCAGGACCAGGCCAGCTGGTTCTCCGGCGCCTTCGAGCAGATGGTGCAGAACGTCGACAAGGCGGTGCTCGGCAAGCAGCACGTCATCCGTCTTGCCTTCACCTGCATGCTGTCCGAGGGGCACCTGCTCCTCGAGGACTACCCGGGCACCGGCAAGACCCAGCTCGCGCGGGCCATGTCCAGCACCGTCCAGGGCAGCAACAGCCGGATCCAGTTCACCCCCGACCTGCTGCCCTCCGACGTCACCGGCGTGACGATCTACGACCCCAACAAGCAGACCTTCGACTTCCACCCCGGCCCGATCTTCGCGACCATCGTGCTCGCCGACGAGATCAACCGCGCCTCGCCCAAGACCCAGTCGGCACTCCTGGAGGTCATGGAGGAGGGCCGGGTCACCGTCGACGGCGTGCCCCACTCGGTCGGCGAGCCGTTCATGGTGATCGCGACCCAGAACCCCATCGAGCAGGCCGGCACCTACCGGCTGCCCGAGGCCCAGCTCGACCGGTTCCTCATGAAGACCAGCCTGGGCTACCCCGACCACGAGGCCACCGTCGCCGTCCTCGCCGACGCGGCAACCCGCGACCGGACCAAGGCCCTCTCCGCCGTGGTCACCGCGCAGGTGGTGTCCGACATGGCCAAGCTCGCCGACCAGGTCCACGTCGACCCGGCGATCCTCGCCTACGTCTCCCGGCTCGCCGAGGAGACCCGGCGCCACCTCAGCGTCAAGCTCGGCCTGTCGGTCCGCGGCTGCCTGGCCTTCGTGCGGTGCGCCAAGACCTGGGCGATCAGCCAGGGCCGCACGCACGTCATCCCCGACGACATCAAGGTCCTCGCCGAGCCGGTGCTCAACCACCGCCTCCTGCTCACCGCAGAGGCTCAGTTCGCCAACATCACCATCGCGCAGGTCATCGGGCAGATCCTGTCCGAGGTCGCCCCACCCAGTGAGCGAGTCGCCTGAGCATGAGCACCCCCGATCCGGACCACACGACGACGCGCGCTGACCTCAAGCGCGCTCAGGCGATGGTCGACGGCCAGCAGCGCCGGGCACCGCGGCGGGGGCCGAGCCTGCCCAGCGTCAGCATCCCGGGCATCAAGGTGCCCACTGGGCTGGTGCAGGCCGGCAGCGAGGTCACCGGATCGGTCAAGGGCCGGCTGGCCCGCGTGGGTGAGCAGACCGAGCGGTGGTGGCGTCCCGTGCTCGACCGGCTGGGCTGGGTGTCGACGCTCGGCTGGGCGACGGCGGCCCTGGCCCTGCTCGCCTGGTTCGTCGGTGCCCGCTACGCCTGGACCGAGATGCGGATGATCGCCGTATGCGGTCTGGTCCTCGTGGCGCTGTGCGTCCTGCTGGCCATCGGGCGGACCAAGGTCCGGATCGAGACCCAGCTGGACCCGTTGCGGGTCACCGTCGGCGAACCGGCCGCCGGGCGGGTCGAGGTCACCAACATGGCCAAGCGCCGGATGTTCCCCATCATCGTCGAGCTGCCCGTCGGCGTCTCCGCGGCCCGGTTCACGCTGCCCGCCCTGGCCGGCGGCGCGGCATACGAGGAGCTGTTCGTGGTCCCGACCGAGCGCCGGGGCGTGATCCCGGTCGGACCGGCGACGACCGTCCAGGGTGACCCGCTCGGTGTCGTCCGGCGCACGATCACCTGGACCGACCGGACCGAGCTGTACGTGCACCCGCGGACGCTCTCACTGGAGAGCCTCGGCTCCGGCCTGCTTCGCGACCTGGAGGGCGAGGTGACGCCCGAGCTGTCGATGAGCGACCTGGCCTTCCACGCCCTGCGCGAGTACCAGCCCGGCGACGACCGGCGCTACATCCACTGGCGCTCCTCGGCCAAGCACGGTCGCCTGCTCGTCCGGCAGTTCCTCGACACCCGGCGCTCGCACCTGTCCGTCGTCGTCGACACGACCGCCGATGTCTACAAGGGCGGCGAGGAGGCCGTCGAGCTGGCCATCGAGTGCGGTGCCTCGCTCGTCGTCCGGTCGATCCTCGACGAGCAGGAGGCGACGATCCTCTGCAACGACGAGGCCGCCAGCCGGATGACCATCTCGCTCAGCCTGGATGCGCTCTCCCGGGCGAGCATCGGCCCGGTCGACATCTTCGCCGCGTGCGGAGAGGCCAGGCGGCTGGCGCCGGACACCTCGGTCGCCGTGCTGATCAGCGGCCCGAAGCGACCGTTCATCGAGATCCAACGGGCGCTCGCCCAGTTCGAGCCGGAGGTCAACAAGGTGGCGGTCGTCGTCGACCCGTCCGAGCGGGTAGGGGTCCGCCGGGCCGGGGGTCTCACGATCCTCGTCGTCGGTGAGCTGGCCGACCTGCGCCGCGTCGTCCAGGGCGGGGTCGTGGCATGAGTACCTCCTCGTACAGCCCGGTCCGCGGCCCGCGCGAGGGGATGATCAAGCCCGAGGTGTCGACCCGGCAGAAGGCCGGGTCCGTGCTCGGCCGGCTGCAGCCCAGCCGCGACAGCCTCATCGACGCGGCCTTCGCCGCCGCGCTCACGGCCATCGCCCTCTACGGGATGCACACCGGGTTCTTCGGCTGGGCCTGGATCACGGCCGGTGCCGCGGGCCTCGTCGTCGGCCTGCTCGTCGCGCACCTCACGACGTCGTTCCGGCTGCCGGCGGTCGTGACCCTCGTCGGCCTCGTCCTCGCCTACTTCCTCCTCGGCGGCCCGCTCGCCGTCCGCAACAAGCTGGTCGTGGGCGTCTTCCCCAGTGGCCGCACCTTCCACGACCTGCTCCGGATGCCCGTGCACGGCTGGAAGGAGTGGCTCACCATGCTGCCGCCGGTCGATGCGGCCGGCCCTCTGCTCGCCCTTCCGTTCATCGTCGGTCTCGTCGGCGCGGCGGTCTCGTATGCCGTGTCCCGGGTCTGGCGCAGCCCGTATGCCGTCGTCGTCGCCCCGCTCCTCCTGCTCGCCGGGAGCATCGCCCTGGGGACGGTCCAGCCGGCCGGACTGTTGGTCCAGGGCGGCGTCGGGGCCCTCCTCGTCATCGGGTGGATGGTCGCCCGGGCGCACCGCAACCGTCCACCACTGCAGAACGGCGCCGGCAAGCAGAGCCGGTTGGCCATCGGGGCCGCGCTCCTCGCGGTGGCCGGTCTGGCCGGCTACTTCGCCGGCCCGATGCTGCCCGGTGGCCCCGACGCCGACCAGCGGGTCGTCGTCCGGTCCTACCTCAGCCCGCCGTTCGACGTGGCGCAGCTGCTCAGTCCGCTGGCCGGGTTCCGGCAGTACACCAAGCCCAACGCGAGCAAGCTCTTCGACAAGACGCTCCTGACGGTCAGGGGCCTGCCGGCCGGTACGCCGCTGCGGCTCGCGACGCTGGACAACTACGACGGCTCGGTGTGGGGGGCCGGCGACCGCGCCGCCTCCGGGACGCCCGACCCGGGCAAGGCGTTCCAGCAGGTGGGCTCCCGGGTCGCCGCGGAAGGCAGCGGCCGGACGGTCACCGCTCAGGTCACCCTCGCCGACGGCGGCTACCGCGGCGTGTGGCTGCCGACTGCCGGCACCGTCACCGGGGTCAAGTTCACCGGTCCAGCCTCCGATGACCTGCAGGCCAACCTGTGGCTGAACACCGACACCGACACCGCGATCGTCCCCCAGGGCGTGGCTGGCGGGGACCGCTACACGCTGTCGGCGATCGTGCCCTCTCCCGCGCCCGACAAGCTCCCGGCGGCGCTCGACGTCGCGAGCGGCTCCCTTCTGGACAGCTCCGCGGGCGCGTTCATCGACCCGCGGCTGGACGCCTGGACCGGCGGCGCCACGGGTGCCTGGCAGAAGCTCGTCGCGGTGGCGCAGTACATGTCCCAGGACGGGGCCTACACCGATGGCGGCGACCCCAACAGCCAGGAGCGCTACTACCTCGCCGGCCACAACGCGGGCCGGCTGCAGAACTTCGCCGGCGCCGAGCAGCTCGCCGGCGACGACGAGCAGTACGCCGCCACCCTGGCGCTCGCCGCCAACCGGATCGGAATCCCGGCACGGGTCGTCATGGGTGCCATCCCCGAGGCGGACGGCCAGGTCAAGGGCGCCGATGTGCACGCCTGGGTGGAGGTGCAGAAGGCCGACAGCACCTGGTACCAGCTGCTGCCGCAGACCTTCCTGCCCGACCGCAACAAGAAGCCCAACGAGCAGCGCACCCAGCAGCAGCAACAGAAGACGGGCGCCCAGGTCCCGCCGCCGTCGGGCGTCAACCCCCCCAGCATCCTGCAGGGTCCGGACCAGGCCCAGAACGCCACGAACCTCAAGAAGGTCAAGAAGAGCCCGTTCGACCCGACGTCCTGGCCGGCGTGGCTCCGGTTCCTCGTCCTCTACGTCCTCCTGCCCCTCCTCGGTCTGGCCGCCCTGTTCGGGCTCGTCGTCCTGCTCAAGCTCCTCCGCAGCCGACGCGCCCTCACCCGGGGCCCCACGCCGCATCGGATCGCCACCATCTGGCGCGGTCTCATGGGCGATGCTCGCGGTGTCGGAGTTGGATTGCCGCGCAACGCAACTCGGCTGGAGCAGGCGAGCGCGTTCCCGGACCCGGCTCCGATCTGGGGTCTGGCCCAGACCGCCGACGCCCACGTCTTCGGCGAGGGCGCGCCCGACGACGAGCAGGTCCAGGCGTTCTGGACCCAGGCTCGCGAGGTCCGCAAGCAGATCCTCGGGTCGGCCCCGCTGTGGCGACGGGTGCTCGCCGCCGGCGACCCCCGCCCGCTGCTGGCCCGCGACCCGGCCCGACGGCGCTCCGACGGGAAGGGTCTCAACCTTCGTATGCCGCGCGGCCTGCGGAAGCCGAGGAGCGCATGAAGCTCAAGGTGACGCTCCGCAGCAGCGGAGACGTCGACACCGACCTGGTCGCGACCGTCGACTCGACGACGACGGTCGGGCAGCTCGCCGAGTACCTCGTGCGGGCCGACCCGGCCCGCCAGAAGTCGGGCTCGTCGGTCAACGCGGGGCTGGAGGACTTCACCCTCGCCCTCGTCGACCAGCAGTACCGGGCCCTGGACCCTCGGGCGACCGTCGCCGAGGGTGGCCTGCGCTCCGGCGTCCACGTCGCGGTGACCCGGCACGGCGAGGCCTACGCCGACAAGGCCAAGGCGACCGCGACGGCCGTGGTCATCGCCGGCCCGGACGTCGGCAAGGAGATACCGCTCAGTCCCGGCACGGCATACGTGGGTCGTGGGCGAGGCTGTGAGGTGACCCTCGACGACCCGTCGGTGTCGAGGCGGCACGCCAAGATCCTCGTCGGCGACGTCATCGAGGTGATGGACCTCGGCTCGTCCAACGGCATCTCCCTCGGCGAGGAGGTCGTCGACCGGGCCGTGCTCAAACCCGGTGACGCGTTCACCCTGGGGGAGACGACCATCGAGGTGCAGTCCACCTCCGGGTCGGCCTCGCTGGCGGCCACCGACTCGGCGTCGCTCAACTTCTCCCGGTCGCCGCGGATCGCGCCGATCTACCCGGGCCAGAAGTTCGCGGTCCCCGAGCTGCCCGAGCGCAAGAAGCCGCAGCGGATGCCGCTCATCGCGCTCCTCGCGCCGGTGTTCATGGGGCTCATCCTCTTCGCGGTGACCCGACGCGCCTACACCCTGCTGTTCCTCTTCATGTCGCCGATGATGCTCGTCGGTGGTGCCCTCGAGAGCCGCCGGACGACCAAGGCCGACTACAAGCAGGAGATGGAGGAGTTCCGCGAGGACCTCGGTTTCCTCGTGGACGACATCAAGGAGGCGCACGTCCGCGAGGCGCAGGTCCGGCGCGGCGAGCACCCGTCGGTGGCCGAGTCGGTCGCGGCTGCGCGCGAGGTCAAGCCGCTCCTGTGGACCCGTCGCCCCGGCGAGCCGGGGTTCCTCGAGCTGCGGCTCGGGACGGGCACGATGCCGAGCCGCAGCCAGATCGAGATGCCGTCCCTCGGCCGGTCCAAGGCCGAGGCCTGGCTGGAGGTCTCCCAGCAGATGGAGGGGATGAGCGGCGTCGCCGACGTCCCCGTCGTCGCGGCCCCGCTCGTCAAGGGAGCGATCGGGGTGGCCGGGCCGCGTGCCGCTGCCCTGCCGGTCGCCCTCGGCCTGATGAGCCAGGTGGTCACCCTGCACTCGCCGGCCGAGGTCGTCGTCGCGGCCTTCGCCTCGCAGGCGAGCGCCAAGGACTGGGACTGGCTCAAGTGGGTCCCGCACATTGCCTCGCCGCACAGCCCGATCAGCACCCGGCAGACCGCGAGCACCGGCCCGGCCTGCGCCGGCCTGCTCAACGAGCTCGAGGACCTGCTCGGTTCGGGCGAGGCGGACAAGGAGGCCCGGCCACCGGTCTCCATCGTCGTCCTCGTCGAGAACGACGCCCCGGTCGACCGGGCTCGCCTCGTCCAGCTCGCGGAGCGCGGTTGGAAGAAGGGCGTCGTCGTCATCTGGGTGGCGCCCCGGACCGAGATGCTGCCGGCGGCCTGCCGCACCTTCGTCGAGGTCGCCGATGCGGGCGGCCAGGGGGTCGTCGGCTATGTCGAGGACGCCGTGGTCATCGTGCCGGTGACGGTCGAGGTCACCGACGCCGCGACGACCCTGGGCATGGCCAAGCGGCTCTCCCCGCTCGTCGACTCCGGTGCGCCGATCGACGACGACTCCGACCTGCCTCGTGCCGTCTCCTTCGTGACCTTGGCCGGTCGCGAGATCGCCACCTCCGACGCCGCGATCATCGAGAAGTGGACGGAGAACCGGTCGATCCTCACCGGTCCCTTTGCCCCCCAGGTCCCGATCCGCAAACCCGGCAACCTCCGGGCCATCATCGGCCAGGGCGCCACCGGGCCCTACAGCGTCGACATCCGCACCGACGGACCGCACGCGCTCGTCGGTGGGACGACCGGCGCCGGCAAGTCCGAGCTGCTGCAGGCCTGGCTGCTCGGCATGGCGAGCGCCAACAGCCCGCAGCGGGTGACCTTCCTGCTCGTGGACTACAAGGGTGGCTCGGCCTTCCGCGACATCGTCCACCTGCCGCACACCGTAGGGCTGGTCACCGACCTGTCCCAGCACCTCGTCCGGCGAGCGCTGTCCTCGCTCGGCGCCGAGCTGCACTACCGGGAGCACCTGCTCGCGCGGCACAAGGCCAAGGACCTCATCGAGCTGGAGCGTCGCGGTGAGGTCGAGGCGCCGCCCTCGCTCATCATCGTGGTCGACGAGTTCGCCGCACTGGTCCAGGAGGTCCCCGACTTCGTCGACGGCGTCGTCAACGTGGCCCAGCGTGGCCGTTCCCTCGGCCTGCACCTCATCCTGGCGACCCAGCGCCCGGCCGGCGTGATCCGCGACAACCTGCGCGCCAACACCAACCTGCGGATGGCGCTGCGGATGGCCGACGAGAACGACTCCGCCGACGTCCTCGGCACTCCCGCCGCAGCCTTCTTCGACCCCAGCCTCCCGGGGCGGGCGATGGCCAAGAGCGGGCCGGGTCGGCTGACGCCGTTCCAGACCGGGTATGCCGGTGGCTGGACCAGCGACACCCCACCCCCGCCGGACCTCAAGGTATCCACTCTCGGCTTCGGCGCCGGGACGATGTGGGAGCTGCCCGTCCACGACGACGACGAGACCGACAAGGGCGACCTGGGCCCGACCGACATCCAGCGGATCGTCCACCAGATCCGTTCGGCGGCGGCGACGGCCGGTCTGCCCGCGCCGCGCAAGCCGTGGCTGCCCGAGCTCGGCACCGTCTACGACCTCACCAAGCTGCCCACCGCACGGCGCGACGACGAGATCGTCTTCGGCGTCGCCGACGCACCCGAGCAGCAGGCCCAGCCGACGATGGCGTTCCGGCCCGACAAGGAGGGCAACCTGGCCGTCTACGGTTCCTCCGGGTCGGGCAAGTCGACCTTCCTGCGGACCATCGCCATCGCCGCCGGCTTCACCGTCCGCGGCGGCCCCTGTCACGTCTACGGCCTGGACTTCGGCAACCGTGGGCTGTCCATGCTCGAGGGCCTGCCGCATGTCGGGTCCATCGTCAACGGCCAGGACCACGAGCGGCTCACCCGCCTCTTCGGCATGCTCCGGGAGACCATCGACGAGCGCGCGGTGAAGTACTCCAAGATCAGCGCGGCGACGATCACCGACTACCGCCGGTTGGCCGGCGACTGGGAGGAGCCGCGGATCTTCGTCCTCCTCGACGGGCTCACCGCGTTCCGTCAGGCCTACGAGACCGGTCAGCGGCACCGGTGGGTCGAGATGTTCCAGGGGCTGCTCGCCGACGGCCGCCCGGTGGGTGTCCACTTCATCCTCTCCGTCGATGCCCGCAACGGGCTGCCGGGGTCGATGGGGTCGGCCGTGCAGAGCCGGATCGTCCTGCGGATGGCCACCGTCGACGACTACGGGTTCCTGGGCGTGCCGGCCGACGTGCTGTCGATGGCCTCACCCCCGGGGCGGGCCCTCGTCGGCGACCGCGAGGTCCAGTGCGCGGTGCTGGGCGGCACGACCGACGTCACCGGTCAGGCCCGGGCCGTCGCCGGGTTCGCCGAGGCGGTCCGCAAGTCCGGGCTGAAGGAGGCGGCCGAGATCCGCAACCTGGTGGAGAAGGTCGAGCTGTCCACCCTGCCGGCCGAGGTGGGCGGTCGCCCGACGCTCGGGGTCGGGTCCTCGACCCTCGGGCCCACCGGCTTCGAGCCCAAGGGCAGCTTTGTGGTCGTCGGGCCGTCGGGGTCCGGTCGCACGACGACCCTGGCGACGATGGCGGCCGCTGTGCGTCGGTGGAACCAGTCGGCCCCGATGTACCTCTTCACGCCGCGCAAGGCCTCAGAGCTGCTCCGTATGCCGGTGTGGACCGAGACCGCGACCGGCTCCGAGGCCATCGTCGACCTGGCAGCGCGGGTCAAGGAGCAGGTCCTGGCCGGTGGCACGTCGGGCCCGATCTCGGTGTTCATCGAGCGGGTCGACGACCTGGCCGGGCCACCGCAGGAGCAGCCGATCACCGAGCTGATCAAGGCCTGCCTCGACAACGACCACTTCGTCGTCGCCGAGGGTGAGACCAACTACTTCTCCTCCAACTTCGGTATGCCGGGCATGCTCAAGACCTCCCGGTCCGGCATGGCACTGCAGCCGGACGGCATCGAGAGCCAGACGATCTTCAAGAACAACTTCCCCGCCTTCAACCGGGCCGACATGCCCGAGGGACGTGGTTTCCTTGTCCAGCGGGGCCGTAGCGAGCTGCTCCAGGTGGGGTTCCCCGCATGAGGCGGGCACGCGGCATACAGACTCAATTTCGTTGCACTGCAACGGAGTTGGACGTTCGATCTGCGGGGGAATGGGGTGGGGAGTGCTCCCCATTTCGCTTTGCCGGGATCGCACGTAGTTTGGTCGTCAACAGGGCAGCAGGTGTCCTGGGCGAAGAGACAACACATCGGTCCGGCGACGGGCCCACACCTAGGGAGGAAGCAACATGAGCGGTGGCGGATGGGAGGGCATGAATGTCGACGTCGTCGAGAACCAGGCCCGACAGCTCCAGCACCTGGCCGAGCAGACCAAGCAGCTGATCACCAAGATCGACGGTGAGGTCGCGCGTCTGGCCGAGAACTGGCACGGCGATGACTCCAAGAAGTTCCACAGCGAGTGGGAGGGCCAGCACAAGCACGCCCTCACCCAGTCCGCTCAGATCCTCGAGGAGATGGGTCAGAGCGCCACGCAGCAGGCCAACCAGCAGAAGCAGACGTCGGCCGGCTGAGCCGGGACGACCCAGGACACAAGGAGGTAGAAGAATGGCCGTTGAACAGGGCATGAATGTCCCGGTCGTCGTCGAGGTGGTCGGACAGCTCAACCAGGACCACGGGACGCTGACCGACATCCAGCACAACGCCGACCAGGCCGTCAAGCAGCTCGAGTCGAACTGGTTCGGCGCCGACGCTCAGCAGTACGCCCAGCAGTGGGGCCAGCAGAGCAAGGTCATCCAGCAGGCTGCGGACATGATCCAGCAGATGTCCAAGGTGGCCAACGACCAGGCCAACCAGCAGCGGAGCACCTCGCAGGCCTGATCCCAGGCGGTGCGGCACAGGGCGGGACCGAGTGATCGGGCCCGCCCTTCGCCGTGGCGTGTGATGGCAGGATGGACGAGCGAGAACCATCGGGGGAGGTGGAGCGGTGAGTGAACGACCGGACGAGAGATGGATGGACTCGATGAGTGGGCCGACGATCGGCGGGGAGGCGGGCGAGAGCCCGCTCGTGGTCGGTTTCGCGCCCCAGTTCCGGGCGCATCCGTATGCCGGTGAGCCGGCGCCGGTCGGTCCGCTCGGCTCGGCGGGCGGCGGCTCGGGGGGCGGCGGCTCGGCGGGCAGCGGGCTGAGCCACGGGCTCAACGTGCCGGTCTGCCGTGACATCTCCTACGGGCTGGCCAAGGACGCCGAGGACTTGGAGCGGATCGCCGAGGACGCCGACGTGAGCGTGCGGCGGATCCTCGATGTGTGGGACGGGGAGGATGCCGAGCGGTTCCGGGTCCGGTGGCTGCGGTCCCAGCGCGAGCTCGACGAGGCGACCACCTCGCTGCGCACCCTGCGGCGGAGCCTGGAGCTGGCCGTCGACCAGCAGGAAGCCGCTTCACGCCACTGACCCGCCCGCCCGGCAAAATTATCGGGTCCTCGAACAAGTTGGCTCCGCACCCGAGTTTCGTTCTCGGGTGCGGAGCCAACTTGTCGGGTCCGGTGTTCGCCGGGCCCGGACGGGACGCCGTATGCCGGGTGGCTCAGGCCTGGACGAGCTCGGCCTCGGCGATCCCCGACTCGACGACGGGGGCCGGTGCGGGAGCCGTCGCCGGGGCGGCCGGGTGCCGCATGAGCACGGCGACGAGCACGGCTGCCCCGAAGAGCATGGCCGCCGCGACCGTCGTGCCGCGCTGGGCGCCCTCGACGAACACGTGCAGGGCACGGGCCGAGGCACCGGGCCGGTCGGCCGCACCGGGACCGGCGCTGGCGAAGACCGTCACGAGCACGGCCAGGCCGACCGCACCCCCGAGCTGCTGGGTCACGTTGACCAGGCCGGAGGCGACGCCGGTGTCCGCCGGGGCGACCCGGGCCAGGCCGCCCACGGTCAGGGGCACGAACGCCGTCCCGTTCCCCAAGCCGAAGAGCACGAGCGCCGGCACCATCGCGGCATACGTCGTGTTCGCGTCGAACCGGGCCATGAGCGCGAGGCCGGCTCCGGAGAGGACCAGCCCGACGGTGGCGACCACGCGGGTGGGGACCCGGCCGGCGATGACCCGTGACACCAGCTGGGACGCGGCGAACACCGATAGCGGGATGGGCAGGAACGCGAGTCCGGACTGCCACGGCTGCCAGCCGAGGACGAGCTGCATGTACTCGCTCATGAAGAAGAACGTGCCCATCGAGCCGGCGACGAGGAGCAGCCGCGCGACATAGGTGGTGGAGCGGTCGCGGTCGGCGAAGAGCCGCAAAGGCACGATCGGGGCGCTGACCCGGGACTCCACGGCGATGAACGCCGCGACGAGCAGGAGGCCGACGACGAACGCGACGAGGGTGAAGGCATCGGTCCAGCCGTCCTCGGCGGCGCGGATGAACCCGTAGACGACCGAGGTCATGGCGACGGTCGCGAGGATGGCGCCGGCGACGTCGACGTGACCACGGGAGCGGGTGCCGCCAGGCAGGACGCGGGCGGCGATGGCGAGGACGACCAGGCCGATCGGCAGGTTGACGAAGAAGACCCAGCGCCAGGTCGCGACCGAGGTGAGCAGGCCGCCGGCGATCAGGCCGATGGCGGCGCCGCTGGCGGAGACGACGGTGTACCAGCCGATGGCGCGGGCCTGCTCGCGGCCGGGGCGGTAGAGCGACATGAGGGTCGCCAGGGCGGAGGGGGCGAGCAGTGCTGCGCCGGCACCCTGAGCGGCCCGCGAGGCGAGGAGCAGGCCGGCTCCGTCGGCGAGGCCACCGGCGAGCGAGGCGCCGATGAACAGGGTCAGCCCGGCGAGGAAGGTCACCCGGCGGCCGAGGAGGTCGCCGGCGCGGGCTCCGAGGAGGAGCAGCCCGCCGAAGGCGAGGGTGTAGGCGTTGACGACCCAGGACAGCCCCGCGGGGGTCATCGCCAGGTCGCGCTGGATGTCGGGGAGGGCGATGTTCACGATCGCGGCGTCCAGGACGATCATCAGCTGGGTGACAAGGACGGCGGCCAGCACGAGGTGGGTGCGGCGGGAGGTTGCGCCGCTGGTGGCGGCGCTCGGGGTGGCGGTAACGGTTGAGGTCACGATGGGTTCCTTCGTGAGGAGCACGGCCCCGGCTCGGGAGGTGAAGCCGCCAGGGCCGGAGAGGCGTATAGTTGGTTCGTGAAAGCGGAGAAGTTCTCCGGTTAAGAACTATACGGAGGGTCCCTCCGGTTTGGCAAGTGGGTTGTTGGAACCTCGCGCCGAAGGGACCCAAGAAGGTGATGGAGCGATGACGCAGGCGCCGACGAAGCCGCTGCGCGCCGACGCAGCCCGCAACCGAGGCAAGCTGATCGAGGTCGCGACGCGGATGTTCACTGCCCAGGGGGTGGACGTCTCACTGGAGGACGTCGCGCGCGAGGCAGGGGTCGGGATCGGCACGCTCTACCGCCACTTCCCCACCCGCTGCGACCTGGTTCTCGCCGTCTACGGCACCCAGGTCGACGCCCTCGACGAGCGCTCGCGCGTGTTGCCCACGCAGCTGCCGCCCGGTGAGGCGCTGCACGAGTGGATGCGCGGCTTCGTGGACTACTACGCCGTCAAGATGGGCATGGTCAACCTGCTCCGCTCGATGATGCAGGGCCAGCCGGAGACCTTCGAGCGGGCGCGCACGGTGATGCGCGAGTCGGCCGAGCGGGTCCTGTCGCCGGCCATCGAGGCCGGTGTCATCCGGGCCGACGCGACCGCGCCGGAGCTGGTCCGCGCCCTCGGCGGGATCTGCCTGGCGTCGACGACGCCGGAGGGGCAGGAGACCTCGCTAGCCCTCGTCGACCTGGTTTTCGACGGCCTGCGCTACGGCGCCCCCAACGCCAACCCCAACGCCTGAGCCGCCCGTTGCGTCTGCGGATCTGAGGGTTCGAGCCCTCATCGACGCAGACGCAAGGGAAGGCTCAGCGGGCCTCGGTGCCGGCGATGAACGCCTCGAGCTTCTCGCGGCCGAGGTCGTCCGGACGCTGCTCCGGCGGGGACTTCATCAGGTAGGAGGAGGCGGACAGCAGCGCGCCGCCGATGCCACGGTCCTTGGCGATCTTGGCCGCGCGGATGGCGTCGATGATGATGCCGGCGGAGTTGGGGGAGTCCCAGACCTCGAGCTTGTACTCCAGGTTGAGCGGGACGTCACCGAACGCGCGACCCTCGAGCCGGACGTAGGCCCACTTGCGGTCGTCGAGCCACGCGACGTAGTCGGACGGGCCGATGTGGACGTTGCGGTCGTCGGCGCCGACACCCGCGAGCGAACCCGTGAGGTTGGACGTGACGGCCTGGGTCTTGGAGATCTTCTTGGACTCCAGGCGCTCGCGCTCGAGCATGTTCTTGAAGTCCATGTTGCCGCCGACGTTGAGCTGGTAGGTGCGGTCCAGCACGACGCCGCGGTCCTCGAACAGCTTGGCCATGACCCGGTGGGTGATCGTCGCGCCGACCTGGGACTTGATGTCGTCGCCGATGATCGGGACGCCGGCCGCCTCGAACTTCGCGGCCCACTCGGGGTCGCTCGCGATGAAGACGGGCAGGGCGTTGACGAACGCGACGCCGGCGTCGATGGCGCACTGCGCGTAGAACTTGTCGGCCTCCTCCGAGCCCACCGGCAGGTAGGAGACGAGGACGTCGACCCGCTCGTCCTTGAGCACCCGGACGACGTCGACCGGCTCGGCCGGGGACTCGTCGATCGTCAGGCGGTAGTACTTGCCCAGCCCGTCGAGGGTGTGGCCGCGCTGGACGGTGACACCGGTGGTCGGGACGTCGGCGATCTTGATGGTGTTGTTCTCGCTGGAGTTGATCGCCTCGGCGAGGTCCTTGCCGACCTTCTTGTCGTCGACGTCGAACGCGGCGACGAACGTCACGTCGTTGACGTGGTAGTCACCGAAGGTGACGTGCATGAGGCCGGGGACGGTGACCGTCGGGTCGGCGTCCTTGTAGTACTCGACACCCTGCACGAGCGAGCTCGCACAGTTGCCGACGCCGACGATGGCGACGCGAATGGAACCCATGGGTTGGTCTCCTTGGTGGGGTGGGTTGACTTACTTTTCGGGGGTGCGGGGGGCGTATGCCGGGTGGCCGGGGTCGGTGAGCGGGCCGCGGTGGGCCGCGGTGCCGGGGCGCAGCTGGCGCTCAGCGTCGATCAGCTCGGTGAGCCAGCGGACCTCACGCTCGGCCTGCTCCTCGCCGTGGCGCTGCAGGGCGCTCGTCCAGGCGTCGAGCCGCTCGCGGTTCTTGGTCGAGGCCGCCCGGACGTTGTTGAGCCGGTGCTCCAGCGTCGAGCGGCGCCCCTCGAGGATGCGGAGCCGGACCTGGGCCTCGGTGCGGGCGAAGAAGGCCAGCCGTACGTCGAAGGTGTCGTCGTCGTAAGCGCTTGCGTCGGCCCGGCTGACCAGGTCCTGGAAGTGCTCCTTGCCGTCGGCCGTCAGCTCGTAGACGATTCGGGCCCGGCTCCCGGCCGCCGCGGTGACGGCTGCGCCGGTCGGGGCAGTCGACTGGGCGATGAGCTGTCGCTGGGTCAGCGACTTCAGGCAGGGGTAGAGGGTCCCGTAGGACAGCGCCCGGAACGCGCCGAGCGCGGCGTTGAGCCGCTTGCGCAGCTCGTAGCCGTGCATCGGCGACTCGTGGAGGAGGCCGAGGACCGCGAACTCCAGCAGGTCGGTGCGCCGGCTCATCGGTGGCCTCCTTCCGTGGTTCTCGTGCGAGGTCTCGTATGCCGCGTGCTGACAAACAGCGACCTTTGTCAGCACGGACTATAGCCCAGATATATCGCCCCGATACATTGCCGCCGCCTTCCGGCCGTGTGTCGCCCGCACGTGCGGGGTTGTTACGGCGTGTCGGCGCGGCGCCCCTGAACAACCCCGCACGTGCGGGCAAGTGCCGGGGCGCGCGACCCTGGCGCGGTCCAGCGGACACTGAGCGCACGGCATACGGCGAAATCGGCCTTCCCAAGGGTCCCGGGTCATACTGGACGCGCTCTCCGACCGGGGGGCATTCCTCGCCCCCGAGAGTGGTCATGAGCCAGCGTCAACCCGTCACCCGATCCGCGTCCCGGGCCGGCGGCCGCCGAGCCAAGGCGCCGGTCTCGAGGCTCAGGCGCTGGACCAAGCGGCTGCTGTGGACCGTCGTGATCGTCGGGGTGCTCGGCGTCATCGGGCTGGCCGTGGCCTATGCGCTGATGCCCATCCCGAAGGCCAACGAGGCGGCCCTTGCGCAGACGACGACGATCTACTACGCCGACGGCAAGACCCCGATCGCGCGGATCAGTGACGTCAACCGGGAGTCGATCCCGCTGTCCAAGGTGCCGGTCGCGGTGCAGCACACGTTCCTCGCCGCCGAGGACCGCAGCTTCTACACCAACCGCGGGGTGTCCCCGAGCGGCATCGCCCGGGCCCTCAAGGCCGCTGTCACCGGTGGGGAGACGGTCGGTGGGTCGACGATCACCCAGCAGTACGTCAAGAACTTCTACCTGACCCAGGACCAGACGGTCACCCGCAAGCTGAAGGAGATCATGATCTCCCTGAAGCTGGACCGGCAGCTGTCCAAGGACCAGATCCTCGACAACTACCTCAACACGATCTACTTCGGCCGGGGGGCCGACGGCATCCAGACCGCCTCGCGGGCGTACTTCGGCGTCGACGCGAGCAAGCTGACCGTCGCCCAGGGTGCGCTGCTGGCCAGTGTCATCCGCGGGCCGTCTTTCTACGACCCGCGCCTCGGAGCCGAGCAGACCCAGCTCGCCGAGGGCCGCTGGAACTACGTCATGGACGGCATGGTCGCCAAGGGCTGGATGACCCAGGCCGAGCGCGACGCCCAGAAGTTCCCGACGACCATCAAGCCGGTGGCCCAGGCCTCGACGAGTGGGACCAACGGCTACATCGTCGACCAGGTCAAGAAGGAGCTGCTCGGCAAGCTGCAGCTCACCGACGCCGAGATCGACCGCGACGGCCTGAAGATCGTCACGACGATCGACCCCAAGAAGCAGCAGGCGGCCGTCGACGCGGTCAAGCAGCTGCCCAAGGATCCCAAGAACCTCCACGTCGGGCTGGTGTCGATCCAGCCCGGTAACGGCGCGATCCTCTCGATGTACGGCGGCGCCGACTTCCAGAAGCGGCAGTTCAACGACGCGACCGACGCGACGATCCAGGCCGGGTCGACGTTCAAGATCTTCGCCCTCATCGCCGCCCTGCAGAACGGCGTCAGCACCCGGCAGACCTACAGCGGTCGCTCGCCACAGTTCTTCGACGAGTTCAAGGACACCTCGGCCGCGACCGACTTCCTCCGCCGCGGCGGGGTCCAGAACTTCGGCAACGAGCAGTTCGGCACGATCGACCTGATCGACGCGACCGCCCACTCGGTCAACACGGTCTATGCGCAGGTCAACATCGCCGCTACCCCCAAGAAGACGACGGCGGCCGCTGCAGCCGCCGGCGTCACGACCACGATGAAGTCGGTCTATGCCAACGTCTTCGGCACCGACAACGTCAAGGTCATCGACATGGCCAACGCCTATGCGACGCTGGCCGCGGGCGGGGCACGCTCCACGCCGTACCTCGTCAAGTCGGTCACCGCGGCCGTGGGCGACTACTCCTACAAGGCGAAGCCGACGACCAAGCAGGTCTTCGACAAGCCGCTCGTTGCCGACGTCCTGCAGGCCATGCAGGCCGTCGTGCAGCGGGGGACCGGCTCGTATGCCGGGGCACGGCTGGACCGTCCGGCCGCCGGCAAGACGGGCACGACCACCGACAACTACGGCGCGTGGTTCGACGGGTTCACGCCCAACTTGGCGACGGCGGTCGGGATCTACAAGGGTGACGGCTCCTCGGCGAACCCGGACAACATGATGGACAACGTGCCGGGTGTCGGCCAGCTGACCGGTGGCACCGTCCCGGTGTGGATCTGGACGGCGTACATGACCCAGGCCCTTCAGGGTATGCCGGTCGTCGACTTCCCCTCGGCGGCTCACATCAACACCCCGACCAACACCGCGCCACCGGCCACGTCGTCGACGACGACCGCCACCACGACCGCTCCGCCGACGACCGCGACGACCACGGCACCACCGGCCACCACCTCGACGGCCCCGCCGACGACGACCACGACCACCACCGGCACCCGGACCCCGCCACCCACCACGCCGATCGTGCCCCTCCCGACCAGCCCGCCCGCGCCCGGCGGCCTCCTGGGTCCACCCACCCAGAAGCCGTGACCGACCTGAGCGCCGTGACCGGAACCGAGGTGGCCGGCAGTGAGGGGCGGGCCCAGCCGGGCCACCCCGCCGACTCGGTCGGGTGGGCGGGTTCGACGGGGTCGGCGGATCCGGTTCTCCCCGCCGACCAGGTCCCCGACGGGGCCCTCGCAGCCGTCGGGGGACCGCTCGGGCGGCATGCCCGCCGCCCCTCGTGGCGGGCCGCCATCTGGCCGGTCGTCGCGCTCGCGGCCATCCCCATGCAGCTGGCCATGATGGAACGTGCCTACTGCATCGAGCACGGCTGGATCGGGCAGGAGATGTTCTCCCGGGCCTGCTTCTCCGACCTGCCGGTCCAGCTGACGACCGGACGACTGGCCGGCGGCTTCACGGCATACGTCTCCGGAAGCGCACACGTCGACCAGCCGGTCGTCACCGGCGCGGTCATGGCGTTGCTCGGCGGCCTGACCGGAACCGGCTCGGTCGCCGGCACCCAGCGCACGTACTTCTACCTCTGGGCCGTCCTGGCGATGGTCCTGCTCATGGCGACCGCCTGGCTCAGTGCGGCGAGCCGACCCCGGACGGCAGGCATCGCGGCGGCCGTCGCGCTCTCGCCGCTCGTCATCACGACCGTCATGGTCGGTCCCGACATCGTCGGCGTTGCGCTGCTCGCGGCGGGCATGTGGGCGTGGGCCCGCCGTCGACCGGTGCTCGCGGGGGCTCTCCTCGGGGCAGCCGTCATGGCGCGTACCTATCCCCTCCTCGTGCTGGTGGCGCTCGTCCTCCTCGCGGTGCGCTCGGGGCGGCCGGACCGGCTCCGCGGCCTGCTGGGCGCAGCGGCACTCGTCGTCGCGGTCCTCGCCCTCGTCTTCGGGGTCGCCCACCACCAGACCCTGACCGCGGCATACACGTCCTGGTGGTCCAGTCCGCCCGGGTTCGGCTCGCCATGGTTCGTCCCGCAGATCATCTCCTCCCAGGGCCCTGCGGCCTCGGTACCGCCGTTCTTCCGCCAGGTAGCCCAGTTCCTCGAGGCCGTCCTCGCGCACCCCGTTGCGCCCGGCGTCGCCACGGCGTTCGCGGTCGTGGGAGTGGTCCTGGCTCTGGGCGCCGGGTTCGTCCTGGCCCTCGGCGCTCGGCGGCGTCCCTCGTGGGCGGAGGTTGCCCTCGTCATGGTCGGGATCGCCCTGGTCACCGGCAAGTCGGTGCCCGTCCAGGCCTCGTTGTGGCTGCTGCCGCTCGCCGCGCTCGCCGGAGTGCGCTGGCGGGACCAGCTCATCTGGGCCGGGACCGAGGTGGCGTACTTCATCGCGGTGTGGCTGTATGCCGGCGGGCTGGCTCATCCCGACCGGGGCCTGCCCGGCGAGTGGTACGCCCTGTTCCTCTTCATTCGCCTCGCCGGCATCGGCTGGCTGGTCTACTGCGCCTGGCATCGCGCGACCACCCGGCCCGCTCATGACCCCGACCCGGACTGGCCGGGCGACCCGCAACGTGACGAGGTCGTCGACGAGCTGGCCGGGCCGCTGACGGGTGAGCCCGACCGGGTGATCGCGGCATACGGCTGAGGTCTCTGGCCTCCCGCGTCCCGCCTCCCGCCTCCCGGCCCGGGGCTAAATTATCGGGTCCTCAGGGTTGTTCGCTCCTCACCGGGGTTTTCTTGTCGGGTGCGGAAGGTAGTTGGCGGGCTCACGCGGTTAGTGCAACACCCCTGATCAGAGATGGGGTTTGGAGCAATGACTGCTCGACGAGGTCGTCCGTCGCTGCCGCCGAAGACGCGGCGGGTGTT